>CAYQXM010000004.1:71478-129454 GCA_964421295.1 uncultured Pirellulales bacterium
CCAGTGCCCGCTGCGCCGCAGACATCGAAACGCGTGGCCGTCGAGCTTCCGGACGGTATGCCGGTGCCGCAGACGCAGACGCGTCCGCAATCCGTAGCTCAAACTCCGGTCCGCGCGGAGAGTTCTCGTCCGCGCGCGCCTCTGTCGCAGACGCGAGCGTCCCAGACGGCTCCTGCGGCCCGGGCGGCGAAGATTCAACCCGCCGCGGCCCCGGAAATGGTTCGTTCGCAAACCCCGGAGGCTAAACCGCCGGTCCAGAACACGTCACCGGTGCGGCCGCCACAAGCCAAGGCAGAACACGATCCGACCCTCGACTCGCGCCCGAGCACGCCCCCCGCCGCGCGGAACGATCCGCCCGAGGAAATGGTGACGGTGAATTTCGAGCAGGTCGACGTAGGCATGGTCCTGAAGAGCATCGGGGAAATCACCGGCACGAATTTCGTCCGACACCCAGGCGTCACGGGGCCGATCACCGTCATGTCACCGACGAAAATCAAACGCTCGGAAGTCTATGGCTTCCTGCAATCGGTGCTCGACGTCTATGGGTACGCGACCGTCGAGACGGACAACGCCATAAAGGTCGTTCCGAAGGCTGATGCCGTCAAACGTAATCTCGCCGTGCACATCGGCGCAGACCCGGCGGCGATCCCCAAAACGGATGAGCTGATCACGCAGATCATACCGCTCAAGCACACGGATGCGGCCGAAGTCAGCCAGCTCATCGAGCCCTTCCTGCCGACCGGTGCGCAGAACACCACGTGTCCGAGGATCAATGCCGTTCTGGTCACGGACACCTCCTCGAACATCCACTACATCGCGCAGATCATCCAGGAGCTCGATGTGGAAGGGTCCGGCGACAGAGTCGAGACCATTCCGCTGAAGTACGCCTCGGCGCAGGTGCTCAGCGACCAGATCAACCGCATTCTGGAAAAGACGCAGGGTGCGCTGACGGCCCCTGCCGCCAATGCCCGCACCCGCATCACCGCGGCGGCGGGGAAGAATTCGAAAGTCCTGCCCGACGAACGCACGAACATGCTCATCGTCGTGGGCAGCGAGCAGGACATCGAGACGATCCGGGGCCTCGTGACCCGGCTCGACGTCGAGCGGCCGACCGGCACGGACAGCGTTCATGTCAAGTTCCTCAATCACGCCGATGCCAATGAGATGGCCCAGTCGCTCGAATCGGTGTTGGCCGGCATGAAGATGGTCGGCGCAGTAGACAGCAAACAGACCATCCAGGTCCGATCGCACCCCAGCGCCAATGCCCTGATCGTGGTCGCTTCGCCTCAGGATTTCGAGGTGATCACCCACATCGCCGAGCAGCTCGACATCGTGCGGGAGCAGGTCCTGGTCGAGATGCTGATCCTGGAGGTGACGGAAGAGGCCCTCAAACAAATCGGCGTAGACTGGGCGACGATGGACCAGGCCGTGTCCAACAGCATTCGCGGCTTCGGGCTGACCAATCTCGGCCCCCGTGCCGGCTATTTGGGCGGCACGCTGGAAGGACTCGGCGCCGGCGCCTGGAAACAGGTTGGATCCGACGTTCAGATCGGCGCCATTCTGCAGGCCCTGCAGACGACGACCGGCGTGAACATCCTGTCGTCCTCCACCGTCACGACCGCCAATCATTACACCGCCAATATGACGGCCGGCGAGAACCGGCCGTTCGTCAGCCGGTCCCGCATTACCGAGACGACCGATCCGACGAACCCGACCGTCATCAAAGACTACGACTACAAGGATGTGGGCGTCAAGATGAAGATCACCCCCCACGTCAGTCAGGGCGGACTCATCACGCTGAATATCGATGGCGAGATCACCAAGCTGCTGGAATCCGCGACCACCGCGACCGATACGCCGGTGACGGCCAAACGCCAGGTCCAGACGAACGCCACCATGAAGAGTGACGCGACCGTCGTCATCGGCGGCCTGACACGCGACGACACCACGCGTATCGAGAAAAAGGTGCCTCTGCTGGGCGATCTGCCGCTCGTGGGCGTTCTGTTCCGCTCCCGCGAGGAACAACTGCAGAAGACCAACCTCCTGATCTTCATCACGCCCCACGTGATGGCGGGCCCGGAAGATTGGGCGCAAATGTCGAGCCAGAAGAAGGAAGAGATGCCCCCGGCATATGAATTCAATCCATGACCCGGACGGTGAAGCGGCGTCGCTTCGGAGAGTTCATCGGTGACGGTAGAGCAGAAAGAACAAACAGAAAGCCAGCAACTGTGGAAGATCACGCCGGAGCAGCTGAATCCGGAGTTGGTCCGACGGCTGCCGCTGGAGTTTCTCAAGAAGCAGCAGGCGATCCCCATCGTCACGGACGAGGGGAGAATCGTCGTCGCGCTGGCGGATATGCTGAACACGGAAGCCTACGACGCGATCGTGACCGTCCTGGGTGAGCCGTGCCCGCGCGTGCAGTGCCCCGCATCGGAGATCGATGAGGCGATCAGCCAGTGCTACTACCAGCAATGCGAGGGCAGCACGGTCCGCACGGGCGATTCGCCCGAGTCGGGCGGGCCCTCCATCGAGACTTTCACCAGCTCCGTCCAGACGCACGCGGAAGACCTGCTCAGCATCGCGGACAAGACCCCTGCGGTCAAGACCGTCAACAAGATGCTGTTCGATGCCGTCAACAGCCGGGCCAGCGATATCCACGTCGAGCCGTATGAGAACGAGGTCAAGATTCGCTTCCGGATCGACGGCGTCCTGCACAACGTCATGAGCCTGCCCAAGACGCAGTTGGCGCCGCTGTTGTCACGACTCAAGATCATGGCCAACCTCAACATCGCCGAGCACCGGCTGCCACAGGACGGCCAGAGCCGCGTCAGGATCGGCGACGAGTCCACCGACCTCCGCGTCTCGGTCATTCCGACGGCCGGAGGCGAACGCGTCGTGCTGCGTCTGCTCGACAAGGGCCGGGGCCAATTGGGACTGGAGGAAATCGGATTTGGACCCGAGATGCTGCACACGCTGCGGCAGCTGATCCGGATCTCTCACGGAATCATTCTGCTGACCGGCCCCACCGGCAGCGGCAAGACGACGACGCTCTATGCCGCTTTGAACGAACTCAACAATGAAGAACGCAATATCCTGACGGTCGAAGATCCCGTCGAGTATCAACTGCCGGGCGTCGGGCAGATGCAGATTCGGCCGAAGATCAATCTGACCTTCGCCAACTGCTTGCGACACATTCTGCGTCAGGACCCCGACATCATCATGATCGGCGAAATCCGCGACCTGGAAACGGCGGAGATCGCCATCCAGGCATCACTGACGGGCCATCTCGTCTTGAGCACGCTCCACACGAACGACGCCCCCTCGGCGGTCACACGCCTCACCGACATGGGGATCGAACCGTACCTGATCGCCTCGTCCGTGGTGGCGGTCCTCGCCCAGCGGCTCGTGCGGGTGATATGCCCGAACTGCCGACAGCCCTGTGCCCCACAGGAATCGGCCGGCGTGATGGAAGATCTGATCCGGCTCGGCACCAAGGGAATCTCTCTCTTCAAAGGCGAGGGCTGTGACACCTGTCACGGCACCGGTTACACCGGACGAACGAGTATCTTCGAGATGATGGTCGTCGACGACGAGATCCGTGACCTGATCATTCAGCGGCGCGGCGCTCACGTTCTCAAGGACGTCGCGTTGAGGAGAGGCATGGTCCGCCTCCGCGACGACGGCCTGGCCAAAGCCCTCCAGGGCCTCACGACGGTCGAGGAAGTGTACCGTGTGACACAGGACAGTATTCAGATCGAGCCCGGAGGGAACTGACGTGTCTATCACGGAAACCGAAATCACGATCGAGACACCGGCGGCGCCGAAAACCGTGCGCTCGCCTCTGCCGCCTCCGGCGGGTGCGGGCGCCCAGCGCGCCCAGTTGACCACGCGCGTGGGCACGAAGGACGTCTGCCGGCTGGCCCGGCAACTGTCCACCCTGCTGCACGCCGGGATGCCGCTGGTTCCGGCCCTGTCGGTCCTGAAAGAGCAGTTGGGCCAGAGGCCCAAGTCCCGGTACGTCCGCTGGGGTGATTCCACCGCCCCCCTGGCTCCCATCGTCGGACAAATCCGCGACGACGTGACCGGCGGCGACAGCCTGGCCGACGCGATGGGGAAATATCCCGAGTTGTTCTCTCCGCTGTTCGTCAACATGGTGGCGGCCGGCGAGAGTAGCGGCACCCTCGAAGCGGTACTGACGCGCCTCGCCGAAATCCTGGAAAAACGCGTGCAACTGACCGGCAAAGTCAAAGCCGCCCTGGCCTATCCACTGATGATGGCGCTGGTGGCGACGGGCGTCGTGGTTTTCCTGTTGTCCTACGTCGTGCCGGGCCTCACGCAGTTATTCACGCAGATGCACCATCAATTGCCCCAGCCGACCCTCGTGCTGATTTCCGTCAGCAACGCTATACGGTCGAACGGGGTGCTGATGGGCGTACTGGCGGTGGCCGCGACCGGCGGGATCATCGCGTTCTGCCGCAGTTCGAGCGGGCGCATCTGGGTCGATCGCCTCAAGTTCGGACTGCCGTTGTTCGGTCCGTTGTTCTTCAAGATCGAGGCGGCACGCCTCACCCGGACCTGGGGCACGCTCATGAAGAGCGGCATTCCCATCATCGCGGCGATCGATATCAGCCGACGTGTGAGTCAGAATCACATCATCCTGGCAGCGGCCGACACGATCAAGGAAGGTGTTCACAAGGGACAGACGGTGGCCGACGCCATTCAGGCAACGGGAATCTTCCCGCCCGTCGTGTTCCATGTGATCGCCACCGGCCAGACCAGCGGCAACGTCGAAGACGGCCTGATCGACATCGCCGACATGTATGAATCCGAGATCGAGACTGCGGTGCGGTCCCTGACCTCTCTGTTGGAGCCGCTAATCCTGTTGGTCATGGGCGGTGTTGTGGGCTTCATCGTGTTAGCGATTCTGCTGCCCATATTCGAGATCAATCAAGCGTCTAATTTCGGAATGTAATCATGGATAAATCATCGATTATCAAACAGGAAAGCTCCCGAAGCCGCGGCTTCACCCTCATCGAGATGATGATCGTCGTGGTGATCCTCGGCTTGCTGGCGACGTTGATCATGCCGAAGATCCTCGACCGCCCGGAGCAGGTCCGCCGGGTCAAAGCGAAGGCGGATATGCGCACGATCCAGGGAGCCCTCTCGGCGTTCAAGATAGATGTCGGCCGCTTTCCGACGACCTCCGAAGGATTGCAGGCCCTCGTTCAGAATCCGGGCGTCCAGAAGTACGCCCCCGATGGATATCTCCCCAATGTCCCGAAGGACCCGTGGGGCAACAGCTACATCTATGTGAGCCCCGGCATGCACAGCAAGGACTACGACCTGGAATCTTACGGCAAGGACGGCGAGGACGGTGGGACCGGTGATGATGCAGACGTCGAAAGCTGGAATCTTGAGAGCTAGCCGAGAGACGCGAGCTTTTACACTCCTCGAAGTCCTCGTGGCCCTGGCGATAGCCGCCATCGGGCTGCTGGCCCTGCTGCGCCTGCACCTGACAGGTCTGGCCACCGCACAACTGGCCGCGACGCAATCCGCCGCGGTGTTCGTCGCGCAGGAGAAGACCGCGGAGGCTGGGGGCGCCGGGTATCCTCCGTTGGGAAGCCGCTCCGGCATCATCGAACGCAACGGCACCACCTTCGAATGGATCACCCGTGTCACGGAAGCCCGCCCGCAACTCGCCCCCGGCCGGATTTTGTCGGGGCTGCGGGAGATACGGACGACCGTCTCCTGGGCGTACGGGTCGGGACAGAAGGAAGTCGAGATGAAAACCTGTGTCGCGGAGAGCCGATTTGAGTAGACGTCCGACCCATTCCGGGTTCACCCTGATTGAAATGCTCATCGCCGTGGCTATGGTCGTTCTGATCACGGGGATGATGTACGGCAGCTACGCAGCCACGACGCAATCACTGACGCGTTACGATGCCCAGTCGGCCTGTCGCAAACGCGCGGATATCGTCCTACGCCTCATGACGCGGCAGCTTCGTTGCGCGTTCGCCCCCGCGCCGGAATCCGACACGGACAAGACGACGAACTTCGCGCGTGAGCCGGTGTTTCGCGGCAACGCTGCAAGTCTGCAAGGCGAGTTCCTGACGTTTCTAACAACCGCCGGTACGTCCACCGGCACCCCGTCGGCAGCGACGCTCGTCTGTACGAGCTATCAGTACGATGTGGCAGCCCGGTTGCTGTCGATCCGCCAGAGTCCCCGCACGGGCCGGCCCGCCGACGGCAACACCGCAGCCTGGGTCGCCATCCTGGACCACATCGAGAGCCTCAAGGTGGAGTTCTACGACGGTGCTCAGTGGCGCTCCCAATGGGACGACCGGCAATCACCGTCGACGAAACTCCCGCGGGCAGTGAGGATTGCTTTGACCGTCTCCGACGGGAGCGGCGGCTCTTACGAGGCCCAGACCACGATCCCGGTCGTTTCCCGCGCTGCGACTCGGACGAATGACACCGAAACGGCGCAGAACACGGACAGGCTATGACGCGTGCTCACGCTTCAACCCGGAACAGAGGATTTGTGCTGATCGTCGTCCTCAGCGGCGTACTGCTGTTGTCGGCCCTGCTGTTCAACTTCAGCCGCAGCACACGGATGGACCTGGACGGCGCCGAGAGTCTGCGCGCATCGGAACAAGCCCTGAATTGTGCCCGCGCGGGGCTGAATGTCGCCGTCGCCGTCATCCGGGACACGAACGACATTTACGCGGACACCCGTCTGACCGGGCTGCGTACCGCCGGTCAGGCGTTGTCCCTGGCGGACGGCACCTGTACGGTGCACATCAGTGAGGAAAGCGGCCGTCTGAACCTCAATACACTCAAGGACACGAAGGGACAACTCAACCGCGCCGCGATCGATCAGTTTCTGCGTCTGATCGACCTGGCCAACCGCGACGATCGCCAGCATCCGATCAGCTACGAGATCGTTCCGGCGGTCATCGATTGGATCGACCGCGATGATGAACCGACGCTCCTGCCCTTCGTGAAGACGAACGGGGTCGGGGTCGAGGACAGCTACCATGCGTCGCTGGACATCCCCTATCACTGCAAGAATCGGCCGATGGATACTGTCGATGAACTCCAATGGGTGAAAGGCGGCAGTCGGGAGATTCTGGAGCGTTTGCGCGACTCTCTCACGGTGACCGGAGACAGCCGGATCAACATCAACGCCGCCCCCAAACGCGTGATCGAATCGCTCTGTGAACAGATGGACCCCACCCTGGCGGAGATGATCGTGCAACAGCGCCAGGTGCGACCGTTCCAGAACGTGGCGGAGCTCAAGAACGTGCCCGGAATGCCCGATAACGTGTACCGGACCCTCCAGAATCTCGTCACCGTCAGCACCACGGATCGATTCTACCGCGTGTATTCGCAGGCAAACCTGGGGGAGTACCGCGGACGGATTGAAGCGGTCCTGCGAAGAAACACGCAGGCGGGAAATGTCGATATCATTCTATACAGGGAATCATAAGCCCGACAGGGCACAATCTGGCTTCGGAGGCCGGGTGGAAAGCATGAAGTTATGTTGAGAAGATCGATCGGCATCGATATCGGCCGCCACCACATACGAGCCGTGCAACTGGCCCGGACGGCGGAAGGTCTGCGCATCGAGAGGACGTTCGGACTGCAGATTCGCCGGAGTACGGACTCCGCGACCGACGTCCTGCGCTCGCTGTTTCTCGAACACGATTTCGATCGCCGCGCCGAGGTGGCCGTCTCACTGCCGCCCCACGGGGTGTTCTTCACGGATGCCGAGGTCGATGCCGCGACCCTGGCCAGGATCGAGGCGGGTGACGCAACGACCATCAAGGATCGTTTCCCCGTCGACGCTGAGGACACGGTGGTCCAGGTCTGTTCGATCCGACCGACCGCCGGCGGCCACCGCGTCGTGCTGGCAGCCGCTTCCCGGCAGACAATCGAACGGACGCTGAACGGGTTGAAGGAAGCCAAGATTCGACCCGCGATCGTCGACACTTCCGTGGACGCCGCCCGTCGGGCTGTCGCTACGAACCACCCGGAGATCCTTCAGGGAACAGCCCTGATTCTCTGCGTGGAGGAATCCACCCTGAGCCTGGCGGTCACCGAGAACGATCAACTCCTGCTGGTCCGGAACATACTCGTCGCTCCGCACCGCGAGCCGGGCGCGCAGCCATCGGCCCAGGAACTGGCCGGTCTCTTGCGACCGGAAATCCAGATCACCTGGCGGAAACTGTTCGGGATCGAGCCGGATGGCGAGTTACCGATATTCCTCGTCGCCGCATCCCGCATCGCGGCCTCTCTGGCAGCCGCCCTGGAGGAACAGATGGATTGCCGGGTGACTACCGTCAACCCGCACGCGGGCGTGAGCCGACCGGACGAGCCGGCCGACTTCAATATCTGTATCGCCGAGGGTCTGGCACTGCGGGCACTGGCGACCGACCGCAACGAGCGGCCGGACTTCTTCGCCGCGCACCAGGCGCGCACCCGACCGGGCGCCAGCCTGCAGAAAGATCTGGCCTTCTGTGCCTGTCTCTGTGCGACGATCGCCGTCGTGTGGATCGTGGGTCTCTACATGCGGCTGGCACGCATGGAATCCCAGTATGCCATCGTCAAGATGCAGATTGAGCAGGTCTTCCGCAGAACGTTGCCGGAGGAAAGGAATATCGTGAACCCGGCGGTCCAGCTCAGGCAGAAGCTGGCTGCCGTCCGTGCGGAGAACGCCCAGGTGAATTCCGGCAGGCAGGGATATGCTCATCCGCTTAAAGTCCTTTCCGCCCTGGGAACACACGCGCCGGCGGAGGACGGGCTGATCCTCGATGATATGCTCATCACGGGGGATTCCGTCCGACTGACGGGGACCTGCAAGTCCTTTACCGCCTTGTCGCAGTGGCAGCATACCCTGGAGGAATCCGCCGGTTTTCAGAGCCTGGAAGCCCCGGAGCCACCGCGCAAGGACGCGGATGGAAAGGTGCATTTTGTATTGTCCCTGCCCTGTGGAAAGGCGGCAAAATAATGGTGCGACTGACGAAGAGAGAACAACGGTTTGCCATCGTCATGGCCGCCGTCGTCGCGGTCTGGGGCATTTACGGTCTGGCGATCAGACCGGCTCGTCAGCGTATCGCTACGCTGGAGAGAATCATCCCGGAGAAGGAACAGGAACTGGCCCAGATCCAGGAGCAGAGCCGCGAGTATCGCGCCCTGCACAGGGAATTTGCCGAGCTGCAGTCACGCATGGCGCGGCAGGACCCGAATTTCGAACTGCCGTCGTTCCTGGAGTCTGTGATCGAGCGTCAGCGGCTCACCGCCCGGATGGTCGGCATGCAGCGTAGCGAGCTGCAATCCCCATCAGGCCAGGTCCAGACACTTGTGGAGATCAGCTTCGAGAACATCGGGTTCAAAGAGCTGATCGGCTTCCTGCGAGCCATTGAGGAGTCGGACGCTCCCACGACGGTGGGTGTCCTGCACATCGGCCGCAAAGAAGGGCGTGCTGCCGGCCTGGATGCCAAGGTTCAGATTCTCAGTCCTCAGCGTAGTCCGAATGCCGTGGCGTCGAGCCTTCCGTAACAGCCCCTGGCGACCGACCGCCACAACGCCGGCAATGGACTCACGCGGGGCATTTTGCCCCCTGTTCCGGCCCGTTTCCATGCCCTCGCCGAACCAATACAGTCCCCCTCCAACGAGCCCGCGAAACTACTCTTTTGAACCCGGAATTTTTTTGCACAAAAGGCATTGCTTTTCGTAATGGCCAGCGTAGTATGTTGGCGCCGTGGGAGGCGGCACTTCCCACGAAGGTGTTCGGCTGTGCTGCCGAGGAGCAATAACCTCTTTTTTGAAGGTGTGTAACATGTGTGAATCCTGTGGATGCGTTACCGAGACATGCGACCCTGCAGTCGGAGCCGGGTTCTGCGTCTTTTGTGGCAAGAAGCTCTCTCATTGTACCTGCGAGACAGCCAATGAAGAGCTGGACTACAAGGATGACGATGATGTGGAGGAAGAGGAGTTTGAGGACGACGAGGACGAAGATATGGACGAAGATGAGGACGAGGAGGAGGACGAGGATTACGACGAAGACGAAGATGAGGACGAAGACTACGACGAGGACGAAGATGAGGATGAGGACGAAGCGGAAGATGAGAACTGGTGATCATCTTCCGCTTCAATCGTCACGACCCGGCAGACTGCTGGCGTGATTCGGTGAATCTCGTCGAATTTGAATCGCGCACTCCCCCGGCGAATTTACGCGATCTATATAAAGCTCATTCCACGAGCCACGAAAACTCAGATCCAAAAAGCAAGGCCCCGCAGTCACGCGGGGCCTTGTATCCAGACGACTTCTGTCTCAAAGATCAGACGGGTCGGACGTTGGTGGCCTCCATCCCCTTGCGGCCCTGAGCAGGCTCATACTCCACGGCCTGACCGTCTTGGAGCGTCTTGAAGCCTGTGCCGGCGATGTTCGAATGGTGAACGAACAGATCCTCACCACCGTCATCGGGGATAATGAAACCAAAACCTTTCTTCTCACTGAACCATTTCACTGTACCCTTTGCCACTTCGTCTTCTCCTCAGACCCACCGGTCTCCAAAAGACATTCCCTCGGTATTGTCATGAAGGGTATGCTCTCGAGGGAGGAAAGTATACTCCTTGACGCGCGACCCTATATTACACGTCACAAAATAACGTGTCAAAAAAATCGTACGATCAGAACTGAAAAATGACAATGTCATGCCTAACCGCATGGTAGCACGATGGCATCGCGACAGGTCGCGATAGTCTCTGGAGACATGCGAATCTGAAGGGAGAACACCGGGGTATACTCTCAGGCCTTCGTGTTGAAGCAGTCACTGCGCCAGCAGCACTGATGCCACGGGCAGTTGCCGCCCGAGCGGCCGTAGCAGGGTGTGCAGTGTTCAGCCACCTGGATCGCGTGAACCAGGTCGACCTTCTTCATCTTGCCGGGGTTGATTCCCAATCCCTTGGCCTTATCCTTGATTTCCGGCATTGTCATTCGTTTCGTAGTTACTGTGGCTAACGACATTCCAACATCTCCAACAAAACTCAACCAGTACAGGCATTGAGCCTACGATCCTTCGTAAAACACATGGTTGATACCGCTTCAGGTCTCATTTCCAAGTGTACTGCACTATTTTCGTCCGGTTCGTCCGTGAAATCAACCCCAAAATCAGCCGGATGGGTCTGATAATCAGAACAGACCATAACTACTGTCATTATCGACAGTTGTGCTCAGTTTATAAGCGGAAATTCTACAAGTTTTGACCCCACCTGCGGCCGTCCCGGCTTTTATGGGACGAACCTCGTGGAACGCCGCCGCGCCATGCTCTTGCCGAGAACCCGGGACATTGCTAAAAGAGATGCGCTCATGCTCTCGGCCCCGTGGCGGCGTGAGGAACTGAGTCTTGCTGATCGGGACTACTATGAGACCATCTCGACCCAAAGTGACGTTCTCAACAGCTCGGCAATTACTCCTCGGCCTTGCCACGACGGCGGCAGCCCTGTCGCCCGGCCTGGCTATCGGTCAGGACTTCGTGCCGTTCGCCATCCCCGCGAAGATCGATCCCAACTACCCGATCTGGATATCGCGATACGAATCCATAGCGCCGACGTCCCGTCGGATCATCGTTCGCGACGCCCATTTCGCGCTGGGCGAGACACCGACACGAATCTGGGGTGTCAATCTATCCTTCGCAGCCAATCTCCCAACTCACCAGGACGCCCAAGCTGTGGCCACACGTCTGGCGGCCGCCGGGGTGAACAGCGTTCGTTGTCACCACATGGACACATCTCCTTGGCCCAACGGCATTTGGAATCCACAGGACAAACGAACTCTGTCCTCCGAAGCTCTCGACCGCTTGGACTACTTCATCAACGAGTTGGCCAGGCGGGGCATCTTCGTGAACATCAATCTGCACGTGGGTCGCGCTCACAGCGAGTATCTCAACCTGCCCAAGCCCAACCGCGAATACGATAAGATGGTCGGCATCTTCACCCCGGCCTTGATCGAGGCGCAGAAGGCCTATGCTCACGACCTCCTCACTCACGTCAATCCCTATCGAAACACTCGGTATGGCGATGACGCGGCGGTGGCGTTCGTGGAGGTCAGCAACGAGGACAGCCTGTTCATGTGGGACGCGGAACAGACTCTCCGCACCTTGCCGCCCTACTACGCGCAAATCCTCCAGGACCAGTTCAACGCATGGCTGCAGAAGCGGTATGGTTCCCATGAAGCCGTCCGGACCGCCTGGGCCAAGGACACCCAACCGCTGGGCGAGAACATGCTGACGAACAGTGACTTCTCGGCATGGCAGACCGACCAGGGTGTTCCATCTTCGTGGAACCTGGAGCAGCATGAGGGCTGCCAGGCGACGCTGTCGAAGACACAAGCCGGACAGACGCGTGTCCAGATCAGCAAAGCGGACACCACAGATTGGCACCTCCAGCTCAATCAAAGGGGTCTGGCTCTCAAGCAGGGCCAATACTACACCGTCTCCTTCGAGGCCGCGAGTGATCAGCCTCGACAGATCGCCTGCACGGCCGGCCAGACACACGATCCTTGGAACAACCTGGGTTTGTCACGCCCACTCGACTTGGCCACTCAACCCAAGCGCTTCTCACTTGGCTTCGTCGCCACCACCGACGAGACTAACGCCCGCGTCAGCCTGGCGTTCGGCGGGAACCCGACATCGTTCACCGTCGGCCGCATCGAACTCCGCCCCGGTGGGCAGGTCGGCCTGACGAGCAGCGAAACACTGAAGGATAAGAGCGTCGCCCTCTTTCGGGAGAATGAAAGCCAGCCGCGGATCCTCGACCGCATGATGTTCCTTGCCGAAACCGAGAAAGCCTACTTCGACGACATGCGCTCCTATATTAAGAAGGACCTCGGCTGCGGTGCGCTGGTCGCCGGGACCGTGGTCTACGGACCTCTCGGTCTGCACGCCCAGAGCGACATGGACTACATCGACGCCCACGCCTACTGGCAGCACCCCCGCTTCCCCAACAAATCGTGGGACGCCGCCGACTGGTTCATCGAACAGAAACCCATGACCGACAACCTGAAAGGGGCCACGTTGTTTGAACTCGCCGCAGAGAGACTGGCGGGCAAACCCTATACAGTCAGCGAGTACAATCACCCTGCCCCTCTCGACGCGCAGGCGGAGTGCGTCCCGATGATCGCCTCGTTCGCCGCCAGGCAAGGCTGGGACGGTGTCTGGCTTTACACCTATTCTCATAGCAGCGACAGGTGGTCCCGCGAATACCTCAACAGCTACTTTGATATCGACACCAATCCTGCCAAGTGGGGCTTCATGCGCGCCGGGGCGGCCATATTCGCACAGAACGGTCTGCCCGTCACGACAGCATACAGAGATCTCCCGCTCCCCGGCCCCGGCGACGTGTTGCCCAACGCCGCCCGTCTCCATCTGCAGAACGATCGGGACATGTTCGCCGTCCTCACGCAGGCGTGGCAGCACCCAATCATCGCGGACTCGATTCTGCGCACGACACTCGTCCTCTCCCACAAAGGCGCATTCGCGGCTGACATCGAGACGCCGGGAGTTGAGACTTCGTGGTCCGCGGACGCCGCCGGCAAGGGCCTCTATCTCGTCGCCGGCCCACTGGCAAAGGTCTACACAGGCCACGCTGAACGCATGAAGAAGGAGACTCGAGGTCAGATCCGAATCAGCACGCCCGAATTCGTCGCCCTTACAATCACCGCTCTGGACGGCAATGCCAACCAGAGAATCCTCGTCACCGCCTGCGGGCGGTGTGAGAATACGGGGATGAAGTTCTCGGCCGACCGGCGCACGGTCGGGCGGGACTGGGGCCGGGCTCCGGCGCGGATGGAGGCGGTCTCGGGGCGCATGGTCCTGCCGCAAGGTCGATGGACGTGCCGGGCGTTGGCGCCGGACGGTTCGCCGAAGCAGGAGGTGCCTGTCACCTACGAGGGCCAGAACGGCGTTCTCGTCTTGTCGCCTCAGTATGGCACGATGTGGTATCTGCTGGACCGGCAGCAGCCATAGACCGGTTCCCTATCTCGTGGCGACATGCTTTTTGACAAAGCCGATGGGTTTGTAGCTCTCCTTGGCCTGGCGCAGGCCGGGGTCGCCCAAGTCCCGCTCGCGATTGATCGTTTCGTACCCCTCGGGCAGCCAGGCAGCAAACGATTGGGTAACATACTGGTAGATTCCCTTGTACTGGCGCGTCACGATGCCTTTTCGAAGTGAATGGCGAAGCTCTTGCCCTGCGTCAGTTCCTCGCCCAGCGCATAGGCCACCGGCTCATGGCCCACAAAGAGGATGCCGGCGAATGTGAATTCGGAGATGCCATCGCTCAGCTTCTGGAACAGTGGATGCAGAAGGGCTCTCTGGTCGAGATCCGGCCGGGAGAATCTGGGGTACTTCTCTATCATATCGGGCAGCAACTCTTTCGTCAGATTGTCTTGTTCATAAATTGACCCCACTGATGTACTTAGCTATAATTTGACCGCCAAGTTCAAGGAGTAGAGCATGGAATTCGACCAAAGCACGAATCAGCCTCAGGTTCCTTCAACTCCGGTGCCGACCGAGCAGGGCCCTGTTTCGGCCGGGCCAGGCCCGGCGGAGCCGCCGCATAGCGAGCCCCCCCGCAGCTTGCCGCCTGTTCCACCCGCCCCGCCGGCAATGCCGCCGAGCTATCAACCTTTCGAGAGACCGCCGCGGAGATCCCGTTGGGGCACCTTCTGGAGCATTCTCTTTGGGTTGTCCTTCGTGGGCAATCTTCTCCTGTTTCTCTTGCTGATCGGCTTCGTCGCCTTCATCGCCACGGGCTCCGGAAAGATGACGCAGGAATCGGTCCTGCGCGAAGGCTCCCGGCTCAACAAGATCGCGGTGATCGATATTCAGGGCACCATCGACGATCAGGTGGCCGAAGAGTTCCTGCACCACATCAAGACCGCGCGTGAAGATGGCGACGTCAAAGGCTTGATCGTGCGCATCAACTCGCCCGGCGGGACCATTTCCGGCAGCGATCGCATCTACAATGAGATCGTGAAGTACCGGACTCGGACAGGTCACAAGGCCGTCGCTTTCATGCAGGGCCTGGCCGCGTCCGGCGGGTACTACGCAGCCGTCGGTTGCGACCAGATCATCGCCGAACCCACGACGATCACAGGCTCCATCGGCGTTGTGATGAGTTTCTTCGTCGTGGAGAACCTGCTGGAGAACAAGCTCGGCGTCCATCCGGTCTTCCTGACGGAAGGCGACAAGAAAGACTGGCCCAGCATGTTCCGGACTCCCGATCCCAAGGAGCTGACCTATGTCCGCGAGCGGCTGCTGACGCCGGCCTACAACCGGTTCTTGTCTGTCGTTCAGACCGGGCGAGCCGACAAGCTTTCCGGCCTGAGAGTCTCGGAGCTGGCCGACGGCAGCGTCTACGAAGCCACCAAGGCCCGCGATGAAGGGTTGATCGACGAGATCGGCTATATCGACGACGCCATCGCGATGATGGAACGCATGATCGGCGTTCGAGGCACGCGGGTCATCCAGTACCACCGACCGTTCTCGTTCCGGAACATCCTGGGAGCGGAAAGTGCGACAACCTTCAAAATTGATCGCATGAAGCTGTATGAATTGTGTGCTCCGCAGGCACTTTACCTGTGGAACGCCTATTGAGAATGAGAGTTGGAGATCGCACGAATGCGTAACGCAAGGCACTGCCTTTCCCCGACAGTCATCCTGTGGGTAATGACGGCGATTGGCTCGGTGTCGCTGCTGAGCCTCACGGGTTGTTCATCGTCTCCCAGGATGAACCTGATCTCATTGACGCCCGACGCGCGAGGGTTCGTGGATGCGACCTCCGGCCAGGCTTTCGTGCCCTTCGGCACGAATTACTACGATCCCAATACGGGTTGGCCTCCTCATGTCTGGAGCCGGTTCAAGCCCGACCTGGTGAAGATCCACTTCCAATCGATGCAGAAGCTGGGTGTCAACTGCGCCCGGGTCTTCCTGACCGCCGCGGCGTTCCAGCCTGATCCGAATAAAGCCTCCTTGAAGAAGCTGGACACTCTGATTGCGATCGCTCGTCGCTCCGGTATTCGGCTGATTGTCACCGCGCCTACGGACTGGGAAAGTGAGCCCAATTACTGGAAACCGAACCGGTTCACCGATGAGGCAACCATCAAGGCTTCGCAGGACCTCTGGACTACTCTCGGCACTCGTTATCGAGGCGAGACTGCCATTCTCGCGTGGGACATCGCCAACGAGCCCGAGATGCCCTGGTACGTGGAATCGTGGGACTCTTTATGGAACGCGTGGCTGCAATCGAAGTACACGAATCGTGACGGCCTGAAGGCGGCCTGGGGCAAAGAGCTAACCGACAGCGAGCAATGGGGAGCGATTGCGGTCGCCAAAGACGTCGCCGTGGCAGGGAATCCTCGCCTGCTGGATTGGCAGCTCTTTCGAGAGCATCTGGCGGATGAATGGGTGAGCAGGCAGGTTCAGACGCTGCGTGCGGCCGACCCGACGCACCTCATTACTCTCGGGTATGTTCAATGGTCGTATCCCATCGCGCGGCCGGGCGAACCGCACATCTATTCCGCCTTCAATCCGCGGCGGCAGGCCAAGCTGCTCGATTTCATTTCGGTGCACTTCTATCCGCTCATGGGCGACCAGCCACTTGCGTCCCCGGCCTACTGGGATCAGAACCTGGCCTATCTCCAGACCGTTCTGGCATATTGCCAGGCCGGCAAGCCGGTCGTGCTGGGCGAATACGGCTGGTACGGCGGCGGAGCGCCGCAGGGGCGGATGCTCCTCAGCGAGGATCAGCAGAACCTCTGGATTTCAGCCGAGATCGAAGCGTCACGCCGGCTGGCCCAGGGGTGGCTGTCGTGGCCTTTTGCCGACACCCCGGAGGCCACGGATATGGCCCTCTTGGGCGGCATGGTCAAGCAGGGCATGGGCGTCAAGCCGTGGGGACGACAGTTCCGCACGTTCGCCGCCGGTGCCTCTACGCTTCCCCAGCCGCTGCCGGAGCTGCCCACCTTCGATTTCCAAAAATCGCTGACGGCTCCGCTCGATGTGGCGATGCAGGACGAATACGCCCAGCTCGTGCAGGCCGCGGTGGAGAAGGCGGGTCCTGTGGCGAAATTCCCGGTGGTCAAGTAACCGGGGACGCCTCAGACCCGAGTTGACCGAAGAGCGTCAACGCCGACGTTCGAACGATCTGCACATCGGCAAACTGCCCGGCCAGCGTCGCGGGACCGTCGAAGACGACGATGGAATCGCCACCCGTGCGCCCCACGAGTTGCACCTGGTTGGATTCCGCCGTGTTGACGTGGGCTTTCTTGCTGGGACCTTCCACGAGCACACGCAGTGTCTGGCCCAGATAGCCGGCGTTGATCTCGGCGCTGACAGTCTCCTGAATAGCCAGCAGGGCGACATTCCGCTGCTGCTTCACCTCAGGCGGCACATCGTCCTGGCCCTTCTTGTCCGCCATCGTCCCCGGCCGGGGCGAGTATTTGAACACGAAGCAGTTCTTGTAGCGGGCCCGTCGCACCAGTTCGGCGGTCGCCTCGAAGTCCTCGTCCGTCTCGCCCGGGAAACCCACGATGAAGTCCCCCGCCACGCTGATGTCGGGGATCACGGCGCGCGCCCGTTCCAGGAACTCCAGGTATCGCTGCGCGGTATAGTGACGATTCATGGCCCGCAGGATGCGATCGGATCCGCTCTGCGCCGGCATGTGGAGGTAGTGACAGACCTTGGGCGCAGAAGCCATGGCGGCCAGGATGTCCTCGTAGAAGGCCTCCGCCGGGTAGCTGGTGACAAACCGAATCCACTCGATCCCGTTCGCTTGCGCCGTCATGTCCAGCAGATCGGCCAGGCTGTAGGTCTTCTGGCCGTCCGTATACCTATAGGCATTCACCGTCTGGCCCAGGAGCGTCACTTGCTTCACCCCGGCGTCGGCCAAATGCTTGATCTGTTCGATAATCGCCGCCGGCGCGCGGCAGACTTCCGGCCCCCGCACGTACGGGACCACGCAGTAGGTGCAGAAATTGTTACAGCCGTGCATGACGCGGACGAAGGCCTGGGCGGCCGGAGCGGAATCGGCGTCGGAGACTTGAGACTTGAAATTCGAAATTTGAGAGCCAAATTCCTCTTCAAACTGCTCCAGGGCCTGCTGGGATTCGACCTCTTTGCGGCGGATCTCGGCGGCGACGGCGGAACGCTTGGCATGCGCCGCCCGGGCGTCGTCGATCAGGCGGGTGATCTGTGCCAGTTGCGTGGGTCCGCACACGACGTTGACCGCCTCGTGCGCCAGCAACTTGTCGCCCAGGCGTTGGGCCATGCAGCCAATGACGGCCACGATCAGCTCAGGCTTGTGCTGCTTGATGTGTTTGAGATGCCCCAGGTGAGAAAGGACCCGCTGCTCGGCGTGGTCACGGACGGAACACGTGTTGATGACCACGACATCCGCCTCTTTGACCTTGTCCGTAAAGCCGTAGCCGGCCTGCTTCAATGCGGAGACGACAAGCGACGTATCGAGCTTGTTCATCTGGCAGCCAAAACTCTCGACGTGAACCTTCTGCATGAGTCGATTATACAGGCCGCACGGAGCGATTCAATTGCCGCTGCAGGTCCTTGAGCCGGTTGGTCTCGTCGAACCCCAGGCGGAAGACCGGGAAAGCGGTGTTGTTATGCAGCAGTGGCTCGCTCAAATCGACCCACCGGCGGCAGGCCTCGCCATCCGGCGTGCCCGGAATGGGGGAGAAATCGGCCAGCATCCCTCGAATCCCCAGGTCGTGCACGAAATGCATCGAGTCTTTGAGCTCCTGAACGTCGCTGTCGGGATGGCCGAGGATCTGATAGGCGGTGATCTCGGACGCGGCGGCCCCCGCATCCTGCAGGTAGCCAACGGCCGCTGTCAGCTCTTCGCTATAGACCTTTCCGCCCGTCCCCTGCTGCCACTGCCGGGACCGGCTTTCGAAGCCAAGGTAGAAGGTCTTGAACCCGGCGCGCACCATGCGTTCCGCCAAGTCCTTCGTAATGAAGCGGGCATTGAGCGCGTTAGGCGTGTGGAAGTTCACGGCGAGCCCTCTCTTGACAACGCGCTCAAGGAATGGCACCAGCACGGTTTCCGCATTGAACAGCAGCGCGTCGTCATAGAACGCGACGTCCTTTGCCCCCTGACGGGACATGAGATCCAACTCCGCGATCGCACGATCCAGAGGACGTGGTCTGAATCCGCCGTAGACGGCCGGGACGGAGCAGTACGTGCAACGAAACGGGCACCCATCCGTCAGCTTCAGGACACCCACCTCGCTGCGTTCGTAGGCCTCCCACAGAGCAGGCTGTCCCGGATCGGGCGTGATCTCCAGCAGTCGCCACAGCGGATCGAGGTCGGCCCCGGCGATGCATAGGTCCGCCCCCAACGCGCCGGCATGGCTCGGGCAGAGGGTGGCGTAGTTGCCGCCCAGCACGATCCGGGCGCCCGGCGCGAATTGTCGGATGTCGTCAATGACCTCCCGGACACCAAGATACCAGTAGGTCATCACCGTCTGGATCAGCACGTAATCGAACGGTCCATGGGCCAAAAGCCATTCGCGGAAAACATCGCGCGAACGCCCGAACCGCCGGAAGTAGCGGGGAACACCCTCCAGACAGGCAGGCTTGTCGGCGTATTGCCAGGGCATTTCGCCCCGGCCCCACTGGTCGCAGTGTAAAGGCCGCCGATCGGTCGGGAAATAACGGCGCTCCAGGTAGTCAAAAAGCGAAAATCGGGCTCGGCCCCGCAATTGACCCGCGGCGCTCAGCATCCCGTACGGCTTGACCCAGAAGTCGTACGCCGCGAAGTCGTAGATCGGTGGATTCACCAATAGAATGTGGGGAGCGATCATCCGGTACCCTGGTTCATCTCATCCAGTTTACTGCCCTCCCCGCAGTCTCGACGGGCGACCGTCATCTGTCAACCCTCTGAGAACCACCGCGTCCGCATCCGCGTACGGGCAGACAACAGGCGGCACAGACGTCCTCACCAACAACCTCCCGCAAGGGAGATCATGCTGGGCCTGCGGCTGTTGAGAGAAGCCGCAGGCCCTCATTATTAGAGGGCCAAAACCGGTCCCGTGCAGAGCCGCTCGATGTCGCGGGAAACGATGCCGGCCACGATCTCGTGCAGCTCGGTCAGATCGCAGGTTTGCAGGGGCGAATGGACGACAGGGCGAAACGGCGCTACCTCGCCCACACGCCCAGGCGCCGGCTTGCCCATGCCTCGATCCTCCACGTTTCGCGCACGTCTTCGCTTTCCCGACGCGACCCGCCGCTGCTCGGCCAGGATACTCTCGGCCAAATCGAACGTCGGGATCGGGTCAGGACTCATCTGATCGTCGCGCGTGGCGCTGTCGTTCTTGAAAGGTGGCATCACATCCGCGGCACGAAGCACGCGGGAGTTCTTTGGGGGGGTACTGCCGTCCATTGCACTTTAAGATCGCGTGGATCTCTCCTTCAGGCCGAGCCTGTCCCCGCACAGGCGGGGGCCGGCCCCAGACAATATTGTGTATAATGACTCAAATTCACTTGGCGGATGAGCGTGTTGACATCCTCGATCGTCACCGCTTTGACCGCCTCGACATCTTCCTCGATCGAACGATACTGCTTCAGATAGACCCAGTTGAAGCCCAGATCGACCAGCCGGCCCATCGGCAGCTCGTTCTTGATCACCAAGGCGCTGAGCACCTTGTTACGGGCCTTGACCAGCTCCTCCTGCGTGATGCCCTTTTCGACCAGCTCCGCGAAGATGCGGTTCACGATCTCCATCACGCGGGGGACATTGGCCGTGCTGCACCGCACGTAGGTGTCGAACATCCCCGTGCCATCCATGGGTCCGAAATGCATCGACGCCGCTTCGGCGATGGCTTTGTCGACCAATTCCCAGTACATCCGCGAACCCAGATCGTCCCCGACGACGATGGTAAACAGCGAGGCCGCGAACCGCCGGGGATCCTGGGCGGAAACTCCGCCCTGAGCCAGGCAGATGTGCTCGCGGTTGAGGTTGGGTTTGCTCAGCCGGTCGCTCCTGCCGGTCCCGGCGAAATGGCTGAGCGCCCGATCCACCGTGTAGGGCTGCCAAGAGCCGCAAGTCCCTTCGACCGTCCCACAGAACCGATCCCAGTCGAAGTTGCCCGCGCAGGCAACGACGAGATTGTTCGGGACGTAGCGCCGGCCGAAGTACTCACGCATCTGGTCCGCGCGCAACGCATCGATGCTCGCGTTCGTTCCCAGAACGCTGTTGCCGCAGGGGTGAGAGCCGAAGTGCAGCGCCCGGCAGCGATCGATCACGTCGAAGGTCGGCGTGTCCTCGTACATGGCGATCTCTTCCTTGATGACATTCTTCTCGATATCGAAGTCGTCATCGCGCAGCGACGGCCGCATCAGCTCGCTCCACAGTTGCGTCACGTCGAGCAGGTATTCGGGCAGCACGGAGGCGTAGTAGACGGTGTTCTCCTCGCTGGTAAAGGCGTTGAACTGGGCGCCCAGACGATCGAACGCCTCATTGACCTCCAGCGCCGTCAGACGCGGAGTGCCTTTGAACATCATATGTTCGAGAAAGTGCGAGACCCCACTGATTTCGGGCGTTTCGTCGCGTGATCCCGTCCGCACGAAGAAGCCCACCGCCGCCGATTTGGCGGAAGGGTTGACCTCGCCGATCAGCATCAGACCATTGTTCAGCTTCTTCTGTTCGAATCTCATGCGTACGCTATCCAATGCGGACCTCTTTGGGCCCGATAGTGACAATCGTGAACTCCCTGAACGGATTGGCCCGGAGAAATCTGAGGATCGAGTCGACGGTCGTGGCTTCGATGTTCTGCTTGATCTCGTCGAGGGTCCGCACCCGGCCGAGCATGTAGTAGTCGTTGCCGATAACGGACGACCGACTGCCCGAGGATTCGCTCTGCAGGATCAGCGCACTCTTGAGGCCCACTTTCGCCCGTTCCAGCTCCTCCTCGCTGATACCCTCGGCCAGGCGCCTGAACTCGGCGATGATGACGTCGAGCGTTTCCTGCGCCTTGTCCGGCGTCGTCCCGGCATAGCATATCAGGCCCGCGGCTTCTTTGAGACTGTGATAGCGGGCCGCCACGGCGTAGCACAGGCCGCGCTTCTCCCGAACCTCCGTGAACAGTCTGGCGCTCATGCCGCCCGACAGAACGGTGGCCGCCAGCTTGGCGTTGTAGTAATCGGGATCCCTGAACTTGACGGTTTCGGTCATCAAACCAATGTGAACCTGCGCACCGTCGTTATGGATATGGGTGTACTTGCCCGCGGGCGGACGGAGCTGGGGAGGCGTGACCGGTTCACTCTCGGCCTGCCCAAATAATTGCTCCACCTGCCGGCACACCTTGTCGAAATCGTACTTGCCCGCGACGGACATGATCATCTGGCCGACGCAGAAGTGTGACTTGACGATCTGCCGGGTCTGATCGGCGGCGAGTCCCTTGAGTTCCTCGATCTCCCCCGCCGTGTTGCGTCCGAGCGGGTCCGGGTAAAACCGTTTCCGCAGCTCCAGCATAACCTTCTGTCGCGGCTCGTCTTGCAGCGCCAGGACGCTCTCAATAGCCAACTGCCGCGCGGGCTCGAATTCCTCATCGGTCAGATGCGGTTTGCAGACCATGTCGGCGTGCAAGGCGATGGCCTCGGCCAGATTGCTCGCCTCGAGCGCCGCCCCGATGGAGAGATGCGCGCTGCCCACCGAACTGGAACGATGCAGACCGAGACTGTCCATCGCATCGCTCAACGCCCGATTGTCGCGAGTACCCGCTCCCCGGAAGATCCAATCCTCGATGACATTCGCCGCCCCGGTGGCCCCCTCCGGCATCAGCGCGGCCCCGGCCGGCATCAGAATGTCAAAGGCGACGGATTCGACACCCGCCATCGGCTCGCCCAACAGCACCATGCCGTTGGCCAGAACGTGCTTATCCGTTTGCTCCATCAGTTCTCTACAATCCTTAAGGACGCCGCATTTTACCAATCTCACGCTCTTTTTTCAACCGCATTTGCCGGGATCAGCCGCAGATCGAAGAACTTGCAGCAAATTACCCACCGAACGGCGGAGGATTGCCCAGCGTATAGCTACAAACGGATGACCTGAGTGCATTCGGAAAGCACTCCGTGCCACATATCGGAAGGGAAACGAAAATTCGTATGGAACGCGTAATTTCAAATCGGTTCTGGCCCGGCAGGAAGGCGACGCCCAGACGCGATACGTACAGCATCAACCTGATCATGAGAGCTGTCTCTCAGGTCGAGCAGGATCGCACACGTCTGTTGGGACACGTCAAGCCGCCGCGGGCTCTTCGTATTCCTCGAAGCGTATACTGATCTTCTTGCTAACGCCCTGCGTCTGCATGGTAATGCCAAACAGCATCTGCGCCATACTCATCGTCCGCTTGGAGTGTGTGATGACGATGAACTGGCTGCCTTCGCGGAAGTCACGCAGGAGGAGATTGAACCGTTCGTTGTTGGCCTCGTCCAAAGCGGCGTCCACCTCGTCCAGGAAGCAGAACGGCGAAGGCTTCGTCCGGAAGACCGAGAACAGTAGCGCCAGCGCCGTCATGGACTTCTCGCCACCGCTCAGCAGGGAAATGCTTCGTGTTTCCTTTCCCGGCGGTTTGGCGATCACTTCGATTCCAGCCTCCAGCACGTCGTCCGAGTCCTCCAGCACGATGTCGGCCTTGCCGCCGCCGAAGAGTTTGCGGAAGACCTGCTGGAAGTTGGTACGGATCTGCTCGAAGGTTTCGATGAAACGCTCGCGGCTCTTCTTGTTGAGCTGACTGATAAGCTGCTGCAACTGTGTCTTGCTCTCGGTGAGGTCCTTGACCTGGTTGGCCAGGAAGTCGTGACGCTCTTCGAGGCCCTTCTGCTCCTCGATGGCGTCGAGATTGACGTTGCCCAGCCGCTCGATCCTGCCGCGCAGATCGTTGATCTCCGCCTTGACCTGCTCCCAGTCGACCTCGTTGATGGTCCGGCCCTCATACGCCTGCGCCAGGTCGATCTGCAGCTCGTCCCGGACGCGTTCTGTGAGGTCCTGCTGGCGAACCTGAACCTGGCCGAGCTGAACGCGAATATCATTGAGAATCTGCTCGACCTGCGTCTTCTGGCCGCGCAGCGTACGAAGCGACTCTTCCTTCTCTTTTTGCTGCCCCGTCAACGACTGCAACTGCTCCTGCAGCCGGCGATTGTTCTGCTGGCACGTATCTTTCTCCGCGAACAGCCCGCTGACGGCGGATTCGCATTCGAGCGTGTCACGCTGTGCCTCGCCCAGTTGGGCCGTGCAGGATTGAATCTGTTCCTGCGCTCCGGCCGCGGCCTGCTGACTGGCCCGAATCTGGTTCTGTATGCTGTCGATGATCTGCCGGAGGCCCTTCTGCTGTTCGAGGACCTGGCCGAGCCCGACCTTCAGATCCGTCAGCTCGCGGACGCGCCCCGCCTGCTGCTGGCGCGACTCATCGTAGCGCGCCTCCAACTCACGGATGCGGGCGGCGTGCTCGTTGTCCAGGGCCTCCAGTTCCTGGAGCCTCTGCTTGGAATCGTACTCTCTCTGCACGGATTCGGCGATCTGCGTTTCGAGCGAACCCAATTCACTGGCGATCAAGGGCTCCTCTTCCTTGAGCCGCTTGATATTCTGCTCGAAGATCGCCATCTTCGATCCAACCTGTACTTTCTCGGTGCTGGCCTCATACACGGCCGTGCGCAACTCTTTGCAGAGCTTGTCGAGGTGCGTCTTGTTCTGGATGTGCCGCTGGATCTGCCCATCGAGCCGGGTGATCTCGGCATTGATGTGAGTCAGTGTCTCCTCCAACTGGTTGATCCGGCTGCGACGGGAGATCAGACCCGAGGCTCGGCCGAGCGGTCCCATGCGGACGACGCCATCCGTATTGAGGCACTCGCCCTGCATCGTGACAAAGCGATAGGCGCCGCGCACACGAGGAGCCACCGACAACGCCACGTCGAGCGAATCGACGACGAGCGTCTTGCCCAGGAGACTCCAGACCAACGGGGCGTACTTGCCGTCATAGGAGACGAATTCGACCAGACGCCCCTTCACGCCGCCCTGGGCGGACCAGTCCGTATCGTCCACGAAGGGATCGATGCGATCCAGACAGCAGAAATGCACGCGGCCTTCGAGCTGCGCAATCATCGGCTGATCCTGAAGCAGCCGGGTCGCGTCCTTGATGAGGAGCACGTCCGTCAGACCTTCCAGGGCCGCTTCGACGGCCAGCGAGTAATCCACGCTCGTGCTGATCTTCTCGGCGACGATGCCGTCGATGTAGTCACGCTTCTGCTGATCGTCCGTCTGGGCCTGCAGAATTTTTCGGACCGGATGTCCCAACCCCTCGTGCCGCCGCTCCATGTCGGTCAGCACGGTCAGTTCGCTGGTGAGCGCACTGCGGTTCTCCTTGCTCGCCGCGAGCCGCTGCCGATCATCCGTCAGCACCGTCTCCGTCTCTTCCATCTGGAGACGCTTCGATTCGAGGTTCTTCTCCAGCTCTTCGAGGACCTTGGCAATGTCCCCCAGCCGGGCATTGTGCTGGGCTTTGTCGGTCAGGAGCCGTTCGAGCTCGGCTTTGGCCGTTTGGGCGCGGCCGGCCAGCCGGTTGCGCTGATTCGAGAGATTGTCGCGGTAATTCGATAGGCTTTGAATCTCGTTATGAAGCTGGGCCGTGCGGCGCACGATGTCGATGATGCCCGACTTCTCGTCATCCAGCTCCGCCTCCAGCCCGGCGATCTGGTCGTCCATTTCCTGCACGATGGCCTGGATCTCACTGATGGCTTTCGTGCGTTGCTGAACGGTCTCATCACAGCCGGCAAGGTCCCGCCGGCGCTGCTCCAGATCGTTGGTGATCGCATGGGCCTGGTTGCGCAGCCGCTCGATCTCCTGAACCGCGGCGTCCTTCCGTTTGCTCAGCTCCGTCATCCGCGCGCGCAGGAAATCGATACGTTGCAGTCTTTGATCGATCTTGCTCTGGACGGCGACCAAGCCGTTGCCGGTCTCACCAAGCTGGTGCTCGGTTTCGATGACGCTGTTGCCCAGCCGGCTCAGCTCCGCCTCGGCCCCTGCCTCTTCCGCCGCGAGAGCGGAGAAACGCTCCTGGGCTTCCTGGAGAGTCCGACCGTTGCTTTCGAGTTGCTCTTTGTTCTTGCCGTACTCGACCAGCGAGTAGTTGACTTGGAGGTCTTTAAGCTTCTGCGTGTATTCGAGATAGTTCCGGGCCTTCCCCGCCTGGAGCTTGACGCTGCGGAGACGCTTGGCGACTTCCTCCAGAATATCGGCCAGACGCAGCAGGTTCTGATCGGTGTGTTCCAGCTTGCGCTCGGCTTCTTTCTTGTGGGCTTTGTACTTGCTGATCCCGGCCGCTTCCTCGAACACCAGACGCCGGTCGCTCTTGGAGGCGCTGACCAACTGCTCGACCTGTCCCTGTTCAATGATCGAGTAGGCCCGGGTGGCGACACCGGTGTCCATGAACAGCTCACGCATGTCCTTGAGCCGGCACAGTTTATCGTTGATGCGATACTCGCTTTCGCCCGTGCGGTAGATGCGGCGCGAGACGCGCACTTCGTCGGTATCGACCGGCAACTTGCCCCCGGGGGAGCCGGGCGGGTTGGACAGGACCAACGTCACTTCCGCCGAACCGAGGGGCTTGCGGGTGCCGCTGCCGCCGAAGATCACGTCCGCCATCTGGTCGCTGCGCAGGTTCTTGACCTTCTGCTCGCCCAGCACCCATTTGACGGCGTCCACCACGTTGCTCTTGCCGCAGCCGTTCGGCCCGACGATGCCCGTGATGGCCTCGCCGAAGTGAAACTCCGTTCTATCTGCGAAACTCTTGAATCCGTCAAGAATGATCTTATCAAGTCGCATGTGCTATCCAAAAACTAGACATTCCCGAAAACCTGCATCCCTGCGCAGACTGGATTTCGAGGCAGCGCACAAGGGTATTATCGGCCCGATGGGTGTCATTTCTTAACAGTCAGCTCGAATTTTGTCAAGGGTCCGGGCCAGAATTGGGCGTCGACGGCCTGCGTCGCACACATCCGCTGCAGCAATGAGGCGATCTCGGCATAGGACACGCCCAAGCCCGCCGATCGGCTCTGGGGGCCGGCGCCGGGATCACCGCCGAGGGTGCGAATGATGTCACTCACCAGCAGACTGCTCTGAGCGGAGGGTGAACGCGTGCGCCGCGACGCCGATTTGCGGACGATGGAGACACGATTGGTGGCGGGCTGGCCGGTCACGGTCACCGTGGAATCCGAGGACGCGATCGATATATCGTTGCGACAGCTCAGGGACGCTCCCAGCAGCGTAATGCGCGGCTCGCCGCTGCGTGAGACCAGGATGGCCTGCCTCTTCGCCTGCGGCACTATATCGAGATAGAAGTCCTGGTTGATGAACTCCACCTGAACCGCCGGATCCTTCAGTCGATGCAAGTGCTCCAGGGCGATCCTGATGACCTTCTCGTCGCCATCGCTGAGAAGCCGCCCGAGAATCGCTCCGGCCTCGTTGGCGCGAGCGCCAAGAGCGATGGCCTCTACGGCCTCCACGCGGCGGGAGGACTTCAGATCGGTCGCAATGGCGTACAGGGTCTCTATGGCCCGGTCATCGCGCAGATACAGCATGCATCGGGCCGCACGAAGCCGCGTTTCCTCGTCGGACGATTTCAGCAAGGGCACCAGGCCCGGCGCACTGACCCGGCCCAACGCCTCAAGCGTCATCTCGCTCGTTTCCCTATCAGGTCCCTCGGCCAAGCCCTTCAGAGCGACGTCGATCCTGGAAGCCGTTAGCTCGGCCGTCGCCGTCAGGTAGGTCGCAGCGAGGACTTTGACGAATCGTTCCTTCCGCAGGCGGTACTCCGACGGGATCTTGAATTCAACGTCGGTGGCTGAAAGAGCCGTGGCCATGTCAGGTCCATACCGCTCGTTCAGGCGATTACGGATGGCATTGGCCGCCCGGAAGTCCGTCTGGCGCAGGCGAACGCGGCAGGAGGAATCGGTCGTTATTCGTCCGCCGCCGAGAACATAGCCCGTCTTCAGCACGGGATCCCCTGATCCAAGCAGGTCCGTGAAGACCGGCCCCTCAACGACGCCCAGCACGCGAGCATCGATTCCGAACGTTCCCGGAGTCTTCAGGTCGGCCCGATACAGCCGGCCGCCATGGAGCGAGGTCGTATCCGAACCCGCGATCGGGGAGATCCGCACATCGAACCGATCTCCTTTCATCGCCATGGGCGGCAGAATTCCGTCCAGACGCACCACCGCCGTATTGGGACTATTGATAAGCTCGTCGAGATTCGTTGCTCCGTTGGGGATCTGAGTCAGAATGTACTGTTTCAAATACGCCCGGACCGCCGGCGGGCAGATGGCCGAACCGGTCCCGGCAAGGCCCGCCACCAGACCGTACCCTTCCACCGGCGTAGGATCGGACTTGACCACATCGGCGATAGACCCGATCGTCGGTCCTAAGTCGGGCTCCGTCTTGTCTTTAGCTGATTTGCCGGACCCCAGCCCGGCACAGCCGATCAGGGATAGTAACACCGACAGGGAAACGCCGAGAGAAATGACATGTCTGGATGAATCCGCCATTTTTGTCAACTCACCATAGGACAATATCATCAAGCATGGAGAACTGCCCGGGACAGGAGTCGAACCTGCAAGGGATTACTCCCACTACCACCTCAAAGTAGCGCGTCTGCCAGTTCCGCCACCCGGGCTTGCCACCAACCAATGGGCATGATTATTGATGATTCCCCCCTGGTTGTCAATGCGTTTTCCGGCAAAGAAATGGCCTATACCCCCCGCCGCCCGCCCCACAAGGCGATCTGTAGGCGAGGGCAGTAGCGAAGACCGGTTTGTTGGCACAGTTCGACAAGCATCGGTGAGCGGGCAGCCAGTTCTTCCGACGTGGCGGCCTGCGGCATCAGCAGAACTCTCTGGCGATCCAGACCGGGTAGCTGACCAATACACTGCTCAATCCACGGCCAATCCCCCGCCGATTCGACCACGAACTTGAGTTGGTGCGGGTACGCTGCAATCAAGTCTCGTAGGATGGGCCTTGGCCCATGCTGCCGCCCGTCAAGCTTCGGGCTGATGCTCATCAAGTCGCAGGCCAGGCCAGGAACGAACACGACACCAGAGGTTTCGATGGTTATGTGTTTGCCGAGCGTTTGGAGCCCCCGAGTCAACTCGACCAGTCCGGCCCGAGGAGATAGGTCGGGGTCCGCCATCGGCTCGCCACCGGTGATCACCACATGGCCGCACGACCAGCGACTGACCTGATCGATCAGGTCAGCCGGTTCGCAGGCGGTCCCGGCATCGTAGTCCCAGGCGTATTTCGTGTCGCACCACCGGCACCGGGACGGACACCCGGACAGCCGGACAAATACGCTCGGCACCCCGACCAGCAGTCCCTCCCCCTGAATCGAGCAGAATGTCTCTACCACTCGCATCTGCTCACCCGCCTTGCTCGACATAGGGCAGTGGATCGCGAAGTCCCGCTTCGGCAAAGCCCTTCAGCCGCAACCGGCAGGAGTCGCACCGCCCGCAGCTTCGGCCCTGGACATCCGGGTCGTAGCAACTGTGCGTCAATGCGTAATCGACGCCCAATCTCGTGCCCTCGCGGATGATCTCACCCTTGGTCATTTTGATGATCGGCGTACGTATTCGATACCGCCCCCGGCCCGTGACAGCGGCGGCCGTGGCCAGGTTTGCCATCTTCTCGAACGCATCGACGAACTCGCCCCGGCAGTCGGGATAACCGCTGTAATCGGTGGAATTGACGCCGATGAAGATGTCAAAGGCGTCCAGCACCTCCGCCCAGGCGAGAGCATAGCTCAGGAACACGGTATTCCGGGCCGGCACGTACGTTATCGGGATGCTGGATTCATCCGCGAGGGACTGGCGGTCCTTCGGAACGGCGATCCCCGTATCCGTCAGGGCCGAGCCCCCGAACGCGGCCAGGTCGATGGTCACGAGCCGATGCTCGGCCACTCCCGCAGCAGCAGCCACCTTCCGGGCCGCCTCGATCTCCCGGCGATGTCGCTGACCATAGAGAAACGTCAGGGCGTAACAGCGAAACCCCTCCTGCGCGGCAATCGCCAGCGTCGTGGCCGAATCCAGCCCCCCGCTCAACAGCACCACAGCTTTTTTGTCCATCATTACACAGCACCCGATGCAGATTGCTATTTACTAAAGACTATTTACGATTTACCATTTAATAGCAATAGGAAAACGTCGTAGACGCAAAGCACAGGTATGGCGAAACTCAGGAAACAAAAGAACATAGAGCTGTTTGACAACCCCCGCCCGCAGCGGGATTACCGCATTACGATTCGTTGCCCGGAATTCACGAGCGTCTGCCCCAAGACGGGCCAGCCCGATTTCGGCGAGATTGTCATCGAGTATTGCCCCGACAGAACCTGCATCGAACTGAAGAGTCTGAAGTTCTATCTGCAGACCTATCGCAATCGGGGCATCTTTTACGAGTCCCTGACAAATGATATACTGGATGATCTGAGCGGCGCCTGCGAGCCGCAATGGATGAAGGTGACAGCCCGTTTCACGCCACGAGGCGGGATCACAACGGAGGTTGTCGCCGAGTACCAGGGTTCAAGTTCGTGAAGGTGGGCAGTGCCCACCCTACTTGTGAGGTCTTGCGATGCCGATCCAATTTCACTGCGAACACTGCGGCAAGAAGATCGAAGCCCCTGACAATGCCGGTGGCAAGTGGGGCAAGTGCCCGCGGTGCCACAACAAAGTCTACGTCCCGCTACCCCAGACCCCCGATGACGAGTTGAAACTCGCCCCCATCGACGAAAGCGAAGACACACGTCAGCGTCAACTGATGGCGGAGACCTTCCAGATCACCCAGAACATCCTCGAGGAGAAGACCATTCCCGAAACTCCCGGAGCCGGACCAAACTCGGACATGAGCGATGAAGAGCTCACCGAGGTGGTCATTCGCTATCTGCGTCAGATGTACGACGGCGATCTGGACGACGCCCAGCGAACGTCCGAGGTCATCATCGCTCATCGGCGCAAGATCAAAGGCATCCTCGACCAGATCGTCGCGAGCGATCCCCCGGACCCGGAGCTCATGGATATCCCACAGCAGGTGCTGTCGGGCCTGATCCGCAACTTGCGTGTGCAGATTAGCTGACCTGGTTCCGAAAATCCCGGCCCCCTCACGTTCCGGGCCCGGCCTTTCTCGGCCCGTCAAATTCTTTTGATCGATCCCCCGGGGCCGTTTGGCACTTCCTCGACCATTCCTTAAGTTTTGATTGTGGACCGGCCACGAGGGTCGGCGCACGGAAACTTAGGAAGGTCCCCCAAAACGCCGCGCGTTGGCGTAGAAGGAACCCGGAGTACTCACATGGCCGAAGAGAATATCGCCGTACATGTCACCCATGAGGCAGCCGGCAAGATTGGAGGGATCGGTGCCGTGCTGCACGGTTTCTTCACCTGCCAGTCCTATCTGGACACCATCGGACGATCCATTCTGATCAGTCCCCTGTTCTCCACCGATGGTCCCGTCGAGACGCGGCTGGGAGAAGACGGAGAAGTACTCTATTCCTCGATCGATGGCCTCATCAATCCGGGCTACAGCGGCGCCTTCCGCAAAATCGAAAGCACCTACAACGTAGGCATCGTCTACGGCCGACGGACTTTCGTCGACGCCCAGACCGGGACACGCAGTTCCCCGGAAGTCCTGCTGATCGACGTGCGTTACATGGACATGGGCATGCTGAACGAGTTCAAGCGGCGTTTGTTCGAGCGGTTCGGCATCCAGAGTCACCTGCACGAGCACCTCTGGGAATACGACCAGTACGTGCGTCTGGCCGCCCCCGCCATCGCCGCGTTGAAAGCGCTGGGCGCCGCCGACGCACGCACGACTGTGATGGCCCACGAGTTCATGGGCATGCCCACGGCGCTGGCCGCCATCATGGAGCCCAACTGCCACTTCCGCACGGCGTTCTACGCCCACGAGGTTGCGACGATCCGCCGGATCGTCGAGGAAAACTCCGGCCACGACACGATGTTCTACAACGTCCTGCGCCAGGCCCATAAGAATCGCCTGTTCGTGAACGACGTGTTCGGCAATCAGTCTTCGTATTTCAAGCACGCTCTGGTCGAGGCCGCGAAGCACTGCGATCACATCTACGCCGTCGGCGACTACGTGGCCGACGAAATGCGATTCCTCGCCCCTGAATTTGAGGCCACGGATATCGACATTGTCTACAATGGCATTCCGGCCTACGAAATCACCGTCTCGGACAAGCTGGCCTCGAAAGACAAAATGCAGCGTTACTGCCAGACCCTGCTGGGCTATCGCCCGGATTACGTGTTCACGCACGTGACCCGGCTGGTCCGCAGCAAGGGGCTCTGGCGCGATTTCCTGGTGCTGTACGAACTCGACAAGATGCTGCGGCAGCAGAACCAGACAGCGGTCTTCGTGCTCCTGAGCACCGAGGTTTCCCGCCGGCGCAGCAGCGACATCTATCATATGGAAGCGGCCTATGGGTGGCCTGTGGCACATCGAGAGGGGTGGCCCGATCTGTCGGGCGGCGAGGCCCATCTCTACACGGCGATTCAGGCGTTCAACGCCCGGAGCCGGAATGTGAAGGTTCTCTTCATCAACCAGTTCGGTTTCGATCCCCGGTCCTGCGGGGGCCAGATGCCCGGTGACATCGAGTTCATTGATGTCCGCAAAGGCAGCGACGTCGAGTTCGGGCAGAGCATCTACGAGCCCTTCGGCATCGCCCAGCTCGAGCCCTTGACCTTCGGCGGCATCTGCGCCGTCACGAATGTCTGCGGCTGTGCCGGCTTTGTTCGGGACGTGACGGGCGGTGCGCCCACGCGTAACGTCATCATTGCCGACTACACGCGGCTGCCGGATTCGCCGAACAACGAGGTGGAAGATCTGATGCTGATCGACCGCCAGACACGCGATCGCATCGAGAGTTCCGAGAGTCTGCGCATCGCCCATGAGATCATGGAGCGGCTGCCCAAGAACGAAGCCGAACTCGAATCCCTGATCAAATCAGGCTACCAACTGGCCTGCAACATGAGCTGGGATGTCGTCGTGCGCAAGTATCTGCTGAACGACCTCCGCCGCGTCGTTCAGAGACAGCCTCAGTACGAAGGCTGCATCAACTAGAAACGGGCAGACTCCGGTTCCTGGTTCTGTGACGGCGCTCCGGTCTGAGCGAAGATGTCGTAGGAACCGTCCTCCGCCTGGCCCGTCCAGACGATCACGTGACTACCGTCACTGGCCATCGCGACACGCGCGTACCACTGCCGCTGGGGCTGCGGATCGCACAGCACGACCTCCTGTCCACCGGGTTCGCCGCTGCACGCGCACGTCCGGGCCGAGACACCGCACCGCCTCCCATCGATGCACTGGTTGTCCCAGGCGATCAGGAACCCCCCCTTGCCGTCACCGGCGATGGCCGGATGTCCCTGGTTGCCATTGAGACACGAATTGATCGTATAAGGCTGCGTAGTCATCGCACCGCTGGCATCGAATCCCTGCGCCACAATGTCGTACGGGAAGGGCCCGAGGGCCCACGTGATCACGAAGTTCCCCGCTCGATCCGCCGCAATGGCCGGACCGTACCAACGACTATCCAGGTCGCTCGTCACGGAGACCGCCTCACCGGAGGCACTGCCGTCGACCGCGAAACATCGATACATGACATACTCGCCATAAGGTCGGTTATGAGTGTCACCCATCCGAATCCAGGAGACGACAAACCGGCCGTTGTCATCCATCGCCACATCCGGCCAGTTCTCCTGAGCGTGGCCGTTCACTCGGAACTCGTCGGTGGCCGGGCTGCCATCGGCGTTGAAGACACGGGCCGAAACATAGCTCCGCCCGCGAATGGCATTCCCGTACCAGCCTGACCAGACCACTACAAAGGATCCCGAAGAATTCATGGAGATCGCCGGCGACGCCTGGGCCGCATCCGGCGACAGGCTGATGGGCAGTTCCTCCGTCTGGCCGTTGCCCTGACTGTCGAACATTCTACCCACAATGTCGCTATCTCCATCATTCCGGGCCGCCGCCCAGACCACGACGAACCCTCCCGAGGAACTCATCGCCACCGCCGGAGTCCAGTCATCGAGGTCCACGTCGGTAAGGTTCACCTTGAACTCATCGCCGGCCGGTGCTCCGCTGGCCGTGTAACGGCGGGCGTACACTCCCCCACCCCGGCCATCATTGATATGGCTCCGCCAAACGACCACAAAGTCTCCATTGGCGTTCATGGCCACCGCCGGCAGAACCTGCTCATGCTGACTGTACTGATTGACCTGAAAACGAGCCTCCGCACTCAGGGAGAGGATTGCTACAAGTGCCGCCGTAATCAGGACTTGCGACCGCAGTGCACACATACTCTCTCCTATCTTCTTTCGTGAAGAATCCGCTAATTCGAACCGTACCGCCTATTCGCTACATACGGTGCTTCTTGCCTCTTACCTATAATTAAGACGCCGAGGTGCCCAACTAGTTACATGAAAAAGGTAAAGAAAATTTAATAGGCTTTCCGCAATACGTCGGATGAGATCGCGACGCCGCTATCTGAGCTCATAATTCGTTGGAGTGCAGCAACTTGCGGTACGCACTTGCACCATCGGTCCTGCGGGTTGAGTGAACACGCGGGGACCGGTATAATCGCCTTCGATGCGGTCTAAACAGGACATATTGAGCCTGGTTCAGGCGAAGGATGCACAGGCGGCCAGAGAATCGCAGCGTGCGGTCATTTTGCAGCCCGGCGCGCTGGGCGACTGCATTCTGACGTTGCCGTTGGCACAGATAATGAAGAGGACTCTCAAACTCGGCGGCGTCGACCTCATCGGACACGCTGAGTACATCGGGTTCCTGCCCGGACGCAGCTGCGTGGATAGCATTCGTTCCATCGATTCAGCCGATCTGCACCGTTTGTTTATGGACACGGCCCACTTCGATTTGGACGATCGCGACCCACTTGTTGGGATGTTCGCCGATTATGCCTGGATCGTCAGCTTTCTTGGGGACACCAGCGGCGACTTCGAGCGGAATCTCATCTTCACCGCCAACTGCAGCCACAGTGCCGAGGTTCTCGCGCTGGCCCTCAAACCGCCACACGACGTGCAAACACACGTCGCAGCGTATTACGTCGGAGAGTTCGCGGGTCATGCCGGCCTGTCGGCGGCTCGCGCGAAAGTGCCGGGCACGGGCCGACTGATCCGCCCCACCAAGTCGGATCGTGGCATCGGCCGTCAATGGCTCAAGCAGGAAGGCGTCGACCTGTCCCGCAGGCTCGTAGTGCTGCATCCCGGCAGCGGCGGACGACACAAGTGTTGGCATATCGAGAACTTCGCCGCGTTGGCTGAGGATCTTCACGAGGCCGGATTCGAGGCGTTCATCCTGCTCGGCCCCGCCGAGATGGAGCGGCTCGGCGATAGCGATCTGCGTCGGCTCCGCGACGCGGCCCGAAGCGCGCACGATCTGCCGTTGACGCAGGTCGTCGCCGTCCTGTGTTGTGCCCAGGCGTTTGTCGGCAACGACAGCGGCGTGACCCACCTCGCGGCAGGCATGGGGATTCCGACGGTGGCCATGTTCGGCCCGACCAATCCGGCTCAGTACGCTCCCGTCGGCCCTGCCCTGAAGATCATCCACCATCCGCACCCGGACTTTGCCGACAAGCCTTCACCCACGCTCCGCCAGGCGGCCCGAGAGGCCATTGTAGCTTTGATGAACAGTTGACCTTACGAGACTTACTGCCTATCATCTGCGGTTGTCCGTTGTGAGCCATTGACTCTGAGGCCCCTTTTATGCAAGAACGAACACTGAGCGAAATCGCGGAATACGTTGGAGCGTGCCTTTTGGGCGACCCGGCCATCGTTATTCGTGCCGCGAACACCCTTGGAAACGCCCAGGAAGGTGATATCAGCTTTCTCGCCAACCGCAAGTACGAGAAGCAGGTGGAGACGACCAGGGCTAGCGCCGTGATCGTACGCCGGCAGATCGCAGGCATCACGGTTCCGCTGCTTGTTTCGGAAGACCCCTACTACGCGTTCATGCAGGTCATGGTCCTCTTGCACGGGTACCGCCGGCACAGCCAGGTGGGCATCAGCCCCCGAGCCAGTGTCCATGAGATGGCCCAGATCGGGCGGGAGTGCCAGATCCACGACTTCGCCACCGTCGCGGCCAACGCCCGAATCGGTGATGGCTGCGTGATCTACCCTTGCGCCTACATTGGCGAAGGCACCACATTGGGCGATCACTGCATCATCTACCCCAACGTAACGATCTACGACGGCTGTCGTGTCGGCAATCGGGTGACGATCCACGCCAACTCGACCATCGGCGTCGACGGTTTCGGATACGCCACGCACAAGGGAGAGCACCACAAGATACCGCAGATCGGCGGCGTCGTGATAGAAGATAACGTCGAGATCGGCAGCTCGTGCAGCATCGAGCGAGGCTCGCTGGACAATACGGTAATCGGCAAAGGCACCAAAATGGCCGACCTGGTGGCGATAGGGCACGGAACAAAGGTCGGCGCCCATTGCCTGCTCGTGTCGCAGGTGGGCATCGCCGGATCGACGACGATCGGGCATCACTGCGTTATGGGTGGTCAGGTCGGCGTCGTGGGCCATATCACGATCGGCAACTGCGTGACGATCGGCGCCCAGGCGGGAGTGATTAACAGCATCCCGGACGGCGTGACCGTGTTGGGGTCCCCGGCCATCGACGTCAACCAGGGCAGACGGGTCTATACGACGTTGCAGCATCTGCCCGAGATGCGGCAGGACCTTCGCCGGCTGCAGCGGAAGCTGCGCAAGGCCGAGCCGGACGTGCCGGACCAGGGTCCGGCCGAAGAGGGTGGTTGAGCGCCGATGGCTGACTTCTCAAAGCACAATGCCTCGACCGTGGCTCCGCTCGGTTTGATCGCCGGCGGCGGACTATTGCCGTGCATGGTGGCTCAGGGTGCCCGCAAGGCCGGACGCAAGGTTATCTGCGTCGGATTCGCAGGGTACGTTGACACGCCGCTGGCACAAGAGGTCGATGCGTTCTACGAGGTTTCGGTGGCCCGACCGGGCGGGTGGATTCGCCGGCTGCGGCGGCACGGCGTGACCGATGCCATCATGGTAGGCAAGGTGACCAAGTCGCACCTGTTCACGCCCCATCGCATCCTGCACTATCTGCCGGACTGGCGAGCCGTTCGGATATATTACTGGCGGCTGCGCGGCAAACCGAAACTGACCGACACGCTCTTGTCCGCTGTAGCCGATGAGCTGGCCAGCGGCGGCATTCGTTTGGAGAACTCGATGATGTATTGCGGTGAACACCTGGCCGAGGCAGGCGTGATGACCAGGCAGCAGCCGGGCCATGGCGTCGCCAACGATGTGGAGTTCGGCTGGCCATTGGCCAAGAAACTGGGCGAGCTGGACATCGGCCAGGCCATCGCCGTCAGGGAACGGGAGGTTATCGCGGTCGAGTCGATCGAGGGCACGGCCGAAATGATCCTGCGCGCCGGGCGGTTCTGCAAAGCCGGCGGCTGGACCCTCATCAAAACGGCCAAACCAAAACAGGACATGCGGTTCGATGTCCCGTGCGTCGGGCCCGACACCATTCGGGACCTGGCCGCCGCGAAGGGACGTTGCCTGGTGATCGAGGCCGGTAAGACGATCATCGTCGACAAGCCCCAGACCCTCAAACTGGCCGACGAACTGGGAATATGCATCCTGGGTCGCTGATGCGAAGACGATCCCAAATCGATCCGGAGCTGGGGGCACAGGCCGATATTGCCGGCCTCATCGCCTCTCTCGATGCGCCGCGAAGTCGCCCGCAGGCGCTGAAACTCCATAATGAGATCGACGTGTACCGCACCACCTGGGCCGGACGTGACATCGTGGTCAAGTGCTATAAACACGTCGGCCTCATTCATTCCCTGCGTCACACCCTGAAAGGATCGCGTGCCCGCCGGGGCTGGGCCAACGCCCGCCGGCTGATCGCACTGGGTGTCCGAACGCCCCGCCCGCTGGCTTACGTGGACGAGTATCGCGGGCCCCTGCTGTGGCGTTCCTTCCTCGTGACTGAGTTCGAAGACGGACGCCGACTCAACGAGCTACTCGGTGACACGCACGTCCCGCAGGGAACCAAGCGGCGGCTGGTAAGCCAGGTGCTGCGCCTGCTGGACCGACTGGTCCGGCACGGCATCAGCCACGGTGACATGAAGCACACGAACATTCTTTGCCATGGCTCGCTGGTGACCCTCACAGACCTGGATGGCATGCGCGTCTACCGCGTGCCGGCGGTGGCGCGGGTCAGGCACATCAGGGACATTCGCCGCTTCTGCCGCGGTCTTGACTCCGTCGCGCAGATACCGGGCCCGCCTTTGTTCCCCTCGGTGGCCCGTGCCCTGGACGCAGCCTTGCTGCGTGATCCTCAGCGTTTCGGGGCCGAACCGGTCGTTTCCTCCGCCAGCACCCGCGTGTGGCGGCTCGCCCTGCCGGCCGATGCGTCCCACCGGCGCCTCTACCTGAAGGAATATGTCACGCGGTCGTGGCTGGATCGCCTCAAGCAGATGGTCAGGGCCAACCGTGCCCGCCGGGCGCTACGGGGCGCGTTGTTGCTCGCTCAAGCCGGTCTGAAGACCCCTCAGATCGTCGCGGTCCCCACGCTGAAGGGACGTTGCTTCATCGCCACCATCGAAGTGGCGGGCGCCTCCCCGGCTCTCGAGTACTTCCGGCCGGGCTGTGCACCGTGTGAGGCCTCGACGCGGCACCAGCGGCGCGAGATTCTCCGGCAGCTCGGCGCCGAGGTCGGGCGCATGCACCGGGCCGGGATCGTACACGGAGACTTGCGCCCGCGCAACATCCTCATTCGTCGGGGTGACCAGGGTTGGGAGTTCTTTTTCATCGACAACGAGCGTACGACGAAATGGCCGTGGATTCCGCGAAGGTTGCGGCTCAAGAACCTCGTCCAAGTCAACATGCTGCCTCGCGAAATCACCCATACGGACCGCCTTCGCTTCTTTCGGGCTTACATGCTGAGGAATCCCTCCGTGCGGCTGGACTGTCGCAGATGGGGTCACGACGTGATGGCCGTCACGTACCGGCGTTTCCGCAAGAAGGGTTGGGCGTAGTCGGGCGGACAGGAATCCCAACATCACCGTCAAGCGCGCCGCAATCCGTCATTTCTGCCGCATACATTCGGCAAGGATTTTCGATAGACGTCGCCCCACAATCGACACGTCGAATCCCTCGGCCAGTTTTCTGCCGGCCTGCCCCATGTGTCGGCGACGTTCGGGATGATCGATCAGCTCGGCGATCGCGTGTGTCCATGCCTGGAGATCCGCGGCGTGAAAACCTGTGACTCCGTCCTGGACATAATCCACGTTTGTCCCAACCGGTGACGCCACGACCGGCAGGCCCGATGCCGAGTACTCCAGGACTTTGAAACTGCACTTGCCCCGAGTGAAGGGATTGTCCGGCAACGGCGCCAGGCCGACATCCGCCGTGGCCAGTCCTACCCGCCGGGATTGCAGCGACCAGGGTATGCCCTCCACACAGATGCCCGGCCAGGTCGGGAACTCGTCGCCGATGACGCGCAGCACGACGTTCCGGAAGCGTGACGCCAGCGTCTCCAGGACCGGACGGATTCCGCTGAGATAGCCGAGCGTGCTCTTGCTGCCAATCCACACCAACCGGACCTTGCCGTCATCCGGTCTGGGGCAGTCGCTGCCGTAATCCCGGATGTCGAGGCCCAACGGCAGCACGCGAATGTTCGAGTTGAACGGCGCCGCCTGCCCGGCCAGATAGCGACTTCCCACGAGCACCATGTCCGCCCGCATCACCGTCCGCCGGAAAGGCGCGAAATGGGACCGGCTGTAACAATCGGGTCGGCGATCGCTGAACATGATGGCGTCATCAAAATTGAAGATGATCTTCCGGGCCCGCCGTCTCAAGCAGGAGGCGTCGAACAGGTTCAAGGTCTTCTTGTGAAGCAGAACGCCATCGAACCGCGCCGCGTGTCCGAACAACCGGCGCCGAGCCATGATACCCGCCGGCAACACCGCGGTCTCCGCGGCAATGCCGTCCTCGGCCAGCATGTCAACGTAAACCCCGATCCGCTGACGGTAGCTCGCCCGTTCCGGGTTGTTGGTGATCACCAGCAGGTGCAGATCATCCTTGCCCATGTGGCACGAGGCTCCCTCCAGGTCATTTGACCGCCTCAAGGTTCAGGCTGATCGGGATGCGTCTGCCGCCGACGGCGACCATCTTGCAGGCTTTGTCCTTGAAGTCGTGGTGTTCGCAATCCAAGGGATCCCAGGACCGCGTTGAACGGAAGCCGCAGCGAACGAGGAGTTCGCTGAGGGACCGGCGATTGAACACGCCGTAGTGAACGTTATATTGCGAATGCTGCCCTCCCATCAGCGCTTCGCTGATGGCGTCCATATCCCTGCCGGAACCTTCGTAGACCTCGACCAGGCGATCGAAATCGGGAACGGACAACCTCAGAATGCCCCCCGGCTTGAGGATGCGGTGCATTTCGCGCAGGATCGATTCAAGTCGCGGCCGCATCATGTGTTCGAGAACGTGACACATGTAGATGAGATCGGCGCTTTCATTGGAAAACCCGGAAAGCTGCTCGATGTTGTCCGTGACGACGTGTACGTGCGCGTAGGGAAGCGCGTCGACATTGACGAACTCCGGGCTCCGGACCGGACCGCAGCCGATGTGCAGAAGGACCTTCCCGTCTGCGTTCCGGGGCAGGGCGGGCTTGATCAGCCGTCTCTTGAGAAAGGACAGCTTCTGTCTTAACGACCGTCGCAGTGAGGTTGACACGGATGACTTCCCTGACCGAGCCATTACGAAATCCGTAAACGTTGTTTTCGAGAAAGCGACGCGCTGGCGTAGTGCTCGAACCGCTTGGCCAGGTTCGCCCTGGCCTCTGTTTCCCGGATCCCGACAGCATCGAGCAACTGCCCCAGCCATCGTTCCATGCGGTGCGGGTCCACCCACTGCCGACAGCCCAGGGCGAAATGCCCCGCTTCGAACATCAGAACTTCGGCGTTCGACTTGCCGGAAAAGCGTGCATGCTCGAAGTCGATGAGAAACGTGGCGTGGCCACCGGTCCGGTCCACCAGGATGGCGCCCGGGTTGACGTCGATGTGATGGCAGCAGGTGCGGAACATCGAGGCGAAGAGCGGGACGACCCAACTGAGGATCGCGGCGCATCGGCCCTGGTCGTTCTGGTTCTCTTCCAGCAACTGGCCGACCGGCGTGCAATGGGCCAGGTCTTCCAGAATCACCGTGCTCATGTTGACCAGGCCGCAGAAACCGCGTTTGCAGCCATAGCCGTAGATCTTCGGCACGTTCAATCCGCGATTGGCCGCCATCGCCAGATTCGCCGCCTCGCCCAAGCCGAACCGGTTATATCCGATGAAATCGTACCTGAATCCCCTGAACAAGCGGTGCCAGCGAAAGATCTTCACGACAAAGGACCGCGGCTCCGCCCCAGGATTCGCGACGCGCAGCACCATCTTGTGCTCCCGGCCGCGCAGGACCTCGATGCCCGGCGGCAACGCGGCCGGATCACGGATGCTCGCGAGCGACGCGACCACCTCGGCCACGGAAGTCAGATGGGAATCCGCCAACTGCCATGTCCCTCCCCGGCCGTCCCTGTACCGGTGCACGAGGGTGCGACTCATCACGCGCGTTTTGTTCCGGGTCAGCACAAACATGCGTCAGGTTCACGGCTTTCGTAAAATGACGAGAGACTGCTGTTCGATCATCCCCGCCCGAATCGGTCCCTCCTCCACCTCCAGGCCGGCCTCCTTCGCCAGATCGGCCAGGTGAGCGAACGTAAGGAAGTTGCCCCGAATCTTCTTGCCCAGCATTTTGCGCCAATGATAGCGCAGAGAATGGCGGTTGTAGAAGCTCAGGGCCACGCATTTGACGGACACACGAGCCAGCTCACGCAGGGCGGCGATCCTGATCGCGTCGGACGGCAGATGGTGAAACAGCCGCATACAGAAGCACAGATCGACACTGCGATCCGGAAGCGGTATCTGCGTGACATCGGCCTGGAGCAATTGAACGTGGGACGGGAGCTGATAGCGTTCCGCGACCACCTTCAACATGCTCTCCGAGAGGTCCGCCATGATCAACCTGTCGGCGTCGCGGAACACGTCGAAGAACCGGCCGCTGCCGCACGGAAGATCCAGAACGCGAGGATGGGGGCCCGCCTTCTCAAAGACCCGGCGGGCGAAATTCTGTTCGATGCCGTCGAGACGACGCATCCGGGATCGGCTGGCGAACCGCTTGTCTTCGTAGGTCCGTGCATGGTCCATGCACGTGACAGCGGCCGCTGCAGCGCGGCGCAGATCTTCTTGCGACAATGGGGTGCTGCTCATGCTATCTGTCTCCATACATGGTGTCATAGTACTTCTGGTAGTCTCCGGAGACGATGCCTGCCAGCCATTTCTGGTTACCTAGATACCAATCGATCGTCCTGACGATTCCCTCTTCAAAAGTCACGGAAGGTTCCCAGCCGAGTTCACGCATGATCTTGCCGGCGTCGATGGCATACCGTCGGTCGTGGCCGGGACGATCTTTGACGTGCTTGATCAGGGATTCCGGCTTGCCCAACCTTTTCAGAATGAGCCGGACGATTTCCAGGTTGGCTTTCTCGTTGCAGCCGCCGATGTTGTAGATCTGTCCGGGCGTCCCCTTCTCCAGGACCCGCCAGATGGCCGCACAGTGGTCGTAGACGTACAGCCAATCCCGAACGTAAAGGCCGTCGCCGTAGACGGGCAACTCCTTGTCGTTCAGAGCATTGTTGATCATCAGCGGGATCAGCTTCTCCGGGAACTGGTAAGGTCCGTAGTTGTTGGAGCAGCGCGTGATGTTGTAGCGCAGGCCCCAGGTATGGCCGAAGGCGCCGACCAGATGGTCCGCCGAGGCTTTGCTCGCCGAATACGGCGAATTGGGCGACAGCGGGGTTTGCTCCGTGAACTGGCCCGTCGAGCCGAGCGAGCCGTAAACCTCGTCGGTCGATACCTGGAGAAACCGCTCGACATTCCGGTCGCGTGCCGCCTCCAGGAGGGTCAGGGTGCCCGTGACATTTGTCTCGATGAAAATCTTCGGCCCCGTGATCGAGCGATCGACGTGGCTTTCGGCAGCGAAGTTGACGACGGCGTCGATCTGATGCTCGTCCATGAGCCGCTTGACGAGCACGCTGTCGCAGATGTCCCCGTGAATGAAGGTGTGATGCGGATGCTTCAGGAATGTTGCCAGGTTCCCCAAATTGCCGGCATACGTAAGTTTATCCAGATTCACAATTGCACAGTCCGCATGCTCCGTCAGCACCATCTGAATGAAGTTGCTGCCGATAAAGCCTGCGCCGCCCGTTACGAGAATTCGTTTCATACCTGCCCTAAGAACCGTTCAAGGGGCTTCTGCCAATTGTCCAAAGGTTCGCTCAACAATTGCTGAATCTTATCGCAATTGAAGCGGCTGTTCAATGGCCGATTTGCGGGGGCCGGATAATCCGACGTCCGGCAGGGTTCGAGCGGGTTGTTCAGCCCCTTGCGGTCCAGGATGAATCTGGCCACCTCGAATCTACTGGCATATCCCGCCGCCGCCAAAAGGAACAACCCTTCCGTCCGGCGTTCCAGGAGCGTGCAGGTAACTTGCGCTATTTCGCGGGTGGCCGTGGGAGCCCCGATCTGGTCCGCCACAACTTTCAGGGCTTGGCCGGTCTTGGCACGATCGAGGAGCTTGGTGATGAAGTTCGGGCCGTGCGTGCCGTAGGTCCATTCGAGGCGAACGATGCAGCATGCACAGCCGCTGGCGTCAAGGAACCGCTCGCCCTCCAACTTGCTGCGCCCATACTCGTTGATTGGGTCGGCGGTGTCCAGTTCCGTGTAGGGCCGATCCGACATGCCGTCGAAGACGAAATCGGTGCTGAAATGCAGAACCCACTTGCCGGTCTTCGCGGCCAGCTCACCCAACTGCCCCACCGCCTCGGCATTCACGCGATGGGCCAACTCCGCATGGCTCTCGGCGCCGTCTACATTCGTATAAGCCGCACAATTGATGATAACATGCGCATCCCGCACCGCTTCTTCGACCTGCTCGGCATTGGTCAGATCAAACTCTGGAAGGTCGTAGACCTGGAAACCGTACCCCCGCTGCTTACACGCCTCGGCAACGTCTGTACCGAGCATGCCCCGTCCCCCGAGAATCGCCACATTCTGTTTAGCCATCCCGCCGGGTCCAGTCATAGGGAATGTCGTTGTCGTGCGGATGCGTGCGGAACTCGTCCGGCTGTGCGTGATTATACGCCTCCGATACGACATTCAGAATGATCGCTTCCTTACAGCCAACGCACATCCACCCGTGCTGCACCCCGGGCGGAATGCGCACCAGCCCCGGCGTATGCTCGCCCAGGTAGATCTCGTGCACGGTTCCGCGGGTCGGGCTATTGTCACGCGCGTCGTACAGACCGATCTTGACGGTTCCTTCGATCACATAGAAATGGTCCGTCTGTTTTTTATGAAAATGCCAGGCCTTGACAACGCCGGGATAGGTGGTCGTGAAATAGACCTGGCCGAACTTCTCGAACCAGGGATCGTCGCAGCGTATGATCTCGCCCAGCCGACCCCGCTCGTCCGGCATCACCCGGCCCCGGCGGGCGCCGAATCCTTCGATCAGTCCCCCGGACGTGCGCACGATCAGGCCGTCCGCCGTCATCACAGGTTTCAAAGGCAGTATCTGCTTGGTCATTGCGGCGGTTCCTTCCCGACCAGCTCGCTGGCCCGGGTCAGCGACTCGAATGTCCCCGCGTCCGTCCACCAGCCGTCGAGCATATCGTAGGCCAGTTGATGCTTGCCGATGTAGGCGTTGTTGACGTCGGTGATCTCCAATTCGCCGCGGCGCGAGGGCTTGAGCGTCCGGATGATCTCGAAAACCGACGCGTCATAGAAATACACGCCGATGATCGCAAAATCGGACTTCGGTTGCTGCGGCTTTTCCTCGATGCCGACGACCATGCCGTCCCGAATCTCGGCGACCCCGAACCGCATGGGGTCCGACACCCGCTTGAGCAGGAGCCGGGCTCCCTGGCCCTGAGCCAGGAACCGCTCGGCGTGTTCCTTCAGATTGGCCTGAAAAATGTTATCCCCCAGGATGACGGCCAGCGGCTGCTGGTTGGCGAAGTTCTCCGCCAGTCCCAAAGCCTGGGCGATCCCCCCCGCTTCGTCCTGAACCTTGTACGTGAAGCGGCAGCCGAATTCCTTGCCGGAGCCCAGCAACGCCACGACGTCCCCCATGTGCTCGACGCCGGTGACGATCAGGATCTCCTCGACGCCGATGCCGATGAGCTTCTCGATGGGGTAGTAGATCATCGGCTTCTGGCCGACCGGGAGCAGGTGCTTGTTCGTGACTTTCGTCAACGGTCGCAGGCGGGACCCGGTTCCGCCGGCCAGGACGACTCCTCGTAGGTTCATAGCCTATCCCAAATTTCCGATCTTCAAGTTTTGACTGGAATTGTATGAACTCCCCCGCCGCACGTCAACAACGTCAAAACCGGATTAGTCCACAGTCAATGAATGCGGTAGGCGGTAGGCCGGCCCTGATTCACCCCATCGAAGAAGATCAGGACGGTAGCTTGGTCGGGCGATTCATCGAGGATGGTCATGGCTTCCGCTTTGGCCGGGGCATCGGGGATAGGGCCGATCCGGTGCGTCTGCGTCCCCTGGCCGTCCCAGGCAAACAGGGCAAATCCCCGGTCGCCGTCATAATCCTCGGCCTGCGGGTACTCCTCGGACGGCTCCGACCCCGCGTTGCCGGCGATGATCAAGAAGCAGGACTGGGCGGCCACGATCTCGCGAATGCCCAGCCCTCTGCCCAGGCCGAGCTTGTGCAGCGTGTACTTGGGTCGGCCCGTCCCCGCAAAGAGGTCGGCCACCTTCACTTCGATGACGAACGCCATCCCTTCGAGGTTCGGATTGCGCAGACCAACGTACAGCGTGCCGTTGCGTATGGCCATTCCTTCGATATTGACGCCCTTGTGCTGGAGAGGCTTGTCGAAATGCGTGCTCAAGACCGGGTCGTTCCGGAAGATGTCCACCAGACTGGTTGCCTGGATCGAGCCCCTGCTGCCATCCGGCAGGCCCGTCCGGGAATCGACCTTCAGCCGGAACAACTTGTACCGGTTGGCCTGCAGGTCCCCCGTCTTCTTGGCCAGTCCGTGCGAGCCGACGATGTAGTACGTGTCCCCTTCGCAGGCAATGGCCTCGACGTCAATCTCCTTGCCCGAGGGGGCGAGCGGAACCGTCTGCAGGATCTTCAATACGCGGTCCGGGCGTGACAGCTCGACTACCTGAACATCCCGGCCTTCGTCCGCGCCGATCAGACACCGGGTGGGCGAAACACAGGCAATGCCGCTGAGGTCTTTGCCCTCCAGCGGCGCGCCGGCGAACGCATACCGTTCGACGAAGTCCACGCGGCTCCAGGTGGACCACCCCGCTCCCGGGGCGGGGGCAGGTCCGTTCCCCCGAGAACACCCGGCCAGCATCACGGAGAGAACCAACACGCGTTTGGCGATGTCACTCATCATGTCCCCATCAAACGAGGCCTGCCGTCCCATCCGGGATCCAGGCGTCACTGTTGTCCGACAGTCTTATATGATACCAGCCGGGGCGTTGTTCGATCAATGTGAATTCCGTGCCGGCGTGCAGCGGCTCCTGGAAGCTGGGCGGGTAGTTGGGGCCATCCCCCTGGCGGGCCACGATCTCCGGCGCCGTGATGACCCCGTACGTAGTCCCGGCCCGGCTTTTCATCTCGATGGCCGTCGACGTCGCGAAGCACACCAACAGAAGGCCCAACAGGACCATCGCCACGGAGATTGTGGACGACCGTCCCAGCCAGACCCGTAGCGTCCCGGCTCCACACAGCAGGGCAAAGAAGAGGCCCGCCAACCAGAAACGCGTTCGGATCGAGAAGTCATAGTGCCAGAAGAACAGCGTTGCGAGCACGCGCCGACTTGCTTCGACATTGACCTTGTCCAGCCGCTGCCTCCGCGCGTATTCAAGATTGTTGCGCAGGTCCACGCCGGCGGAGTCCAACTGCTCGGCCCGCCGATAATTCAGGATCGCTTTGCCGAGATCATCGTTCAGGAGATAGGCGTTGCCGAGATTGTAGTAGAGGTTGGCATTGTGGATGCCGCCCTGATCGATGATCTTCTCATAGAGCAGAATCGCCTGGGCATAGAGCTCTTTGGCGCGATCCCGATTATCCGTGACGGCGTTGGCCTGCTGAAAGGTGCTGTTGGCCTCGTTGAGCAACGCATACAGTTGGTCCTTGTTCGGAGCCGCCAGGAGGAGTGTACTACCGGCGCCGAGGCACAGGGTCATTGTGACGAGATACCTGACTGTACCCGCCTTGCTCATCGTCTTGCTCTTTCTTCCACCGACCGAATCAGTCGGATCACTTCGTCAATCTGTGCCGCATCCACGCGGCTGTGGAGCGACGCATACCGTGCCGCCTCGCCCTCGGATACTTGCGCCCGGAACTGGTCCGCGAGTTGGTCGTCCCCCGTCGCGGCACGCACGATGTCCCGGCACTCGTCGGCCGTCAGTGAACCGGCGGTGCGGTCGAAACGGTCGCCCAGGTACGTCTTCATCGCCGCGGTCAGCAGGTCGTGTGCGTCCTTCAGGTCCGCTGATGTCACGGCCTTGAGTTGCCGCACGGCGACGCTGCCCGCCTGCCGCCGCCGCTTGGCCGCGATCGACTCCGGGCTGGTCTGCGTGGCGCGCCGGTACCCCACGCTCGCCACGAAAGCCAGCAAAGGAACACACCAGAGGATCGCAAACGGCGGATGGGTCGCCAGCGACAGCACGGAAAACGACTGATTCACCAGGGCATCAGGACCGTAGTAGTTCCCGGCGAAGCCCTCTTTAGCCGCCTGAATTTGCCGGCTGACGGGACCGCTGCTCATCGCGCCCTGAACGTCCGCATTGGTCAGCACCTTCGTCGGCGCCACCTGCAGCGGAATGGGCTTGCTCCGCGCCACGGCATAGCTGCCGGTATCCACATCGAAGTAGGCCAGCGGAAGCGCGGGGATTTCGGTCACCGCATCGCTCGTGGCTCGCACCGTCTGGGTGAAGACCTTCTCGCCGTTCTCGATCGTGGGCGAGGCTTTCTCCGACGGAATCTTGAACTTATCCCCTACCACTTTCTCCAACTCAGGCCATTGTACGGGTTTGAGATAGGGGCTGCCACCGATGCGGATCGTCAGCGTGATCGGATCGCCCACGTTGACTTTCGTCGGCGTCGCCGTGGCGTTGATCGTATAGCGGCCGACCAAGCCGTAGAAATCCGCGGGCTTTCCCGCCTCCGGCATCGCTTGAATATCGAGTTCCACGGGCTGCGACTTGGTGGAGAATCGCTCGTACTTTGTCCGGTAGGGCTCGAAGATATTGTTCGTTCGCACCTGCCCCACGGCCAAGTTCGCCGAGACAACGGCGGGATCCAGGGTGATCTTTCCCGACCCCTTCGGGATCAGCACCTTTTCGAATGAGAGCACGGTCCCCGGCAGTCCCCTGATACGCTGCTGTTCTTCCGTGATAGTGACAGGCACGCCGTCAATCGCGATCTGTTGCGTCCCTCTCCCCACTGGCGCCTGAGACGTATCTTCAAAATAGAAATCATCCGTCTTGAACACCGGCACGGTCAGGCCAATATTGCCCACCTCCGCGGTGAAGATGCACCGAACCGTCATCACCAGCGGCTGTCCTGCGTACCCCTTCGTCGGCGCCACCGAGACTTCCACCGCCATGCGGTCGGTCGTTCCCGCCTTGGAAACGGTCACTTCGACAGGATTGGTGGTGTAAGCCTTGCCGTCCACGACTACCGTCACTCCGGGCAGCGCCATCGTTCCCGGCGGCCCCGCCGTGATGGCGAAGTTGCGGGAGTTGATTACCGTCACCCGGCCGTTGAAGCTCTGCGTGATATTGCTCGGCCCCATGTCGCGCGGATTGAAGGCCGTCAGGGGCGCCATATCGATCTTCTCGATTTGCCCCCCGCCCTCGACGACGACGGAGTACGTGAACGCTTGCCCCGGGTAGATGGTCGTGCTCGAGTCTACCTTCGCGTAGACCTGCACCGCCGCCGGGCTGCGCGCTGCGCCAGCCAGCAAAACGATCATTGTCAGCAAGATGTATCGGACTGAATGCCTCATGCTACCAGTCTTTGTCGACCTTCTGGATCTGACCTCTTTGAAGAATCCGGCGTTGCTCTTTGTCCTTCTGCTCTTTGTCGAGGATTTCCTGAGCCGTGGCGTCCCGGACCTCGGCCGGCTTTTCCTGCTCTTTCGCCTGGCCCTGGTCCTGTTGCTCTTGCTTCTTCTCCTCCGGCTGGGCCTGATTCGGGTCCTGCTTCTGCTCGCCTTGTTTGGCCTGATTCGGGTCTTGTTTCTGCTCCGCTTTCTGGCCCTGGTTCGGATCCTGCGGCTGATTCGGGTCTTTCTGTTGATTCTGCTGCTTCGCCTGATTGGGGTCTTGTTGCTGGTTCTGCGTCTGGTTCGGATCCTGTTGCTTCTGCTCCTGTTGTTTTTTGAGCTGGTCCAGCAGGTCCTTGATCGTCAGCCGGGCCACTTCGATATTCTGGGCCGCCTTGTCGTTCTTCGGATCGATGTCCAGCACCTGTCGCCAGGACACAATGCTCGACTTCATGTCGTCCACGGCCTTCTGGAGATCCGAATCCTTCTGCTTGGCCCCTCTCTGAAAGAGGCAATCGCCCAGGTTGTACTTCGCCCGGGCCACCATCTGCATATCCTTGCTCTCGGTCGCCACCTGCTGGTACAGATCGATGGCCTGTCCCAGATCGTCGAGCCTGTAGTAGCTATTGGCCTTGTTGAACTTCGGCTGAATCGCCCCCGGCTGATCGACCAGCGCCTCATCGTACCGCTTGATCGCCTCGGCGTAGTTGCCGTCTGCATAAAGCCCGTTCCCCTGCCGCACCGCCCCCCGCGTGGAGTCCGCCCAGGCGGGCGATGCCATGAGTGCCAGGCACAGGCACAACCAGATGAAACTCGAAGCACGAATATCGGAATCCGAAACAAATCCAAATGACCAGAACCCAAATGACCGAAACGCTGTCACGACTCGCGTGGTCTGTTTCGAATTTCGCATTTCGGTCATTTGTGCTTGTTTCGAATTTCGAGCTTCGGATTTCGAATTCTCACTTCTTGCGTTCACTGATCAATGCCTCACCTATCAGCAAGATGATGCCAAACGCCACAAAGATCTGGAACTTCTCATCGTATTTCATCATCGTGGTCGATTCAAGCTCACGTTTCTCCGCCGAGGCGATCAAGTCCCGATAGATGGTGCCCAGATCCATCGTCGTGCCGGGCGAAACGGAGAGATACCGCCCCCCTTCCGTGGCCGCGGCGACTTCACGCAGCGTGTCACCGTCAACCTTGGACCACACTTCCTGCCCCTGGTACTTCAGGAAGGTCGTCTGGCCGTCGGGGCCGGTGATCGGAATGCGCGCGCCGGTCTGGTCGTCGCCCAAGCCGATCGCGATGATCCGAATCCCGTCGGGCGCCGCTTTCTTCGCCGCCTCGACCGGGAAACTGTCGTGGTCTTCGCCATCCGTGATCAGGATCAGGTCCTTGTACTGGCGGCTCTGCTTGTCGAAGACTTCCTCGGTCGCCTTGCGGATAGCGTCGCCGATGGCCGTGCCGCCCCGGCTGTTGCTCTCGGTTGAGATGTCGGCGAGAGCCATCCGCACGAACGCATAGTCCTGCGTCAAGGGACACTTCACCGTCGCGTTGCCCGCGAACGTGATGATGGCGACGCGGTCGCCCTGGAGGACCTCCAGCAGGTCGGTGATCGCGATCTTGGAACGCTCCAGCCGGTTGGGTTTGATGTCCTCCGCCAGCATGGACCGTGACGTATCGAGCAGAATGACCACGTCACGCCCCTGGTGCCGGATCTGCTGTGGCTGCGGATTCCACTTGGGCTCCGTCAGCGCCACGACGATGCAGGCGAAAGCCAGGATGAGCAGCGACGCTTTCAGTATCTGTTTCTTCAAGCTGACTGTCGTATTGATCTTCCGCAGCATCTCGTTGCTGGCCAGCATCTTCAGTGCCGCAGCCTTACGCCAGAAGCACCAGACGTAGGCCGGGACCAGCGCCGCCGGCACCAGGAAGAGCAACCACAACGCATTGTCGTTGCCGAGATTCATCGTTACGGTATCTTTCGGAAGATCGTGCAACCCGCGAGCATCTCGAAGCCCAGCAGCACCAGCGCCGGCAACGTCCAGAGCCCGAAGTGCTCGGCGTACTGCGTGTACTGCACGGATTTGACTTCCGTCTTCTCCAGTTCGTTGATGCGTTTGACGATGGCGCGCAGCGCCTCACCGTCGCCGGCGCGACTATAGAACCCGCCCGTCTTGTCGGCGATGGCTTTGAGCAGTCTTTCATCCAGCTCGTCAGGGATCGGAATACGACGCGGCCCGAACAGCGTGTCGACAACGGCGAAGGACTGGGCCGAGCCGATGCCGATCGTGTAGATCTTGATCCCCCACTGCTGGGCCAGGTCCGCCGCCTCCAGCGGATCACGCTCGCCCGAGTTGTTCTGCCCGTCCGTCAGCAGGATGATTGCCTTGCTCTTGATCTGAAAGCCGGTCTTGTCCGCGCCGAACCCCAGTTGCGCATTGCGGCCGCGGATTTCCTCTTCGGCCTTCTTCAGTCGCGCCGCCGCCAGCGCGATGGCGTCCCCGATGGAGGTGCTGTTCTCGTTCTGCAGACTGACGATCTCCGTCTTCTTGAGGAACTCGGTCAGGACATTGTGACTGAGAACCAGCGGACACACAGTATCCGCGTAGCGCGCGAAGACGACCATGCTGATCAAATCCCCCGGCCGGCCCGTCAGGCCCTTCTTATCGCCTTCGATGAAGTCCGTCAGCACGCGTTTGACCACTTCCAGCCGGGTCTGGGGCTGACCGTCGTAGTCCATCTCGTTTCTCATGCTGCCGGAGTGGTCCACCACGGCCTCGATGGCGACGCCCTCGGTGGAGACTTCCGAAATCGCCGTCCCTTTGCGGGGCCGGGCCAGGGCGAGGATCAGCAGCGCCAGGCACAGCAATCGCGCCACAACCAGCACGGGTCGCAGCCGCAGCCGCCAGGAGACGGGACAACTCCGCATGTCGACCAGACTGGGGAACTTCACCGCGGCGCTGCGTTTCTTGCGCAGCAGGAAGTAGCCGAGGAAGGGAAGCGTCAGAAACAGCAACAGGGCCCAGGGTGAGTACCATTCCATCTATGCCACCTCCGCCGTCATTTTGTCAGTGACATCGATCCTGTGCTCGTCCGACCTGGTCTTCTCGACAAACGCCTTGATCAGGTCGAACGACTGCTGAATCTGTTCCGTGGTCGGCGCGTGCTTGGCGAACTTGACCAGGTCGCAATGCGTGAGGAATTCCTGGAGCGTCTGCTTGTCCGCCGGGGCCAGCACGTCCGTCCGCCCCAGCTCGTAGAGGAATTCCTCGGTCGTTCGCTCGGGGGCCCGCAACTCGAACCGGTCCTCGATATAGTGACGCAGGATCGCGTTGATCCGCTCGTAGAACTCCTTGACGCGCCCCGCTTCGACGAGTCCTTCCGCCACCAGCGCCCGCAGCCGGGCGTAGGCCAGTTCGTGGGCGGGCTGGAAAATCCGCACCTGTTCCCGCGTACGCTTGCGTCGGACGAGCCACCAGATGAGCGGCCAGATCACGACCGCCGCCCCCCCTGCTGCCCACAGCCCCCACCACGACATCCGGGCCGGCATCTCCACCACGCCTTCAATATCGTTGATCGTCAGCTTGGCGCGATCCTCGCCCAACAGCGATGTCACTTCAACCGGGATCGGCTCGCTGGCGACTTCGTGCTTCGCGTTGGGATCGTTGACATCCTGGAAGACGAACGTGAACGCCGGGATGTCGAATTTGCCCGACAGGAACGGCTCCAGGCGATACTGATAGGTCGTCGCGACGTTGTTGTTCGGGTCGAGCTTGCGGCCGAGATGGTCCCAGCTCACCAGGCCGAAGTGGGCCAACAGCGTCTCGTCCACCTTCGGCATCGTCACTTCATACTTGGAGGATACCGTCGCCTCGAGCTGCAGCAGAACCGTCTCGGCGATGGAGATCTTGGTCCTATCCAGCCGGACGTGTGCCGTCAGCGGCCCCCGCTCGTAGACCTTGTCCACCTCGAACGCGGCACCCGCCTTCGGGTCACTCGGACCTCGTTTGCAGCCGGCCAGCGCCAGCAGGATCAACAAGATGGTCGCAACTGCGCGTTTCATTTCGTCTTCGGTGTATCCTGTGCGGCCGGATTCAGCACGGACGTGTGAATCACGACGTTGTACTTATCCATCATTTCCTTGAGATATTCCTGCTGCACGTCCTGGCGTTTGCGCTGGGCCAGATCCATGGTCACCTGCTGCCGGACCTCGTCGAAGCCTTTCTGCCGCTCGGCGTGTTTCTCCTCGACCTTGACGATCTCCCACCCCTTTTCCGCCTTGAACGTCTTGTCGAGAACGGCCGGAGTTTGTACGGCCAGAAGCGCGGCGTTCAGCTCGTTGACATCGGCCACCCCCGGAATCGAGCCGCCTTTGACGACATCGTCAGTCGCCACACGGCTCGCAGCTTCCTGTGCCAGCTTGGCAAAGTCTTCGCCCGCCTGGAGACGCCCCAGCAATTCCTCGGCTTTCTTCTGCTCGGCGATGCACGCGTGGCTGACCTTCGCCCCCGCCGGCTCGACGTATTGAGTTTTGTTCGCCGTGTAGTAGGTCTGGAGGTCCGCATCGGTGATGTGGATGCGGGAAGCCAGCCGCTCGTCCATTATCTGCTGACTCAGCACGCCGCGGGTGACATCTTCCAGCACCCGCTTGGTCTCGGGCTTGTCGTTCATTCCCTCGTCGAGCGCCTGGCGGTACAGAGCTTCCTGCGCCAGCCAGTTCTGCAGAAACTCCTGCTTCGCCTGGGGCGTGCGGTACTGTTCGAGCATCTTCTTCTTCTGCTCGCTAAGCTGCTCGGAGGTCACGAAAGCCTTGATGGAGGCCAGTTGGTTGTCGATGGCCCTCTCGATCTGGGCGTCGAGATCGGCTTCCGTGATCTTCTCGGTTCCGATTTCCGCGACGATCTTGCCGCCCGCCGCGGCGGCGGACTTCATGCTCGTGCGATCCATCAGCTCATAGCGCAGGGCCGAGAACTTGCCGAGCTTCGTAAGACAGTCTTTGACGTGCACGTTGATCTGCGTGCTCAGATCAGGTACGGCCGCCGTCATCTCGCTGCGATAGTAGCACTCGACGGCCTCCGCATACTGCCCGGCGTTCTCCAGAGCTGTCCCCGCCTGGAAGAGCACCTTGCCGCGGTCTTCATCGGACAGCGACGCGGTCCCCAGGTACTCCTGCCACGCGGCGGCGGACTGGCGATAGAGGTTGCGCTGGGCCAGCTTGGCGGCCAGTTCTTTCGTCTGCTCGGGCGTCAGACCGGGTGACGTCGTGGCCGCCGGCCGTTTGCGGCCCGGCACCGCCATGAAGAGGTTCGCCGCGGCCAGGCCCACCAGCACGAGGAGCAGCACCACCGTCAGCACGCCGGTCACGGAACTGTTTGGCTTCTTGAGCGGAAGCGAGAAATCCAATCTTTCGGCCATTGCTCTCTACATCCTTCATCCATCCACAGCCCCGCCGCTAGCGGCGCCGGTGACGCATGTGGAAGAACTGAATCAAATCGTTGATATACTGCCGATCCGTCATGATCGGGATCATGTCGACGTTGATGGAGCGGAACACCCCCTTGAGATCGTTGAACCGCTGCGTGCTGTGATCGCCATACTGGCTGCGGAAGTTCCGGCTGGACGTGTCGACGAGCAGGATCTGCCCCGTCTCGGCGTCCTGCAGCTCGATCAGCCCCAGCGACGGCATCGCCATCTCCACCCGGTCCCGGACCGGCACCGCCACGACATCGTGACGCTTGTTCAACAAGCCCAGCGGCTTGGTGAAATCGGTCTCGATGAAGTCGGACACCAGGAAGACCGTGGCCCGCCGGCGGGCGACCTTGGCGATATAGTCGAGCGCCAGCGGAATATTGGTTTTGCGTTTCGGCATCTTGAACGCCAGCAACTCCCGGATCAGCCGCAGCACGTGCCGGCTGCCCTTCTTCGGCGGGATGAACAGCTCGATGCGGTCCGTGAAGATCACCAGGCCCACCTTGTCGTTGTTCTTGGCCGCCGCGAAGGCGAGCACGGCGCAGAACTCCGCCGCCAGCTCGTTCTTGAGCTTGTTGACCGTGCCGAACTCGCCGGAGGCGCTCAGGTCGACAGCGAACAGCACCGTCAGCTCGCGTTCTTCGGTGAACCGCTTGATGAACGGCTTGCCCGTGCGGGCGGTGACATTCCAGTCGATGGTCCGGATGTCGTCGCCCGGCATGTATTCGCGGATTTCATCGAACTGCATGCCGCGGCCCCGGAACACGCTCTCGTACTGGCCCGCGAAGTTCGCGTTCACCGCCCGGGAGGTGTAAATCTGAATCTCCCGGATTCGTTTGATCAATTCTTGTGGAATCATAAGCAAGTGGGAAGTCGCAAGTGTGAAGTTGGAAGAAATTCACTTCACACTTCAAACTTGAGATTTCCAACTCCCTACGGCACTTCAATGCTGTCGAAAATCGTCTTGATGATATCTGCGCTCGTCTTGTCTTCCGCCTCGGCCTCGTAACTGACGATCACGCGATGGCGGAGCACATCGGCCCCGATGCTCTTGACGTCCTGCGGCGTGACATAACCCCGCTGCTGCAGAAACGCATGGGCCTTGGCGGCGACGGTCAGATAGATCGTCGCCCTCGGCGAGGCGCCGTAGGTGATGAAGTTCGCCAGGTCCAGGCCGTACTTCTTCGGATCGCGCGTCGCGCACACGATGTCGACGATGTAGTCCTTCACCTTTTCGTCGATATAGATCTCATCGACGACCGCCCTTATTTCGGCGATATCCTTCGGCTGGATGACCGGCTTGATATCGAGCTTCTTGTCGGTGACCGCCATGCGGTCGAGAATCTGCCGCTCCTGCTCCTTGCTGGGATAGTCGATCTTGAGCTTGAGCATGAACCGGTCCAACTGCGCTTCCGGCAGCGGATACGTTCCTTCCTGCTCGATCGGGTTCTGTGTCGCCAGTACGAGGAAGGGTTTGGGCAAAGCGAACGTTTCTTCCCCGATGGAAACCTGCCGCTCCTGCATCGCCTCGAGCAAGGCGCTTTGCACCTTGGCCGGGGCACGGTTGATTTCGTCGGCCAGAATGATGTTGGCGAAGATCGGACCCTTGCGGGTGTAGAACTGGCCATCCGACTGGCGATAAATCTGAGTTCCGATAAGATCGGCCGGCAAGAGGTCTGGCGTGAACTGAATCCGCCGAAACTCCGCATCGATCGCTTTGGAAAGGGCTGTTACCGCCAGGGTTTTCGCCAGCCCCGGCACGCCTTCCAGGAGAATGTGTCCATTGGCCAGCAGGCCGATCACCATGCGTTCCAGCATGTATCGCTGACCGACGATAACCTTCTCCAGCTCGGAAAATAGCGTCCGGACGAACTCGCTTTTTTGTTGGACCAGTTGGCCGATCTGTTTGACGTCTGCCGCCATAGAAGCCTTTCCTTGTTGTAGGGGCAGGCCCCTGTGCCTGCCCGGGCGACCACAGGGGTCGCCCCTACAGCACACTACTGCCCCGGCATAAAGCCTCTCTGTTACTCAATGTGAGCCCCCACCAAGTGGCTCAATAAGTCAAGAACCGCGAAGGGCTACTTTCATACGAAATTTCTTGGAGAATTTCAAGCGGTGAAGAAGGGTGATTTTTGATGGTTGAGGTTTGAAGCGCGGCCCCCGGGGCGGAACCACAAGCATAGAAAAAGGGTGGCAGCCTCACGCGAAGCTTGGGGATGGTTGAATGGACTGTCCAGTCCGCCATCCCCAAGTCCTCCGGACTTGAGGCTGCCACCCGTTTGAAATCAACCATCAAACATCAACCATCAAACTTCTACTTCACTTCCAGCTCGAAGCTCTCGGAATGACTGTTGAATTCGGGGGCGTACATGCACTCGATATTGGCCATGCCGGTCTGGTACTTACCGCGCAGCTGGACGCGGGTGCTGTACTCGAAGACGTACGTGCCCTGGCGCAGATAGCTGAAGAAGAAGTGCGTCGCGGTGTCTCGCGTGCTCTGGTAGTAACCCAGGCCGTCCTGATAGCGGTAGCCGCTCAGGACGTCGACGGGCTCGGTGCCGCTGCCCCGCTGGTCCTTCATGTGTACGTATTCCATGTCCCGGTCCACGCGCAGGACGATGCGCACGACCAGTTCGTCACCCACCGTGGGTTGAGACGCAAGATTCTGCGTCTCTACGGGGTACAAGATCTGTCCCTGTGACGTGGTCCTCTTGACATACAGGCTCTTGGTCAATTGCAGCGGCGTGCCTTCATACGGCGTGACCTTGCTCATGTCTTCCAGATACTGCCAGTGCACGGCCCCCCAACTGACGCCCGCATCGGTCTTCGTGACGGTGATATGGCCCATCTCGGGCTTGATCTCGCCGCGGACGAAACGCTCTTCGTAGAACCCGGTGCCCGCCTCGACGTTGGTGGGCTGAATCCACTGGCCGCCCAACGCGACCTGCACCAGGGCGGTGGAGGAAAGCATGTCGGAGCCGCGCAACAGCAAGCTGTAGACGGCGTCCGCCGTCGCTTTGGTGGTCGACCAGCATTGGGTCTGCTTCTGCTTGAGCAACCAGACCCGACAATCCTCGACGGCCTGGGCATCGCCCATCACCTCGTCGAAGGCCTCGATCATCAGGGCCTGGGTCTCGATGGGCGCGTGATACCACCACCAGCTCAACTCGGTGTCGCGCCAGAACATGCCCATCTCCTC
>CAYQXM010000005.1:0-15704 GCA_964421295.1 uncultured Pirellulales bacterium
CGTCGACAACATGTGCATGCAACTGGTGCAGAAGCCCGAGTTGTACGACGTACTGGTCCTGCCCAACCTCTACGGCGACATCATCAGCGACCTCTGCGCCGGCCTGATCGGCGGCCTGGGCGTCGCCCCCGGCGCCAACATCGGCCTCAAGACCGCGATTTTCGAGGCCACGCACGGCAGCGCTCCGAAGTACAAGGGCCTGAACAAGGTGAACCCCTGTGCCCTGATCCTCAGCGGCGTCCTGATGCTCCGCCACCTGGGCAAGACCGCCGAGGCGGACAAGCTGGAGAACGCCGTCGCCGCCGTGATCGCCGAGGGCAAGGACGTCACCTACGACATGAAAGAAAACCGCGACGACCCCACCGCCGTAGGAACAAAAGAGATGGCCGACGCCATCATCAAGAAAATGAAGAGAGTGTGAAGTTGGAAGTTTGAAGTGTGAAGTATTCTTCAAACTTGACACTTCAAACTTGAAACTCGGGGGTTGACATGTCCAAGAAAGTTCTCGTTCCCATCGCTGATGCCTCGGAAGACATCGAGGCGGTCGCCACCATCGACGTGCTGCGCCGCGCCGGTGCGGAAGTCACGGTCGCTTCGGTCGCCGGACGTCAGGTCACCGCCAGCCGGGGCACGAAGATCACCGCCGACGCTCTGATTGCCGAGTGCGTGGGCAAAGACTACGACTGCATCGCTCTGCCCGGCGGCATGCCCGGCTCCGAGCGTCTGCGCGATTCAGAGCCCCTGACCGCCCTGCTCAGAGAGCAGAAGCGCTCCGGCCGCATGATCGCCGCCATCTGCGCCGCCCCGGTGGTGATCTTGAAGCATCACGGCCTCCTCGAAAACGTCAAAGCCACGAGCCATCCGTCTTTTCACAGCCAGATCGACCCGAAGTATCTCTCCCGTGCCCCCGTCGTGGCCGACGCCAACATCATCACCTCCCAGGGCGCCGGCACCGCCATCGAGTTCGCCCTGACCATCGTGGAGCATCTCATCGGCCCCGCCAAGAGCAAGGAAGTCGCCGCCGCCATGGTCGCGATGACCGCATGAGATCGATAGCACTTACCGCGATCACGTGCCTGCTGATCCTTGCGACCTGTGGCTGCAGTGACCGCGCGAGCCGTTTCTCACCTCAGCCGGGCGACCTGCTCTTCCAGGATTCCAGCGGCGGTGCTCTCAGCGAAGCCATCAAGGACGCCACGACCGGCTACGCGAACGCTCGCCTGTCTCACGTGGGGATGGTCGCCAACGATCCGAACGGCCGTATGGTCGTGATCGAGGCCGTCTCGCGGGGCGTCATCGCCACCGACTTACAGACATTCCTGAGCCACGCGAACGATCCCAACGGTCGGCCCAAGGTGATCGTCGGGCGATTGAACGAGCCATATCGACATCTCATTCCCGCGGCGATCCAAGAAGCTACCGCCTTGAAGGGCAAACCCTACGACAAGGCCTTCGCGATCGACAACGATGCGTACTACTGTTCCGAGCTGATCTACGAAGTCTTCCGCAGAGCCAACGACAGCACGCCGGTCTTTCAACTGGAGCCCATGACGTTCAAGAGCCTTAAGACGGGGCTGACACAACCCGCCTGGACCGAGTACTTCACCAAACTAGGCGTCGACATCCCGGAGGGTCGCCCCGGCACTAATCCCGGTGCCATGTCCCGCTCACCCACGCTTACCATCGTCTACTCATACACCTGCCCGTGAGGTCCTTCGCGGTCCATCTTCGATTTCGTGTGTGAGCACCGCCCACCTTTCCCAAGATGCCCGATCAACTCAGAGATGTCCCCCGATTTCTCTGGGATTGTCCCGAGACTCTGATGCCCAATGATTCGGGTCTATAGCGCGGGGCGGAATCGCGCTCGCTACGTCGCACAGTCTGCTCAGTACGAGGTTGTCTTTGGGTCTGACCTGTTCCCAACTCCAACCCACCCGCGCTAACAATTCAGCGCTGGGTTGCCCATGCCGCTCAACCCACCCATGTGGCCAGCCAAACCATCGAAGCGCTGTCTCCCCAATACTTTCAAATCGTGCCCACAACAAGGGCCATTCACGAACTTGGTTGCTTTGTTCCTCGCGCACCAAGGGAGCTAGGACTATCCAAGTCTTGCGAAACGGGTCACCCCATGCGCGCAACACGATCTGAAGATCGAGACCACCAAATTCGACCAAGTCGGCGACCTCGCACATTCCACGGCATACATTCAAAGCCTCCTCTCTGGTAACCGTCGTCTTGTTGTCCTGTGACGTCGCAGATGACTTCCAGTCGGTGATCGGCCGCTCGAGGTTTATCACCTTAGATCGTATTTCACCGAAACCGACTCGCTCGCTGCTATCCTTGGTGAACTCCTTGGTCGTAAAGACACGCTGCGCTTCAATCCATGCCGTCGTCTGTGCAGCCTGCTTCGTTAGGCGGAATTCGCGGTCAGTGTGTGCTCGCTGGTGATGCAGTTCCTTCATTTGCTGCCGGAGAGTCAGGGCGATTACAGCAAATGCGAGACCCGAAAAGAGGGCGTTTACCCAGCCAAATGAGTCGCCAAAGATTCCCCGGGTATCGACAGATTGACCGGTGGGCGCAAGACGAAAGAAGAAAACCACGTTGACACTCCAAATTGCTATGATCGATAGGCCAAAGCCAATGGTGACAAAGATGGACCGTCTACGTTCTGTTTGTGCATCTTCACGGGCAGACTTGGGGGCGGGCATGCTGATTGGACCTCCTTTATTTCTATGGCTTCACACGTGCCTTCCGCGGCCTAACAATAGCGTCGATGGACAGACCCTATTCTTGCCCAGAGTCTCCCTTCACGCATGACTAATTCGGTGACATCATACTCATTTGCTTTCAGTTATGCGTAGGTCTTCGGTCTCCATGTTTCGTAGACATGGTTGAGTTCGGCACGCCAGAACTCATCTTCGTCCTGACCGGCTGCGATCTTGCCAAGCTGACGGGCCAAAGTGAAGAAGCCGGGCCCAGGCCTGCCTGATGTCCCGACTACAACAGCGCTCAACAGCGGTCTGCCTTGTGAATGCTCATCCTCTGCGACCTCGCCCAAGACCTGCCCTGTCTCCTTTCCCATGAGATTTCCCGTCAGCGGCAATCCCATGAGGAAAGCGATCTTCTGATACATCGTCAGGCCGTTATGTTCAGCTGTCTTGACAAGCTCGGCCAGCACGCGCACGTACTCAGTCGTACCACGGTATTTGTCTTTCACGACAGACATTGATCTCTCCCTTCTGCTGTAGACGACTTATCTGGTTTTCTCACAGCATCACTTCGCTGCCTACCTGTCCGAGTAGCCCACAACCCATTCTGATGTCGCTACTGCTGCCACATCACGTTGGGTGACCATATCATGCATCGAATTCCCCTTCACGCGTGGCTCAAGTCATAGCCGATCCCCTCTTGAGTGTCAATCTCATATTCAATCATCGCGTAGTCTCGGTCTCCGTCCAGAGCCCCCCGACGTACCTCGCAGAATCCACAGGCGGTGTACATACGCCGGGCGGGGATGAAGAACGGGTGGTCGCAGGTCGTGGCGCGCGGTTTGAATGCCGAGCATCTTGAACCGGCGAAGGACTTCTTGGATTTGCTGCTTGCCGAGGCCCCGTTCTCTGAACTGGGGCAGGATACAGTTGTGGCCGATGATGCCGTATTGGGGCTTCGGGCGCGGGTCCCAGGAGGCGAAGCCGGCAATCTGGCCGTCGACACGGGTGAGAAACAGGCACGCGCCCACAGTGTCGCGGTGTGCGAAGACCTGCCGGTCGTACTCGTCCCAGTTCGCCTGTTCCGAAGCCCATCGGGTGTCATTCTCAAGCAAGCCCGCGTAGCTGGCGTGAAGGAGCGTCGCGATAGTTCCAGGTTTCTCATCTGTGAGTGGGACGAATTCGGGATTCACCGGGCCCCCTTTCAGATCTTCCTGCTATCGTAGGCCCAGTTCAGCAGGGCTTGTCGTTGCCGGGGGCGGCAGGTCAGGTCGCGGGGCTTGCAGTTCCACTTGATCTGGGCGAGGTGCCGGCGGATCGCGCGCCAACGCTGGATCTGGCGTTCGTCGTCGGGGCCGCGGCGACCCATATAATACCGGCAGTACCACTGGAACCAGCCTCGCGGGTCCTCGGGATGAATCCAGCCCTTCTGCCGCCAGACCGACAGGGGCTGCGAGGCGTTGACGCCGAAGTAGTTGAGCGCGGGGTCGTGACGCTCGTGACAGAGCTTCGCGCGGGCGAACCAGCCTTTCGGAAACTCCTCCCGACAGTCCGTCATGTACCTGCCGCCGAAGACGCCCATCTCCAGCATCTGCTTCGGCGTCAACTGGGGCTTGAACGCCGGATCGAAATTTCGCCCGCTCGGCTCCGTGAGATAGTACACGTAGCCTTTCTGCATGAGGTCGTTGACGATCACTTTGAGTTCTCTCATAACGGCCCCGAGTCCAATCTGCATCAGACGAGGAATGAAGAACGAATCGTCAGGCTTCGTGCTTCACTTCGATCGTCGGAGCTTCTCGTGCGATGATCTCGACGAAGTAGTTCTGGGCCATCACCCTGAAGTGACGGAGTTGACCATGATCGGCGCCAACCGCTCTGAACACCTCGTCGGTGGATCCGAGCAGCGTATAGCCGGCCACGTACTTGACCAACTGAGACGACTTCGCTTCCGCTAGAAATGCCTCAAGGTCCCAGGCATCTTCCCCGCGGAGGTATACATAGCTCTCAGACATTACCGCGTGATAGACAACGCTTCGGAAGACTATCTCGATCTCGCCGGGAATTCTGTAGTGGCCCAGAGTCGCGACGACAATGGGGTCCCTCTCATCCAGAGAGAAATGAAGCCTGAGAAGCCCGAAGGCGTGGTGGGGCTCGTTTCTGTAGACGTCAAGCAATGGTCCCTGGAGCAACATATCAGGAATCGTATCCAGCTTCATGGAACCTGTCAACGCAACGGATGGAAGACGCAGACGCCCTTGACCTGCTCCGCATTCTCGGCTATCACTGCGGGGCATGGCGATCAGCCAGGATCAGTTCAGGATGATTATTTCGGGCCGGCGCAGGGACGCGTGGGCACGCGTCGCGAGGGCCCTGCTGCGATTGGCTTCACTCGGCTACGGCTTGGCCGTGCGAATCCGCAACGCCCTATATGACCTCGGCGTTCTCAAAGCTCACCGCTCAGATGCTGTCGTTATTTGCGTCGGCAACCTGACCACCGGCGGCACCGGCAAGACCCCGCTCGTGGCGTGGGTGACCCGATATCTTCAGGGCAAGGGCCTTCGCGTCGCGATCCTGACGCGAGGCTACAAATCGACAACTCAAAACTCAAAACTCAGAACTCAAAACTGTTCTGATGAGCCGGCCGAACTGGCGAACGCCTGTCCCGGCGTGCCGATCATCGTCAATCCCGACCGCGTGGCTGGGGCAGCGGAAGCTATCCGCGCTCATGGTGCCCAGGTGCTGGTCATGGATGACGGGTTCCAGCATCGCCGCCTGGCCCGGGACATCGATATCGTCACGGTGGATGGGACGGAACCGTTCGGATATGGCAGGCTGCTTCCGGCCGGACTGCTGCGCGAGCCGCTCAACGGCTTACGGCGGGCTCACGCTGTGGTGCTGACCCGGTGCGATCAAGTCCCGACGGAGGCGACGAATGGGATCGAGGCCGCGATCCGCCAAGTCAATCCCGGTCTGTTCATAGCCCGATCGGTTCACGCCCCGGCGGCCGTCATGTTGGCGGATGGTTCACAGTTCAGTCCGCCCGAACTCAAGGACAGGAGAGTCTTTGCGTTCTGCGGCATCGGCAACCCCGACGGATTCCTGCGAACGGTCGAATCCTGCGGCTGCCGGATCGTCGGTAGACGCATCCTCGACGACCATCAGGCCTACTCCGACGCGCTCCTCGGCGGTTTGCATGCCGAGGCAAAGGCCTGCACTGCCGACCTGCTCCTGACCACTCAGAAGGACTGGACCAAGATTCGCCCCCTCCGCCTGCCCAGTCCCCCTCCCATCCTGGCCTACCTGCCTATCGAGCTGGCGATCACCGCCGGCAGCGAAACGCTAACAGCCTTGCTTGACCGGGCTTCAGCCGGTAGAATAGTGACCCGGTGATTCTCCAGCCCGAGTTGGCTGCGAGACGTAACCTCTTGGTAGACAAGAATGTACGAACGATTACTGAAGACTATTGGCAACTTCGGCACGCCGAGGATACTTGTCGTCGGCGACTTCATGCTCGACGTCTACGTCTACGGCGACGCCCTGCGGATCAGTCCTGAAGCACCGGTTCCCGTGCTGAAGGTGACCGAGACCGAATATCGCTGCGGCGGCGCCGCTTCCGTCGCCGCCGACCTGGCGGCTTTGGGAGCCAAGCCTCTCTGTATCGGCGTGGTGGGCAACGACGCCGACGGGCGGCTGCTCAAGGACAAGCTGGCCGGCATGGGGGCTGACATCACGGCCCTGCGGGAGATCGCCGACCGGCCGACCATCACCAAGCAGCGGCTCATCGGTTTGGCCCAGCACCGCCACAAGCAGCAGTTGATCCGAGTCGACCGCGAGGTAACCGCGCCCCTGCCCCAGGACGTGGTCGATCAGATATGCCGGGACTATCAGCAGTGGCTGCCCGAGGCGGACGTCGTGTGCCTTCAGGACTATAATAAGGGAGTGCTCGCCCCCCGCACATGCGTGGAGATGATCCAATGGGCCAACCAGCGCGGCAAACGAACGCTCGTTGATCCCATCCTCACGGTGGACTATTCCAAGTACCGCGGCGCGACCCTGATCAAGCCCAACCGCCACGAAGCCGGCATGGCCGCAGCCCTGGAGATCAAGTCTGTCGCGACGGCCGCCGAAGCGGCGAACCGGCTGCGTCAAGGCCTGGATCTGGACGCCGTAATGATCACGCTGGACAAGGAAGGCGCCTACCTGGCGACCGCCGAAATCCAGGAGCACCTGACGTCCCGGCCGCGGACCGTCTATGACGTCACCGGCGCGGGCGATGTCGTGCTGGCGACGCTGGCCGTGGCCCTGGCCGCCGACAGCGATTACGTCACGGCGGTGCAACTGGCCAACGTCGCGGGCGGTATCGAGGTCGAGAAATTCGGGGCCTCGACCGTCAGCGTGGCCGAAATGGTTCACGAAATCGCCGTCCTGTACGGCGCGGGCAATACGAAACTCCGCTCCGAAGAGACGTTGCTGGAAGAGCTCGCCTGGCGCCGTAGACGGGGACAGACGGTCGTCTTCACCAACGGCTGCTTCGATGTCATTCACCGGGGACACATCGAGTATCTCGGATTCTGCAAGACTCAGGGCGACGTGGTCGTCGTAGGACTCAACAGCGACGCGTCCGTCACGGCGTTGAAGGGTCCGGGACGTCCGGTCAATCATCAGCAGGACCGCGCTGCGGTTCTGGCAGGTTTGGAGCCCGTGGACCTGATTACGATTTTCGATGACCCCAGCGTACTGAATCTGGTCAAGAAAGTCCGGCCCGACGTGATCGTCAAAGGCGGCGACCGGAAGACCAAGGAAGGCGTGGTCGGGCACGAGTTTGTCGAATCCTATGGCGGCAAAGTGGTCGTTGCCCCCATGGTCGAAGGCAAGAGTTCGACCGCCACCATAGAAAAGATCAGAGCATTGCAGGCCAAGAAGTGACCACAAGCCAGACAAGCCAAATCGTTCGGGAAGCGGTCGAGTGCCACAAGGCCCTGGTGGCCCAGTTCGAACAGACCGGGCTGAAGACCATCGCCAGCATGGCGGAGCTGATCATCCTGACGTTCCGCGCCGGCGGCCGGCTGTACCTGTGCGGCAACGGGGGTTCGGCCGCCGATGCCCAGCACGTGGCCAGCGAGTTGGTGGGCCGCCTGCGCGTGCCACGCCGGGGCCTGCCGGCCGTGGCGCTGTCCACCGACACGTCCGTGCTGACCAGTATCGGCAACGACGACGGGTACGAGCAGGTCTTCTCCAAGCAGGTGGAAGCCCTGGTGGAAAAGGACGACATTCTGTGGGCCTTCTCCACGAGCGGTGAGTCGCCCAACGTGTTGAGGGCCGTGGAACTGGCCAGGGAACGGGGGGCCCGCATCATCGCGTTTACGGGTCGCAAGAACAGCCGGTTGCAGACGCTGGCGGATCTGTGCCTGTGTGTCGACGCACCGTCGAGTGCGCCGAGCCAGGAAGTCCATCAGTTGGCCTACCATATCATTTGCGATCTGGTGGAACGGAGTTTTGTTGAGTAAAGGCAGGACGCCATGACAAGTACGGCGGTGTTTCTGGATCGGGACGGGACCATCATCGAGGACCCGGGCTACCTGAATCACCCGGACCAGGTCAAGCTGCTTGCCGGGGCCGGCGAAGCGATCCGGGAATTGCAGCAGCTCGGCTTCAAAACGGTGGTCGTCTCGAATCAGTCGGGCGTGGCCCGGGGCATCGTGACCGAGGAAACGCTCGAGCAGATTCACGAGCGCCTGCGCTCCGTGCTGGCCAGCCAGGGCGTCTCGCTCGACGGCATCTATTATTGTCCGTATCACCCGGAGGGGATTATCCCGAAGTACCGCCGGGACAGCGACTGGCGCAAGCCCAGGCCGGGCATGCTGCTGGCCGCCGCACAGGAGATGGACCTGGATCTGAAATCGTCCTGGATGATCGGCAACAACCAGTCCGATATCGACGCCGGACGCAACGCCGGCTGCCGGACGATTCTCCTCAATACCACCCGGGCCGCCCCGCCCAAAGGCGAAGGCCGGCCCGACCACGTCGCCGTGAACATCAAAGAGGCTGTCAACATGATCAAGAGATTTCGGCGCACTGAGCGGGTGCCGGCCACGATCGACAATCCTGTCGCCGAGCCGGACCCACTGATGGATCACGACTACAGGGTGACACGCATGGAGGCCGAGCAACTCGCGGCCGAGCCACCCCAGGTGGAAGCCCCGCCGGAAGACGAGGACCCCATGGTCTCGGACCGTGACACGCGCCAACTGTTGACCGAGATCCTGGAGCAGTTGCGGCGCACGCAAAAGACGGACATGTTCCACGAAGTGTCCATCATGCGCGTCCTGGCCGGCGTGATCCAGGCGTTCGTCCCCTTCTGCCTGCTGGCCGCGATCTGGTTCCTCCAGAGCGCCGCGCCCCAGTACAATCACATCTTCACGGCCCTCGGGTTCGGCGCGGTGCTGCAGATGATGTCGCTGACGTTCTATATCATGCAGGGCCGGCGATGACAGTCGATCTGACCCACATCCAAACCGTGGCGGTGCGCTGCCCCACCTGGGTCGGCGACATTGTCATGGCTACGCCCGTGTTCGAGTGCCTGCGGACCAACCTGCCCCAGGCGCGCCTCGTGGCCGTGCTCAAGAAATCGGCACAGGGCATCCTGCGCGACAGCCCGTGGGTGGATGGCTTCGTGGACGGCAACGACAAATCGTGGGCCGGATTCCGGCACATGCGCCGGCAACTGCGGGCCGAGCGGCCGCAGGCAGCGCTGCTGTTGAGCAACTCGTGGCGCTCCGCCCTGACGTCGCGTCTGAGCGGCATCCGGACGCTCTACGGCTATCGCCGCCAGGGGCGTGACATCCTGCTGGCCGGCGGCCCCCGGCCCCGGCAGGACGGGAAGGGGATCGTCCCGTTGCCGATGATTGAATACTATCTCGAGGTTTGCCGCTGGTTGGGCCTGAAGGTCCCCGACCATCCCAAGCCCCAGCTTCATATCGGCTCGGATCTGCAACGCCGGGGTGAAACCCTGCTGGGCAAGCTGGGGATCGCACCGACGGATTTCGTCGTCGGCGTGAATCCGGGGGCGAGTTTCGGTTCGTCCAAATGCTGGCCCGTTGCGTCCTTCGCCAAAACGGCGCAGATGTGCCGGCGGAGCCTGAAGGCCAAAGTGCTGCTGTTTTCCGGACCGGGTGAGGAGGCTCTCATCCAGGCCATCGTGGACGAGGTCGGCAACGAGGCCATCGATCTGCGGCCCGAGCGCGTCGATCTGGAGATGCTCAAGCCGCTGGTGAAGAGGTGCAACCTCATGATTACCAACGACACGGGCCCCCGCCACTACGCGGTGGCGTTCGATGTCCCTGTCGTCGTCATCATGGGACCGACCGATCCGCGTTATACCGACGCCAACATGGAGCGAACGATCGTGGTGAGAAGAGAGCTCGACTGCACGCCGTGTCACTTGAAAGTGTGTCCGCGGCAGCACGAGTGCATGAAGCAGATCGAGCCCGAGGAGGTCTTTGCGGCGGCCCAGAAGCTGGTCCGCCGGTGCGCGTGAATATGGAACCGATCACTTATCGAAAGAAATGGCAGGAGTTGTGCGACGGGCGCGTCGATGCCGAGAGCCTGCGCGGGCTGACGCAGCAGGTAGCCGGGTTATTCATGGCGGCCTACCTGCAAAGGAACACCTATGAGCCGGCGTACCTCGATCTGCTCTGCGAGATGGCGACGTCCTTCGACGAGCCGGACCTGAACGGTATTGCGGCCGCGTCGCTGTTCACCCAGGTCATCGAGAAATTGTGCGACGATTTCGAGGAGCTGCCCACCGAGGCCTATGTCCGCGTGATGTGCCGGATCGTGGAGTGCTGCCGGCAACTTCCCGCGGGTCGGCAACTGCACGAGACTCTGGCCGGATTTGGCATCAACTCGCTCGATGAGCTGCAAGAGCGGGCCCTGACGGTACACACGCGGAAACGGCTGTATCAGGTGCGGAAGCCCCCCCGACGCATCGTGCTGTTGTCCCGCGTGACCATCGGCGCGGACGTGGCGATCCTGACGGTGATGATCCAGCGCTTGACGCGACTCTTCCCGAAAGCCGACCTCGTCGTGATCGGCGACGCCAAGCTTCATGGTCTGCTCGACGGCCACCCGGCCGTGCGCCTGCGCGAATTGAACTACGCCCGTCGCGGCGGCCTCTTCGAGCGTTTCGCGGCCTGGCATGCGGCGCTGGATCTCGTGCGGGCGGAGACGCCGGCCAGCGGAGAGCAGGATCTGCTGGTGATCGATCCCGATTCGCGGATCACCCAACTGGGCGTCCTGCCGCTGGTGCACAATGACAGCTACCTGTTCTTCAACACACGGGACCCCGCCCTCTCGGCCACCGGCCGATGCATGGCCGAGCTGACCAACGATTGGATGGATGAGGTCTTCACCGTGCCCGATTTCCACTACCCGGCTCTGTGGGTCGCTCCCCCGCTGCGGGCCGCCGCCAGGCGTCGGGTGGAGAGGTTGCGGAACGCCGGGGCCCAACGCATCATCGCCATCAATTTCGGATTCGGGCAGAACGCCCGTAAGCAGATCAGTCCCGAGTTCGAGAAGCGGTTGGTGCAGACGCTGGCGGCCCTCCCCCATACCGTCGTCATCCTCGACCGCGGCTGGGGCGGCGATGAGATCGCCCGGTCCCAGGCGACAGTCGCGTACGTGCGGGATTCCGGCCGGGCCGGGGTGGAAACATCCTTCGATCGCGACGACTTCCCGACGCTCGCGCAAGGCGTCGTCGCCGTCGAGTGCAGCATAGGAGAGATGGCCGCCTTGATCTGTCACAGTGATGAGTACATCGGATATGACTCCGCGTGCCAGCACATCGCCGCGGCGGCGCGCGTGCCGACGCTGACCGTGTTCGCCGGCAGCGACAACATGGGCTTCGTCCGGCGCTGGAGCGCTTGCGGCGCGACCGACTGTCGCATCGTGCACGTTGATACACGGACCGACTCGTCGTATCTCGACGTGGACCGCACGGTCTCCCGCATCCTGCATGAGCGGGCCCATCGATCCTTGCGAGGCGTGCCGGTCCCGATCCGGGAGATACGCGTCGACGAGCGCCGCAGCGTACCGGCCCCCAGAGGTGTCACTCAGTAGGCCATGAAGATCTTCTTCATATATCCGTCGGCGGAATCCCAGTTGGGATTCAACTACGGCGTCGCCCACATGGCCGCATTGCTCAAGCAAGCAGGCCACGAGGTGGCGTTCTGGCAATTGTGCGAAGAAGTCGAGCCGCTGCCGACCGAGGCGCAGTTCGTGGAACGGATCGCCGCCGAACAGCCTGACATCCTGGCTTTCTCCGTCGTGACCAACCAGTGGACCTACACGCAGAGACTGGCCGCCTGGGCCCGAGCTCGTTTTTCCATTCCCTTCGTCATCGGCGGAATTCATGTGCTGATGGGTGTCGAGGAGGTCCTCAAAACAGGGTTGTTCGACTATGCCTTTCGCGGCGAATGCGAGAACGCCTTTCTCGAATTCGTGACCCGAATGGAGCGAGGCGAGAGCGTCGCATCCGTGCCCAATCTGGCGTATGTCCGGGATGGACAGGTTCACGTCAACCCGGTCGGTCCCCTGCCGGAGCTGACCGAGCTGCCGCTGAAGGACTATGACAGCATGGACTTCCAGCGGCTGATCGACGCCAAGAACGGCTGGGTCGGGCTGATGGCGTCACGTGGCTGCCCTTTCTCGTGTACCTACTGCTTCAATCACGTGATGGTCGAGGCGTACAAGCAGGACCTGCACTGCACCTTCAAGCGCCTCAACTACATCCGGCGTTTCACCGTCGGCCAGGTCATCGACGAAATCCAGTACCTGCTGGCGCATTACCGCAACATCCGGATGTTCATCTTCGATGATGATTTGTTCACCTTCGACAAGGCCTACGTCAAGGAGTTCTGCCGGGCCTATCGCCAGATCTGTGACCTGCCGTTCGTGGTGAACGCCCACGTGGGCTTTTTCGACGACGAGTGCGCCGCCGAGCTGGCGGGGGCGAATTGCCGCATCGTGAAGTTCGGCCTGGAGTCCGGCAGTGAGAAGATCCGCCGGACGATTCTGAACCGGCACATGAGCAACGACAGCATCGTCGAAGCCATCGCCGCCGTCGAGCGGCACCAGATGCACAGCTCGGTTTTCATCATCATCGGCTTCCCACACGAAGAGCGTGACGATCTCTTCGACACGATCCGCCTGCTCGGCCGGGCCAGGCCGGGACGGTTCCGGTGGACCTACTTCTTCCCCTTCCCCGGCACGAAGGCCCACCAGATCAGTCGCGCGGGTGGCTTCATCAACCGCGAGAAGATGGAACGGCTGATGAACTTCACCGATGAGTCCTGTCTGGAATTCGGCCCCGCACAGAACCTCCTGCTGCGGAAGATCGGGCGCATCATGCCCTGGTTCGTCAACGCCTGGTCCGACCTGCCCGTGGCGCCGTTCTACCGAGAGAAAGTTGAACGGCTGCTGGCACTCGACGAGGCGCAGTGGGAGCAGGCGGCCCCCGCGCTGCTGGAGCAGGACCAGCAGTACTCCCGGCAGCATGCGGCGGCGGGATTGTCACACTATGCCGTGAAGTACAACCGCTTCATGGGCGTTCTCTCGGACTACTTCCTCCATGAGAAATAGCTTCTTCATCGCCGAGGATTTCGCGGAGGTCCTGGCCGGGATGGGAGTCCGGTCGATGGACGACGTGTTCGCGCTGGAGCAAGGCAAAGACCTGGCCAAGAAGAGCATCGGCCGCTATCGCCGGCGCATCGAACTTGAAGTCACGCTCCCCTCGGGGCCATCCACGAAGCTCTATCTGAAACGCTACGACCGTCCGCCCCTCCTCAAACAACTGGCGGACTGGCTCGCTCATCGCCGCCGGGTCTGTTGTGCGGGGGTCGAGCACGACGCCGCCTTCGCGCTCTGCGCTGCCGGCATCGGCACGCCGCACATCGTCGCGTGGGGCTGTCAGAGGGGCTCGCTCTTCGAGCAGAGAAGCTTCCTCCTGACGCAACAAATCCCCAACTCGGATTCTCTCGAACGCCGACTGCCGGCGTGTTTCGGGAGTTCCGGCGCTCTTCAGGACCGTCGCCGGTTCATCCGGTCGCTGGCCCAGTTCATCCGGCGGTTCCACCTGACCGGCTACCGGCACCGGGACCTTTATCTGGCCCACATCTTCTGCTCCACCAGCGGCCAATTCTGCCTGATCGACTTAGCCCGGGCCTTCAAGCCGCTGCTGGCGCGGCGGTTCCAGGTGAAGGACCTGGCCCAATTGCACTATTCCGCCCCGGCCCGCGTGTTCTCGCGCACGGATCGTCTCCGGTTCTATCTGACTTATCGCGAGCGCCCGCGGTTGAGTGCCTCCGATAAGTCGATGATCCGGGCCGTCGCAAAAAAGGCGGAGCGCATGGCATGTCACAACAGAAAGCACGGCATACCCGTTCCCTTTCTGGAACCAGTGGGAGGGAGACGCTGATGGCCGTGCGCGTGGCGATTATCATCGAGCGGGCCGACGTCGCGTTGGGCGGAGCGGAACGATCCATGTTCGAGGTAGCCGCCGCCCTGACGCAGGCGGGAATGCAGGTGGACCTGCTGGCCGCCAAAGGCACGCCGGCCGAGAACATTCATGTCCTGTGCCCAGACACGCCGGGCAAACGCGTCAACATGGCGGCGTTTGAACGGGCACTGAAACACCATCTGACGCAGAACCGCTACGACATCGTGCACAGCGTGTTGCCCTTCGACTTCGCCGACATCTATCAACCACGCGGCGGCACGTACGCCGAGACGCTCCTCCGCAACGCCGCCAGCTACCCGGCCGGACTGATGCGGACTTTCAAACGTGTCACGGCCTTCGCGAACTTCCGCCGCGCGCGCCTGCTCACCGCCGAGCGCCGCCTGTGCCAGGGAGCGAAGGGGCCGGTCATCGCCGCTCTGTCACAGTATGTCGTCGATCAGCTTCGAGAGCACTACCAGACTCCTCCGGAGCGCATTGCCCTCACCCCCAATGGCGTCGCTGCCGGCAAGCCCGTCGATGCACAAGCCGCCGCGCAGTTGCGCGACCGGATCGGGGCGCAAGGCTACTCCCCCCTGCTGCTGTTCGTCGCGCACAACTTCAGGCTCAAAGGCCTGGCTCCGCTTCTGCTGGCCCTGCGTTCCGCTTACGAGGTGAGAGACACCGTCGGGCTCGTCGTGGTGGGCGCCGGCCGCACGGGGCCCTATCAACATATGGTTCGATGGCTGGGTCTCACCAGGCAAGTCGCTTTCGCAGGTCCAATTGCCGACGTCCCAAACATCCTGTCGGTCAGTGACGTGGGCGTGCTGCCGACGTATTACGATCCGGCCAGCCGATTCATTCTCGAAGCCCTCGCGGCAGGCAAGCCGGTCGTCACGACACGCTATAATGGCGCCATCGATCAATTCGTCGAGGGCCGGCACGGGCGGGTGATAGACACGCCGGACAATGTGCCGGCTCTGGCTGAAGCTCTCATTCATTTCAGCGACCCGGCCCATCTGCAAGAAGCCAAGCAGGCCATTGCCGAAGACCGGCTCGCAGAGCGACTGTCGACAACGCGCGTCGCGCGCGACCTGCACCGATTGTATGAATCGATTCTTCGCAAGAAAGGAACAACGTGACGCCGCTCAGCTGGGTGATTCTCATTGCTGCCGCTTACCTGCTCGGCGCCGTGCCGTTCGCGTTCCTCATTGCCAGAATCTACGGCAAAGACCTCCGGCAGATCGGCTCGGGGAACATCGGCGCCACCAATCTGGCCCGCGCGTGCGGCCGCAAATGGGGCTACATCTGTTTCGGGTTGGATGTCCTGAAGGGGCTGATCCCTATGGCCGTCGTTTCCGGGATCGTCGATCATCAATCCTCGACCGACATCGTGCTGTGGCTGGCAGTGGGTCTGGCCGCCATCCTCGGGCACGTCTTTCCCATCTATCTGAAATTCAAAGGCGGCAAGGGTGTCTCCACCAGTCTCGGCGTGGCGCTGGGCC
>CAYQXM010000005.1:15714-58115 GCA_964421295.1 uncultured Pirellulales bacterium
GCTGGTGTGGGTGGCGGTCGTCCTGAAGTGGCGCTATGTCTCACTCGCTTCCATTTGCGGAGCCGTGGCGTTTCCGGTGACATTGCTAACCGGCATCTTCCTGACGCCCGGGTGGAATTCGTCAACACTGTGGCCGCTTCTCGTCGCCGCGACGGTCATCCCGCTGATGGTGATCGTGCGTCATCGCGAGAACGTCAAACGTCTGCTCGCCGGCACCGAGAGCAAGATCCGCAGCCGCTCAGACAGCCGAGGCGGGGATCAGGCATAGGAAACGCAGGGGTTTGTCGCCCGTGTTCTTGAAGCAGTGCTCGGCGTCGCCCGGAACGAAAATCACATCCTCCGGCCCAAAGGAGCTGCTCTTGCCGTCGCACAGGAGCGTGCCGTGTCCGGCCACGGCGAACACCTCGTGCTCGTGTGGATGACGATGCAGCGGGGTCTGGCCGCCCGGCTGAACCTCGAACATTCGCATCGCAAAATTCGGGGCCCCATCTTCCTTCGAGATCAGCCATCGGATTTCGACGCCCTTGGCGCCGTCGGCATTCACCGGTTTCTTGGTCACATCTTTGCTGCGCACCAGTTTCATAGCTGTCACTCCGTTTTCACGTTGAGCTTGCGTTCGAGAATCTCGGAAACGACCTTCGGATTACCCTGTCCCTTGGTCTTCCGGATCACCTGCCCCATCAGGAAGCCTCTGGCTTTCTGGCTCTTCTTGCCGCCCTCGACGACGTCTTTGACGGCCTCGGCGTTCTCGCCCAGGACTTGGTCCACGATCCCCTCCAGCTCGCCGGCGTCGCTCTTCTGCACCAGGTTCAGTTCCTCCGCCAGCCGATCCGGGGCCTTGCCGGTCTCGACCATCGCCTGGAGGATCGTGCTGGCCGCGGTGGCACTGACCGCACCCGCGTCGGTCATCCTGGCCAGAGCCGTGACATCGGCAGGCTTGAGGCCGAGGCCCGTCATGTCGCAATTCCGCTCCCGGGCGAGCTTCAAACCCACCTGGGTCAGCAGGTTGCAGACGCGTTTGGCGTCGGCGCCCCCCGCCACCGCCTGCTCGAAAAAGTCGGCGGTCGCACGGTCCGTGGTCAGAACCCCGGCGTCGTATTCGCTTAAACCGAACTGGGTCACGTAGCGCATCTGCCGGTGCAGCGGCAATTCGGAAAGCTGCGCGCGGATCTCCTCCAGCCACTTCGGGCTCGGCATCACCGGCACGAGGTCGGGATCGGGGAAGTAACGGTAGTCATGCGCCTCTTCCTTCTCGCGCTGCAGGACCGTCTTTTCCTCCTCGTCGTTCCAGCCGCGGGTGGACTTGTTGCCCATTTGCAGGGTCACGCCGGTTTCGAGGAAGAGATCCAGCTGTCGCTGGATTTCGTAGGCGATGCTGCGCTCGATGGCGCGGAAGCTGTTGAGGTTCTTGACCTCGGCGATGGGCGTCTTGAACTTCTGCCCTGCCCTTTCGATGGCCAGGTTGATGTTCGGCTCGAACCGCATGTGCCCCTTCTGCATGTCGCCTTCGGAGACACCGATGAACCGCATGATGCGCTGCAATTCGACAGCCAATGCCCGCACTTCGGCAGGACTGTTCATGTCGGGCTCAGTGACAATCTCCAGCAGCGGCGTCCCGGCCCGGTTCAAATCGACCTGCGAGGTGGACCCGGCCGTGTGGACGTTCTTGCCGGCATCTTCCTCGAGATGAGCACGAATCAGCCGAATGGGTTTGGCCTGGCCGCCCTCGACCGGGATTTCGATGTAGCCCCCCTTGCCCAGGGGCAGATCGTACTGGCTGATCTGGTAATTCTTCGGCAGGTCGGGGTAGTAGTAGCTCTTGCGGTCCCACTTCGTGAAGGGAGCGATTTCGCAGTGGAGCGCCATCGCGGCCCGCAGAGCGAACTCCACCGCCTGCTTGTTCATCACCGGCAGTGCCCCCGGCATTCCCAGGCAGACCGGACAGACCCGGCTGTTCGCCTCCGCGCCGAAGCTCAGGGCACAGCCACAGAACATCTTCGTCTGCGTACACAGCTGGACGTGAATCTCCAAACCGACGATCACTTTGTAGGAAATGTCACTCATGACACTACCCAAAGACTGTAGGCTATAGGCTTTAGGCTGTAGGTACCTACGGCCTATGGCCTACGGTCTGAGGCCTTTCGGTTATATAGGTGGTTTCTGCGTGTGCCAATCCGTCGCGGCCTCGAACATCCGGGCGACGCGGAGGAGCTTGTCCTCTGTGAAAGCCGGCGCGAGAATCTGCAAGCCAATGGGCAGCTTGTTCTCATCGAAGCCGCACGGGACACTGATGCCGGGTATGCCGGCCAGGTTCACGGAAATCGTGTAGATATCCGACAGGTACATCTTCAGCGGGTCGTTCGCCTTCTCGCCGATCTTGAAGGCCGTGCTCGGCGCGACCGGCATCAGAATCGCGTCGCACTTCTCAAACGCATGGACGAGATCGCCGCGGATCAGGTTGCGCACCTTCAACGCCTTGAGGTAATACGCGTCGTAATAGCCGCTCGAAAGCGCGTAGGTCCCCAGCATGATCCGGCGTTTGACCTCCTTGCCGAACGCCTCCTCGCGTGACTTCGAGTAGACTTCGATATAATCCGCCGGATCGGAAGTGCGATAACCGTAGTGAACACCGTCATAGCGGGCCAGGTTGCTGGACGCTTCTGCCGTGGCGATGACGTAATAGGCCGCGATGGCGTAGTCGAAGTGCGGCAAGGCAATTTCGACGACCTCCGCCCCCAAGCTGCGGTACGTCTGCACCGCCGTGTCGATGGCCTGTCGCACGGCCGGGTCGGCACCGGCGTTGAATTTCGACGCGATACCGATCTTCAGGCCCTTGACCGGCTCATTGAGTTTCGCCAGGTAATCCGGAACCGGGGCCATCTCCTGACTGACGCTGGTGCTGTCGGCCGGATCATGTCCCGCGATCACTCTCAGCATCAGGGCCGCATCGGCCACGCTGCGGGCCATGGGTCCGATCTGATCGAGGCTCGACCCGAACGCCACCAGGCCGTAGCGAGAAACGCGTCCATAGGTGGGTTTGAGACCGACGATACCGCAGAAGCTGGCGGGCTGGCGGATCGAGCCGCCGGTATCGGAGCCCAGCGCCGCCGGACACAATCGGGCCGCCACCGCCGCGGCGGGACCACCGCTGCTGCCGCCCGGGACTCGATCGGGAGCCCAGGGATTGGCGGTCTTCTGCAGCCCTGAGTTCTCGGTGCTCGACCCCATCGCGAACTCGTCCATGTTGGCCTTGCCGATGATAACGGCGTCGGCATCGACGAGTCTCTGAACGGCGGTCGCCTGGTACGGGCTGCGGAAGTTCTGCAGGATGCGGGAACCGCACGTGGTTGCACCGGTCGTCGTGCACATGTTGTCTTTGATCGCCACGGGAACGCCCGCCAAGACGCCGAGCGGCTCGCCCGCCGCTTTGCGACGGTCGATCTCCCTGGCCCGCGCCATCGCCTCTTCGCGAAAGAGACTGATGAACGCGCCGACGGTCGGCTCCAGGCGGTCAATCTGCGCCAGGGCCGCTTCCACGGCTTCGACGCTGCGAACCTCGCCTCGGGCAATCCGGTCCCGCAATTCGATAGTTGTCAGATCAGTCAGTGGCATGATCGGCTCTACCTGCCCTTTTCACCTTTCTTGTGACTCAGGAGCCATTGATACAGCTCCGGACTATCATACGTCACGGTCCAGCAGTCGTGCCCCGCTTCGGGATAGACGGTCAGTTTGGGCTGTCCGCCCGCCTTGGTGATGGCATCGACCATCTGCTGGGTTTCCTTCAGCGGAACGACGGGGTCCTTCGCTCCGTGAAAGGCCCATACCGGCATGTTCTTCAGGCGATTGCCCAGGAAACTCTGCCCTCCGCCGCAGATGGGAACGATGGCGGCGAAACGCTCCGGATGCTGACAGGCCAGAGTCCACGTGCCGTACCCACCCATGCTGAGGCCGGTCAGGTAGACGCGGTTGGGATCGACGGGATAGGTCGACTGGATCTCGTCCAGAAGAGCGAGGAGTGTGTCGACCTTCTCCAGCCACCACTGGCCCGCCGGGCACTGCGGCGCCACGACGATGAACGGCAGGTCCCTGCCCTGCTCGATCAGTTTCGGCGGACCGTGCTTCTTGACGAGATTCAAGTCGCTGCCCCGCTCACCGGCTCCGTGCAGGAACAGCATCAAGGGCCATTTCTGGTTCTTCTGGGCATAGTCTTTCGGCAGGTGGAACAGGTAGTCACATTCCATCGTCTTGCTGATTTGCCTGCTGAACTTCCTGGCGTTCTGGCTCTGTCCCAGCGCCGGTGTTGCCATCCAGAGGCCCCAGCCGAGTACCAACGCCGCGGCAGTCAGGCAAATCCCTTTTCCCGCTCTCATTTTGTCCACCCCCTGATTCAGCGGCCTGAGCCGTCTGCGTTATGCTCCCGAGCTTTCGTCGAGGATCTTGGGTACGCTGAAGAACGAGCCATCGCGTTGGGGGGCGTTGGCCAGCGTCGCCTCCGTGCCCAGGGACGGCTGGATGCGGTCCTCGCGAAAAACGTTGCTGATCGGCAGGCAATGAGCCAGCGGCTCGACGTTCGACGTGTCCAATTCGTTCATCTTCGCCACCGCGTCCAAAATCGCACCGAGCTGCCCGGTGAACTCCTGCACCTCGGCGTCCGTCAACTCCAGGCGTGCCAGCTTGGCCACTTTTCTGACCTTTTCGGCGTCGATCTGCTGCTGCATGGCCTTGCACCTAAAGAAAAAGCGAGGCGCGTGCTGGGCCCCGCTTCATAGTAGTTCTGAATTTTGAGTGTTGAGTTCTGAGTCAACTGAGAGCTGAGAACTCAAAGCTCCGTCTGCCTACGCTTGCGCTGCTTCTTTCGCGGCGGCCTCATACTTGCGTTTGAGCGGCTTGACGATCATGCCCATACGGATGGCCTTGGCGGACGCCCGGACGCGGCAGATCTTGCCGTCAATGACGGTCCGGACCCGCTGCAGGTTCGGCTTGAATTTCCGGCGCGTAATCCCGGTGATTTTCTTACCCACGCCGCCCAAATGCTTGGCTTTACCGCGACGCTTGATGCTGTTGCCCGTAACTACGTGCTTGCCTGTGAACTGACATACTCTCGGCATATAAGTTGCTCCTGCATCGACCTTTGCAACGATTCGCCACTCTTTCCGTACCACGCCGCGCACAGCGGCACCTCAGACTACGAAACCGATATTTTACCGCCCCTGCCATCGTTTGCAACACCAACTTGCTCCTCCGGGCGAAAAAATCACTTCCCGGACGGCGTGGCGACCTCGGCTTGAACGGGCCAGAAGACGCGATCTCCCGCAATCTGGCTCTCCTGCCAGGTCGCCGGGCGGCCTCCGTCGTCGACGAAGTCCTCACCCATGCTGTAGAAAGTGAAGTCCGAGCCTGTCAGTCTGTAAACAAAGGGCTTGCCGCTATAGGGATCGATGGGGACGCCGTCCAAGTATCGCGTCCTGACCAGTTCCTCCAACGACGAGGGGAGGCTCCCCTTCTGAGCGTTGTACGTCAGGATCGCCAGAATGCCGACAAAGGCTTGGCCCACCGTCTTGGCCTGCCAGCTACGATGCACGCACTCGCCGGTCCCGCCGAACTTGTCACGAAGGAAGTAGTTGCCCCGGAGCAACTGATCGATGATCGACTCGCAACTGGTATCCTGCTCGTGCAACTGCCACGGCGTCTGGGCGGCAGCCGCCCTGGTGGTGACGAAATAGGCGTTGTAAAGCCGCGTGGTTTCGCCGCGATGCGGATGCCCGGTGCAGATCCACAACGTATCGAGGTACGACAACGGGCGGGCCGGGGCAACCGATGCCTTCCAACGCGTGTGCGAAGACCGGGCCGTCAAGACACCGCCGCCGTTGCCGTCGTCCGTGAAACTCCGCTGGATCATGTCGTAGCCGTAGAGACGCTCCGCCTCACAGAATCGGGGCACTTCCACGAGGGACAGGCGCGGGCGAAAGGCCTTCAAGGCCGCCTGCAAACTCGCCGCGTCTGCCTGACATCGATCCAGGATAGTCAGTGCACCAGTGTAGGCCATTTCACAGAACGCCAACCCCACCATCTGATCCACGAGGGTTGGGCCGGTCGTGTAATGGACTCCCATCATGTGCAGGTCGGTCAGCATGTCCAAAGCTTCGCGCAGGCGTCTCTCCGTCGCCTTGTGTTTGGCCAGCAGCACGACCCCCCAGGCCATCTTTCGTTGCTTATCGAGGTCGGGCGTGTTGACGTCCGTGAGCGTCCCCTCGGGTGATTTCTGCTCATACCACCAATAGGGACATTCTGCCGCTTTCTTGAGGAGGGGCAACAAATGATGGTTGACGGGTCCCCAGTCCTTCAATACGTCCGCCTCCGACGCACTCAGTTCGGTAGGCCAGACCCGCCACTTCTCCCACGCCAGATCCGGCGTTACCCAGCCCTTGCCGAGTTCCTCATACACAAGAAAGGCGTTCTGATTCGGGTCATAACCGGCGGGACGCATGGCCCTGTTGGCCTGACCCAGGTAGTCCACGGCGATCACGGGCTTAGCCTGAATACACGGTGCCACTCGCCAGACGACCACACTCAGGAACGGCAGGACGCAGACCGCGGCAAGAAGTATCCCCCGCCGCTTGCTCCGTCGTCCGGGGCCGACCGCGGGGGACGATCCGAAGTCGAGGCGCATGGCCTCGTTGTGAAGACACAGGACTCCGACGGCCAGGATGGCGACGATGGAACTCGCCAGCGAACTCATGGCTATCCGAGTTGAGAAGGACTCCTCGCCGGCCATGGCGCCGAACGTGGCCACGATCACGCCCAGGCCCAGCAGATGCAGAGCGACCGATGCCGGAACGCGAATCCATGGAACACGCCGGAAGAACAGAATCGCCGCGACCAGGAACCCCAGACTTGCTCCCAGAAGCAGGAAAGAACTCCAGTCGAGCAAGGTCGCGCCCAGAAGACTAATCCACAACACGATCCCTACCGCAGCAAGTATCAACAGAACCAGGCCGAAGAGGACCGACGGCCTCAGCGAATTCCGATACATGTGATTCTAACGCTCCCGTCCCAATTTCTCGTTTCGCAACTCAGACTGTCACCACCTGATCGCGCGTCATGGTACCACGAATCCCCTACAGTGACAAGGGAAATCTGCCACCGGCGTCTTCGCCGTGTCTGTGCAAGTTTCCGGGCACGCGCCACCCTATGAATGGCGGGAAACGCTTCGCCAGCCGCAGGGGCAGCCCTCTGTGGCTGCCCTTCTCGCTGCGGAGCGCTCGGAGGGCAAGCACAGAGGCTCGCCCCTACCCGGTCCGCCCCGATGCATCTGCCAGCGTATTTTCGCAGACACCTTTCGCCGGAAGCGCGGAGTGGCGGTGCCCCTTCTTTCGGGCCAGATAGCAGGGTAGGTGAGAAAATCACAAAAACGCACAGGATTGTTGCTATCACCACGTCACCGGGAGCGTCTATATGGTAGTATGGACATACTTGGCGACCTGCAATCCGAGTATCGGAATCCACGACAGGCTCGAATGACCTTCCGTGGGATTCCAGGCCAACTCCCGTCTCGCTGCGGCTTGTGGGTCATTGGGATTTCGGGTTTGGGGTTCGTTTCGCATTCGGACTTCGAGCTTCGGGCTTGCAGCGAGGGTCCGTCAATGCGAGACAGGAAGGCGAGGGATGGCAAATTGGGTTCGTTTGTACAGGCCGATCCTCTGAGCGAACGGACCCTCGTGCGAAACGAACCCAATTCTAGTCGCAGCCGAATTCGTTCGCAATATGGTTACGTTGTTCGAGGAATAATGCCTGGACAGTTGGAGGTTCGCCGAGTAGCATTTTCTGCCATGATCGATGGGCCGGGTGGTGGAGATGTGAGATACGGCGTGTGAACGGGAGTTAAGGTTGGAGAAGAACTTATGAGAAGGACGCTGGCGTGCCTGGCCGCAGTGTTCTGCGTACTGAACCTGTCAACGATCGCCCGGGCCGGAGCAGGTCAGGTGACTGCCGCACCGGCCGGAAATCCGCCGACTTCTGAGGTGAAACAGATCGACATCCACGATCCCGCCATGGCCAAAGATGGCGACACGTACTATCTCTACAGCAGCGGGCCGGGGATCACGTTCTATAGCACCAAGGACCTGAAGACCTGGAAGCTCGAAGGACGCGTCTTTCCGGGGGACCCTTCCTGGGCAAAGAGCGTCGCACCCAAGTTCAACGGCCATGTGTGGGCGCCCGACATCGTTCAGAAGGATGGCAAGTTCTACCTGTACTATTCCGTATCATCCTGGGGCCAGAATGGCTCCGCCATCGGCCTGACGATCAACAAAACCCTGCACCCAGAGTCACCCGACTACAAGTGGGAGGATCAGGGCATCGTGGTTCAATCGGTCCCCGGCCGCGATCTCTGGAACGGAATCGATTCGACAATCATGGTGGACGAAAAAGGCACCGCCTGGATGAGCATCGGCTCCTTCTGGTCGGGCATCAAGCTGTTCAAGCTGGATGCAGGCTGGAAGAAGCCGGCGGAGCCCCAGGAATGGTACGCGATCGCCAAGAGGGAGCGGTCCGTGCTGGCCGACGACACGAAAGCCGGACCCGCCGAGATCGAAGGACCGTTCCTCTTCAAGAAAGGCGACTACTACTATTTGTTCACCTCGTGGGGTCTGTGCGCTATCGGCAAGAACAGCACCTACCGCATGATGGTCGGGCGGTCGAAGGATGTCCGTGGCCCCTACCTCGACAAGGAAGGCAAGAGCCTGGCCCAGGGGGGCGGCACCCCGGTACTGACCGGCAACAAGAGTTGGGCCGGCTGGGGCGGCAACAGCGTCTACACCTTCGATGGAAAGGACTACATCGTTTATCACGCCTACGAGAACGCGGATAACAACTTCCACCGGCTGAAGATCGCCGAGGTCAGGTGGGACGCGGCACAGTGGCCGGTGGTCGATGAGAAAGCCCTCGACGAGTATATAGGCATCCAAGTGAACTAACCGATCATTCGCGGTCTGGAAGACCGGCATCCACCAGGAAACCCAGTCAAAAGGGACACAGAGAATGAGAACTGCTAAACTTGGCGTAATCGAGAAGATCGGTTTCGGCGCCGGCGACGCCGCCGTGAACGTCGTCTGGTCGGCCTTGAATATCATCATCGTCTTCTTCTATACGGACATTTTCGGGCTGACCGCGGTGCATGCAGGATGGCTCATGCTTATCCCGCGTTTGATCGACGCGTTCGCGGACGTCGCGATGGGTGCATACACCGACAGCCACACCACGCGTTGGGGACGCTACCGTCCCTATTTTCTCATCGGCGCGGTTCCGTTCGGCCTGTCGATCATGCTGGTCTTTACGACGCCGGATTTCTCCTATGCCGGTAAGCACATCTATGCGTATGCGACCTACATCCTGATGATGCTCGTCTTCACGTCCGTGACGATCCCCTACATTTCCCTGCCCGCGGTGCTGACCGCCGATCCGCAGGAGCGGCTCTCGGCCAACGGGTATCGCCTGTTCTTCGCCAAGGCTGCTTCCCTGGCAGTCAACATCTTTGTCCCGCTCTATGCGAAGTACTACGCGGAGAGATGGGGGTCCGATCAGGTCTCCAAAGGCTACCAGATCGCCATGGCGGTCATGGCCGCAATGGCGACATTCCTCTTTATTTTCTGTTTCCTGACGACGACCGAGCGCGTGACGCACAAGAGCGAGCGTAAGCCGCTGGGACAACAGCTCGGCTTGCTCTTTCTCAACAGCCAATGGATGATCCTGGCCGGCGTGTGCTTGATTGGCACGATGGGCTACGTGCTGCGTGGATCGCTGGGATTCTATTATGCGAAGTACTTCCTCGGCGGCGACGAGAAGATGCAGTCGGCTTTTGTTACAGCCGGCATCGTCGGGAACATTCTCTCGATGGTGGCCTCGACGTGGATCACAAAATACTACTGCAAGATCAAGCTCTTCCGCTGGTCACAGATACTCACCTTCGTGGTGAGTCTGATCATGTGCGTGGCCGTCAGACCCGGCAATGTTGCCGCCGCCTTCGTCCTGTATTTCCTGATCAACTTCATTGTCGACCTGCAGGGCCCCGTTTTCTGGTCCATCATCTCCGAGGCCGTGGACTACGGTCAAGTGAACAGCGGCAAACGTGTGGCCGGCATGGCCTTCGGCGGCATTTCGTTCTGTCAGAAGATGGGCATGAGCGTGGCCGGGGGCATGGCCGGCTGGATGCTTGCCCTCTTTGGCTACAAAGAGCCCATCAACGGCGTGGCCCAGGTGCAGAGCGCCTTAACTCTGAACGGGATCGCGATTCTGCTGACGATCGTCCCGGGCATCTTCCACCTCATCGTGGCTTTCCTGATGTTCAAGTACTTTATCACGGACAAGTACTACAACGAGAACATTCGAGAGCTGGTCACGCACGAGACCGCCAACGGCGCCGAGGAATCGGCGGTGCCTTGAGTCACGCTCTTTGTCAAAGGCGTAACGGAGTCCATCATGAAGAAGCAACGTGGCGTGGAGCAACCCGGAGTCAATATTGTCGTGTCGGCCCATCGGCCCGGTGCGCAGATCAGCCCGACGATGTGGGGTATCTTCTTCGAAGACATCAACTTCGGGGCGGACGGCGGCCTGTACGCCGAGTTGGTGAAGAACCGCTCGTTCGAGTTCACGGACGGGATGATGGGCTGGAGCGTCATCAAGCCGCCCGAGGCGGACGCGCGCTTTTCCATTCGTGATGCGGCCCCCTTGAACGCCGCCAATTCGCACTATCTGCGGCTCGAGGTCAAGAAGCCCGCCGAGGGCTACGGCGTCGCGAACGAAGGTTTCCGCGGCATGGGCATCCGCAAGGGCGAGAAGTACTGCTTCTCCGTGTATGCGCGCAGCCTGGCGGGGCCGATGAGCCTGCGGGCCGTTGCCGTCACTCCGAAGGGCAAGAAGCTCGCCGAAGCCAAGATCGAAGGCATTCAGGGCGGATGGAAGAACTACCACGTCCAGATGAAGGCCACCGGCACGGAGCCCAAGGCCAGGTTGAACGTCCTGGTGACGACGCCCGGCACGGTGGATCTCGACATGGTGTCGCTGTTCCCCGCCGATTCCGCGGCCACGAGCAGCACCGATCCCCGGCCGATCCCGGGGCTGCGCCAAGACCTTGTCACTCTCCTGGCGGACATGAAGCCCGGCTTCCTGCGTTTCCCCGGCGGCTGCATTGTCGAGGGTCGCGACATCGACAACCGCTATCAATGGAAGAACACGATCGGCGACATCAACCACCGCCAGGGCATCATCAACCGGTGGAACAACGAGTTCGCCCACCGCTACACGCCGGACTATTTCCAGTCGTTTGGCCTGGGCTTCTACGAGTTCTTCATGCTGTGCGAGCAGATCGGGGCGGAGCCGGCGCCGATCATCAACTGCGGCATGTCCTGTCAGTTCAACACCGCCCAGCTCATCCCGATGGATCAGATCCAGCCCTATGTGCAGGACGCACTGGACCTGATCGAGTTCGCCAATGGCCCGGCCGACAGCACCTGGGGCAGAAAACGCGCCGCGATGGGCCATCCGGCCCCCTTCCATCTCAAGATGCTCGGCATCGGCAACGAGCAATGGGGACCGCAGTACATCGAGCGGTACAAGGTCTTCGCCCAGGCGATCAAGAACAAGTATCCCGACATGAAGTTGATCGGCGCCACCGGCACCGATGCCACGATCTTCCCGCCGGCATTCAACGGCCACCAGGAGGTGAAGTACCTGCAGAAGCAGATGCATGCTCTCGGCGCGGATATTGTCGATGAGCATTTCTATCGGCTGCCCGAGTGGTTCGCGGACAATACCCATCTCTACGACACGTACGATCGCAGAGGCCCGAGAGTCTTCGTGGGCGAGTACGCCGCGCAGAGCAAAGGCGTGGCCCGGCCCGACAATCGCAACACCTGGCAGTGCGCGTTGTCCGAGGCGGCCTTCATGCTGGGGCTCGAACGCAATGCGGACCTCGTGACCATGACGGCCTATGCCCCGCTGTTCGCCCATGAGGAGGGCTGGCAATGGACGCCGGACCTGATCTGGTGCGACAACCTGAAGAGCTATGGCTCGACGAACTACTACGTTCAGCAACTGTTCAGTCGCCATCGCGGGGACAGGCTTCTTCCGGCTCAGATAGCGAACGCCCCCGCACGCCCGAACGGGAAGCCGAGCCTGTTCGCGAGCGCTGCGTACGACGAGAACACCAAAGAAGTCATTCTCAAGGTCGTCAACCTCGCCAAGGAAACACAGGTCACCTTTTCGATCGAGGGTGTCACCCAAGTGGGCCCGACCCTCACAGCGACGGTGCTGGCCTGCAGTAGACTGGCGGGGCAAAATTCGCTCAAGGAACCCAGGAACGTGGTGCCCGTTGCCTCGACAAAACGCATTCAGGGGCCGACGTTCAGGTACGGCCTTAAGGCGTATTCGATGACGGTACTGCGCGTACCGGTGTAATGAGTCTTCGGTAATTGTCTTGCGTTTTCGAATCAGGAATTGTGTCAGAAGGATCAGAGGAGTTGTCTATGGATAGGCTACTATTGTCCCGCCGGGTGATGATGGTGCTGGCGTGTACGGCGCTGGCGCCGGCGCTTCGAGCATGGTCGCAGGATACCGCCCTGCCGCCCTCCACGACGATGGAGGCTCGGGTCTCCGTTGATGCCAGCCGGAAGTTCGAGCCCATTTCGCCTTACATTTACGGCCAATTCATCGAACACCTGGGCCGCTGTATCTACGGCGGCATCTGGGCGGAGATGCTCGAGGACCGGAAGTTCTACTACCCCATTCCCGCCCCAGGAGAAATCTGGCGGACCACGCGCGAAGGAGCCCGAGTCCTGGCCGCGTCGCCGTGGAAGGTCATCGGCCCCCATGACGCGGTTCAGATGGTGAAGGAAAAACCGTTCGTGGGCGAGCACTCGCCCCAAATCAACGCGCCCGGCGGCGTTCCCGTGGGGATCTACCAGGAAGAGCTGGGACTGGTGAAAGGCCGAACCTGCACCGGGTACGTCTGGCTGACCGGTGACAAGACCGTGGCGCCGGTGACCGTCACTCTCGCCTGGGGCGAGGGCGACAAGGCCAGTTCCACCGTCACGATCAAGAGCATTGACCCCAAAGGCGCGAAAGTCTCGTTCAAATTCATCCCCCGCGAGAGCACCGACAACGGTCGGCTGTCGATCGTCGCGACCGGCAAGGGCACGCTCAAGATCGGCTGCGTCTCGCTGATGCCGGCCGACAACGTCGAGGGCTTCCGCAAAGATACGCTCGCCCTGCTCAAACAACTGGGGGCACCGATCTACCGCTGGCCGGGCGGCAACTTCGTCAGCGGCTACGACTGGCGCGACGGCCTGGGCGATCGTGACAAGCGGCCCACCCGCACGAATCCCGCCTGGACGGGTATCGAGACCAATGACATGGGCATGTACGCATTCGCGCGTTTGTGCGAGCTGATCGGGACCGAACCGATGATCGCCGTCAACACCGGTTTCGGCGACGCCTACTCCGCCGCGGCGGAAGTCGAATACGCCAACGGCTCGACCAAGACCCCGATGGGCGCCAAGCGTGCCGCCGACGGGCACTCCAAGGCGTTCGGCGTCAAGTGGTGGTGCGTCGGCAACGAAATGTGGGGCAACTGGCAGTTGGGGTACATGGCACTGAACCAGTACGTCCTCAAGCACAACTGGGTCGAGGAGAAAATGCGGCAGGTCGACCCGACCATCAAGACGATCGGCTCAGGTGACATCGGCGACGCCGGCCCGCAGAGCTGGAGCCGGGGCATGTTGACCAGTTGCGCGGATCACATGAATCTGCTCAGCGAGCACTTCTACTGCCAGGAGCGCAAAGACCTCGTGGCGCACGTCCGCCAGGCTCCGGACAAGATCAAGCAGATCGCCGACGCACACCGGGAGTTCCGTAAGAGCATCCCGGCACTGCAGGGCAAGGACATTCGCGTGGCGCTGGATGAATGGAACTACTGGTACGGCCCGCATGTCTTCGGCGAGCTGGGCACCCGGTACTTCGTCAAGGACGGCCTGGGCATCGCGGCCGGCTTGCACGAGTACTTCCGCAACAGTGACATTTTCTTCATGGCGAACTATGCCCAGACCGTCAATGTGATCGGCTGCATCAAGACGAACAAGACGGCCGCTGCGTTCGAGACGACCGCCCTGCCGCTAATGCTCTATCGCCGACAGTTCGGTACGATCCCGATTCAGGCGACCGACAGCAACACGCCGCTGGATGTCGCGGCGGCCCTGACCACCGACGGCAAGGCGCTGACGATCGGAGTGGTCAACCCGACGTTCGATGTCTATCAGTTGAAGCTCGAGTTCAATGCCGTCACCCCCGGCGGCCCGGCCCAGACGTGGGTCATTGCCGGCGAAGATCCCCTGGCCTACAACGACCCCAACCAGGCGCCGAAAATCGAGATCAACGAGGCGCCCAATTCGGAATTGGCGGAGCTCGTCTCCGTCAAGCCCTTGAGCATCACCTTGTTCCGGGCCCCGATCCGCTGAGGTTCGACCATCGATTTCCTAAGGGGCTGTCGCAAATGCGGCAGCCTCTTTCTTTGGGGTCAGGTATCTCCATCGAGTACAATCGACTGCGATGAAGAACTGACGCCATTGTCGGAAAGGACCTGGGCATGGGCACCATTTCTGTAAGCCGGATTTGCGGAATTGTGTGGGGAGTAGGTCTTTGGGTTACGGCTGTCGCCTGTGCGGGCGCGGTTCTCGATGTCAACACCGGTCCCTTCAGCACGCTTGCCCGACCGAATTCGGAGGGCAAGCTGATTTACGGCACCTACGCCAATTGCGGTGACACGCGCCAGCTCAACACCCTTCCCGATTGGTCCTCCTGCGGCTACCTGGGCGGCGGCGTCCGAATTCCGGATATCCCCGTAGTGAAGACGATCTCCCCCGTTCCGGGGGACAATACGGCCCACCTCCAGGCCGGCATCGACTACGTGTCCCAACTGCCCCTCGACGGCGACGGGTTTCGCGGCGCCCTGCTGTTGCAGAAAGGAACGTATCCCGTGGAGGGGACGCTCTATATTCGCGCCGGCGGTGTCGTCCTGCGCGGGGCGGGACAGGATCCCAACGGGACGGTCCTCGTCGACACCGGCCAACAACAGGATACCCTGATTATCGTGGAGGGCGGCGTACGGACGGAGGCGGCGGCGACGCGGACCCGCATCGTGGGCTCGTTCGTGCCGGTGGGAGCGGTGCACTTCAACGTCGCGGCGGCGGAGGGCTTCGCCGTGGGCGATCGCATCATCGTCCACCGGCAGACCAATCAACAATGGATCGCCGATCTCGATATGGCACAATACGGCTGGACCGCCCCCGCCTACGAGGACAAGTGGGAGCGGATCATTACCGGCATCCGGGGCAATGACGTTCGGATCGATGGGCCGGTGGTCCAGGCGATCGACGAGCGTTACGGCGGCGGCTCCATCTACAAATACTCCGCGGGCGGACGCATCGCTCAGGTCGGCATCGAGAATCTCTGGCTGGAATCGCAGTACGACTCGGCCACGGATGAGACGCACGGCTGGAACGGCATCCAGCTCCGCAACGTGGAAAACGCCTGGGTGCGCCGGGTCACCGCCCGCTACTTCGGGTACTCCTGTGTCAGCGCCTTGACCGGCACGCGCCACGCCACGATCGAGGACTGCGCCTGCCTCGATCACAAGTCCCAGATCACCGGGGGCCGGCGGTATTCGTTCAACATGGACGACTGCTGTCTCGTGCTGGTGCAGCGGTGTTTCGCCCGCGAAGGCCGGCACGATTTCGTGACAGGATCGCGTGTGCCGGGACCGAATGCGTTCGTCGACTGTCTGGCCGTCGCCTGTCACGCCGATTCGGGCAACCACCATCGCTACGCCGAGGGCACGCTCTGCGACAACGTCAAAGCCGACAAGCTGGCCGTCGAGAATCGCCAAAGCTCGGGCTCGGGACATGGCTGGTCCGGCGCCCAGACGTTGTTCTGGAATTGCGAGGCCTCGACCACCTGCCATACCCCGGCGGGCGCTATGAACTGGGCCATCGGGATCGTCAGCGACCAGAAGCTCGGAAGCTGGGCGCCGCGCGAGCCTCTGGGCTGGTGGGAGTCGCGCGGAACTCATGTTCAGCCCCGAACCTTGTACTACAAGCAATTGGAGGATCGGCTGGGTTCTCAGGCGGTCGCGAACACCACCACCGCCTCTCAACGCAACCGGCCCATCTGGGACGAACTCGCCAAATGGGCCGGTATATCTGCTTCTAACACTTCGGAACAGGTCCGGTGACCTGTCAGCTCTTGATCCGGTGCAGGTTCTCGTCCAGCGGTGTCATCTTCGGCATCAACAGATGGACCACGCCCAGCGCGACAAGGTACATCGACCCGGCCGCCATGAACGCGAAGAAGTATCCGGAAGGCCCCTGGTCGGTGAGCACCTTGCCCAGGCAGAGATCCGCGGTCAATCCCGCTACGGCGCCGACCATGCCACCGATGCCGGTGACAGAAGCCGTGGCCTTCTTCGGGAACACGTCGGACACGAGCGTGAACAAATTGCAGGACCACGCCTGATGTCCGCCCGCTGCCAGGGCGATGAGCAGCACGGCGATCCAGTAGAAGTTGTCCGACCTGGAGCTGCTGACGATCGCAGCGTCCATGCGCTTGGCCTGTTCCGGCGTGATGATCGCACCCGCGGCCGCGATGAATTCCTTTGCCGAGCCGTAACTCTTGCCTTCCATGGCGCGCAAGGCGGTCTGCATTTCCGCAGGCATAACTTCCTTGAGCTTCTGCTTCTTCACTTTGCCGTCCACGGTGACGAGGTTCTCCACGGTGTACGTGGCGGTCTGAAGACGCTCAAAGAAGCGGGCGTTGGCGTTGAACTTCGTTGGGATCAGAGTCACGAACATCACCGGCATGATGACCAAGGCACACAGCAGGAGGGTCACCTTGCGGGCCCGGTTGATCGGCCAGCCGCGTTTGATGAAGAAAGACGACATCCAGCCGCCGATGACGCTTCCGCCGTCGGCAAGGACATAGATCGTAATCAGCGGCAGCGCGAGGCTCTTGATGCTGAGGCCGAACTTGTCGAAGAGGAACTTGCCGCCCCAGAACAGGTAGAACCACCAGACGGCATCGGTCATCTTGGCGAGGGCGAAGGCCCAAGTTTCAGGCAGGGGCAGCACTCCGATCCAGGGCACTTTCTTGCCGACCGTTTCCACCACCGAATCACTGTGGATGTAGTCGTGTTCCGCCTTGGAGAGGCGAGGGTGCACATCAGGATGGTGATAGATCTTGACCCAGAGCAGTACCCACAAGCCGCTGAAAACGCCGGTCATGAGGAAGGCGAACTGCCAATTAGTCCCGTCGGGCCAGACCACCAGCGGAATCAACAGAGGCGCGAGAATGGCGCCGACGTTCGAGCCGGCGTTGAAGATGCCGGTGGCAAACGCCCGCTCTTTTTTCGGGAACCACTCGCTTACGGTCTTGATAGCCGCCGGGAAGTTGCCGGACTCGCCCAAGCCCAAGCCGAATCGCGCCGCGCAGAAGCCGACGAAGCCGAATGCCGGCCGGACCGCGGCGTGCAACATGCCGAAGATGCTCCAGACGGCGATGGAAAGCGTGTATCCCACCTTGGTGCCAAATCGGTCGATGATCGCGCCCATGCTCAACATGCCGACGGCGTAGGCGATCTTGAAGCAGATGTTGATCCAGGCGTACTGTTGGTCCGTCCAATCGAACACCTTGTACTGCAGCGTCGGTGCCAGCACACCCAGGACGCTGCGGTCCATGTAGTTGATGGTGGTGGCCAGGAAGAGCAATGCACAGATGCGCCAGCGATATCGCCCTATGCCTGATGGTGTCGTTCTTTCCGGTACTCGATCATTGGCCACGGGAGAACCTTTCTGAAAAAGCGATATTGCCATAGCCGGGGCGATCCTACCGTCCTTACCTGCGGATCGGCATGCCCCTTCCAACGGCTTGGAGCCATTTCCTTTATAGCCCGCCCCCGAAGACTCGTCAACGACAGAGTCTGTCTCGGCAAAAGAAGATTTGCCAAGGCCCGGCCCCGAGGCGTCACATATGTTATCGCTCCTACAAAACGTAACAATTCCGGCAATGAATTTCTTGACCGGGGCGTCTAATCGATAACAATGGTAACAAATGCGTTGGAGGAATCTGTGGGTATGATGCAGACAATGATCTGTGACCGAATTGAGTCTCTTGTGACGAACCCACGGGGAGACTTGCGCCTTTTCGAAGGGCAAGTATGGACGACATCAGCAACTTGCGAGACAAGCATCGCGCCCGGCGTGAGATTCTCGACCAGCGGAGAACCTACGCCAAGACGCGCCGGACTCTGACGGCGGCGCGGCCGACCGGCACACAGGAGCGGCTCGAAGGTATCTTTCGGGCCGCCCCCATCGGCATGGGTCTGCTGTGTCAACGGGTCTTCATCGAATTCAATGATCGTTTCTGCGAGATGGTCGGCTACAGCCGCGACGAACTGATCGGACGCTCTTCGCGAATCCTCTATGTGACGCAGGAGGATTACGACCACGTCGGGACCGTCGAGTACGAGCAGATTGCCCGCACCGGGACCGGCACCGTCGAGACGCGCTGGAAGTGCAAAGATGGGGATATCATCGACATTCTGCTCAGTTCCAGCGTCCTTGACCGCACCGATCCGTCCCAAGGCGTCGCCTTCACCGCCACCGACATCACCGTCACCCGCAAGATCCAGGCCCGACTTTGTGAGAACGAGTTTCTCCTGAGAGAAGCCGAGGCCATCTCCCATGTGGGCAGTGTTCAGCGTGATCTGCGCACCGGGGTCATCACCTGGTCCGACGAGACGTATCGGATCTACGGGTATGCCCCTGGGGAGGTATGCCCCTCCGCCGAACTCATTCTGAGTCACATTCATCCGGAAGATCGAGAGCGGTTTCTGAGCGTGACGGGCATGCCGGACCAGGCGGGCCGGCTGGAAGAGCTTACCTACCGCGTGATCCGCAAAGACGGCCAGGTGCGGACCCTCCACGCCCGGGCGAGCCTGGAACGGGACAGCTCGGGAAAACCAACCCGTCTGGTCGGAGCTGTACAGGACATTACGCAGCGCACCGTGGCCGAACAGGCGCTGCGCGAGGGCGAAGGGAAGTATCGTTTGCTGGTGGAGCATTCGCCGGACGCCATCTGCATCCAATCCGAAGATATCATTCGTTTCGCCAATCGTGCCGCCCTGCGTCTGCTGGGAGCAGCGCGTTACGATCAGGTGGTCGGTCGCCACGGCCTGGATTTTGTCCACCCGGACTATCGCCGGCTGGCGGAAGCACGCATGACGACCCTCCGGGAGGAGAGTGTTGCCGTCCCGCGCCGCGAAATGAAATATGTGCGGGTCGACGGCCAGGTGGTGGAGGTGGAGGTGGTGGGAGTGCCCATCAGCTTCCAGGGCAAGCCTGCCGCGCAGTTCATCGTCCACGATATTACGGAGCGCAAGCAGGTCGAGAGGAGTCTGGCCGAGAGCGAGGAGAGATTCAAGGTTCTCGCGGACGAGTCTTTCGACAGCATCATCATCCACGACGGCGACAAGATGATCAGTGTCAACCAGACGTTCTGTCGCACCTGGGGCTATGAGCCGCAGGAAGTCCCCGGTTCGGAAGTGGCGCGTTACGTGACGCCCGAGTCACTGGCCCTGATCCGCGAACACACGCGCAGCGGCTATGACAAGATCTATGAGATCACGGCCGTGCGCAAGGACGGGACGACCTTTCCGGCGGAAGTCGCCAGCAAGCTCTTCGTGTACAAAGATCGGACCGTGCGGGTCGCGACGGTGCGCGATGTCAGCGCGACCCGTCAGGCCGAGGAGGCGCGGCGCGCCAGCGAAGCGCGTTTCCGCGGCGTGTTCCAGCACGCGCCGCTCGGGATCACCATCGGCATAAACGGTGTCGCCCTGGCCGTCAATCCGGCGTTCGCCCAGATCGTCGGCTACGACGCGGAGGAACTGGTCGGGCGGCACTTCCATGACTATACGCATCCGGACGACCGTGCCCACGAACTGGAGTTCGTGCAGGACGTCCTGTCCGGCCGCCGCGAAGGCGCTACCCTCCGGAAGCGGTTCCTGCACAAAGACGGACGGACCATCTGGGCCGATGTCACGATGACGACCATGAGAGACCGGTTCGGCCAAGTCGAAAGCATGATCGGGATCGTGGAGGACATCACGGAACGCCGGCAGGCCGAGCAACGCCTGGATATCCAGCACAGTCTGAGCATCGATCTGAGCTCTATCCGGGAGTTGGAGCCCGCCCTGAACCGCCTTTTTGAAGCCGTCCGGAACCTTGGGGAGATCGACTGCTGCGGCCTCTATCTCGTCGATCCGGTCACCGGGGCCTTGAACATGGCGCTACATCAGGGCCTGTCGGCCGACTTCATCAAGAGAGTGTCCCACTACGCCGCGGACGCACCCAACGCTCTGGTCACCAAAGCCGGTAAACCGGTCTACGGCCTGTACTCCAGCATTCGACCTCCGGAAGAAGGCGACCTAGATCATGAGGGCTTCCGTGGCATGGGGGCCCTTCCCATTATGCACCAGGGTCAAGTTATTGCCGTCCTCAACGTGTCTTCGTACACGCGGGATGAATTGTCCGCCGAGGTCAAGACCACGCTGGAGATCATCGCGGCCGAGGTCAGCGGGACCATCGCACGTCTGCGCGCCGAGCAGGCGCTCCGCGAGAGCGAGGCGCAGTTCCGCGCCATCGCCGCGGTATCGCCGGCCGCCATCGCCATCATGAGCGAGGATGAGCAGCACGGTCGGTTCCTCTACGTCAATGCCGCCTGGGAGGCGCAAACCGGCTACTCCCGGGACGAAGCCGCCACCCTTGAACCCAGCACGCTGGCCCATCCCGATCTGCGGGCCGAGATGACGCGACAGGCGCTCGCCTACACGCGCGGGGAGAACACTTCTTCCCAACGCGAGCTCAAGATTCTCACCCGCCACGGCGAAACCCGGTACATCGATCTGGCGGCCACCGCTATTCAGTACGAAGGTGCCCCGGCGTTCTTGACCGTGGCCCTCGACATCACCGCGCGCAAAGTCGCCGAGGAGGCCCTCGCCACCGCGTCCCGGCAATGGCAGAGCACGTTCGATTCGGTTTCCGACGTCATCTGGGTGCTGGACAATGAGTTCCGCATCTGCCGGTGCAATAAAGCCACGGAGCTGCTCTTCCACCGGACGGCGCAGGAGATCGTGGGAAAACATTGCTGGGAGATCGTGCACGACACGATCCAGCCGACGCCGCTGTGTCCCCTGCACCAACTGCGCCAAACGCTTACGCGGCAGATCATCGAGCTCTGCCTGGACGGCCGGTGGTATGAGGTCACGGTGGACCCGATCCTGGATGCCGCCGGCAAGCTCGACGGCATCGTGCACATCATCAGTGACATCACCAAGCACAAGAGGACGGAGGAGTACCTCCTGACCCAACGCAAGAAGCTCCGCTCGCTGGCCTCGGAATTGTCCCTGGCAGAGGAGCGGGAGCGACGCCGCATCGCCGCCAATCTGCACGACCATGCGTGCCAGAGCCTGGCGCTGGCCAAAATGCAGTTGCAGGCTACTCTGGACACCGCCCGACCGGCGAAAGCCGCGTTGCGACCGATCTGCACCCATCTGGAGGAGACCATCGACAGCATCCGCGAGCTGACATTCGACCTGAGCTCCGCGACCCTCTACAAGTTCGGCCTGGAGGCCGCGCTGAGGGAGCTGCTCAACGACGAGTTTCCCGGCCTGGAGAACGTACCACGTCAGTTCCTGACGGACGGCAAGCCCAAGCCGCTCAGTCCCGATGTGCGTGTCCTGCTGTATCAGTCGGTGCGGGAGCTCCTCATCAATGTGGCGAAGCACGCCCGCGCTACCCGTGTAACGGTCGAAGTGCGGCGCGAGAGCGAGAGGATCCGCATCCGGGTGGCCGACGACGGTGTCGGTTTCGATGTGGAAACGGTCTTGTCTTCGGCCTATCGGAACCGGAGTGTCGGCCTCTTCTTCGTCCGGGAACGCCTGGACTACATCGGGGGGACCCTGGAAGTCGATGCGCGCCCCGGCCGGGGCAGCCAATTCACCTTGACCGCACCCTTGGAAAAAGAACACTCTGTTTTGAAGGAGAGCGACGATGCCCGTGAAGATCCTGTTGGTTGACGATCACCAGGTGCTCCGCGAAGGACTTCGTTCCATGCTGGAGCGGCAATCCGACATGAAAGTAGTGGGAGAAGCCCCCGATGGCACGGTGGCGCTGCGCCTGGTCCGCGAGCTCAAGCCGGACCTTGTCATCATGGATGTGAACATGCCCGGCATGGATGGTATCGATGTCACCCGCCTGATCAGCCGGGACCATCCCGAAGTCAAAGTGCTCGCGCTGTCCATGTATCTGCGGAAGACTTTCATCACCGAGATGCTCAAGAGCGGCGCCGCGGGGTACCTGCTCAAGGAAAGCGCCTTCGCCGAAATCGTAGAGGCGATTCACGCGGTGCTGCGCGGGGACAAGTACGTGTCGAACCGCGTGGCCGGGCTGCTCGTGGATGAGTACGTCCAACAAGGCCAGCGCGATCCCAACCAGGTGCACCTCACCAAGAGGGAGTTGGAGGTTGTGCGCATGCTGGCGGACGGCAAGTCGTCCAAGGAAATCGCCGTGATCACCGGCACCAGCGTCAAGACCGTTGATGCGTGCCGCCGCCGGGTCATGCAGAAACTGGAGGTGCGCAGCATCGCGGAGCTGGTCAAGTACGCGATCCGCGAGGGGCTGACGACGGTCGATTGCTGATGTCCGTCAATTGACGGACATCATGGGGGCGCGACTGAGCAGCCAGTACCCGCAGGCACGCCGGATCTTCTCCAGGAAGTCGGGTTCTGTCCCTGTCTTGATGAGATACCCGGCCGCTCCCAGGTCATAGCAGGTCGTAATGGTTGCCGCATCGGCCCCGGCCGCCAGGACGACGATGGGAATCATGCGAAACACCGGATCCACTTTCAGCGACTCCAGAAGGGCCCAAGCCCCTCTTTCCGGCATCTCGAGATTCAAGAGAATCAGCCAGGAATCATGCCGGCGGGATTTCCGTAGTTGCGTCAAGGCGTTCGGGCAGTTGGATACTGCGCGAAAACCGCTCTTCAGGCCCAGTTCGCCCAGGGTACGTTCGATGAGCGTCGCACACTCCGCGTCCTCTCCCACCAGCAATATGTTCTTCTTCTCGATAGTTTCCTGATCCATGATCGTGCCCTCTGCGGCATGATTATAGGAGCTTCCTGTCCCTATAGGCGAAACAGCCGGCCGTGTGCTCCATCGGCCGGAGATCCACACCACCAATCTCCGACGTAACGCCGGAGGAGACACACCGCCGGCAAAGCAAAGTAAACCACACTCCGTATCGTCACGCCCTCCCGCCTTGTGGCGTGATCAATGGATAATCCGGTGAGTAAACGACATCCCGCGCCGAGGAAAATACGCACTTCAGGCGAGTTCTCGGACGTGGGGACTCTCGACCGTCGGCATGTGGGCTTCCAGTGATGCCATCCGGTGCCGGTTCCTATGTGAGAACTTCGCCGTACCGGTGGCGTAAAGCACGCTGACCTGCTCGGCGCGGCACCACAGAGCGTACCGAGGTTCCCTTTCCGGCTCCTGGCTCGGACAGCAGTGCGCGGGTGCGGCGTCGGAGTCAGGACGGTTTTCGTTCCTCGATTCCAAGCCCCGGGCGATCGTTGAGAAGCAGCCGTCCCTGCTCGACCCGCAGACCGGCGAAGGGATCGTCGTTGATCAGGAGGTGCCCGTCGAGGTCGGCGTAGTCCACGGCCGGACTCAGATGGGCCGCGGCGGCAATCCCCAGCGAGCTTTCGATCATGCAACCGAGCATGATCTTCAGCCCCAGAGTTCGCGCCACGTGAATCATGCGCAGGGTCTCCTGAAGGCCACCGGCTTTCATCAGCTTGATATTGATGCCGTCGTAGGCCCCTGCCAGCCTGGGAATGTCACGGGCCATGCCGACGGCCTCATCCGCAAAGATGGGGATCCCGGCCCGCTCCCGGAGCCAGGCGGTTTCATCCACCAGCGCCGCCGGCAGGGGTTGCTCGATCAGCTCGACACCCTGGCCGGCCAGCCACTCGATCTTCCGCAGGGCGGTCTCTTTGTCGCGCCAGGCTTCATTGGCATCGACGCGTAGCGGCCGGTCCGTGGCCCGGCGCACCGCTTTCAGAATCTCCGCGTCGTTGTCCCGCCCCACCTTGATCTTCAGCACGGGGAAGCCTTCCGCTTCCCGGACTTTCCGTTCGACCGCCTCCGGGGTATCGATCCCGATGGAGAAGGAGGTGACGGGTGCGTTGCCCGGGTCCAGGCCGAACAGCCGGTAGAGAGGGACATTGAGCCTGCGCCCCACCCAATCGAGCAATGCCATGTCCAGTGCCGCTCCGGCACAACGCTGGTCCCCGACAGCGGATTGCCACCGCGGGGGCATGCCGCTGTACACCCGCCAGTCGCCGGACACGAATGAGTCCCGGGCTTTTTGGAGAGCCGCCTGCGTACGTTCCGTGCTCTCTCCGTAGCGTACGTTCGGCGCCGCCTCACCCCAGCCGACGATGCCCTCGCGTGCGACACGAACGAACACGTTGTCTTTGTAGTCGCTGGAATTCCGCGAGATGGTCCAGGTGTGCCGCAGCGTGAGCCGCTTGACGCTGACTTGGAAGCCGTCCGACGAGACCGGCGGCGGCGCGCCTCCCCAGGCATCAACCGCGGGCCCCAGCGCCCCGGCGACCCCCACGGCCCCTTTCAGGAAGTCCCTGCGCCGCAGATTCATAAGGCCCGTTGCCCCCTACTTCTCGGACAGCACCAAATCGGCAACGTACAGGTTCTCCTGGCCGTTGTCGGTGGCGACATACGCGATACGTTTGGCCCAGGCGTGAACGCCCCGGGCCGCTCCCGAACCGATGGGGCTCAGCGTTCCGGTCGACACATCACAGACCAGGATCGGGGCCTTGGCGTCGGGCGCGGTCGACGACATGATCATCAGGTTGGCCGCCGGACCCGGGCCGAGACAGATGACGTCACTCACGGCCGTCTTCACGGCGCTGGCCTGCGTATCCCAGACGCGCGTGCCGGGATTGGCCAGCTTGTTGGGATCCTCCACGAGATCGAAGTAGCATGCGAATCGCCCGTCGAGGCTCCATTCAACGGCCGCATTCTCCATGCGTTTGTTGCGTCGATCCACGGGCAGAACTACCGTCTTGTTATCGTTGAGATTCAACAAGCGCAGCATATCGTTCGCATCCCGGGAACTGGGTGGAACGAAAATGCTCGCGTAGGGCGAAGAGGAGCTGCAACTATGCAGCCAGCCTTTGGCGATGGGCTTTCCCAAGACCGGTTTGTCCAGCGAGACCAGCGAGACGGCGTCGTCGCCCTGACTCACGACCAGGCGTTTGCCCGTGCTGTCAAACTGCCCCTGCGTGGCGGAACCGGCGATCCCTGTCGGCGTCAGTTGGCCCGAAGCCATATCGTAAATCATCAGCTCATCGTTCCCCTGATTGGCCCCACCCTTGAACGATTGCAGCACCAACCGGGTCCCGTCCGGGCTGAAGAAGTTGAATCGTGTGAGCGGCATTTCGTAGCCGCGCGGCACATCAAGAGGGATTTCTGTTTCCTTCTTCGTGTCCGTGGCAACGAGCACGACCCGGCTGACTTGCGGCGGTCCGGCGATGCGGCGGAGGTACATGATGTATCTGCCGTCCGGGCTCAGCCGGGCACAAAAGTCCGGGCGCTGGTTCACTTGAACGATGCCGGTTGCAGGCATCAGCATCTGCGGCTTGCCGATCTGAACATTCACCCCGTGGCACACCGCGGCCGACAGTAGGCACATTGTCGCGGCCAGAAACGGCCTTCTGACCTCGATTCTTCCGTGAGTCACGTCTTCATACCCCTTTCACATGTAGTTCGAGGAATTCCGTTATCCTTTGACCATTCTTATTATCGCCCAAACCCCCCGGACAAAACAAAAGAATTCCGGTTGAACCCGGCGCCCCGCCCATGCGACTATTATGGAGAACGACTGGAGAACAGCCTGTTGACGGAAAAAGAAGCCATCTACTACGAGCTTTTGGTCCTGAGATGCCGCCGGGGCCAGAGAGAGGCTTTGGAGGAGGTGGTCCGAACGTGGGAGCAGCGGCTCTTCTACTACATCCGCCGCCTCGTCGGCGACGAGCAGGAAGCCTGGCAAATTCTCCAGGATACGTGGCTCAAAGTGCTCCGCAGCATCGGCAGACTTCAAGAACCTCGAAACCTGCCGGCATGGCTGTACGGCATCGCTCGAAACACTGCGTTCAGCCATCTGCGAACCAAGTGCGCCGAGCAGAGCTTCATCACGAGCCAGGCTGATGTGGCAAACGACCAACAGACAGGTCCCGATCTCGAATTTGATGATGTGGAACGCGTTCAGCACGGCCTCGAGCGAATCTCCTTGGAGCATCGTGACGTTCTCACGCTGTTTTTTCTTGAGGACCTCACGACCGAGCAGATCGCCAAGGTCATGAACGTGCCCGTGGGAACGGTGAAGTCCAGGCTCTATTATGCCAAGCGGGCTCTGAAGAACGTTCTGGAAGCCGAGGAGTAGCGACATGAACGAACCTGAACGCACGTTCGGTGACAGACTGGCGGCTCTGGAGAGGCCGGACCCGGCATTCAAACAACGATATGAAAGGCAGGTGCAGAATATGTTGCAGAACAAGCTGAGCCCGATCAAACGAATCGGTTTCGTCCTGCTGGCTCTTGTTGGACTCGGGGCGACCATCTACTATGGCGGCTTCTTCTTCGTACCTCGGCGGAGTTCTTGGGAATACGACCTTCTCGTCCGTTTCTTCATGATACCCGCGTTCTTCGTCTCGATAATTTGGACCATCCTGACCGGCTGGGCCGCAGTTGCGGGATCGAGTCCCCGATCGCAGCGTCCCTGGATTGCCGCGACGGCACTAGCCATGGTCTTCTTCTACTTCGTCACGCTGGCATTCATGTTCGTCGTGCCTTTGCAGCATGAGGAGAGCCGCGCGCTCTTGGGCACCCAGCTTGCTCTGATGGCGTTTTTCATGCTCAATACCGTCGGCCTCTGCGTGATCCTTGGCGTGCTCTATCGCACAAGGTTCGACAGCCAGGAAAGGCTTCTGAAGATCGAATACCAACTGGCTGCTTTGTCCGAGCGGATGGGTGGCCTCCCGCACGGCGAGACGAAGCAATGAGGTCCATCCGGGCAACTCAGGCAGTAGCCGACGGTGTCTGCTTCTGCTTGGGGAACATCACAGACGCGATCACCGAAACGATCAGGATGGCGGCAATCACGCCCAACGCGACGTGAATCGGTATGTGGAAGACATCCGACAGGAGCATCTTGGCGCCCACGAAGGCCAGCACGGCCGACAGCCCGTAGTGGAGGTGGTGAAACATCTCCATGATCCCGGCCAGCGCAAAGTACATCGCCCGCAAACCCAGAATGGCGAAGACGTTGGAGCTGTACACGATGAACGGATCCTGGGTCACCGCCAGAATGGCGGGAATCGAATCGGTCGCGAAGACGACATCGGTGGTTTCGATGACCAGCAGCACGAGGAACAGCGGCGTTGCGATGAGTGTGCCGTTCCGCCGCACAAAGAAGTGGGTCCCCTCATACTGCTCCGTCACCGGCGCGAAGCGCCGGAACAGGCGGAGGACCGGGTTCTTCTCCGGATGAACCTCCTTGTCCTTCTCCAAAGCCATCTTGATGCCCGTGAGGATCAGGAAGGCCCCAAAGACGTAGATGATCCAGTGGAAGGTCTGGATGAGCGTGACGCCGGCGGCGATGAAGACCGCCCGCATGATCAGGGCTCCGATGATGCCGTAGAAGAGCACCCGGTACTGAAACGCCCCGGGGACCCGGAAATACGAGAACACCAGCAGGAAGACGAAGATGTTGTCGATGCTAAGCGAGCGTTCGATCAGATAGCCGGTCAGGAATTCCAAGCCCGGCCCCGACCCGCGTACCAGGTAGAGTCCCAGGTTGAACACCAGCGCCACGATCACCCAGATCACGCTCCAGATCAGGGACTCCCGAATGCTGATGACGTGCGCCTTGCGGTGAAAGACGCCCAGGTCCAGCGCCAGCATAAGCACGACGAACAGATTGAATATGACCCACAGCCAGATTTGACTCACGAATCAGACTCCGATCTACCTGCACCCAATCCCTTAAGCACCGGCACCCCTCGGCAAACGGCTGCCGCTTGTGAACGCGCCGGCATTCTCTTCGCAAACCACGCGCCTGTCCACCCTAATACGTGGAATTGCGGAGGTGAGGTGCGACGATATTCGGCCGGGTGTTTCGACGACTTTTCGCTTGTCTGCCCCACCCTTACTCGTCACAATGCTTGCCAGAGAAGTGCTGCTGAGAATGCTACGACAAATGAAGCGGCACTCCGCGCAGCCGCCGGAGAATGGAAGCCTTTGTTGGGGAGATCAGGATATGGCCGTAGTTGCAGCGGAAATCCGGACGCGGGTACCTCTTTACCTCGTTCTATCGACGCTGGTGGCATCATCTCTTCTGCCTTCCTCCGGGTGCCACCGCAAGTCCGTTCCGCAGCCTCCGGATCTGAGCGGTTGTACGCGTCTGGAAGTGCAGGATCCCTGTGCGACGCTCAATTACGTGTTCGCGGACACGCCGATGCACCCCCACCTCTTCACCGATGCAGAGAAGGAATTGCTGCAGTCCTCCCGAACGTATGCGATAACCGAGCCGGAAGGCGTCCGCAATTTCGTGCGTGTCATCCGCCAGGGAGTCTTTCTGCGTCGGGCCACGACGCCCCCGAATCCGAGGGCCATCACCGTCACCTGCTATCGGGGCGACGAGCGTATGCTGTCTCTGGTGACCCAGGCCGTGTACGTCAGGGCTCCGGACTGGAACATTTTCCAGTACCCCAGCAACGTCTTCAATCTGTCCGGCCTCCGGTCCCCGGGGGCCGAGCCTCTCCGTCTGCGCCTGGATTGTGCGCTGCAGCAGAGCAGGTTAACCACCGAAAGCCTGTTGTTCCGCCGATCCATAGTCACGTACCCGGATCCCAACCGCTGGTGCGACGCCACGGCCAGAGCCCTGTGGCGATTGCACGGGGGCCAGGGCACGATGGAGGGCGACGCCATTACGGTGGCGTTGTTCCGGTGCCCCAACATGCGTCAGAACGGCAGCCGACCGTCCAATGCAAGCGTCTCCTCCTGGGTGTCGCACTACGCGATGAATCCGAATTGTCGTCCGAGTTCGCCAGGCGACACGGTGCTGCTTTTCGAGACGCAGGCGGGCTGGAACCAGCACGGCGGTCCGGAGCTGTTTACCTTTGACAACCACGATCCCAAAGGCGGCTGCGCTCTGCTCAATGACGGCACGGTCAAGTTCGTTCGCACAAAAGAAGAACTCGCTCAACTTCGCTGGAAGCCGTAGACCTATTCCCGGGAAGCCATGCTCGCCTCGGCGGTGCCGCCGTAGCAGCCCATGTCAATGTGGCGATTGATGGTCCACGCGTTGGTCGGATCAAGCGACGTCGAAACCGGCTCATCCCCCAGCGGACGGTCCGGATTGCCGGCGTCGATGCACGGGCTGGTCACGGCATCAATTACCCAGAGCTGCTGACGCGTATCCCAGCGGCCGGCCTTGCTCATCAGGTGGTAGTCATCCTCATTCGGATCGGCGAACAACGGATCGGATCCGATGTTCGCGACGCCCGGCAGAGTGGTCGACAGACCCTGCACGCAGGTGTAGTTGGCGGTGACGTCGGCACTGTCCCGCACGATCTGGGCCTTTTCGCTCTGGGGCGTGCTGTAGCCATCGGTGTTGGCCCAGAGAATGCTGTCTTCGATGCCAGCGGTGCTGCCGGCCCCGTTCCAGAGGCCGCCGCCATACCATCCGCCTTCGTTGGCTGACAGGGTACAGTTGGTCAGATTCACCGTCGCGCCGTCATTAGCGATAGCCCCGCCGAGCCGATCGGCGACGTTACCGGCAAAAAGGCAGTTTCCCAAATGAGTCTGCGTGCCCGTCTCGCAGTAGACCGCCCCGCCGCCGGCAAGGGCCGTGTTGTCGGTGAAGACGCACCTGGAAAAGACGGGACGGCTTTGCCCCATACTGGCGGCGGCACCACCCTGTAAGCCTGCCGCATTGCCCCGGAAGCAACTGCGGAGGATCTGGGGCTGACTGTCCTCCGTATTGGCGACAGCCCCGCCACTGCCGCCGGCCCTGTTGCCTGTGAAGGTGCAATCAGAGATGACGGGGCGGGACCCGAAGCGGTTGGCTACCGCCCCGCCGCAGGTATCGGTGGTCAACGACGAGACGGAATTGCCTGTGAACGTACACTGGCTGATCGTCGGGCTGCTGCCGTACTGGTTGCAGATGGCCCCACCGTAGTACTCGGCTTCGTTCGCCAGGAAGACGCAATTGCGGAGGGTCGGACTGCTTGCCACACAGAGGATGCCGCCCCCGACATCGACACCGCCGGCATTCGCGATCGTGAAGCCGTCCACGATGCAGTGCGCATCCTCGCCGCTGTGGAAGTAGAAGCCGCTCGCCAGCCCGTTGCCGTCGATGATGCAGGCGGCGGAGCCATTTTCGCTGCGCAGCGTCAGGGCCTTTCCATTGAAATCGATGTCCGTATTGCCTGCCCCGCAATAGGTGCCGTCGGCCACCAGGATCGTGTCACCTGCCCACGCGGCATCGATGGCAGCCTGGAGGGTCGCATAGACACTGGGCACACGCAAGTCGACGGATTCGGCGGCCGTGGCAAAAGCGTACGCGCCGCCGCCGTTGTCGTCTGTACTCTCGTTTCCAGCCGCATCGGTCAGACATACGGTGAAGTGGTAGGCTGTCTTTCTGGGCAGCGGGCTCAGGAGGATCTCATGATGATCGCTCAACGTGTCACTGCGGGCCACCGCTGCCATGGACGCATCGTCCTGGCGATGATAGCGTACCTCCACTCGCGTCGGTTCGCTGGTGGCGATGTTCAGACGCACGGCCGAGTTGCGGATTCCCGTTTCCATGCCTGTCACGGTAGCGGCAGTATAGTCGGCATGAGCGGCCGCGGTGGCTTTCAGTCCCGTATGGCCTAGCCCGTCATCGGCGTCGGTGTAGGATGCCGTGACCTGTTCACTGTCAAGGAGTTCGAGAGAGCCGTTTGCCGGCGCAGGTGCGTCATTGCGGCTGACGATGGTCCCGGCGAACACACCTTTGGCCCACATCGTCTGAGTCAGGACCACGGATTCCGCATCTCCCCCGCTCGTTTGCAGAATCACGGCTGGCGTGGACTTGCCCACCAGATCGCTGTCGATCAGGAGAATGCTCACCGTACTGCCCAGTGCATAGGCGCTACGATCGAGGTAGACGGCTCCCTCCCTGGATACGGTTTGCCGCATGGCTCCTGAGACATTGAGGCGCTGATTCGATGAGACGATGCCCGTCGAGATGGAGTCGCCCGAGGTCGTGATGATCTGCCGGACCTCGTCACACGTGAGGAACGGATCGGCCGCCAGAAGCAAGACGCACGCCCCGGCTACGTGCGGCGTGGCGACCGACGTACCTGAGAGCATCGTCGTGAAGGCATCTCGGGGCGTACCCTGAGAGGTGTCGGCAGCCCGAAGCGAGAGAATGGCGTAACCCGGCGCCGCGATGTCCACCCAGTCGCCGTAATTCGAGAAGCTGGCCCGGCGGTCCGTCGAGGTCGTTGCCGCCACCGAGATGACGGTGGAGTAATAGGCCGGATAGAACGGTGTGTCCGAGCCCTCGTTTCCGGCCGCCACCACCACAATCACACCCTGCTGTTCGGCGTACGCGATCGCGTCGGCGAGCACCTGACTGGCGTCGGGACCGCCCCAACTGGCATTGATGACATCGGCCCCATTCGCTACGGCGTAGTAGATCGCCGCTGCCGCGGCGGCGGTGTCACCATTACCTTCTGAGTCCAGTATCTTCAGCGGCATGATGCGGGCGCGCCAGCACACCCCTGCGATGTCCATTCCATTATTGCCCGCGGCGGCAATAACTCCGGCAAGGTGCGTCCCGTGGCCGTGATCGTCCTGCGGGTTGTTGGTGCGATACACGAAGTTATAGCCGTTGACGTCGTCGATGTACCCGTTTCCATCGTCGTCCACGCCGGCAGTGCCCTTCAGTTCCGCGTCATTGAACCAGAGGTTTTCTTTCAGGTCGCGATGGGCAAGGTCTACGCCGCTGTCGATGACGGCCACGATGGGTGTGGACGTGCCAACGCACGTATCCCAGGCAACAGCGGCCCGAATCTTGCCGATTGCCCACTGACTGGCGAGCAACGGATCGTCCGGCGTGGTGCAGGCCGAAATGGCCAGGTTCAGCTCGGCGTACTCCACTTCCGGCATGGCGCGATAGGTCCTCAGGGCATCGTCGAGACTCGCCTGATCCGAGTTCGATAAATCGACTCGGTAAACCCGGCTCACATCAGGTGAGGCCGAGCCCATTTGCCGGCGTCCCTGACGAATAAACCGCTTCCATCGGTTCTTCTGGACCCCATCTTCGCCCTGCCGTCGGACGCGGCCCGCCATCGGACGAATGCCCTGAACGCGCCACCCGGCGGTGGCCAGCGTTTTTCCGGAAAGAAGCCGGGACACGGTTTCGGTGTCATTGGAGTCGCTCGCAGCGGACGTTGAGACGGGTGATCCGCGGAATTTGACAATGATCTCGCCCGGCGCATAGCGACGTCCACCGTTCTGCCGACTCTCTCCGCCGGCGACGGCTACCACGGACAAGATTAGAACGGTTACAGCGAATGCGCGCCCGATGTCATCACCCTTTCTCATGCGAACGTGCTTACCTCCGCCCCAACCCCATGAGACCAGACCGAGTCTCTCTATATTTTACCACAAAGAGGCTGCCGGACGGCTGAGAAAATGGACAAGAGAAGACGCCCAACGCGGGCATTGCACTTAAGTGGTTTGTTGCAAGAGAGTTACATCCTGCTGCCCCCGGCAGGTCTGGACCGCTATGTTGAGCAGGACTCCCACAGCAGCGGCTGAGAGCAGAAGGCTGGTTCCTCCCGAACTGACAAAGGGCAGCGGAATGCCCTTGGTGGGCAGTACAACGGTCACGACGCCGATGTTGATCGCGGCCTGTGTGCCTATCGCCAGGACGATAGCTGCCGCGAGCAGTCGGCCGAAGCGGTCGCGGCAACGGAACACGACCGCTAACCCCAGGCAGATGAACAGGATGAAGAGGACGATCACGCACACGGTTCCCACGAACCCGAGCTCTTCCCCGACGATGGAGAAGATGAAGTCCGTCGTGTCTTCCGGCAGATGTCCCCACTTGGACGTACCCTCGCCCAGCCCTTTGCCCCAGAGACCGCCGGAGCCGATCGCGATCAGAGACTGGGTCGCCTGGTAAGCCACCGTGTCGCTCAGGCGGTCCGGATGAAGGAAGGCCTCCAGGCGCGCGAGGCGGTGAGGAGAGTGGTGCAGAACAGCCACGAATCCGGCCACGCCGAAGGGCAAAAGCGTCAGGACGTGCCACAGGCGAACGCCGGCCACGATCATAACGATGAAGCTTATCAGACTGATGAATGCCGCCGTGCCGAAATCCTCAAGGACGATCAGGCCGCACACCAGTCCGATTATGCCGCAAAGCGGAACGAATCGCCTCCAGTACGACTGGATGCCGGCACCGAACTTGATGCTGGCCGCAACGACAAAGAAGATAAGTATCCATTTGGCAAATTCCGACGGCTGAAAGCTCACGCTGACCGGCCCCGCTCGCAATCGTAGCCAGCGACGCGCTTCGTTCACGGTTGTACCCAGTTGCGGCACGAGTACCACGACCAGCAATCCCATCGCAACAACCAATAACCAAAGGATGGGCGACCGCCACCATTTGTCGCGTAGCTGGAGCCAGTGATAGTCAACCAGCGAACACGCGAACAGAACCACTATGGCCAACGGGAAGAACGCAATCTGCCGCAGACTCGGGAAACTGTAGAACCGCCGTAAGTCGAACTCATAGTTGAGGTTAGCTCCGGCAGAGAAGACCATCACCGCGCCCAGTCCCATCAGGAAGATGACAACCATGGCGATGTAGTCGGCCAGCCGACCCTCTGACGTTTGCGTTTGACCACTTATCGTAAGCACTTACAACCAGACTCCCCTGCCCAAGTATGGACCGAGAAAAAACCTCTCCTCAAGCCAGTACTTCTTTCGGCAATTCTTCTTTGAGATCTGTAGAAAAACGGGTCCATTGGGGAATCATCCTTCATCAACTGCCGCTGCCGCTCTGCACCGCGCCGGATGGAGTCGCGCGACGTCCGACAATAATTTTCCGGAATGTCCTTGCAGACAGCCGGTCCGGTGATAGCATGACAATCTGTGCCGCGGGAAGCGGCGTGACAGTGCGAGGCATCTCGAAGAATGAAGCGCCCTACACACGGAGCTTCGAGGTCACCTCTGTTGTGGTTGGCGCCGGCGCTGAGCCGAGAGACAATTGGAGAGGAGACACTATGCAAGCCTACCATTCCGTTTGCGCAGTTCTGTTATTGGTTGCGGCAACCGCGTTGGGCCAGGAGCGAGCGGTCAACATTCGCACGGCGGGAACGCAGTCCAACGCCGCAGTAGCGGCAGGTCCACAGGGTTTCGTCGTCGCATGGAACAGTTACTACAGCAGCAGCGGCCGGTCGTACGACATCCTCACCCGGCTGTTTGACGCCAACGGCGCGCCTGTGAGCGGTGAGTCTCAGGTCAATCAAGTCAATGTGGGAAACCAGAGCGGCCCGGCCGTTGCCTTGAACAGTGCGGGCGGATTCATCGTTGCCTGGCAAGGCCCCGGCACGGATCAGGAGGATGTCTTCGTTCGCTTGTACGGTCCTGATGGACAGCCGCATTCCGAGGTATGCACCGCAAATGAAGACCCCAACGCTCGTCAGTTGCGACCACGCGTTGCCGCTCGTCCCAACGGAGGCTTTGTCGTCGTTTGGGAGAGCAGAGTCCCGGAGGGAGAAGGCGACATCTATTGTGTGCAAGGTCGATGGTTCGATTCGTCCGGCAGAGCTCTCGGCCCCTCCCTGCAACTGGATGAAGGAACACGGGATTGTCGCTACCCCGATGTGGCTGTGGATGGTCAGGGGAATACTGTTGTCGCCTGGCTGCGCGATCGGACGGGCAAGACGGTGTATGCCAGACTGTTTGACCCGAATGGCGTACCACGTGCCGCAGCGTTTGAAGTCAGCGCGGGGGCTTTCAGCTCCGTGACGGGGCCTTCCGTGGCGATGAACAAAGCCGGGGATTTTGTGGTCGTGTGGGATGGGGACCCCAATCGGGCGAGCGACGATGATGTGCTGGGCCGGTGCTACGATCCCAATGGCCGGGCCCAAGGCACCCCCTTCCGGATTCACACCGCGGGCGAAGGGGCACAACAATGGCCGCAGGTCGCCATCAACGATGCCAGTGAAATCGTCGTGGCCTGGCAGCATGAGACGCAGGATGTCACCGCGGCAACGGACATCTTCGCGCAGCGTTTCGACGGCGCCGGCGTGGCACGCGGCGAACCGCTGCAGTTGAACACGTACACCGCGGGCCGTCAGCGGTATCCGGATGTGGCCCTGATGCCGGACGGCAGTTTCGCGGTCGTGTGGGAAAGCGAAGGGCAAGACGGCTCAAGCTATGGAATCCGGACCTGCATCGTCAGATAGCACCTGATCCGGAGACCGCTTTCGTGCCGACGATGCGCCGGACGCGGAAATTGTCCATCGTCAGGTGATTCTGCGTCGTGCGAAGGCCAAAATGGCCATGAGTCAGCGGCGCAGCGTCCTCAAAGTGGAACAGCCTCTGACCGTCACAGTAGAATTCGGTCACACCCTCGTAGCAGACGACCTGAATGTGATAGGTGTGATTGGGAACGATCAGGTGCGCGGGATCGGTGTATTCGCCCAGCATCCGGCGTTGACCGCCGCCATAGCGTCGGAATCGGGTCGTCGTGTTGCTGTTGCCGCCATAACCGACGTAGTAAAGGCTGAGCGCATCGTAGTTCTTGAACACGCCCGCCCGCTCTGCGGCACCCGCGAACAGATTGTCCGGATGAGCCGGGTCGGTTGCCATCCAGAAGCAGTTCAAGTCACTGACACGGTCGTTGGGTCCGCCGGCGGAAATGACCGTTGCGTCGTACTCGACCAGCACATTGCCGGCCAGTGCGGTCTTGAACCAGACGGTGCTGCCCAGGGGCGTATCGATTTCCAGCCGCCCATCGGCGACCCTGGGCTGCCCCCCTTCCGCCCACCACTGCGACAGGTCCCCTGAGAAGTCGTCGGCGTACAGGACGCCACCTGATAGGTACGGCAACGAAGTGCGTTGCTCAGGCACCGCGGATCGGCAGCCTGCCACGATGAGAAGCAGCAGCATCCAAAACGATATCTTCATACTCGCCCTACTTCACTGCCTGAGGATGGTCCAGGCGGACCATATCCAGGTCCGCCGCTTGAGCGTTCGAACGAAGCTGCGCGACGTTCTTGCAGCCCGGAATGACGCACGTCACGGCCGGATGCTGCAGCGCCCAGGCAAGAGCCCACTGCGCCATGGGGACACCGGTGGGGACCTCTGTCTTCTTGATCTCCTCGACTGCCTCCAACATGCCCAGCCTCTCGACTTCGCTGATCCACGCGCCGCGCATGTCGGTCTGATCGAATTGCGTGTCCTTCGAGAATTTGCCGGTCAGAAAGCCGCTGGCCAGCGGTACGCGTGCGAGAATCCCCAGACTTTGCTCGACGCTCACCTTGAAGGTGTAGTTCTCGTGCTTGCGGTGCAGGCGGTTGTAGACGACCTGGAGCGTCTGGACGCCAACCCGTCCGGCATTGTCAATCTGGTGGTGACCGTCGTAGCTCTTGGCGATGGACATGCCGAGGTGACGAATCTTGCCGGCCTCCTGCTGGCGCCGGAGCATCTCCCAGAGTCCGTCCGTGTCGAACATCGCATCGGTGCCGCTGTGGAATTGATACAGGTCGACGTAGTCGGTCTGCAGAGCCCGCAGGGAAGCCTCCAGTTGCTTCAGCACCTCGGATGGGTCATAGACGTCATCTCGCTTGAACAGGTCGTGATACCTGTGTCCGAACTTCGTGGCGACGATCCATCGTTCCCTTTGGCCCTTGATGGCCTGCCCGATGAATTTCTCGGACAGATGATCGCCATAGCACTCGGCCGTGTCGATGAAGTTGATGCCGAGGGCCCCGGCTTCCTTGACAATGGCGTCCACCTGGCTCGGCTGGAAGTCGACGCCCCATTCCCCACCGAACTGCCATGTGCCCAGGCCGATGACGGATACGCGCCTGTCCGTTTTGCCCAACTTGCGGTACTTCATGATCACTCCTTAGCCTATAGCTGGCCTATTGTACTCCCACTTTCGTCTTCTGCCAATGAACGGTCCGTGAGGGCGCGTGAGCTGAATCCCCGATAACGGATCATATGGGTTCGTTCACGAATCTTCCTTTTCAGTTGATTGTCAGATGCGTTCTGGGTATATTGGTATTGATTCTCCGTTTCACCCTGGGTCTGCCGGGCACATGTCGCCAAGATGAGGAACGGTCCGGCATGTTGAATCAAGCTACCCGCTGACATCCTGAGACGAACGCATTCCGCAGTACTTCGAGCTGAACGGATCATTCGTATGGCAGCCTCGGGCACGCCCGAGACCTTCAAGAGAGGGCACGACCATGACGAAGTCAAGACAGCCACATTTGTTCTTCTCAACGTTTTTCGGGCTCACTTTGGTGACGCTTGTCACAACAACGACGGCATGGGGGACCATCGCGGGCACGGCGGCAAAGAGCTGTGACTGGCAACCCGGCCAGTCCTACAAGATGCACTGGCCCCAGTTGCCGGACCTGGGCGCTACGGGGATGGACGTCAGCTTCTCAAAGGCGACATTGGCCGACGACTTCAAATGCACCGCCACCGGCCCCATCACGAGCATCCACCTCTGGGCCTCCTTTGCCCAGGACATCCTGCCCCAGGGCGGTGCGGGCGATGTGAGCTTCACGATGAGCATTGCCGCGGACGTGCCCGCCGATGGGCGGACGGCCAGTCACCCGGGGCAGGTGTTGTGGACGCGGACCTACACCCCGGGCACCTATGCTTTCCAGGAAGTCAACGACGGCCCTTCGGATTGGTATGAGCCTATCCCCGGCACCTACTCGATGATCAATCATCGCAAGGCGTACCAATACGACTTCTGCATTTCCGGCACCTTCTTCGTGCAACAGGAAGGGACCATCTACTGGTTGCTGGTCAGCATGGCATCGAACGGTAACTACAACATTGGCTGGCGAACGACGGCCCCGCGGTATCGCTGGAATGACGCAGCGGCCTTCGCGCAGAGCCAGGGAGCGTGGGCGACGATGAATTATCCCGGCCATCATCCGTACGTCGAACAGCCTGTAGGGCTGGCCTTTGTCATCGACGGCGATGATGAGACAGCTCAGCGCGACTTCGGCGACGCTCCGGACAGCTCCAACAGTGTGGGAGGCTCCAAAATGAGCGTCTATCCCGGCGTCGGAGCCGGCTTCCCCACCGCCTATCAGGCCGGCCTCCCCCCTTACGGCCCCATGCACGCACTCCCCCGCGAGGCGTTCTATCTGGGCAGATGGGTCAGCCTCGAGAACCATGCCGATATGGGCTATGACGAGGACGGCGTCAACAACATCGGTCCGATGACGGACGCCTCGAACCGTGACGGGGGCGACGACGGCCTGCAGCAGCCGGTGGTGCTGCCCCCCTGCCAGAAGACAACGCTGGGTTATGTCGTAACGGTAGCCAGCACCATTATGAGGCAAGCTTACGTCAACGTCTGGTGCGACTGGAACCGGGACGGCGACTGGGATGATACGGTGCAATGCCCGGACGGAACCAGGGTGCCGGAATGGGCCGTGCAGAATCAGCAAATCGACCTGCCCGGCATCGGCATGTACTCCGGGACGACGCCGGCTTTCACCTGCTGGCACCCTTCCACTGCCGGCAGTCTCGATCCCCTGTGGATGCGAATCACACTCTCCGAGATCCCCTGGGCCCTGACCGGCTCTCTGGCGGTCGGCGGCGCCGGTCCTCTGGTCGGCTACCGCTACGGCGAGACGGAGGACTATCTCGTCCAGCCGCTGCGGGAATCGACGTCGCCTCAATACGACTGGGGCGATGCGCCGGATGACGCCAAGACCTCCGGTTACCCGACGCTGGCAGTCCATAACGGGGCACAGCACGTAACCGCCGGACCGTGGCTGGGCGACACTCAGGATAGGCCTGATGCCGAGACCGATGGCCAACCTGATGCGGCGGCCAACGGGGACAACGTCAGTGGCAGCAATGATGAGAACGGCGTGAATATCCCGCCGCTGGTCGCAGGAGAGACGGCCGCTATCACGGTCGAGGTCGGGGGCGGAGGCGGCGTCCTCCAGGGTTGGATCGACTTCGACGGAGACCGCACCTGGTCGACGGCCGAGAAAGTATACGATGCCTACCTGCCGGATGGGGTCCATGTCTTCTGGCTCACCGTCCCGCAGAACGCGGTGGCCGGACAAAGCTTCGCCCGTTTCCGCCTCAGCACGCGCGGCGGCCTGGACCCGGGTGGGCTCGCCTTGGATGGCGAAGTCGAAGACTACCTGGTCCAGATCGTCAGGCTCCCCGCCACGCGTAAGTGGTGCCAGCTGCCGGACACGACTCCGCGCGGGATCGATATTCGTATCGACACCAGCGACCAGATACAGCGGGCGGCCGCCGACGACTTCAAATGCACGAGCCCTGATTACCTGACCCACGTCACCCTGTGGGGCTCGTGGAAGCGTGATATCAGAGGACAGATCAAGGCGATGCGGCTGCGCCTCCATGCCGACGACCCCGTCGGGACACCCGGCGCCGACAAAACGAACCTGTTTTCGAAACCTTCGCCAGGCGTCCTATGGGAAAGGCAGTTCACGGCCGGACAATTCAAGGAAAGCACCTATCATCTCGTCTACAGTCCCGGCGAGTACTGGTGGGATCCGGCCACCGGTGAGCTTGCCGCCGGCGGCGACTCGAAGATCTGGCAGATCGATATCGACATCGATCCGAGCGAGGCGTTTCTGCAGAGCGGGTCGACCGCGAATCCCGTCATCTACTGGCTGAGCGTGGACGTGACGACGGTCGACGGGCAATTCGGCTGGAAGACCCGACAGTGGCCCGATCATTTCATGGACGACGCCGTGTGGGACATGGGCAGCAAGCTGCCCCGGCCGTGGCGGGAACTGCATTATCCGCAGAACCACCCCTACTTTGATGGCTGGTACAACTCGGCCGATCTGGCATTCTGTCTGAGGTACGGCAGTTCCGGAGGGTCTGTGGTGACCTCCCAACCCGGCACGGCAACCCAGTGCCCGGCCGTGGAAACGCGGTGCCCGGCCACCGACACGCAGTGCCCGGCGACGGATACCCAGTGTCCCGCTACGGACACCCAATGTCCCGCTACCGACACGCAGTGCCCGGTTGTCGCCACGCAATGCCCCACGGTGGAAACGCAGTGCCCGTTGGTGGCGACGGCCTGCTACACGCTCGTGACAACCTGCCCGGCGGCCGAGACCCGGTGCCCAGCTACCTCGACGCAATGTCCGGCGGTATCGACGCAGTGTCCGACCGTGCAGACGCAGTGCCCCGCCACCGAGACGGAATGCCAATCCCTGACAACGACGTGCCCGGCGGTCCAGACGCGATGCCCGGCGAGCTCGACCTACTGTCCCCCGGTGGACACGCAGTGTCCTGCGGTCAGCACTCAGTGTCCGATGGCGGCGACCAAATGCCCCGTCGTGGAAACACAATGTCCGGCCGTCGCGACGAAGTGCATCAGATGTGCCGGGGCCGCGGCCTTCGCGCTTCCCGTGGGGTGGGACATGCTCGAGGTGTGCCCCGTCGTGGAGAGTAAGTGCGCCAGCGTAGCGGATTACCTGACGGCCTTGAAGACGGCAAGGAAGTAGTCCCGCGGCGGCCGCCGGATACGGTCTCATAGGGTTTTTGCTGTTGCCCGCCCCCATGGGGGATGGTGATAATCGGGTGGTGGATTCGACAGAACGACAAGCTGAGTATCTGGCCTCGACGGATCCAACTGAGCCGAGCCAGAGTCGGAATGCCTATGGCGCTCTTCGCCACGACCAGCTGGCGTACAGGTTGACGGCATGGGGCCCTGTTGTTGCGGTGCTGGCGGCGGTAGGCGCCGCATGGATTGCCGCCGGGGCGACGGGGCTGCTGTCACAGCTCCTGCAACGAGCGTTGACGATCAGCTGCCTGACCATCGCACTTCTGACTCCCCTGCACCTACCGCTGCGCCGCCGATGGATTCGTGCGGTGCTTACCGCGCCGGTTGCCTGTGCCGCCATCACCGGCCTGGTCTTCAATGTGCCTTGCGTCGGTATCGCTGCTTGCGTCCTGGTTCTGACATTCCTTTCTCTCCTGTCAGAAGATCAGACTCACGACGTATTCATCGTAGCCGCGGCAACCGTCGCAGCCTTCGCCGTGTACACCTTCGCCCGCACCGCCGTGCCGTGGCTTTGGCTGGCGAATGATCGGCTGGGGTACGGTATCAGCGCCCTGGCTTCTTTTCTGCTGCGTGAACCCCTGAACACCGGGGCAACCTTTGCCGGTGTGGACTTTCTCTTTGTCACCACCCTCTTCTGGATCGGTTGCCTGGCCTACACGAGACCTCCCCGAGCCATTCGTGCGATCTATGGATTCGCAGCCATCGCCGGCGTTCAATTGCTCTACCTGGTGACACTGGCGCTCGTCCCGCACATCCTGGCGTTTGCAGGGCCGCCATGGGTGCCTCTCCACCAGGCTTTGCCCTGGAACCTGCCGGCTTTGCTCGGCGCGGGTGATCTTGCCATTCTCGCGGCGATGATCCGATGGTCGATATGGCTCCCGCCCTTTGAACGACCGATCCGCCGCCGGAAGGTAACCGCCTTACTGACCCGACCGGCCGCGAGCGTGGGGGCAATAGCCATTGCGGTCGCCCTTCCGATCTTGACCGTACTTTACCAGGAGCCTGCAACTTTGGCCGGGCGGAAAGTGGTCCTCTACGAGAAGGGATTCCTGAACTGGCTGAAACCGACTCACGGCTCCTATGGGCGACTCTCCGTCGGAATGTACGGCATGCTTCCCGACTTTCTGCGCAGCTTGGGAGCAGAATGCGTCATTTCGCCCGACCTATCTGAAGCCGATCTGACCGATGCCCAAGTCCTGGTGCTGCTCTTCCCAAACGATCCGTGGGTGGACGGGCAGTTGGAACGTGTCCACAACTTCGTCCGGGCGGGCGGGTCGTTGCTGCTCATGGGCGAGCACACGGTGGCCGACCCGAACGGTGGACGCAATCGCTTCAACGAAGTG
>CAYQXM010000005.1:58125-92346 GCA_964421295.1 uncultured Pirellulales bacterium
TTCGCCGTGGGAGGCTGGCTGGACTCTTACGAGCCTCTCTACCATCCCGTGACCCTCGGCATCGGGCAGGATCGCAACCAGTTCGGTGTGGTCACCGGCGCCTCGGTGGAGGCGCGATGGCCGGCCCGACCCATCCTGGTGGGTCGCTGGGGCTGGAGCGACAGAGGCGATCCGGCGCAGGTGAGCAACGCTCTGATGGGCAACAGCCGCTATGAGCCCGACGAACAACTGGGTGACACCGTGCTCGCGGCCGAGCAGCGACTGGACAAGGGCCGCATCGTCGTCTTCGGCGACACCTCCAGTCTGACCAACGGCATCAACGTCAACGCGCACGCCTTCACGTCCCGGCTCTTCGCCTACCTGGCCGCCGGAACGGATGCTCACCCCTGGGGACGGCAACTTGTATGCCTGGCCTTGGCGTTCGGTCTGATTCTGCTGCTGGCAGGTCGGCCCGGCAACTGGAGAAGTGCGCTGGTCGCCCTGAGCCTGGCCACGACACTGATCGTGTGTCTGTCACGCACGACCCGAGCGATGGAGATGCTGCCTGACGGGCGATGCCAGACTCCGAACAATCTAGCCTATATCGACGCCTCTCATCTCGAGGCCTACAGTGGCGAGTCCTGGCGGCCGGAGGGAATCGGGGGGCTGGAACTGACTCTGATGCGCAACGGCTGCCTGCCCCTGTCATTGCCGAAGCTGACGCCGGAGAAGCTCGAACGCGCGGGCCTGTTCATCTCGATCGCGCCGTCCCGACCTTTCTCACGGGAAGAACAATCGACCGTGGAGAGGTTCGTGCGCGACGGCGGCATCTTCATCCTGACGGTGGGATATGACCAATCCGCCGGCAGTGCCACGCTACTGCGACGTTTTGGTTTCGCGTTCGGGACCGGCGCTGGCCGTGAGCCCGAACCTATGGGACATTTCAAAGCCCCCTACCAGGAAAGCAAGGACCGCCGAGTATACGTTCGCTTCCATGCCGGGTGGCCTATTCGATGCGACGATCCGAATGGCGTCACGGACCCGTCCGCAGTCGTCTACGGGCGGGACAATCAACCGGTGCTGATCGTGCGCTCTTTGGGCAAGGGCAAGGTCGCGCTCGTGGGTGACACCTGTTTTGCCATGAACGCGAACCTGGAAAACGAAAACGGGGAACCCTTCGAGGGTCTGCGCGAGAACGCGGACTTCTGGCGCTGGTGGCTGAGCCTGCTCCGCGGCGGGCCGCCGTGGATTCCGCCCGCCTTGCAGGAGGCGACCCCATGAACCGCGCCTGGATCGGGTTGGCTCTCTTGAGTGTCTCCTGGCTGTTCGGGATGGGCTATTATCACGCCCCTAACGACCTGCTGTGGGGATTCACCATCCTGGCGGGGACCGGCTTGTTGTACGGACTGGCCCTCATCCGACCGACGTGGCGTGAGTCTCTGCTCGCGGCCATGATGCTGTTTCCTGTTGCCGTAGTTGTGCCGTGGCCCCCTCGCGCCGTGGTCCTGCTCCTCCTGACAGGTCTGCTGCTGGCGTCCGCCCCTATCCCCCGGTTCTGGCCCGCGCGCCTGGGTCAGGCCTGCCTGAGTGCCGGGGCGATCCTCACCGCCCAGGCGGTGGCGCTGGGCATTTACACGCATGTCACATCCAGGTCGCACGAGCTGCCGCAGTGGCTGGCCCGGGTCCCTCTGCTGGCCGCCAGATTACTGGGAATCGATGCGGCTTATAACGGCACCGACATCGCGCTGAACTCGATGCGACGTGTTCATCGACTGGGCGCCACCTGGGAGTGGCTGCTGGACCCGGCAACGCTTTCCTTTGCCGCGGGCGGGATCGTGCTCCTGTGCCTGCACCGGCGTGCCGGCGACCGCACCGATACCGGGACACAGTCCTCCGCACGAGCGATCCCGGCACTGCTACTCTGCGCTGCTTTGTGGCTGCCTTTCCGCGCGGGATTGCTGTCCGCCCTCTGCACGCATCGAGTCCTGCGGACACCCTTCGAGGCCCCACTCCTCATGATGGATCTATTCTGGAGTCCGTGGCTGCACTTATTGCTGCTGAGCGGAGCGGTGCTGCTGGCGATGAGATTCATTCCTCTGCCGGCGTCGCCGCTCTGGCCCGTGCCCCTGAGTCGGCCTTACTGGCCCAGGCGAATGCTCTTCGGCGCCACGGTTGTGTTGGGGGTGTTTCTGCTGACCTTCGGTCTTCTGCGTCAGCCTTCGGGCGAGCGCCAACAAGGCCGCATCTGGGTGGACGAACATCGCTCCACGTGGGAACCCACGGGCAGACCCTACGACACGGAGTGGTACGGGCAGGAGTCGGGCTACAACTATGCGTGCCTCTACGACTATTGCAGCCGCTACTACGCCATGGCCAGACTTGAGAAGTCGATCGGGCCCGACACGTTGCGGGATTGCGACGTCCTGATCGTGAAGATTCCCACGGCACGCTACGAGCCGAACGAAATCGCCTGCATCGAGCGTTTCGTCGAGTCCGGGGGCAGTCTGCTTCTGATCGGCGAGCACACGAACGTGTTCAAGTCAGGCGCCTACTTGAACGACATCGCCCAGCGATTTGGCTTTCGCTTTCGTTACGACGGCATCTTCGGGATCGATACCAAGTTCAACGAATGCTATCGACCGCCGCTGGTCCCCCATCCAATCGTACAAAAAGTTCCTGCGCTGGATTTCGCTGTGTCGTGCTCGATCGACCCAGGACGCAGCCGAGGTCACGCCGCCATACGTGCCACAGGTCTGCGAAGCTTGCCGGCAGACTATCACGTGAGCAACTTCTACCCTCAGCCCGAGGACCGCCCCGAGGCCCGCTATGGAGCTTTCATTCAATTGTGGACAACCCACCACGGCGGGCGCGTCGCAGCCTTCACGGATTCAACGATCTTCTCGAACTTCTCCGCCTTCGAGCCGGGCAAGGCCGAGTTGATGCTGGGCATGTTGGAGTGGCTCAACCACCGACAGCCCCATTGGACGATCAACCCCATCCTGATCGTTCTGGGTGTTCTGCTGATCCTGGCCGGATTGATGTCGATACGCGAATGGCCGGGAGCTCCCCTTATTCTGCTCTGCGCGGCGCTGTTCGGAGCCACCGGAGCCGGCGCCGCCGTTCGCATCTATCACCTGCATGACCTCCCTGCTCCCAAGCCGACGTGTCCGTTCACGCACGTGGTTATCGACCAGACGGCCTGCCGCCCGATCCTGCCCACCAGCGGTTTCATCGCCGGAGAGAAGACCGGTTTCGGCATCTTTGAACGGTGGATCCTGCGGCTCGGGTACTTCACATCGCGTATGCAGGGCGATAATGTCTTCGCGGGCGACGCGATCGTGTTCCTCTACCCGAACCAGGAAGTGTCTCTGGGGTTCCGTGACGCATTGAAGGACTACGTCCATTCCGGAGGCAGGGTCCTTATCGTAGACTCCCCCGCCAATATCGGGTCCACCGCAAGTAGTCTGCTCCATCCCTTTGGCATGAGCATCGTGCGTGAGCCTCTGCCGGCCGGTCCGCTGATGGCGCCTGCGGGATGGCCTGCCGGCATCATGGTGGATACGGCCGGTGCCATTACGGGAGGCACGGCCCTGATCCGACTTCATGACGAACCGGTGGCCGCCACGGTCGAGCAGGGAAAAGGCTGCGTCACCTGCGTGAGCTTCGGGTCTCGCTTCTGCGACCTGAATATGGGAGGCACGGGAGATGCGGTTCCGGACGTGCCATTGAGAAATGTGTACGAGACGCAGTTCCAGTTGCTGCGCTGGGTTGTCGGGCCCCCAAGGACAGGAACCATGCCGACGCCGCCGTCCGGCACACCATAAAAAATGGGAGGACCCAGGTGAGCCCTCCCGACCGGTCTCATTGAGGATAGGGAGCGGAATCGGTGGAACTTCGTGGAAGACCGATCCCTTGGAATGAGACCGTTTGTATGGCGGAGCGTTAGGAGTGCTGCGAATTCGGACGCGGTATGCTCATCCGCGTCACGTCATGTTCATCGACGAGGCGGCTGAACAGAACGCCTTTGTGCCCGGCCCATTCGAGTGATGGTTCGGCCGTGATCGTGACCTGGCACTCCATGCACTTCTGGTCGCTGTGCGCGGCCAGAGGCAGGTTCATGGTGACGATGCGCGCGCCGTTCCGGGAACATTCGGCTCTGCGCCATGTCTTTGTATGGGCATGGCCATTCCGGTCCGTCATCACCAGCGACACGGAATCGAAGTGGAAGCCTTCCCCCGCCTCGCACACGGCCTGCCACCACTGATCGGCATCGTGCACCCGCCGGAAACGAAGCTGCAAATCCTCAAACGTGCGCCGGATCTGCTTTTCCTGGACAGTCATCGCATGTTTGTGCTGCAACTGTTGCAGGGTTTCTCGGAAACGCACGGCGCCGACGCCACGAAACAGCAGGACCAGCAGCAGGAGAATGAAGCCGAACAGGACCAGGGCCCCGGTATCCCGTCGGATCATCATGAACAATCCCAAGCCCGCCGCTCCACAGGTCGCGGCGTAGATGGCGATGACGGCATGACGCTGTTTCAGGCCCATGTCGATCAACCGGTGATGAAAATGGCTGCGATCCGGAGCAAAGAGCGATCGGCGTTCGAGAAAGCGACGCAGCATGGCGAAGAAGGTGTCGAAGATCGGTATGCCCAGGGCCAGAACGGGAAGAGCCAGGCCGACCAGCACGGACGACTTGGTCAGGCACATCATGCTCGATGCGGCGATCGTGAAGCCCACGAAGAGGCTGCCGCAGTCCCCCATGAAGATCTTGGCCGGATTGAAGTTGTAGAACAGAAAGCCGCACAGGCCGCCCAACAGTGCCAGCATGAAGACGGCCATGATGGCGTTCTGGCTGTAGAGCGCAAAGACGGCGATCACGGCACAGGCCACCGCCGAAACGCCGGCAGCCAGCCCGTCAAGCCCGTCGCTCAGGTTCACCGCGTTGGTGACGCCCACGATCCAGAGGACCGTCAGGACATAGCCCCAGTCTCCCAGGGAAAGACTGAGTTCGTCCGTGACGGCAATGTGTGAAATGCGCACCCCGGCCACGCACAAGGCGATCGCGGCGGCCAGCTCCACTGCGAATTTCACGCGGGCGGGCAGACCTTTCAGGTCATCCACCAGACCGATAAGGAAGATGAACGTGGCGGTGCCCAGGAGCATTCCCAACTGCAGCCGCAGGGAGCGGAACTCCGCTCCGACGGCGTTGTTCAGGAACAGGACGGACACGAGCGCCGTCACCGTCGACAGGAAAATGGCCACCCCGCCGACACGCGGAATCGGGCTGCCGTGAACGGTCCGAACGCCCGGGCGGTCCATCGCATTGATGCGGCGGGCCCCCCAGATGACCAGCGGCGTGATCCCGACCGCCAGAAGCAGCGCCGCCCCACAGACGATCAGATATACACCCATCCTGGTACTCCGCTAGAACTGAGTCCGGTCATCCCCCGGCACTTACCTGACAGGCACTCCATCACGAGAGGCCCGTTGCCGCGCAGAACCAACACTACGCGCCGCGGGTCTGTTTTCGGCCGCAGGGTGTGCCAGCTCCTGTGCGGTGAGCATCGGCCGAATCCGCGCGGCGATGTCACACATCGTCGTGAACGCATGACTCCGGCAGAGCCACTCCACCTTGGGCAGCGTGGTGCGCAGATTGACGTAGCACTTGAAACGCCGGAGCCATTGCAGCGGCAGCCGCGGATGGTCCGGATCGATTTCCCGCGGGTGGACATAGACGACCAGCGGCCGGCCCTCCTGGCGGAGCTGGCGGATGCCCCAGCGGATCATCGGCAGCGGCGCCAGACGCAAGTGTCCGCCGCCGAACAGGCAGAAGCGCCGACCCCAGCACTGGACCGTCGAGATGGGAATTTCCACCAGCGGCCCGCTGGACGTCATGAGCAGGTGCGGCCCCACGAGCGTGTCGCGGAGGCCGCCATGGCCGTGTGAGGCCGGGAAGACGCTGGAGTCATAGCGATAGCCCGCCTGCGTCACCACCTCGAACACCCAGCGGCATTCATCCCGGACCGCGAATCCCGGGCTGCGGAACCCGATGACCTCATGGCCCGTGATGTCTTCCAGGATGGCCTTGGACCGGACGATGTCCTGCAGAAACGCCTGGCGGCCCACCCGATAGGCGAGCACGTGACCATACCCGTGCGAGCCGATTTCGTGGCCGGCCTTCTCGCAATCGCGGATGAGCCGGGGCATGCGCTCGGCCATCCACCCCAGACAGAAGAACGTCGCCCGCACGCCGGTTTCGTCGAAGAGCTCCAAGAGACGCCGGACACTCCGCTCCGCCTGCAGCGGCAGGCGCGACCACTCCTCCATGCACGGGGCCCGATCGCTGTCCAGAATGTGAAACCAGTCTTCCAACTCACAACTGAATACTCCCGGGTGCAGTCTCTCTGCCGTGGCTTCCATGCCGATGTCCTCCGTGACAGGCACTGTGCGACGTACTTTTCCGCGTGCGGCCTATATCAGGCCAGACGCACGCGACGCGATTCCATTCCAAGCGGCGTGCATCCCTCCTCCAGTTGAGGGGGCACGACGTTGATAATCACTCCGGCAACCGCGACAACGCCGCCGGGCTTATTTCCTTATGATGTCCACCGGGATTTTCGGGGCCGGCACCGACGCGCTCGAGCGGCGTAGTCCCTGAGCCGCCGGCCCCGCATATTCGTAGGCCCCGATGTCGGGCGCCTGTCCCCAGGGCACGGGATTCCCCAGATAGTCCCGGGTGACGCCGACATCCGCGCCGGCGTCGACGGCCGGGCTGGTGCCCAACAGGCGGAAATCAGATGGTTCCTGAGGGGAACCGGAGACGAAGCGGGGATCCGTCAGCAGCGCGCTGCGGTCCCATCCCAGCCGGCTGCGGTAGTCGGCCAGGACGGTATCGCCCGTGACAATCGTGCCAAAACGTGCCGTGGCGTGCGGCACGGGCCAGTACAGATTGTTGTTCCAGGAAACGTTCGGCCACGAGACGCTGGTGTCGGCGCTGACGTTGATGAAATACGTTCTGGGCTCCGCCACGATGTTGTTGAAGACCGATACCGCCAACGGCGCCCCCTTGACGGCCAAGCGTAAGCCCACGTTGCAGTCGTAGATCACGTTGTTGTAGATCTCCACGAGATCCTTGTTGTTGCTGCTGATGCCGGCGCCTTCGGTGTGGACGATGATATTCCCGTACACTTTGAAACCGGTGCGCAGACCGAACGAATCGTTGTTCTCCCCCGAGATACAGATGCCGTGTCCCCCGGTGATGCGTTTGATCTTGACATCCCTGATGAAGTTGTCGCGGATGACCATGTTGCGCATGGCACTCGTGGCCGTCCAGAACTCCAGGGCCGTGCCAGTGTCCTCGATGTAGTTGCCCTGAATGAGATATCCTTCGCCCGCCGTGAGCCCCAGGGCGTGCGCATCCGGATCCTCGAAGGGGGCCGCGCCGATGTGTTTGATGGTGTTGTATTCCGCCGTCAGATAGCGCGGGCCGGCGCCCCGCCCGATGGTCTTGATGCCGAAACCGCTGTCGAGGAGCGTGTTGCGGCGAAACGTCCAATAGTCGTGTCCCGTCTGGAGCGTGACCAGGCAGGCCGCGTTGGTCAGGACACAGCCATCGAAAGTGACGTGACTGGACCGGGGGACGTCGGTAGCCACTTCATTGTCGCCGGCCGTGGTGAGGGTTTCGGTCAGAAGCTGAAACCCCTCGAACGTGATGTTCCGGAATGTCACATATTTCTTCCGGTCGATCTTGAGGCTGTAGCCGTCTGTGTACCCCACGACAGTCCCCGGCTCCTGCGCACAGTCTCCCCTGAGAGTCACAGGGAACTCATCGGAATATCCGCAGGCGTTGACATACAGGTAGCTGCTGTCCACAAAGGTGTAATCGGCAGCATCGAGCTGGTGGCGGCCGCAGACGTAGAGCGTATCCCCGGCCTCCACTCCCCCCGTCCCCCAGACGATGCCGGGGATAGGGCCGGTGTCGTCGTCCCAGGCGACCAGGCCGTTGAAAGCATCGGCATAGGACGTTCCGTCTTGCCTGCCGTAGGTCTGACTCTTGTCGCGGGGCCGCACGAACCAGGCTGACGCCCCCTCTGTCGTGAAGGTGCGCACGGGCGTGAAAGCGGATTCCTTCGGCGGCAGGGCCGAATCGCGGACTCTGGCACGCCAGTGATACAGCGTGTTGGGCTTCAGGATCGGACTCCAGCAGGCGTAGTGCGGAATCCAGCCGGACTGCTTCAACACGATGCTGTTGAACGAGGGGATCTCATCGATTTCGAAGTAGTATTGTAGCGGCGGTACGGCGGTCCCCGAAAGACTGCCTCTGCCCCCCTGCACCGTGAGAAAGGCGCTCTTGTGCACACCCGTCGCCTTATCGTCCGGCGCGGCCGCGGCCAGCATCCCGGCACCGGCCACCACGGCGGCCCGGCCCTCCAGTTGCAGATGGTTGGAGCCGGCGGTGTCTTTGACATGCGTCCTTCCGGTTCCGCCGCAGGCATCGCAGGTCTCGTACATCAGCCATTCGGACAGCAGGTCGGCACGGCTGACGCCCGACGGCACATCGTGACGCCGGGTCGTGTTGAAGCACTCCCACAGACGCTGCACGTCATCGGCGGAGAGCTTGCGATTCCACAGGCGGGCCAGCGCCACATCGCGTCGCAGGTCCCCATAGGGCCCCTTGTGGCCGAAGCCGAGAACTTCGCCGTTCTTGACACGGCTCGGCTCGATGTTCGGGTCGTTGGCGTCGGCCTCTTTCCATCCATTCATGTAGAGGATCATCTCGCGTGCCGCCGTCTCCCAGGTCAGCACCGCATGCGCGTAGCCCTCACGTTCCCTGGCCTGAAGGGTGACCTGGCGGGTACCGTCGCCGATTTTGCCGACGATCACCTGTCCAAACGTCTGCAGATGCCCCTGCTCCGTACCCAGCGCAAAGCCGGGGCTGGTAGCCATCGTACTCTCGCGCGGGGCGACTTTGCCGATGATGAGCGCGTGACGCCCGCCGGGACAACTGGGCTCGATCTTGACCACCGCCTCGACGCTGAAGTCTTTCGTGTAGTCCAGGTCCGTGACCTTGGCACCCGCCAGGACCGCATCGCCCCCGGCACTCAGCTTAAGATAGCTGTCACCCTGTCCGTGCGCGGGAAGAACCATCCACCCGCCCCATACCGCGGCCAGGAGGCATTCTACCACCCAACGTGCCCGATGGTCATTCAACGCGCAACCCCTCATCTATATGGCTCCCTGGCCTCCCTACGCCCGCAGCCGTCCGACTAAGGCAGACTGCCACTGATCCAGGGTCCCAGGACCCGCGTGACAGATAACGGCAACCTTTTCCACATCTCGACCTTCTTGTGGTAACGGGGACTGTCCGGGGTGGTCATTTCCACTGAGTATCCCGCCTGGGTCCAGTGTTCATAATAGAGTGGAATCGTCTCCGCGCCCCACCGTCGCTTGAACTCGTGCTGGGAGCTTTCCCGCGTACTGCGCCCGAAGTCGAATGTCGCCACGCCGGTCCGGCAATAGTATTTGAGGGCCGACCAGTAGAGGAGCATATTTGGTGCAAGCGGATTATAATCGGTCAGCGTGGCGGCCCAACGACACTGGGCCAGACCATTGAAGGCGTAGAACAAGCCGGCGCCAACGGTCTTCTCAGTCTGGCGGACCAGGAAGATCCGGGTGTGTTCGGGGAACTGCTCCAGGAGATTGGCGAAGAATCGCCGCGAGTAACACGGCGTGCCCAGTTGACGCATCCGGACCGTCCAAACGTCGTAGTACTTGGCCAGCAACTCGACCCCGCCATCGACGACGGTCAGACCGGCCTTCTCCGCTTTGCGAATGCGATTGCGAATCTCCGACCGCAGACCACGCCATACAACGTCCGGGTCCGGGTCCAGCGACAGATGCATGCAGATTTTGTCCGTTCGGCAGTGGTGCGCCGCCGACAGCGGAAGCGTGCTGCGAAACTCGATCTGGTGACATCGACAGTCCTGGGCAACGCCATAGGCGCGCTCCAGCAACGGGGCCAACGCGCGAGGCTCCGCAAGGAGTGGACCGCCGTAGTTGCTGAAGGCCTGTGAGATCATGTGCACCCCGAAGAGTCGACTGCGGACGAGCGTCAGAGGCAGGACGCCCCGCACGGCGTTCTCGTCGCACGCGGCTAGGTAGAACGTCTCATGCCCGAAGGTCCGATGGATCATCCGCCCCCAGTCCAGAAGGTGACACAGTTCCCCGGCGGGATGTCTACGCACGAAATCATCGCAGGCCGGATGGGCGGAGGTTATCAACTCCACTCGCATTCGAGCCCCTTCTTGTCCGTTCATCACAACGAACCTTGAGGCGACTTGCGGAGGCGTTTGACCAGGCTTCCGATCAACAGGACGCTGAACGTCGGGAGATGACGGCTGTACCATTTGGCGCTCTCGATAGGATGGGCAAAACCTCTCCAGTAGATGCCTTCGCAACCACACACCTGCAGCAGTCGTGGCGCATGGCGGTATTCCCCGATCAAGAAACGGAATGCGGCACCAATCGGAATCACGATCGACGATTCGATCCGCGGGAATATCCGGGCCACCCATCTCTCCTGCTTGGGACACCCCAGCGCCACCCAGATGAAGGAGGGGCGGAGGCGATTCATTTCGGCGATCGTCCGATCTTCCTCCTCGTCCGTGAGCGGGCGAAACGGCGGCGAACGCATGCCCAGGATCTGAAGCCCGGGAAAGCGGATTGGCGCCACCTGACGCATGCGCCGCAACGTGTCGTCGGTGTCGCCGTAGAAATAGTGCGTGTAGCCCCGCTGGGCCGACACTTTCAGGACTTCGATCATCAGATCGGGGCCGCTCACACGTGGGACGTGGCGCCGCCCGCCCAATCGGGCACACCACGTCAACGGCGTGCTGTCCGGCACCGTCAGGAACGATTCGTTCTCAATCCGGCAGAACTCGGGATCTCGCTGCGACAGGACCGCTCCCGCGACGCTGGCCGCACAGACATAGGCCGGCTGCCGGCTGCGCACGCGCCGGTCCAGCAACTCCATTGCCTGGGGCAATGTCACGAGAGAGACGCCCATCCGGCCGATGTAGAACCGGGGCGGCAATCCGGTCGCATCCGGATCGTTCCTGGCCATACGGTCACCCCATGTGTCGATACGCCGCACGCGCGGCACAGCGCGCCAGCGGAGTCGGCATAACCTGCCACGCTTTCCGCGCCCACTGGTGCGACTTGCTCGAATCGTCGTAATACATTGCCGATCGGGTCGGGCACGGATAATAGAACGACGGCACCTCCTGCTCGACGGCGTTCCACCGGGCTTTGTACGTCATCAATCCCTCGTCGTGCGGCGACGTTTTGCCCAGATCCACGTACCGCAAGCCGGCGCTCGCCGCATTCTGGAGCGCATCCCACCACAACGCCTGCCCCACTCCTTCCGGCTGAAACTCCTCCAGGGTGCCGATGTAAGCGAGGTGCATCGTGTCCTTGAAGAGAAATGAGCAGAGCGCCCCAATCGTGTGGTCCTCCTTCTGCGCCATCGTGAAACGCGCCATCTTCAGCGGCACCAGGTGCCTCCAGATATTCCGGAAGTACTCCCAGTTCTGCGGCGGCAGCCCCAGCCGGCGTCGGCCGATGACCAGCAGATCGTAAAAGATCCTGACATCCGCCTCCCTCTCGGCGGGCCGAACCGTGATGCCGCTCGCCTCGGCCCGGCGGATCTTCTGCCTGACGCCCGTCCGGTGAAACTGGCTCGCCACCGTGTCCAGACCGTCGGCGAGGTCCAGGAAGTACGTTTTGTGAAAGTACACCGGCGTCATCTTGTCGGCTTCGACCAGGAGCGGCACACTGCGATGTGCCTTGATCTCCACGTAGCGGGCCTTCGTCGTGCGGAAGAGCTGCACGACCCCGTCGAAAACAGTCTTCAGTTCCTCCCGGGACGCGACCATCGGATCGGAATAGAACGCAAAGGGCGAAGCCACGAGGCGATCGTGCGTCAACCAACTCCGAACGCGGCAGAGGCTCAATCCTCCCTTGATAGCGCCCTGCCCATCCACCAGGGACAGGTAGTGAGGCTCGATGTGCTTGAACGTAGCCCGCAGCATCCGGGCGTACGCCGTGTGTTGAAACACGCTGCCCAGCGGGTGTCCCGCCACCATCGCGTTCCAGCCGGCGGCCTCCGCCTGGTCGAGTGTCTTGACCTCCAGCTTCAGCGACACTTCCGGGGCCTTCGGCGGCATGAGCACCGTCGTCCGAGGCGATGTCACGGGAGGGGTGAGCACAGAACCATCTGGCAGGGTAATCATTATGGACCTCCTGATTCCTTCTACTGACTATCCGTAACTTTCCTGAGCCATGCTTCCCTCCAGAAGTGAAAGCACGAGCGGTCGCACCCATAGAGGTCTTCGCACGTCGCCCCTTCGAGAAGCACGGTATTCTTGAGTCTGCGCATCCGGCCGTCGCTTTCCAGCATCATGCGTTCCAGACGCTTGTGCACGCGGAAGCGGCGGCCGCAGAAGCGCGACATGTTGTCCATCCACAGCAGCCCTTTGTAGCGCCCATTCGTATCGAGCATTTTCCGAATCTCGGACTCCGGCCGGACTTCAACCCAGTCCCCCGGCTGCAGGTTCAATATTTCCTCATCCGCTGGGACCGCTGCCGGTACTGGCCCTGAACCGCCTCGAGGCCGCGCCCCCGCGTGAGCGATGACTCTGGCCCACACGCGTTCGGCCGTGCGACGCCAGCCGTGCCTGCCCAGGTACCAGAAGAGCTTGTGCAGCTTCCCGGGTGTCAGCGTGCGGCCGGAACAGGTGAGCAGATCATGGGATACGCCGTGACATGATGGCCTGTCGGAACTCACGAGGACTCCTTGCCGGCGTAAAGCGACTCATCAGCCGTTCCGGCCGACTTGTGCTCCACGACGTGCACCGGCGCCGTGACGGGCCGCCGAACCGTCCCGTAGTCGTAATGGGGCCGGCAGCGACGAATGGCTTTCTCAAACGCGGTCATCACGCGCTCGTAGCAGACATCCGACGAATATTCCCGCAGGGCTTTCTCTCGTCCGGCGATGCCCAACTGCCGGCACAAACCGGGCCGGGTATAGAGGAATCGAATCTTCTGGGCCAATTCCGCGGCGTTGTCTGGATTGAACAGCAGGCCCGTGCGCCGGTCTTCCACAATATCGGGCAATCCGCCGATAGCCGAGCAGATGACCGGACGCCCCATCATCATGGCCTGCACGATGACGTTGGGGAACCCCTCGTACCAGCGACTGGGAACCACGACGATGCGTGACTGCGCGTACACGGCGTCGAGTGATGCGTGATCGAGGAACCCGTGCCACTCGATGTTGCCCGTCCCCTGACGTCGAAGATCAGGCATGGACCGATCGTCGCCCGCCACGGCACACGGGATTTCGGCATTCAGGTGCGCGGCCCGAACGAAAGTCTCGATTCCTTTTTCGGGGCTTACCCGGCCCACGAACGTCACGTATCTTCCGATCGTCCAGGGTGGCTCCGTCACGTCGGGAGCCAGTCCCGGGACAATCTCGATGCGATCGCGCGGGATGCCGCGGGCCGCGAACAAGTCTCGCTGGAACTTCGACTGAACGATGAATACATCAACGCCGTCGCGAATCCGGCCCGTCATGCGGGCGGCGGCATTCCGCGCCGCGTAGCCGACGCTCTTGAAGAAGCTCTCCTGGCAATTGCGGACCACACACCAAAGCTCGTGCCCCGGCCCGACACAGAGGTTGCACACTCGTCCCTTGACGAGGTGCCGGCCATTGGGACAGAAGATCCGGTAATTCGGGCACCGCATCACCACCGGGATGCCGCGCCGACGCAGGGGAGTGAAAATCGACGGGGAAATCAGCGGATACAGGTTCTGCACCTGCACGACATCCGGCTGAAACTTGTCGAGCACGCCGGCCAGAGCCCGGGCGGCCGAGGGATTGTGGATCCCGGTGAAGAAGGCTTTGGCGTGCGCCGCCGGCGCGCCACGCAGTTCCGCGGAACTCCGCCTGAACCAGGCCACTTCGTGGCCGTGCGCACGCATCAGCTCGGCCAAAGCTTTGACGGCGTGTTCTTCACCACTGGGAGTTGCATAGTCATTGTGCACATAGAGAATCCGCATGTGAATTGCCAATCCTTTAGCATGACGCCGGACGATGGCTCAGAATACCCGGCAATCCGAAACCCTTCAGGAACACACTACGGCCGCCTCCGCAGGAGAGCCGAAGAAGTCCTCCGCGTGTCGCGGGAACACCATTTGTTTGAGCCTCGGCATGGCGTCCAGCACACACATCACACTCAGAGGTCCAACGACAGCCGCCACGATGCTCGCCGTCGAGAGAGTCACTTGGCCCCACAGACTCTCCGGCTGCCCCAGAAGCCTGGTGCAGCAGAATCCGGCCCGGCTGTAATACAGGATAGTGAGCAGGCTGACCCCTGTGATGGCCGGAAGGAACCAGAACAGAGAAAGCCCTGTCGCCCCTTTGAGATAGACGTCGTTGCCCGTGATCAGGCCGCGTTCCAGTTCGTACAGCCAGGACACAACGTCTCGGCGGACAGCCACTTGTTGCAGTACGCTGAACACCGCGACAAACACGCTGTAAGGAATCAGGTAGCGTACACATACATCGGCCACGTTTCTTCCGCCGGCGGGTCGGACGGCGTACAGAAACGGCAGAAGGAGGAATGCCTGTACGTGGAAGCTGTAAAGACCGTCTTTCAAAGCAGGCGCCACGACGTTGGCGAGGGCAGAATGTCCCACGAGGACACAGAGGATCAACACGCCCTTGACGGCATCCCACTCCTGACGTGATGGCTGGAGGTTTGTCACGGCGATGTCTCCGCAGCCCCAGGCCGGGTCAGGTCCAGGCCGGGCAACAGCGGCTGCAAATCCGCAGTCCTTGGGCGGGTCACGAGGTCACGGCACCGTACACCATCGTCACAAGAACAAAGAAAATGAAATTCCGAGCCGAGGCAAACAGCATCTTCAGAATCCGATTCTCATAGTGCCGATTCGAGCAACGGCTCTCCATTCCATCCCATCGTCACGGCATTCAGTTCTCTCAGGGTCTCGGAGATCATCAGCGTGCAGATGGCCATGCACACGACGACCGAGGGAACCCAGGCGCCGTAGACCCGTGCACCCAGTCCGGGAGAGGCGATCGAGGTGATGAATACCATGATGGTGGTGCCGAGCAGCGCGGGGCGCCAGCTCTTCGGCACGTCCGAACGCAGCGCCGCATAGGCCAGCCAGATGAAGAAGACCACGAAGAGCAGCGGGCCGACTACTCCCACACTCAGCAGCGCCGACAGAAAGACGTTATGGGCCGTGATCGCAGAGGTTGTGGCCGTCACGAGCACGTCGGTTTCCCCCGCGACGAAGCCGTAGCCATAGGGAAGCCGGTTCAGGCCCGACTCCAGCGCGTACCGCCAGATCTGGTCGCGGCCGGTCGTCTGCGAGAGGCCCACGCCGGCCTTCCCATAGAAGAGCGTGTACCGGACGACGTCCGGACCGATCCAGAGAAAGGCCAGGGCCACCAGGCCCGTGACAAAGAACAAAGTCGTCTGGCACCTCCGGTCTCCCACGCAGAGTCCCGGGATCAGCCCGAAGAAGATCCCGAAGTAGGCGGTGTTGGCGGCCGAGAGAATCATGAAGACCAGACTGATCAACACAAACAGCCGGCGTCGGGAGATGAACAGGGTGAGGAAGAACGCGGCCGACAGTCCGAAGTTGCCGGCCCGAAAGACATCGGCGCTGGCGAGCAACCCCGGCCCCACTATACGCACCATGCGAATCAGGTCCCAGGCCAGAAACCACATGCTCCAGAAGACGATCCACTCGACGAAATCACGCCGGGAACACCTCAGGTTCAGGTTGTCGCAGACGATGGCGGCGAGCACGAGGTATGCGAAACACTCCACGGACCGGTAGAGCGTCATCGCGGGGTTGGGCGACCAGAGCGTGCTCAAGGCACAGAGTCCCGTATAGACGACCAGCGGCAGTGCCGGCGTCGCTTTGAGCAGATAGAACGCTCCCCGCTGCGGCGAGCGGAGCCAGCGGCAGAAACAGTAGAAGAGGCACAGCCCCACGTAGACTATTTGCAGCAGCGCCGATCCATCGATCCGGGCATACTCGGATGGATCGCGCCCCCGGATGGAGGCCACGCGCATGACCTCGATGCCGAGGAGAAGAAGTCCGGCCACTCCTCCTTTACCGACGAGCGAGGTCAGGCCGAGAATCGGTGCTCCCTGCGGTGTTTCAGGCAATGGCGTGCTGTGCATCACCCGTGGACCTGCAGAAGTGGTGACCTGTGTAAGAACGAGCCTGTTCATATCCAGGGATGGCCCGGACCATGGGGACAATCGGTCGCTTCAGCCAGGAATCGATCAGCCCGCCGTCCGCATCGAGCGCAGGATGAATCATCACTTCCCATGAGCCCGCCGGCGTTTCCGCGGCCTGGAACATCTGGCAGAACAATCGATAGTCATCCGGGGCGCCGAAATGGTGGGTCCGCGCCAATCCGGCCCGATGGAGTCGGGCATTGACGATCCTTCGGTAGAACCTCTTGGCATGGGACACTCCAAAGCCGAAGGTCTTGCACACTCTTATATGACGAATTCCTGCTTCGCGCACCACGTTCATGAGCACGGAGAGAATGGCCCATTCTTCATGAACATGCCCATGTGCATCCACATGGGTCAGGGGGACGCCCCGCCGCCGGCATCGACCGATCTGACCTGATATTTCTTCCGCGAGAGCCTGTCGCTCGTGTGTCCTCAGGACGAGAACATGCTCGCGGCGTGACAACCTGAACTCGCCTGCGCTATTGCAGAATCGTGGACACATCCTGATTCGTTCCGTGACGGGTGCTGCTTCCGTGAGCGTCAGGTGCAGCCCGGCATTCGCAGTCAATCCATGTTCGCGAACGAGTTCACAGGCTTCCTCGAACCCCGGCATGTTCGCCATGATCGTGCAACTGGAGCAAAGGCCGAGGTCAAACGTCCTCACGACCGCCAGGTTGGTCTGGTGATCCAGTCCAAAGTCATCCGCATTGATGATCAGTTCGTTTCTCTCCGGTTCCATGGCACGTTCCCACCCAACGCCGAGATGACGAGGCACGCGACCGGATGAACTTCGTTCTCTCATCTCGTCCAAGGTTACAGGCAAGCCGACATCCCTCGTAAATGACATCGGCCGCCCATTGCGGTGAATACGCCTTCACGATCTCCCGGGATCGTTCCCCCATCTGAGGCCAGCGCTCTTTCGCCGACATGGCGCGAGTGAGAACCGGCCCCACCCCACCGGGCGCCAGCGGATCGAACACCCAACCGTTCGCGTCGGTGACGAGTTCGGGCCAGCACCCATTGTACCGGGAGCAGAGAATGGGCAGGCCGCACGCCATCGCCTCCGGCACCACCAGACTCCAGTTGTCCTCCAGCGTCGGGATGATGAAGGCCTCGGCACATCGATAATATGTCGCGATCCCATCGTAGTCCACCGGTCCGGCGTACCGAACGTTGTCCAGCCGGTGAGTACGGCAATACTGTTCGAGCCCCTCCCGCTCGGGCCCCTCGCCCACCAACAGGAGCGTGGCCGCGCTGCCGCCCCGGGCACGGGAGAACTGCTCCCAGCCCGCCAGCAACTCGCGCAATCCTTTGAGCCGGATCAGGCGTCCTACGTACAGGAAAACGGCTCCCTGCAGGCGGAGTCGCGCAATCACTTCGGCGCGCTGCCCATTTGTCACCGCCGCAGCCCGGCGAGCGAGTTCCTCCGTATCGGCCACCATGTTCCCCAACTTGATCCTCTCCGCCGGAAAACCCATCCCCCGGACGTAGTCCGCCGACAGACGCCCGTTGCAGCACATTACGTCGATCCACCGCAGGGCCAGCTTGCGGTAGCAGGTGCGGTACCATTGGGCGTGACGTTCGGTGTGCATCGTCTTCTCATAGCAGCACACATGCGGGACACCGCGGCTGGCCCGCAGCCACAGAGCGGCGGATGTCCATTGGAAGAAGCCGTCGGTGATCAGCACATCCGGTTTCGCCTCGAGCACCCTCCGGACCAATCCGGGCTGGTAAGGGAACCGGAAGCCCCGGTTGGCGAATCCTTTCTGTGCGCCCAGTTTCAGGGCAAATTCGCCTTGCAGACCTCGGGCGGCGGAGCCGAGCGCCTGCTCCGCCTTGCGGGAGCATCGCCGGGGGACGTAATCGGCGTTGAAGAGGAGCGTCAAATGTCCCTCCAGCCGCGTTGACAATTCTCTGTACACCGGTATCCGGTAATCCAGAAACGACCGAGTAATCCAAACCGCCTTCACTGCACGTGTCCTTCGTTCAAGGCCGCCGTCCCAACCGCAAGTGCGCCGCTCTGCTCCATTCACGACACTGCACGACGGTGCACGCCAACTGCCAGCCGATCCAGCCCCCTCTGACGCCCAATCGCAGCAGCCGTGTCAGCAAGTGCGGCGGCATGGTCGAGCCGTATGTACGCACGATCCGGCGCGCGGCACGGCGTGAGCCTCCCAGGATCTTGCTCTGGGCCAAACCGAGGGCCACGCGTCCCCGGACGATCTCGAACGCTTCCCGCTGCTGGGGCAGAAGCCTCGGGACAATCCGACGTTCCCATTGCTCCACATCCGGACAAAGCCGCCTGCGTTTGCGGTACTTGCGCAGCCATCCGCTGTCCCGCGCCGCCACGCGGGAATTGCCCACCCACAGCGGCTGCGGAATGAATCCCCATGGGCCGAAGGTCGCCAGATAGCCCCAGTATTCCAGGTCCTGGGCTATCCGCAGATCGGCCCGTTGGAAGCCCGCCTTGTCGATGACGGCCCGGCGAATGACGTTGGAGCCCGTCCGCACGTGGTCGTGCTGCGCCCACGTGTCGAAGAAACGCTCGACGACGAACGGCTCCCGCGCCGCCCCGTTGCAGCAGAGCCCGCGCGGGTGAATGACCTGCGAGCCGTCGAACATCTGCGTGATCAGGCCTGTGCTGACCGCAATGGCGTCCTCGTGAGCGAGCAGGAACTGCACACAAGCCTGGAGGAATCCCGGTTTCCAGTAATCGTCGGCATCGAGAAAGGCGACGAATGTCCCTCGGGCCATCGCCAGGCCCGCATTGCGTGCCGCGCCCTGCCCAAGATTCTCCTGCTTCAGGTATACGATCCGGTCGCCATAGCTTTGTGCCACGGCCTCCGTTCCGTCCGTAGAGCCATCATTGATCACGATGATCTCCTGGGCAGGCCCCTCCTGGATGCACGCACTGTCCACGGCATCCCGCAGACACCGCTCGGCATTGTGCGCCGGGATGATGACGGAAACCAGGCTGTCACGCAACTCGACCATCGGTCTTACACCCGTTAACAGAGATCATGACATCCTTCCACGATTTCTCCCGCTACTGCACGCGGAGGACTGGCCGGGAACACCCCCTGATCCGGTTTTGTCACGACAACAAAACGCAGCGCCCTAGGCTCTCACCAGTCTGCTTCTCAGCAAGTCGGTCAATCCCTTCCGTTCGTCGGCGCGCAGCGCCAGCAGTATCCCGGTCGCATGGGCGATCAGGCCGGTGGTGATGGCAGCGGTGAGTTCACGCCACGTATTCACATGCCCTGAAGCATGGAACGCTATCAACGGTATGGCGCCCAGAATGATAGGAACGACCCCGGGCACGATGGTTTCGCGCGTCATGTCGGAAAGTTTCGTGCCTACGAGCGTGGAGGCGTGCGGCCAAATGAGCAGAAGGTCCCCGCAGATACTGAACGCGGCATAGACGGCGGCGGCTCCGAGACTGCCGGCGCCGTACCCCCACACGGCCACAAAGACCGCCAGCACGCACCCGCCGTAGACGGTCAAGGTGCGGACGGCCAACCCGCGCAATTGGGCCTTGGCCTGCGCTATCTGCGGCAGCATGACGTTGACCATGCGGAGCGGAATCGGCAGGAGCATCAGGAGCATGACATTCGCCGCCTGCGGATACTTCGGCGCATACAGCCCGACAAACTCGTGCCGCAGGACGATCAGGGGCATCAGCGCCGCCATCACCAGCCACAGGGCATACCGTCCGCCCATGCAGTAGGCGTGCCTCAGGGCATCGGACCGCCCGCTGACGTGCAAGGCAATCAGCGGCGGCCCCACACTCGCCCGCACCGGCTCCCACATCTGATGGGCCTGCCGTTCCATCGTGGCCCCGACACTGAAGCAGTCGACGTGCACCGGTACGCTGAACCGGTTCATGATCAGCAGACTGGCCCAATCGCGCAGATAGTTGCTCATGGCCACGATGGCGTTCCAGAAACCGTAGGTGAACAACATGGGAATCGTGCTCAGCTTGACATGCGCGAAAGAGAATCTCAGCTGCGGGATCATTCGTCGGGAGATCACCGTTCGCGCCGCCAGACAAAACAACTCCGCCGTGGCGTTGGCGATGGCTACCCACAGCGCCCGGGCACTGATATTGAACATCAGCGTGACGATCAGGGCGATCTTGATGACCTCTCCAATGAGTCCGATGCCGTTGTTCAATACGTATCTTTGCTGGATGTGCGGTCCCAGGGTAAAGGGAGCCAGCACCAGGTCTGCGACCACCGTCGTGGCCAGCAGCATCACCATCCACTGGGCGTCGTGCACGAAGGCCGGGGGGATGACGAAAAGGACGCCGACGTAATGCGCCGCCAGTGTCATCAGGCCAAAGATGAGGCCGCCGACGACCAGCAGCACCGGCCACACGCTCGAGACCACGGTGGTCACGCCGTCCAACTGCCCCTGAGCATAGTGCCCCACGATGTACCGGGACGTCGAGCTGGTGAACACGAGCGTGAAAATGGGGGTCAGGAAGAACAGACTCCCGATCACGGCGAACACCATGTACTCTTCCGCCGAAACCTTCGCCAGCAGGTAATGCTGCACCCACAGAAAGATCGTGACGTGCAGCAGACGCACGAACGCGAAGCTGGCGGCATTGATAGCCACCAGCCGCCGGCTGATGATCACGGTGGGCTCGCCCAAAGGGTACCCTTCTTTTTCGATCTTCGTCGAACGCTCGGCAGGCGATTCCGTCTGCCTCCGGGCAGACTCCGTCCTCGTCGGTACACGCGTGCCGACCGGCCCAAAGCCGCAACGGGCAGAGCCACGGTCGGCGCCTGCTTCGTCCGTCACACCGGTTGCCGGGCAACGGCCGATTCCGTTCGGCGCGCTCGGAGCGTCCGGCCTCCATCGCGACCCGCGGCGTAGTAGCTGTGGTACCCGCCGTAGTATCCGAAGCGTTCGCCTGCACGCTGCACATCATTGACGACGACACCCAACAGATGCGACCCGGTCGCTTCCAGGGCATCGATCGCCCGCTGGCACATATGCCGCCGGGACCGATCCACTCGAAGAACGAGCACCGTGACGTCACAGAGCGATCCCAGCACCCTCGCATCGTTGACGGCCATGACGGGCGGCGCGTCGAGAATCACGCGGTCGTATACCTGCGCGAGCTGCTGCAGAGCATGATGGAACGCCGGATTGCTGAGAATCTCCGCCGGATTCGGGATGTTCGATCCGCACGACAGCAGGCTCAACCCTTGAACATCCGTGGATTGAATCACTTGCGTCAGCGTGGCCTTTCCGCTGAGAGCGGCCACCAGTCCCTGCCGGTCGGCGTCCGAGCGGAACAGAATATGCTGGGTCGGTTTGCGAAAGTCGGCGTCCACCACGATGGTCTTCTGCCCCGCCTGGGCCATGGCGATGGCCAGATTGCTGACCAGCATCGATTTGCCGTCGCCGGGCAAGGGCGACGTGACCAGAATCGTCCTGGCGTTCTCCTTGGCGGCGCCGAAGACGATTCCCGTTCGGACCGCTCGAAACGCCTCGGCCTCCTGCGAATCCGGCCTCAGACGCGTACTCTGCCCTCGCCACGAAGCTCTCTGCAGTCGGGGCATCGAAGGAATAACGCCGAGCACGGGGAGTCCCAGCAGTTTGCGAATCTCGTCGGCCGACCGAATGGTCTGGTCGAGCGTGTCCCGCAACAGCGACACGGCCCCGCCGATAAGGATGCCGAGGACCATGGCAATCGCCATGACCCGGGCCCGCTGCGGGTGCGAGGGTCGCGTCGGGGGCCGGGCGATCTCCAGAACGCGGATTTCCTGGGGTTCGAAGTCGTCGTTGAGATTGGCCCCGCGAATCTGCTGCTCAAGCGTCTGGCAGAATTCCTTGGACTGCTCATATTCCTCGACCAGGCGCGCATGCTCGGCCAACTGGGCACTGTGAGCTGCCACATCCCGGCGCTCGGCCTGCAGCAGAGCGGCAATCTGCGATTCCTTCTGCCGGGCCTCCACACACTGTTGTTCGGCGTCCGCCAGAACAGTGGCGTAAGTTTCCTTGTCGATCGCCGCGATTCGGTCCTTGATCTGCTGAATCTCTTTGTCGAGAGTTTCGAAATGCTGATGGTTCGATGTGAACAGGGTCTCACTGGTGACTCGTTCCACCGTCCGCTCGGACAGCTTCGCCTCCAGTTGAGACCGCTCGGTGGCAGGAGCGGTGGACGTGCCAGTGCCCGGGCTGGTCGGGATCACCGGCCGCAGTAGAGACGGGCGATCGGCCAGAGCCAGGATCCGCTGCTTGTACGACTCGGCCTCCAGCGTTCGAATCTGCGCGTCCGTGTAAGCCTTTTCCAGCTGGAGATACCGCTGCAGCAAGCTGGTGCTCTGGTTGGATTCCAGTGCCAGAGCAGTGTTGTCCTTCTTGAACTGCGTCAGGGCCTGCAGCTTCTTATCCCGCTCGGCTCGTCCACCATCGAGCCTGGCACGCAGGCTCGACGACAGGTCGACCGAACTTCGTTGCCTGTGCTGTTCGTGATCCGCGATGTACGCATTGACCACGGCATTCACGATCCCGGCGGCCTCGGCCGGATACGGGGAGTCAAAGGACACGGTCACCACATCGTCGTTCTTGCCGACGGTCACCCGAACGTATTTTTGCAGGTAGGCAACCGGATTGTCCGTCTGGGCGAATGTTCGCATCCTCGCCAGGTTGGGCTCGGCCACGGCGACGCTCAGCACGGAGGTGGACTTGAGCAGCTCGGCCTGCGTGTACAGGTTGTAGCGCGGCATGGTGCGGGTGTCCACGCCGGGGAGCGGAATCGTTTTCTGCTGCACGTAGAGTTTGGAGACACTCGTGAAGGTGGGCGTGGACCGAGCGATGTAGGCGAGTCCCACTCCCACTGCTGTCATCGTGCATAGCAGAAGTATCCCGCGGCTTCGCCAGAATGTCTTGAGCAGATTCTCCGGCGAGATCGGGCCACAAGGTGCCGGCCCGGCCCACGGATTCCGCGAGGTCTCTCTTCGGATTCCGACCAAACCCTCCGATGCTTCCATCCCGGGGCTCGTCAGATGCGAGCGACTGTTAGTTTCGTCCGCCATGGCTAATCCCTGAAATCATCCGGCCGGATGTACCAGCCCAGTGTGATTCGAACGATCCGATCGAAGAAGACGTTCGTGCGTGTCCTCGGTGTGTGCTCGACGGAAATGACGTCCCCCGGCCTGACCTTCAGTGCGAGCGACTCGGTCAGATGCTCCTGCCCGGAACTGCGGGCAAACTGGAACGTCGCAGCGGCAATCGTGCCGTCGGCTCGAAGGCGGTAGACACTGACATAACGGGGCTCGGCCACCATGTCGAGTCCTCCCGCCAGAGCGAGAGCTTCGGCCAGAGTGCATGGCACGTCTTGGGGGTACGGGAAGCTGCCCGGCCGGGCGACCAGTCCGATGACTGAGACTGTCTGCGGCTTGATGCGTTCCACAATGATTGAATCCCCGTCCACCAGAGGGACATCGGCAAACGGGATGTTCAATCCGCGAACCGGGAGGGTCAGCGTCATCTCGTTGTCGGCCGTGACACGCGGCGTATCCGACGTCTCGTAGACCAGCTTCTTGAGGCCCCCGGTGGACAATGTCGGCGGCACGGAACTTTCGTCGGTCCCTTCGAAGGAAGCAACCAAGACCCCTGTCGGGGCAACGTTCCAGTTCGCCGTCCGAACGCGACGGGAATCGGCGCGCTCGTCGGGAGCCTGGGCATCCATGAGCTGGGCCAGACGCGACAGCCGCGCATCCAACTGTTCGACGGGCAGCTCCTGCGATTTGTTGCCGGCGGCCTGCAAAACGGCACGTCTCTGACCTTGAACCCCGATATCGAGCCACTGGCTGATGAGCACGTCGTTGTCCTTCGTGATCGTCAGCCAGCCGGTGGTGCACAGCGGTCCTTCCTTTTGGAATCGCACGGACAGCCCGGCTCTCGACGCCTCCGTGTGCGACAGAAGGCGACCCGGCCATTGAGAATTGGCCGCAGGCCCCACGGTGCCTTCGGCATCTCCCGACCGGGGCAAGCGTGTCCGCTCGTCGCTGGGTCCGGATCGGACAATCCGGATGGTGGCAGCCCCACCCTCCACGACTCCGCCCGCTTCCATCAGCGCCCCTATGAGTGACATCTGATCGTGCCGCAACCGGTAGATGCCGGGCTTGCCCACCGCGCCGATCACCCGAATGTTGGCCGTGGCGTAGGAGGTAACCTGGGCGTACACGGCCGGTCGCGTTTTGACCATGCTCGGGTAGTACGCGTCCCCAATGGACGATTCCATTTCCATCAGAGACAGTCCCTGCACGGGAAGCTGTCGGCCGTCCGGCAGCGTGATCAGTCCGGAATCGCCGACACGGCAGTTCTGGGTCATCCTGCCGCCCATGCCGGCGGCCTGCGTCCCCGCGACATCCGGGAACATGTGCGTCGGCATTTCCAGTTGCAGGACATCCCCCACCACCACCCGATAGGGTCCCGTCTGCAACCGGGCCTGGACCAGGCGATTCAGATCCATCGTGGGACCGGCGGGGCCGGCTTGTTCGAATTCCGCAAGCTGCTGCGGCGAAGGGGACCGAATCCCGTCACCGCAACCGACCAGACCCCAACACAACCCGGCCAGAAACAGGGCTTTCCAGGCAGGCCGGTGGAGTCGATCCGTGTTCTGCATGCATTCTTTCATCTTGTACATACTCATCGCACCCCTCAGCCCCAATGAGCCGAGTCTGTTCTCAACTGGAGCGGACCTCCGGCGCAACGCGCAGCGCCCACCCGACGGCAACCCATGCACCCACGTGTCACCTGTGCGTCGATCCACTCACGGCGGTCGACCCGTTCCAGAAGCCGCAATATGACGAAGTTCCGTAGCAGGTTATTCGCTCCTATCCGGTCTCCGTACGCGACAGCCCCATGAGTCCCTTCCGCCGGCAGAGCCACACCCCCCCCAGCCGGCCCGATGAAGCCGTTGCCGTGGTCGAAGCGTTCATAGAAGCTGCCGGCCATGTCACCTGCAGAAATCCAATGTCCCAGCAACAGGTCCGGCAGGTCCGCCAGCGTTTTGCCCCGCCAACAGCAGCGGGCCGTCCGGGAAGAGTCCACGGCGGAGTCGTCCAGCGCTCCGGTGCGTGCCAGCGCCCACACCGCAGCCCCCAACGCGCGCACGGGGTATTCGGCCGTGGCGTCGTCGACCTGCGCCAGGCATTCGATCAGCCCTTCTCTCCAGACCCTTTTGTCATTGGCATCGACCAGACCTGCCACGATGGAGCCGGTGTACGACTCTTCCTCCGGCCAGTATCCGCCCGCACAGCACGGTTTGTGCTCCTGATTCTCCATCAGCCACTCGGCCGCACGCTCCACCGGCTCACGGATCGGGGTACAGCCACAGACGGGCGTCGTATACGCCGCATACGCCGTCAAGGGCAGGAGCAGCAGACTCAACTGGGTCCTTCGGTTGCCCACCTGTTCACTCCATTCCGGTTCGCCTTGTCTTCGCGTCGACCCCACCTGGCACGCCCTCGCTCATCCTGACCGCGCACCGGCCAGGCTGGGCTTGTCACACCTCATCGATGTGGTTTTCGTCTGGGAATGCATATGCTGTCACCGGCCGTGAGGAGACCTCTGCCTGTCTCGGGGTAGACCGCTCCCGCCTCCAGCTCAGCCCACTACTCTTCCGACCGGCCGGTGCAGGTCTTGATCACTGCCTACTCATCCGTCGTTGCAGCTCCCGGCGATTCTCTTGAAGTCGATATTCTCACCCAGCCATCCACCCGGGCCTCATCGGCCATTGGAGAGTATCGCGCGTCAGTTTGTCGTTAATACAGCACCCCTTCCGAACATCACCCCATGCATTGACAGCCGCGTGCCCGATGCCTTTCCATGAAATAGGCAAAGACGCGCAGTACCAGTTCACAGCGGTCCTGCACACTGAAGCGCAGAAAGAGTCGATTCAAATGTGTGCGTACCGTGGGAATAGAGATGCAGAGTTCCTTGGCGATTTGCTTATCGGAATGTCCGAGGAAGAGTTGTTGCACGACGGCAATCTGGCGACTCGAGAGCGACAGGTCGCTCTGAATCTGCAGCCATTCACCGCCGGAGAAAACCGGAGCCTCCGTTGCCAGTTCCATTCCCTACCTTCCTTGGCCGCTCGACGCGGTTCACTCCGTAGCCGGACACCACGACGGAGCCGGACCTATTGCGCCGAACCGACGATCTCCATTTCTGCATGTCAAACAGACAGCGGATGCGACAGCCCCGTCGGACCGTTCTATCCGCCTGCCGGGAGATCCCCTGCATCAGCGAAACCGATGCCGCGCACTCACCGGGATCTCACCACCGTCAGTATGTCCTCCTTACGAGAGCGCCTTTAGCAGGTTCGCCGTTTCTTCTACCCTCGGACGTGAATTTTGTCAAGTCAAAAGCCGTGGCTTTGCGCTGTTTCCCACGCACACCGTGGGGTGGAAGCGCCTCGCCTACGAAGCGGAACGCGTGGGGTCGACTATCAGACGAGCGATATCCATCGCACAGCGGCGGAAGTCTTCCGCCTTCAATGTCACGGTCCGCCATTTCCGGCTCCGGCGTCTCATGTACCGGCCGTAGTCACCGGCCCGCACGGCGAAGAACAGGTACCGGTCGGACCCGAAGGGGAACACGTCGCGTCCGTCGTAGTCCACGTCGACCTGCGCCATGCGATAGGCGAAGACGAAGACGGGCACGTACTCCTCCCCCAGCGCCTCCTGCCACAGGTGCAGTCCATCCACATCATCCAGCGTGACCCAGCAATCCAGTCCCCGCAAGCGCGTCAGGTTCGTCCCGCGGTAGGTGCGGCCCTTGACCTCGACGATGATGCGTGTGCCGTTGCGGGCACGCAGCAGGAAATCGAAGCTCTTGACGGTGGTCTGGAGGCAGCTCGGACGCCGATGCTCGTCGGCATGTACAAAATCCACCTGCTGATCGATCAGCCAGGCCTCGAACGCCTGTTCATAAAGATGGCCGGAGTCCTCTGGCATGCCAGTCCCTCTCCAGGGCCGCGATTCACGGAGTCGAGTTCGTCAACTCCGAAAGAAAGCGATCCACCGATACTTGCGTCTGGTCTCCGGTCGCCATGTTCTTCACCACTAGCAGTCCATCGTCGAGGTACTCGCGGCCAAAGATCACGCACATTCTCGCGTTCTGCCCAGCGCCTTCTTTGAGTTGGCGGGAAAGCCCACCAAGCTTATATGTGAGATTGGCTGAATGCCCCTTCGAACGAATCTGCGCCGTCAACCAGTACATGGCCTTGGTAAAAACCGGATTCTCCTCCGCGTATGCTATGAAGTACTCCACTTCCCGCTTAGGCACCTGATTGTCCAGTAGCCCCTTTTCCTGAAGCAGGATTTCCAGCACGGCATCGCCCATGCCCATCCCGGTCGCCGAGATCGCTGGACCACCGAAATCTCGCAACAAGTTGTCGTAACGTCCCCCACCGCAGATGGCCCTCAGTTCGCCAGCAATGTCGTGCACCTCGAAGACCATGCCTGTGTAGTAAGCCAAGCCGCGTACGATCCCCGGATCGAAGGAGCAATACTCTGCGACTCCCATCCAGTCCAACATGGCAAACATTTTCTTGAGTTCACGTGCAGCGGCCACTACCTCCTCGTTCGTACCCGCCATCTCCTCCACGCGTTCAACAGAATCGAGCGACATGAAGTCTACTATTCTCTTTGCCTGATCTGCATCGGGCACTTGTTCACCCAGTATTGCGCGAAACGTCTCCGGCGGCAGCTTGGCTTTCTTATCAAGTACAGCATAAAGAGAGTCGAGCTTGTCGGGCGGGAATCCAAAGCTCCGGAGAACTGCTGCTAGGAGCCTTCGACTCGATATCTTAGCGCGCACATCGTGATTCGTCAGGCCGACCATACGCAGGTAGTCCAGCGTCGTGAATATGACTTCGGCATCTGCCTGCTCGCCCGTCTCGCCGACGATGTCGACGTTCCACTGGAAGAACTCGCGCAGCCGGCCCTTTTGGGGACGTTCCGCCCGGCACAGGCGCGGCACGGAGAACCACTTGATCGGTCGGGGCAACGCGTTGATCTGCTGGTTGATCATCCGGGCCAGCGTCGGCGTGAACTCCGGACGAATCGCCAGATCCCGGTCGCCGCGATCCTTCAGCGAGAAGAGCTGCTCGACGATTTCCTGGCCGCTCTTGACCTGGTACATCTGCAGGTACTCGAAGATCGGGCCGTCCACCTCCTCGAATCCGTTGCGGACCGAAGCCTTTCTCCAACCTTCGATGATCCAGTTGTGCCGAGCCATCTCGGCGGGGTAGAAATCACGCGTTCCCTTGACCGGCGGTATTTTCATGATGCCTTCTTGATCTTCCTGCGCACGTCTTTCTTCAGCAGTTGCTTCTCGGTCACGTTATTATCGAACTTGATGCGAATGTACTCTTCCATCTCCCGGTCGCTAGTGAAATGCAGCTCGTAGTCGTACTCGCCCTCGGCGTGGTCACAGTCGGCCCTCTTGTACCGCCGGCAGATCAGCGGCCGGCACTCATAGATCGCGCACCGATTCGTCCCGCTCAGGTGACGGCACTCGTTCTTCATACTGATATACCACGACCCGTCTTCCACGAATATGGATATCCCCTTGTGGGCGAGATACCAGCGAATATCGTCGAAGTCTTCCCGTGTCTCGGGCGCGTCAATCGGCAACGCGAAATAGCGGCAGCACAAACCCGTACACGACCCACATTGATTCTTCTTACTGGCCATTCACCGTCTTCCTGGAACTTCACCTGTCCTGTGACGCAACGACGAAACTGATTTTATACGACATTTGTTTCCTACCGTCAACTCGGGGGCAGGGTTCGCCTGCGCCCGGAAGGTCCCGCGGCAGAAAGGCGCTCCCGGCGTACGGCCGCGAGGCGTCCCCCGGAAGACAGGGCCTATCCTCTTACTGTCGTGAGACTTACGTCTTTACCGGCTCCCCGATGTCTTCTTTTAGCCCCGGCGGCCGGTCACGCTCGGGGGACTTGCCGGGCTGACGGATCCGTCGGAAGACAGGAGGTGGAATTTTCTGACAAAAATTCGGGGATTGTGGTTGACTTAATGTCGCGATCCAGCTAAGATTGAGTTTATTAGAGATGTCCACAGGCCCCCGCATAGTCTCGCTTCCTCTCCCTCATCAATAGCGGGGGCTTCTTTTTTGCCTTCCTGGCATACCCCATCGAGACGCAGGTCTGTCAGATGCTTGGCAGAGATATCTCGGCCCAATAGCCGGCCTCGTAGTGCCAGCCGGTCGGAAGGTTCAAGAGCTGCAAATCAATAGTCCGGCCCGCATACGATGACAGATCGACGGTGATGTCCGTCCATCCCAGGGTCGTGACATCGGGTCCGATAGTCTTCTGCACGACGGGCCGACCGTTGATGGTGACGACCAGGGCCCAGTCGCCGCGAGGATCGTGCCCCACCACCAGCCTGAGGCTCGTGGTCTTACCCACAGGCACCCGGAATTTCCGGCTCAGCGTGCAACCCTGAATGGGATTCGGCGGGCAGGTCACCAGCACATTTCTCCGGCCTCTCAGCAGCGGATAGAGTCCCGGAGCCATCTGTTCGCCGCAGTTGGCGATTTCCCAACCCGGCGCCAACCGGTTGACCGCCTCCGACATGCCCGCCGGCAACGGTGTCTTGATGCCGAGAACTTCGCGTTCCGTGTAGCGGCTGCCGGCCGGGCGAGCATCATCCCGGCTTTGCAGCAGCGGACCGACACGCGGCTCCCGCACGGGGATGACGAAAAGCCGCCGTCCGCCCGTATCTTTCTTCACCTGCCCACCGCAACTGAGCAGAGCCTGGTGGGCCAGGTCCTCGCACACACCGATGAGCGTTGGATAATTGTACGGGGTCTGCGCGAACTTCCGCGATGAATCCAGCCCCACCTTGAACTTCTCCGGCAGATTCCGGAATCCGATGGTCGCGAACAGGATGCCGGCGGCGCTGGAAGGATTGCAGTCCGAATCCTGGCCGCAGCGGGTGGCGATGTTGATCGTCGCATCGGGATCACCCTGACCGTAGAGCAGTCCCATCACCACGTAGGCGCCGTTGATCTTGGCGTCGATATCCAGCGGATTGTTGGCATCACTGCACGAGAACCGGCGGTGGATCGGATTCACGCGGTATTTCTGATCGATCAAATTCCAGACCTTCATCCAATTATCAGGGTACCTGGCGTGCCAGTACAGGACATCGCTGATGCACTGGCAGTACTGACTGTCCGCGGGAATGCAGCGAAGACCCGCCCTGACGATCCGGGCCGGGTCCTTCTCGAAAAAAGCCTCGGCATACATGCCGGAGATGAACTGTCCGCCGTAGAGACCGTCGCCATAGCAGATCATCCGTCCGAACTTCTCCCCCAACTGCACGGCCACGTCCGGCATGCCGGGAGCGATCAGGCCGGCGAAGTCGGATTCGATCTGATAGTCGATGTCATCCGCATGAGAGTTGAAGCGCGGGTGCCCGGAATCGGGAGGAGCGATGCCGGCCCGCAGGTTGTTACGTGCTTCGCGATTGGCGTGCCACAGTGGGAAACCGGTATTGGCGAAGTCGAGCCCGGCCTGTCGCGCAGAGACATTCAAACCGTATTGTTCGAGAGTCCGAAGAAATGTCATCTCGACATAGAGATCGTCCTGCTCGAACTGATTGACCATCTCGGGGGACCACGGGGGCACAGCACTTGGTGGCATGATCGTGCCGTTATACTTGAACTCCGTCGGCGCTCCCCAGCCGACGCCAACCATTTGGCCCAGCCATCCGGCCTTCAGCTTGTCGACATAATCGTCAACACTTATCTGCCGGGTCGCGGGTTCCCCGCAGAGCGACGCAGGAAGCCGCATGCTCTCACAACTGATCGCACACAGCCTCGTTAGAACGACAACTAACAGCATTACGCAACCTTGCTTCATGCCGCACCCCGTTAGAATCATCCGTGTCCGGTCGTTCAATGACAGCGGCGGACAGACGCCGCTACACCCGGCATGTATAGCAGTGGGGCCTCACTTCGTAAAGTGGAATTAGCTAACATAGGAAACATAGATGAAGATGTGAGATATTTGGGTTGTCAGCAGCACAATTCCGGGCAAGCAACGAATTCCGCATGTGCCTGATGCGTCTATATTTGGGTTGCATCACCGGGCCCGACCTGTATAATACCAGCTTGTTTCACTAGTTACCGGAACACCGCCCTCTGATGCGGCTATTAATGGACTGTTTAATGCTTCGACAAGGGATCCGACTTGCGGGTGTGGCTGTTCTGACGGCATGTCTTTGTTGCGGAGCAGCGGCAAACGAGGTATTTCGCCTGGCGAAAGATCAGCAATGGCAACCGGTCGCTGCCGGTCCGAAAGCAGAGTATCTCCGCGCCGTGGCCGAGCTCAATGATCTCATCCGAGCTGGGGATAAGGATCAGGCCAGGGCAGCATTGGAAGGTCTGAAAGAAGACTACCCGCAGATGGTCGGCCCCGATCTCGATCAGTTTGTCGAGGCCGAGTTGGATTACTGGAAGGACGGCTACGACAAAGCGGCGCCCAAGTACGAGAAGATGCTGAAGGACTTCCCCGGCAGCGAGTACGCCCCCACCGCCAACGACCGGCTGTTCGACATTGCCAAGGCCTACCTCAACGGTCGCAAGAAGATCGTGCTGTGGATCATTCCTATGTCGGGCGCCGCCGAAGGGCTCAAGCTCATGGAGAGCATCAGCGACCGCGTCGGGTTGCAGGAGCCCAACAGCGTCGGCTTGAAGGCCGCGATTGTCGTGGCGGAGCATCATGAAGCTCACGAAGAGTATCTCGAAGCCTATACGAAGTGGTCCGAGATCGCCTCGTACTGGGAGAAAGGCCCTGTCGCCAAGAAGGCCGTCTATCGCATGGCCGAGGACAACTACCTGGCGTACGATCTGAATCCGCCGAAGCGCCGCGCCTTTTTCGATGCGTCCAAGCTGACCACCGCCAAGACCTATTACGAGAAGTACTCGCTGCTGTATCCACAGGACGCCAACAGTCTCGATATCCCGGAGAAGCTGAAGCAGATAGATGAGAAGGTGGCGTTCAAGCAGTACACGATCGCCAGGTACTACGTCCGGGCCGGCAAGGAGCAGGCGGCCCGTCTGTATTTCGATATGGTCGTCAGAAACTGGCCCAAAACCGAAGCTGCCGAGTTAGCCCGACGCGAGCTCGGCGAGGAGCCGTATGAGGAACCCCAGCCCGATAAAGGCAAGTAGACCGCACGCCGGAAGCGGCCGAGCCGGCCTTTGGGCCGTTCATGTGCTCGTCCTCTGTGCGGCCGGTACGCTGAGCGGCTGTGGCAGCGTCGGTGGTTACTCGACGGAGAGCCTGTATCCGGATAACATCGCCACGGTGCGTCTGGAGATGTTCGACAATCGCAGCTTTCGCCGCGGGGTCGAGTTCGAGTTCTCGGATGCATTGGCCAAGCGTATCGAGTCGGCCACGCCCTACAAGATCGTGACGGACCCGGATCGGGCCGACAGTGTCATCAGCGGCCAACTGCTCTCGATCGGCGAGTCCACGCTGACGATTGAGCGCAATACGGCCCGGCCGTTGGAGAAAGAAGTGGTCGTTACCGCCGTCGTCAACTGGAAGGATCTCAAGACCGGCAAGATGATGATCAATAACCAGACCGTTACCGCCGTGGCCAGTTATTCCGGCTTACAGAACCAGGATTTCACATACGCCTCGGCGCTGGCGGCAAACAGGCTCGCCGCCAGGGTCGTAGAACTCATGGAACAACGTTGGTAGAGGAAGGCGTTTGCACGAAACGGAAACAGGAGTCTAATGGCGACTGCTTTTCGGTCAATCGTCACCACATAGAAAAAGAAACGAACGAAGAGAATATGACATCACCGCAGTCCCATCGCCCGACAAACAAACGATTCGCAAAGAAACCTCCGCTGCCCAGCTACCGGCGTGGCCCTTTCAGTTGGCTGATCATCGCGCTGTTCGTGCTGGCCGCCATGATGCTGCTGCAGCAGGGTCTCAACAGCAACAAGATCACGTGGGATCAATTCGAGAAGTATCTTCAGGAAAACAGGATTGAGCATGTTCAGGTCGGCGAGACCGAGATCACCGGCAAACTCAAGCCGACCTCGGAGGATGCCGCCAAACCCCAGTCGTTCACGGTGAGCTACAATAACGCGGAAGCCATCAAGTGGGTTCGGGAAATCATCAATTCCAAGCCGGAGGCAGAGAGGCCCAAGTTCGAGATGATCGCGCAGAAGGTCTGGCTGATCATGCTCCTCAACTGGGTGTTGCCGATCCTGCTGCTGATCGGGTTCTTCTACTTCTTCTTCGCCCGCAACCTCCGCGGCGGCGCCGGCGGCATGTTGATGTCCTTCGGCCGCAGCAAGCACCGCGTCCACGGCAAGGACCGCGTTAAGGTGACGTTCAAGGACGTCGCCGGCATCGAGGAGGCCAAGGACGAAGTCAGCGAAATCATCGAGTTCCTCAAGAATCCCAAGAAGTTCCAGCGTCTGGGCGGCCGCATCCCGCGCGGCGTCCTCTTGATCGGGCCTCCGGGCTGCGGCAAGACCCTGCTCGCCAAGGCCATTGCGGGCGAGGCGGATGTCCCGTTCCTCAGCATCTCGGGTAGTGACTTCGTCGAGATGTTCGTCGGCGTCGGCGCTTCCCGCGTGCGGGACCTGTTCAAGCAGGCCAAGGACAATTCCCCCTGCATCATCTTCCTCGATGAAATCGACGCCATCGGCCGCAAGCGCGGTGCCAGTTTCGTCGGCGGCGGCCACGATGAACGCGAGCAGACTCTCAACGCCATCCTCGTCGAGATGGACGGCTTCGACACGAACGATCAGGTGATCGTGATCGCCGCGACCAACCGCGCCGACATTCTCGATACCGCCCTCACCCGTCCGGGCCGCTTCGACC
>CAYQXM010000005.1:92356-114253 GCA_964421295.1 uncultured Pirellulales bacterium
ACGCGCAGCAGGGCCTTATCCTTATCGCGGCCACCAACCGTCCGGATACGCTTGACCCGGCGCTGCTTCGTCCGGGGAGGTTTGACCGGCATATAATCGTGAGCCTCCCGGACATCAAGGGCAGGCTCGAGATACTGAGAGTCCATGCCCAGAAAGTCAAGCTCGGCCCCAATGCCGATCTGGAGCGTTTGGCACGGGCTACCCCGATGTTCAGCGGCGCTGACCTGGCCGCCATCATCAATGAAGCGGCCCTGGCCGCGACCATGGCCAACAAGGATTCCATCGAAACGCCCGATCTGGAAGAGGCGCGGGACAAGGTGCGCTGGGGCCGGGCCAAGAAGAGTCGGGTGATCGACCAGAGGGAACGGGAGATGACCGCCTATCACGAGGCGGGGCATGCCCTGGTGCAGTGTCTCCTGCCGGATGCCGACCCCCTGCACAAAGTCAGCATCATCCCCAGAGGTCCGATGGGCGGAGCGACGTTCGCCCTGCCGGAGAAGGACCGCTCGTACTTCACGCGAAGATATTGCATGGCCGAGCTGCAGATATGCTCTGCCGGCCGAATCGCGGAAGAGATGGTTCTGGGTGACATCGACAGCGGCGCCGCGTCGGATATCCAGCAGGCCACGCGTCTGGCCCGGCAGATGCTCATGACCTGGGGCATGAGCGAGAAGCTCGGACCGATCAGCTACAGTTCCGACCTCGGTGACAAGGACATGTTCTATGGACTTCCGGGCGAAAGAGAGTACTCGGAGAAGACCGCCGAGGTGATCGATGCCGAAATCAAGGCCCTGACCGACGACGCGCATCAGAAGACCGCGGCCCTGATCGAGGCCAACCGCGACAAACTCGATCGCATCGCCCGGGCCCTGCTGAAGTACGAGACCCTTGACGCCAGCGATGTCAAGCTCATCATTGCAGGCGGCGAATTGAACAAGCCCACGGTGGGCGAGCTGCTGGCCGCCGAGCAAGCCAAGATCAAAGAGCCCACGCCCGAAGGACGTTACGAGAAGCAGGCATAGTCCCCGGATCCTGGCGAGGGAGTGGAGAATGGCATGATCACCTTACGCCGAGTGTTTGTGTGCGCTTTGTGCGTCGTCGCCTGGACGGCGACCGCACCGGCCGGCAGTGATCATGCCATCGAGCTCGTCCGCAGTGACAACGAGTTCTCCCGCGTTCACCTGGAAGCAGTCCGCGTGGGCGACCAGCCCGCCATCGCCGCGGTGTTTGAGGGCTCCCCGGATCTTCATTACTACGCCCGAGCGGAGACCGCTTCGTCGCCCGGCGGCGATCTCAAGATTGCCGCCTCCGCCCCGGGAGTGACGTTCGCGGCGCCTGTCTATCCGGCGTGGCAGACCTTTCGCGATCCCGGGCTGGAGAAGGATGTCGAAGTCTACGCGGGCGATTTCACCGTGTACGTGCGCCTGGCGAATCGTCCGCAGCAGCCGGTCGATGTCACCGTGACGATCCGCGGCCAAGCCTGCACGAGCCAGTACTGCATGCCCCCCTTCACGCAGACGCTCACCACCAAGCTCGATCCCGGCGCGGCCGACTCGTGGCGACAGGTCTCTGTTGCGGCAGCCCCGCCCGTCACCCCCACCACCGCGCCACAGCCTGCCGAGTCCACGGCTCCGGCGGTCCTGCCCTACGCTACCTGGGTCTACTACCTGCTGGCCCTCGCCGCCGGGCTATCGATCAATCTCATGCCCTGTGTACTCCCGGTCATTCCGTTGATCCTGATGCGACTGATCGAGCAGTCCAAACGATCCCGCCACAGTCGCATCACGTCGGGGGCCGCGTTCTGTATCGGCATCGTGCTGTTCTTCCTGGCGTTCGCACTGGTCTCGATCCTCATCAATCTCTGGACCGGGACGGCTCTCGATCTCAACAGCCTCTTTCGCTACCCGGTGGCGGTCATCGTCCTGTTCCTGGCCATCGTGCTGTTCGGCCTGGCCATGCTCGATGTTGTCACCCCCGCCCTGCCCTCATCCATCGCGGCCCGGCAAGGCTCGGGTTCCGGCATTGTTGGTTCGCTGGGCATGGGTTTCTTCGCCGCCCTTTTGAGCACCCCGTGCAGCGGCGCCCTGCTGGGCTTTGTCCTCGTGTGGGCCCAGACCCAGTCACGACTGGTCAGCAGCACCGCCTTCACGCTCATGGGTCTCGGCATGGCCTTACCCTATGCGGTGCTCGTTGCCGTCCCATCGTTGCTCGCTCGTCTGCCCAAGCCGGGACTGTGGATGGACCTCTTCAAAAAGTCCACAGGTTTCCTGCTGTTCTTCATCGCCATCAAACTGACGCTTGCCGCCCTGCCGAAGGACAGGCTTCTCAACGTGCTGATGTACGGCGTCATCTTCAGCTTCTGCGTCTGGATGTGGGGCAAGTGGGTGGACTTCTCCACGCCTGCCGCCCGCAAGTGGACGGTCCGGGCAATCGCGACCGTTGTCGCGGTCCTTGCCGGACTGTGGCTTTTGCCGGGCCACGCGGCGTCGCAAGCGATCGCTATCGATTGGCAGCCGTATAACGCGACCGCGATCCAGCAGGCCAAGGCCCAGGGACGTCCCATCCTGCTCGACTTCACCGCCGACTGGTGTACCAACTGCAAAGTCCTCGATCGGCGAGTCTTTCAGAATGCGGAAGTCGCGGCTCTCGTCAAGCAGAAAGGTGTGCTGGCCATCCGCGCCGACACAACTTCCTTCGACTACCCGGCTACGAAAGACCTGAAGGACCTCTACGGCGAGGCCGGCAATGTCCCTGTGACAATCCTGCTGTTGCCGAACAATCAGCAGGAGAAGAAACGCGGCATTTTCGACAAGGCGTGGCTGCTCGAAGCACTCAAGAAGCTGCCGGAGGTGAAGAAGTAGATGGCTGCGAAGAAGAAGGCGTTCGACAAGGCGGCGGCCGCCGCGCGCATCAAGAAGATCTGGCCCCTCCTGAAGGCCACCTACCCCGACGCGAAGATCGCCCTGAACTTCAGCAACCCGCTGGAGCTGCTCATCGCGACGATCCTCTCCGCCCAGTGCACGGACGTGCGCGTCAATATCGTGACCAAGGACCTGTTCAAGAAGTACCGATCCGCCGCGGACTGGGCCAAGGCCGACCTGAAGGAAGTCGAGAACGACATCCGCTCGACCGGCTTCTATCACAACAAGGCCGTGAACATCCAGGGCGCCTGCCGGAAGATCATCGACGAGTACGGCGGTAAAGTTCCGCAAACGATGGAGGAGCTGATCACTCTGCCCGGCGTGGGGCGAAAGACCGCTAATGTCGTGCTGGGCAATGCTTTCGACATTCCCGGCCTGGCCTGCGATACGCATGTCATCCGCCTGTCCCGGCGGCTCGAACTGTCCGAGAACAGCGATCCCGTAAAGCTGGAAAGCGATCTGGCCGAAATAGTTCCTAAGGACCGGTGGACGCTGTTCAGCCACTTGCTGATCTTTCACGGCCGCAACATCTGTAAGGCCCGCAAGCCTGACTGCCCCGTCTGTCCGATCGCCGAGCACTGTCCCGCGGCCAATCAGCCGGAGCGGTGGTGAAACAATTTACGATTTACCATTTACGACTTACGAATTGAATGGCACGTGATCGCCCCGGATTGGAATGGTAAATCGCAAATAGGAATTCGTAAATTGTAGATGAGAAAATGATCGAAATTACCGACAGACCTATACGAGATTTGTGGCGCATCTTCCGGATCATGGCCGAGTTCACCGAAGGCTTTGAAGAACTGGCCTCGGTCGGACCGGCGGTATCGATTTTCGGCTCCGCCCGGACCCATCCGAACCATCATTTCTATAAGCTGGCGGTGGAAACGTCCGCCGAGCTGGTCAAGGCCGGCTTCACCATCATCACCGGTGGCGGCGGCGGGATCATGGAAGCCGCGAACAAAGGCGCCGCCCGGGCCGGAGGCACCAGCATCGGCCTCAACATCGAATTGCCCCAGGAACAGCTTCCGAACAGCTACCAGAACCTGTCGCTGCACTTCCGCTATTTCTTCGTGCGCAAGGTCATGTTCCTCAAGTACGCCAACGGCTTCATCGCCTTCCCCGGCGGCTACGGCACGATGGACGAATTCTTCGAAGCCCTCGTCCTGATCCAGACACTCAAGCAGGCGAACTTCCCCGTGATTCTGATGGTGCGCGAGTACTGGAACGGCCTGATCACCTGGGTGCGTGACGTCATGCAGAAGGAACACCAGTACATCAGCCCCGAAGACCTGCACGTCTTCACGCTGGCCGACGAGCCCGCCGAGGCGGTGAAGATCATCGCCGACTTCCGCCAGCAGCACGGCCCCGGCGGCATCGCCCTGCCCCCCGGCATGAAGAAAAAGGAAGGACCGTCCAAGCACGTGACGCACAAACCCCTGCTCTAATCACGGCGGCGGTGCGATGACAAGGAGGCATTACCGCTTCGATACGCCGGCGCGCCGCAGGATGCTTATCCATGTTTCGCTCCCGGGACCATGGAGCGAACGGTTGTTCGTGTCCACCTCTTCTTGACACTCGATGCCTATCAGCCCGGCCATGCCCGCACCCACACCTATCAAGCCATAGGGTGTGCTGAGAAGCGATTCCACTTCCCTGCCATTGAGCAGATTGTTGTCCATTATCGCAACATCGTCCATGGCGGCTCCTGCCGGGATAACGATCAGTCGATGCGATCCCAGGGTCCAGAGCTTTCCTTCGTGGACGACGGCGGGTTGGAGATAAACACCTCCGCTGTGGCCATAGGTGTTCGACAACTGTCTCGCGACGGAGTCGGAGATGAAGGGTTCTTCGTGGAACTCCACCCCGGTAATCCGACCTCCCGGGAGAAACCGTGCCCACCATGTTCTTCCGGCGAGTAATATTGCCCTATTTTGCCTGGGGTCGAACTCGATCAGCGATTCCGGACTCTTCACCAAGAGTTTCCTTCCTGCGGCCGTGATCGTTCCATAGAGTTGACACTGGGTCAGCTTCCGCGTTTCCGTGTCCAACGTCCACACGCCATCATACGCCCATACCCTCTCCGACATCCCACTCTGCATAATAGAGAAGACCACCTGGTTCGGCGGAATTACGGTCAGACCGGACATTGGAACGGGCTGGCCCGCCTCAAAAGGTGGATTCCCTGTCCGGGCGCTACAGAGAACAGAGTTCCATCGCTGCGTCCCAGGATCGTACCATCCTAACCCGCTCTCCTGGGACTGACCACCGTAGGCTACCCAGAGTCCTCGTCCATCTTGGGCCAGACTCGTGACAGACGGCGAAGGCAAACCGTTTTCTTCATTGAGGACCTGCGGCGCATCCAAGAACGCCTTGCCCGGGCTGAGGACTCTCGGAAAACAGAAAACCCCCTTCCCCTCCACGGCAACGTACGCGGTATCGCCCAGTAGCGTCAGTCCCTTGATGGATCTAAGCACGTCCGACGAAGGTATCAGGGGAAACTTGGCGCACTGAACCGAGATCAGACGCAGCGTTTTCAGGTCGATGACCGCGACGCCAATCATCCGACTCACCGTAACCTGCGAGTCGAACAGAAGCCCCAGCAACAGTAGATCCTCAGAGATTTCGGCATACGCGCCCCGCCCGCAAATCCGCAAAGGCCCTTCCCCACCCCAAGGGTCAGCGGGCCAGTCGTTCGTTCGCAGCAACATCGTACAGCGGATGCTTTTGGAATTGGCGGCAGGATTTGCCTGCTTCTGCCACCGCTGCGCCTCCCGCATCTCTCCCTGCAGAGTGACCAAGGCCTTGGCCACCGCAGGATCGTCGTTTCCGCCTTGGAGGACTTCTTCCATTCTGTCGAGCAATTGCCGGTAGTGCGCTTTCTTATCACCCGAGACATTCATCAGGATGTGCGCCGCCTTTCGGAGATCCATCAATGCCAGAGCGTGCGCATTTCTCTCTTCGACCAGGCGGAGATAGATGCGTTCCAGTGCGCGCGCCTGGTCTGCCGTACTCGCCTGACACATTTCTATGCTCATGGTGACGTGCTGAGCTATACGCGACCTCCAGCGTTCCGGGATGGGTTCCTTGATGTTAGGAAGCTCTTCCTGAACGATAGTCGTGATTTGACGGCATATTCTCACGCTATCAGACGGTGCCGCTATCGTGGTGGCATGCGGGCCGATGCCGGACAAGAGTGCGAACAGCCTGACGATTGGATCGTCCACGCGTGTGAGTTCGTCGATGTATTGCGACCAGAGAACATGCAGACGTGAACCACGTTCAGCGCCGGGGATTCGTCCTGCATAAAGTGACAGCAAGACGAGCGAATCGCAGCACTGGATGCGTTCGCCGATCGTCTTGCACTTGCCCCCCAACTCCGACGGCATGATGGCCTCGGCGTAGCAGTCGCGGACCCTGGCCATCGTTTCATTCGGATCATCGGACCAGAACCATGCGGTCCTGGCTCGCTCTATCCGATAATTGAGGAAGTCGGGCGTTTGTTGCGCAATTTCTTGTGCCGCACGATCGATCACCTCGACGACTATCTTCCTGTTTTCTCTGTTGATGAGCCGGATTTGATCTGTCGCAGTCGACAGCGGGTCACCGAAATATCCCTGGACCGAAGTGCTGCACATCCAGGCGTCGCGTGCCTGCAAGGAACCGTCCGCGTGGGCGTCATGAATCTGGCGTGCGAGAGTTGACGCCATTTCGCACGCCTCCGCTGCGACCCGTTCACCGGCATTGGCATCACTCGTTCGTGCCGATTGTGCACGCATGCTTCGCAGCAAAGCCAAGCCGTACTTGATCTCACTTGGTTTCAGTGCGTGGGCGGTCTCAAACATCGATCGTGCAATCGATCCTGACCTCCCGTGCCTCAACAGGAGAAGGCCTTGACTGTAGAACTCCTCCGCCTCTTTCGCCGACTCCCATGTGTTGTAGGCGGAACGGATCTGTAATGATTGCACGATCCGACTGCCTGCCCGATCCACGGCCAAGGCAGGACCATTCGGGTCTACAGGCATGACAAGTGGCTCCATCTTCGAGCCATCGAATCGCCGCAGCCGCAGCTCAATCTGGAGCCCGCCGTTAGGATCGGGCTGAAGATACCCATCGATCAGCACCGCGGAGTTCCAGAACGCGGCGTCGTTGGCGTCGGTCAGTTGCTTCTCTTTCAGCAGTGTGCCGAGGCTCTCCCGTTCGAGCATCAGGAGGCGGGGCTCGGCGCTCAGCCGCGCCGAGAGCAGGCCCGGCAGGACGCGCGCCAACCGCTCGTACCGGTCCGGCAACTGCACGCGATGGATATCCACGATCCCCACCGGCACCACCTGGCCCGCAGGCTGGGCCATCTTCTGCATCACGAGATGGACGCGCTCGGCGATCCGGTCGGCCACCCCCTGGACATTCGATGGGTCCAATTCTTCGTAGCGGTCGCACAGGCGCAGGCCGTGAGCCGTTTCCACGACTCGCATTCGCAGAAGTTGCCCGACGGGCCTTGTCGGTGGGCCGGCAGGGGCGGGACTCTCTGAGGACAACAGAATAAAAGCATCCGCCCGCAGTATTCGACCTGCTCTCACAAGGGCGTTGGGATCCACCGTAGCGGTCAGATTGATCTGTTGCTCACGCAGGATCGCGTCGATCCGACTCCTCTCCACGAGCTGGACGTGACCATCCTGTGACAATCGAGCTTCGAGGAGAGAGACGAGAGGCGATGAACGCAAGTCCTCGTCCTTATCCACCACCAGCGCGCAGCGAACCTGCTGGGCTCCTACTGAACCACACAGAACCAACAGCAGTGAGAGCTGCTTCACCAAGCCTGTTTCCACCATGCTACCTCCGGGAATTCCTCGGTCAGTTTGCCAGTCGTTTGCTGCACGAGCGGTCAATCAAAGTACCAATCCTATGGAACCGACTGGACGCTGCACCAATACAACCCTCTGTTCGTCGCAACATAAAGCCGGTCTCGATGGCGCAGCACCGACAGGCACTGTATTCCGGTCTGGTGAGCGAGCCATTTTGACTCTGCCGTCCTCCTGCTCACTTCATACAGTCCCAGGTAGGTCGGGACCCAGATCCTGTCAGCATCCCATGCCGGTTCACCCACCCACGCCGGAAGGCAGTGTTGCCAAGAAAGCTGGCCGCCCTGCGGGAACTCGAATGAGACCTCGTTCGCATCGATCCGCACGATCAGAGACTCAGCTCCTTCCGATACCACAAAGGCAAACATGTGACTCTCACCTGTAACCAGTTGCCAGCCCTTCGGACCTGGAACAAACGTCTGGCTTGCAGGCGTCAGAGTCCGCCAGCCTTGTTGGCCCAGCCAGAAGTGATGGCCCTTGTCTCCACTGACGTGGAGTTCGTGATTCACGACGTCCCACCCAATCCTCTCGATATCCCAAACAGGCTCCTTGCTTGGAGATGCGTCTCTGCTTGTAGGAGCAAGGACCGAGACACGCTCCGAGGTGGGGTCCAGCACGGCGACCCCATAATGGTTCGGTTCACGAAAAATCATGTATATGCGCCCATCGCCTTCGCAGAGATCTGTGATGTAGCCACACGGAATAGCGCCGTCCTGCTTCTGCCACGTTTGGACAATCTCCATGGCCGAGCCAAGTTCGAACAAGCCCTCCGGCCCTCCACAGAACACACGTTCGCCGCAGCTCGCCACTGCAGATACCCGATCGTGCAGTATCTCTCTGACGCGGTTCTCGGCAGGACTGTAGACCAACGCCGGTCCATATCCCTGTACAGACTGCCTCCATGTCCAGAATATCTTGTCACGACTCACAGCCATTCTGAAGACAATCTTGTTGTTCGGCGGAACGCCTTCTATTTCCGAGCCTTTGACCAAGTGCATAGATGAGAAGTCAGGCATCGGGGTATGGCTTAGTATGGCCCTGAATTGCTCTCGGGCCGCGATGACTGCGACGATATTGGGGGCATTTCTATTCTTGTGTTGCTCATGAAGGGTCAAGTAGGCATTGCACAATGAGAGACCTCGCTCTGCCTCACTGCCGTCCAGTGCCTCAGTCACGCAATACGTTAATACCCGGTCGGCCGAGGAGTTGAAGAGGCCTGAGTCTATGAAGTGCCTTGCTCCATCCAGAGCCGTTTGTCTGGCGCTATCCTTGTCGCCCAATCGAAGAGCCGCGTTGATCTTGTAGAAACAGATGTCTTCGGCAACCTGCCGACAATTCGACCCTTCGGGAAGATCGCGTGAGGCGATCTGGCCCGCCTCGATCGCCCGGTCGTAGTGAAGCAAGCCCAACCGACTCCCCTTGCTGTAGCATAGCACCTCCGCCATTTGCCATTCGGCACAGAAACGGACCCACTCGTTCTCGGCTTGTGTGCCTCTTTCCAGCACACTCATCACTCTGTCCGGGAACTCATCATATTTCGTTCGAACCCGGCTGAAGAGAGAGAGTATCTGGGATGGGTCGCCCGCAGTCGTTTGAACAACGCTGCCAACCTGATCAAACAAGTCGGTCTTATCCAGGATACTCGTCGCCCTTTCCACCGCCCAACCGGGGAACATCTCTCTGTGAGATAGGACGAACTCAGAAATCTCCACACCCCGCTCAGGAATCCGAATGTCGATGAGATGGGCAAACGTGAGGGCATTGTAGGGACTTGGATTCGCTCGCACGGCCTCTTCCACCAGTTGTGAACCACGAAGGACCTGTTCTCGGGCCGTGCGATCCGCGCGCGTCCCGCCGCTGCTCAGGTCAAACCAGTGTGGACTCACGAGGCATATACCCAGGCTCAGTTTCGCTTCAACATTGTTCGGATCGAGTAGGAGGATGTTTTCCCAGGCGCGGGCGGCATCCATCACGTCGTCTTCTTCCTGCTTGGACAGTGGAGCAAACCATGAGAGGTAATCCAGATGGCTGGGCCTGGGCATCAGGTACAAGGCGTGGCGTCGCCAGAGTTCCTTCTCGGGCTCCGCCGGAAATGACCCCGCTTCCCTATTCCTGAGGTCTGCCGTCGCTTCAACAATGCGATCAGCGGCTTCGCTCATATTGTCTGAACGTGCTGGGACCGTGAAGGCAGTGGTGCGTTGTCGCAGCCTGATGCTCACCTCAATGTTGACATCCCAGACTCTCCCGTCAAAGAGGTTCTGAGCATCCCGAATGACCCCGAAGATCATTGCATCCGCCGGAGGAAGCTGTTCCACACCAGGCCCGACCCAACCCGCGCGAGCCAGGTTGACCTCGCGGAGAAGGTCGTTGGGGTATTGTCGTTCCAAGACTGTGGTCCACCGTTCCGATCTCAGCCGCTGGCGTATTGCTTTCTGCAATTCAATATTCAGCGTATCGCTCCTATCAGTTCCGCTTCTGTTGACGAACGAAGCGATGCCGATCGTCAGGCATTCTGTTACCCTGAGCCTTAACTTGAGCGCCTCAAGAGTCCTCTGCCTGACGGCAGCGACCGTGAGAAAGACATCTGGGTACGCCTTCAGATCCTCTTCAAGAGTGACCCGCCCTGTCGCGACCTCAACCAGCCTGATGGAACATTGATCCTCACGCACTCGAAGGAGCAACAGGCAATCTGCCTGCGCGAGTCTTCCGATCCTCACAGCCTCGCGGCCATCAAGCCAAGTCCCAAGAGCAATCCTCTGCTCTTGGAGAATGAGTTCGAGCTTGGCTCGCTCCACCAGCTGAATATTGCGCTGATTGCTGAAATCCGCGGTAATAGTGTCCTCTATGTGCTGATACGGGCTGCTATCCGGTCCACTGTCAACAAGCAACGCCAAATGGACAACAGCGTTGCTCTGACGAGGATCCGCCTCCGCAGCATTGCTGCCGTTTGTCGCTCCCTGAACGAGGCTGAGCGAAAACAGAACAGAGCCAATGATCGAAGAAATGAATGTCATTCCCATTTATCAACAGATTCTATCTTGCTCGCCAGTTCGCGGTGGCCACAATCGCTTCTCACTTTGGTGAAGCAGAGGTGGCCTCCAGTTCCTTGGCCAGCTCGGTCACGATCTGGATAGCCAGTTCGTGGCCGGCGGCCTGGAGGGCGGTTTTGGCGGCGATGGTTTCGGAGAGGTCGACGGCCCGGCGGGTCGTCCGCTCGGCGGCGATGACTTGGCCGGAATCACGCCACGCAGCCTGGATTTCCAGGCGTGCGACGCAACTGACCAGGCCTCCGAGTTGGGCGCCGAAATCGCTGAGGCCTTCGCCGGAGATGACGATTTTCGCATCGGCGAGCGTGGCCGGCCGCACCCCGGCGCGGCCCTCCGGGTCGACCACGGGGAAGCCGATCTCCTTGAGCACCCGTTTGATTTCCGTGGCGGCCGCCGGATCGGCGGGCCGGCGGTTGCTGTGCTGCTCGGAGACCGTCACGGCGATGATGGGCAGCTTCCGGCCCGCAAGCTGCTGCCTGAGCCGATCCACCGCACCTTCGAGCTTCTCGCTCCCGGGCAGCAACTGCGCCCCCCACTCCTGGAGACCCGCCGCGAGCTTCTGGGCCAGATCGTCGATAACGTCGGAGAGGCGGCCTTCGAGCTTGCCGCTGGCGATGACACCCTTGACCCGGCTGGTTTCGGTGCCCACGACCTTGGCGACGATGTACAGGTCCTTGTCGACCGGGAAGGCCCGGCCGAAGATCAGGATTCTGGCGCCCAGGATTTTCCCCACCTTGACCGCCTGGTCGTTCTCCGCCAGGCCCGAGAGGTTCACCTGCAGCTCTTTGATCGTGTCCTGCAGCTTCTGGCGTTCGACCAGCCGGAACTGGTCCTGGATGCTCAGGCGTGCGGTCAGGATGTCACCCAGTTGCACGCCGAGATCGGGATTCCCCGGGGCCTTGGACTCAAAGTCCATAATCGCGACCGTAACCGCCGACACGGCCGGCGGCACGCCGGGCTTGTTCGAATCGACGCCCGCCCCGCCGCCGGCGTTCGGCTCCGCTGCGGCCACGGTCAATGCCGTCAGCAAGGTCAACGCCGCCAACGTGCCACGCATCACGCGCATCTGTTCTGATCCCTTCATAGGGTCACTCCTTCTCTCGTGCGGGCGAACGACGGTGCGCCGCTTCCGCGGCCGCCAGCTCGATCAGATTATGCAACATAGTCGTCTGCCGTGGATCACACGGATCCAGCACCGGCAACTGACAGAACACCTGCCGCCGGCCCGCCGCACTCAGCTCGGCCAGATAGGCCCGGCGCGGCGATCCCGCGGCGACAGGCTCGGCCACACACGCCCGGGCGAAACCACCCCGCCCTTTGGGCTCGATGCTCACGGCCTGGGCCACCAGCCGCGACACATCGAGGTATGTCAGACCCTTCAGCAGCGGAACATTCATGTCGGCGACAACGGAACGCGGTGCAGAGCCGGCGCCGGCTACATTCATTTCCAGCACTTCCGGAAACTGTCTTTGCCGCAGAAACACGACCACCGGCGGCCGGACCGCCTCTACCGTGCGGGCCAGAACCATCTGCAGCGCCTGCGTTTCTGTGAACTCCCCTATGAATACCACCGACGGCAACGCGAAGTCCCGCACCCCCTGAAACGCCGCATCGACCGTGTTGACGTCCAGGTCGCGCAAGGCCCGTTGCAGTTCCCCCGAGGCGTCGAGCACCCACACGTCCCTCAGCAAGTGACTCCCGTCGAGGGCGGCGGCCGGAGGCCACAGAAAGACCGGCTGCTCCACGGCTTCCAGGAATTCCCCGCCCAGCGACAGCTCGATCCGACACCGCACCTCGCTGCGGGCCTGGACGTAAGGAAACGGAACCGCAAACGCGGCGGGGGATTCGCGCGATGCACCTGCCGTCTGCCGGCGAACCGTCAGGCCCGCCAGGAAGGCCGTGAGCCGGACCTCGTAGGGTCCGGCCAGCACCGCGCGGTCGCTCAGGGCCACCGTCGCGCGCATCTGCCCCGGCGTGAGGATCGCATCCCGCTCGAGGGCAACCCGCATAAGACTCTCGGACCCGGCGGCGGTCGCCAGGACCGACCCAGTGACGGCCAGGATCAGAAATTGAGTCTTCCTACTTGCGCACATAGTCGCCTTCCCCGTCAGATCGGGACCACTCTGGCTGTGGCCCGCAGGTTGAGCCAGCGTTCTCCGGCCCGAATCCGCCCGAGGGAGGCATACGACGCATCGGGCACCAGGGCCGGTCCCATGGTAACATCCAGGCCGTCGTTCAGTTGGCGTGTCTGGAGCGTCACGGCGCCGGCGGCGTCCAACTCCGCGACCAGCGACAGTCGCACCACCCCCCCGTCGCGCAGAGGGACTTGCAGATCGATCACCCGCTGGGCCCGGGCGATGACATCGACATACGCGCCGGCTTGCGACAGGCCCTCCTCGAAAAGAGCCATCCGCACCACGACGATGCGCTCTTCATTCCGCCCCGGGGTGCGCGGACCGGAGACACCGATCTGCGTCCGGCCGGCGGAGTCCACGACGAACCACGCCGCCTCGTCGGCAAAGACGCCGCGCACCTGTTCGAACACGGCGGTGAGCCGCTGGAGTTGTCCCTGCGTCAGGAGCGGCGCCGGCGCCGCCACGCCCCGCTCGGGGCGCATGACGACGTAGCACAGCGACCCCAGCGTCACGACCAGACAGGCCGCCAGCGCCAGGGCCGTCCGCCGCCACCGTCGCACCGCATGGCCGGGGTGGTGCGGCTCCAGCCGCCCCTCGATCCGGCCGCGCAGGCCCTGCCACGAATCCGCCGGCCGAGCGGCCTGGCTGACCCGCCGCAGCATCCCCTCCATCGCCCTGTCTTGTTCCTGTTCGGTTCCCATGACGCTATCCTTTCAATCCATCCAGTGCCTCAGGCGCGCCCGCAGCTGCGTGCGTGCCGCCTCCAGGTGCCGGCAGATGGTGGCCTCGGAACACCCGAGGATGGCGGCGACTTCCCTTTGGGAGTGACCTTCCATGAAGGCCAGGACCGCCGCCATCCGGACCGCTTCCGGCATCGTCTCCAGTTCCCGCTGGACGCGCAACGCCTGCTCTGCAATGGTCATCTGCTGCGCCGGCGTCTGCTCCACGCTGCCGCCGTCCGCCTCCCATTCTTCCCGCACCGATGTCTCCGTCTTGGGCGTGCGCCAGGAGCGGCGAACCTGCCTCCGCACGAGGTTCGCCGCGATGGCGAAGATCCAGCCGCGGAAGTTCTGCGTGTCCCGCAAGCCGCGGATCTTATCCAGGGCCCTCACGAAGGTCTCCTGGCAAATGTCGTCGGCATCCTGGTGGCGACCCGTACTATGGTAGGCAAAGCGGTAGACGCCCTGGTAGTACTGGTCCACCAGACAGCCGAAAGCCTTCCGGTCGCCGGTCTTGCTGGCCGCTACGGCCGTGATCTCATCCATGCGCTCTCCCAACCCTGACTCACCCTGGCAGCACACCACTTTATGCCCGTCACAAGATAAGAGCCCCACGCCGCCACAGAATTTCAAAATAAACGCACCTTTGCCTCGGAGGCGACACGTCCTGAGTTTGCACCTTCGTCACTGGGACGTCAAGCAACTTAGGACGGAGGACTTGGAAGTTAGGACTTAACCTCCCCAGCCCCGCTGGTTATAATGGGATATGGGTTGGGGGAAGTTGACGCGTGGGAAAGGACGTGCCATGAAGACTCTGATTGTCACGGTGCTGCTGGTCGCTGCACACGCCTGCCAGGCGGCCGATACAGATTCGTACTCGATTCCCGATTCCTTCCTCCGAGCGTCGTCGCAAGGGACCGTGGTCCTGAACGAACGCGTCCTCGGCATGCCCCTGTGGCCGGCCGGGGTGCCTGACAAGACCATCCAATGGACGGAAGAGGAATGGGTCGAGCATCGAACGAGCGATCTCGATGAGTACGGCATGAACCGCGCGGTTCACTATGTGGACACCCCCAGCCTGATGGTCCTGAAGGCGGAGGTGGGCGGCGCCCGCAAGCCCGCCCTGGTCATCTTCCCGGGCGGTGCCTTCGAACGGGTCGTGGTGGATAAAGAGGGGTTCGCCATTGCCCGGTGGTATCTGCGCTACGGGATCACCTGTATCGTGGTGAAGTACCGCACCAGCCTGCAATACACCGATACCACGATCTTTCAATCCATCCAGGCCGACGGGGAGCGGGCGATCCGCCTCGTGCGGGCCCACGCCGCGGAATGGTCCATCGATCCGAACAAGATCGGCATCATGGGCTTCTCCGCCGGGGGGTACCTGGCCCACAGCGTGCTGTTCGATTACAGCGGTGGGTTGCAGCCGTCCTACGACGCCGTCGGACAGGTCCCCTTCTACCCCAACTTCTGCGCCCTGGTCTATGCGGCGTGGATACCGCTGCATGCGTCCGCCGATTTCTCCGCCCGCACGGCCCCGACCTTTCTGACGGGATGCCGCGACGACAGCTATGTCGTCGTCCCGAACTACCAGGCCATTGCCGGCGGCCTGACCGCCCTGTCCATTCCCTCCCAGTTGCTGCTCTTCGACACCGGCGGTCACGGTTTCGGCCTGGGCGCCGCCGGCACCACGGGCGCCTGGACGCGCGCCTTCCGCACCTGGCTCAGTCAGACGGGAGTCATGTCCGATGCCAACGGCCCGGTCGCCAACACCACGGCAGGCCGGCAGTTCTATTCGATCCAGTGCGCCCTGGACAGTGCGAAGGCGGGAGACACGCTCGTCCTCGCGCCGGGCGTGTATGAAGAGAGTCTCACCCTGGACCAGGACGTGACGGTGCGGTCGGCCGATCCGAACGACTCCTACTACATCGGCGGCACGATTGTACAGGGTGACACGAAGAACCCCGTCCTCACTTTGAGCCAGAACACCGCCGCCTGTATTTTGGCCGGTCTGACGATCCGCGCCGGTTCCCTCGGTATCCGGGGCACCGCCACCAATGCCACGGTGCGCGATTGCCGCATCATGGACAACGTCTCGCACGGCCTGGATCTGTATGAAGGCAGCAATCCGCACCTGACGCACTGTCTGATCACGGCCAACGGCGGCACCGGCATCACGATGCACGACAAGCCGGGCCGTTCGATCACGTACTGCAAGCCCGTAATCGAGCGCTGCGTGATCGTGCAGAACGGCGCCAAGAGTCTCGTCGGCGGCCAACCTGTCGTTACCGATTCCATTGTGCAGGAGTAGCTCAGGACCATTGTCGTCTTCCCCGAAGGAGGTTGATTGTTATGAACCTATCGCGTGTCCACATTCACGGCCTTTCTGTGATCATATGTTGGCTGGGTGTTTGTACTCTGAACGCCGGCGCACGGGCGAATCAGGGGGTGCTCGATGCCAACGACTACGCGCACTACGTGCGGAATTTCAACAGCATGGAAAGCGAGCAGGCGAAAGTGGGCGTCATTCCGAATGCGCAGGCCTGGGACTGGATGACGCAGAATATTCCCCTGTTCGATTGCCCCGCCAAGCGTTTCGAGGAGATCTATTACTATCGCTGGTGGACCTTCCGCAAGCATATCAAGATAAAGAACGGTCTCTACATCGTGAGCGAATTCGTCACCTGGTCCAGCCCCATCAGTTGCTCGTTCAGCCATCATATCTCCGAGGGACGCTGGCTGCACGATCAGCACTTCCTCGACGAGTACGTACATTACTGGTACCGCGGCGGGACCAACGGCGCCCCGGCGTCCGGCTTTCACAATTACAGCAGTTGGGCCCCCGACGCCCTGTATCGCCGTTATCTCGTGAACATGGACCAGGCGTTCCTCGTCGATCTCCTCAACGATTTCATCGCCGACTATCAGGCCTGGTCCGCCGAGCGGATGAGGCCGGACGGCCTGTACTGGCAGTACGACGTGCGCGACGGCATGGAGGAATCGATCAGCGGCTCCCGCACGGAGCAGAACGTGCGGCCTACCATCAACAGCTACATGGCCGCCAACGCCCGGGCCCTGGCGGCTATTGCAGCGTTGGCCGGCCGGAACGATGTCGCCGCACAATACCAGGCCACATACGAAAGTCTGCGCCAGAACCTGATCGCCGCGATGTGGGACAATAGGGCCGCCTTTTTCAAGGTGCGCTTCGCCAATGGGGGCCTGTCGAACGCCCGCGAAGCGATCGGCTTCATTCCCTGGACGTTCAACCTGGCCGGTCCCGAGCACGCCAACGCCTGGCTGCAACTGACCGACCCCAACGGCTTCTGGGCCCCGCGTGGCCTGACCACCGCGGAACGACGCCACCCGGCCTTCCGCACACACGGCGTCGGCACCTGCGAATGGGACGGCGCGGTCTGGCCGTTCGCCACCAGCCAGACGCTCGATGGTCTGGCCAACATGTTGTGCGGCGCCGGCCCGCACCCGATCAGCAACTGGGACTACTTCAACGCGCTGTTGACGTATGCCCAATCGCATCAGATGGACGCCGTACCCTACTTGGGCGAGTATCTGGACGAGGTGACAGGCGAATGGCTCAAGGGCCGCGATTCCGAACGCAGTCGCTACTACAACCATTCGACATTCAACGACCTGGTGATCACAGGCCTGATCGGCCTCAAGCCGCGGCCCGACGACATCGTCGAAGTCGCCCCGCTTCTACCCGCCGACGGCGCCTGGAACTGGTTCTGCCTGGACCGGGTCGCCTATCACGGCCGCTTGCTGACGATTCTCTGGGATCGTGACGGCTCCCGTTACGGTCGCGGCGCCGGCCTGCGCATTTACGCCGACGACCAACTGATCGCACAATCCCCGACCCTGACGCGCGTGACAGGCAGCCTGACCACCCGATAGCCGCCAGCAGGTTGGTGGGAACACCGGATGGGCCTAGAGCCCCTACGCTCATCCGAAGTACGATGTTTGATGGTTGATGTTTGATGTACCCGGTTGGAAGATAGACCACTTGACACTGAGGATGCAGAATGTGAGTAATTCAGGGTAGCTACTGTTATCGACCGCTGTTCTTGCAGTTTTCCGACGTCTTCATGGGAGTGTGACGTAGTTCGACAGAAGATGAAAGGGGAAAGCTGTGGCACGAAGATCGGCACACCTATTGTCGCTCACCGTTGCGGGACTGGTGATATTCCTGTTCTCCGGATGTGCGGGAACCACGGCAAGTCCGGCGCAGGCAAACCTCTCGAAGGTTCCGGCATTCATCGGCGAATGGTGCAACAAGGATTTCAAGACCGCCGGCATCACCCGGGTCCATATTCGACAGGTCGGGAACGAGCTGAAAGCTCATATGTGGGGACGCTGCAGCCCCAAGGAATGTGATTGGGGCGAGGCCATGGCGACCGTCCGGGAGAACGGAGAGTGGTTATCCATCATCTGGGATCAGGGATTTGTCGTGCGCGAGCAGAAATTGCAGTTGCAGCCGGACGGCACCTTGTCGGTCGCAAGCCATTCACACTATAAGGATAACAGCGGCCGCGCGGATCGTGACAGTACCGAGCAATTCGCCCAGGGCCTGGTCCACGACTGGAGTGACTCTCCCGCAGAACGCCGGTAGAAACCACCGACGGACGCTTCGGGGATCTGAGATATCAGGTCCCCAGCGGACTAGCCGCCGAGGAACCGGCGGATCAGGTATATCAGGACGGCGACGGCGATGGAGCCGTAACCATAGCGAAGGGCCCGGAGCGCTTCTGCTGCTTTCTCCGGGGGCGCACGGTAGCCGAGGAAGAGACAAAGGACACCGAAGCCGACGAGGATCGCCAGAACCACCCAGAAGAAGGCCGACAGTTGCGTGTTCGTGGGCGACTGAATTCGGTATGGCAGAAACAGCTTCATGGTCGGCCCTCACCATCGATCTGACGAAAAACCGCAGAAGTACCTGCGAATGATGTACATGATCCCGGCAATGCCCACCGCCCCGAAACCCAGGCGAATGGCCCTGGCCCCCTCTGCGGCTTTCTCGGGTGGCGCACGAAAACCAAGAAACAGGCACACCGCCCCCAGGCCGAGGAACGCCGCGAAGAATCCCCAGAAGATAATCCAGCGGACCACCGTCACTTCACTTACCGTGGGACCACGGATCCGGAAATTGAAGAACAGGCTCATGGCTCGTCCTCGCCGTCGCTCCAGGTCGTCTACCAGGGCTACCCTGGAAATGGCTCTGGGGCTCATTATCCCCCACTCCCCCGCGTCACGCAAGGGTGGCAGGAGAGGAAGCCCCGGACAAATCCGGGACCTTTTCCGATGTTGGTAGTTGTAGCAGGAAGCCGCCACCATTAGAATGGTGTTGTACAAGCGATATAAGCGGTAAGGTCTTTCCGACAGGCGCGGCCCCGAGCCGGGTCTACCTCGCGGCGCACGGTCGTACGGAAGACGGGAAGGCGGTGGTAAAGTATGAAAGAGCGAACGAGCGATTATTCGTGACACGAGCATAGCGTCCCCCGGGAGAACCTCTGTCTGGAATGAGGCGCCGCGATGGCGCCGATGCGAGGAAAGTGAGGTGGGAAATTATGTCGGTCTTTCAATACGTGGCACTGGATTCGCGGGGCGTGGAGATCAAGGATGAAGTGGAGGCCCTGAGCGAAAAGGAAGCGATCACCAAAATCCGCAACCTGGGGTACTTCCCCACAAAGGTCCATGCGAAAACGGCCGGGACAGCCGCCGGCAGGATGGTGACAAAACCCAAGGCCCGGCGCGGGGCCGGAGCGAGGGTCAAGGTCAAGTACGTCGCGCGTTTTGCCCGGCAGCTTTCCACGCTCCAGAACGCCGGCATACCGATCCTGCGCTCTTTGCGGACTCTGGAGCAGCAGCAGAAGTGCCCGTCCTTCAAACGGATCCTCGGCTATGTCGCCGACGACATCGAAGGCGGCTCGACGCTCTCGGAAGCGTTCGCCCGGTATCCGCGGTGCTTCGACCAGCTCTTCGTCAACATGGTCGCGGCCGGCGAAACCGGCGGCGTGCTCGACCAGATTCTCTCCCGCGTGGCCGACTTCAAGGAGAAGAGCGAACGCCTGCGCCGCCGGGTCAAGGGCGCCATGGTCTATCCCGCGGTCGTGATGATCGCCACGGTGGCCATCGTGCTGGGCCTCATGACCTTCGTGATTCCCGGCCTGACCACCACCATCACCCAGATGGGCGGCGGCCCCCTGAACCCCCTCACCGCGGCGGTGATGCACATCAGCCACTGGATCGCCGCGGAGTACGGCTGGGCCTGGATCATCGGCCTCCCCGTCCTGCTGGTACTCGCGCTGCGCTGCGGACGCCGGTTCCGCCCGGTACGCCTGGCGCTGGATACCGTGACACTGAAGCTCCCCCTGCTGGGACCGCTGACGAGCATGGTCGCCATCTCGCGCTGGACGCGCACGCTCGGCACCCTGATCGGGGCGGGCGTCCCGATTCTCGACGCCGTCCAGGCGACGCGCGAAACCGCCGGCAACGAAGTGTATGCCCGCACGCTCCGGATCATCCACCATTCGATCCGCCAGGGGGACACCTTCGCCGCCCCGCTGCGGGCCTCCCGGACCGTGGACCCGATGGTCTGTGACATGGTGGCCGTCGGCGAGGAAACGGGCGACCTGGACAAGATGCTCATGAATGTGGCCGACGACTACGACGAACAGGTCGACGTGCTCGTCGGCAGCCTCATGTCGCTGCTCGAACCCGTCATGATCGTCTTCCTGGGCGGCGTGGTCGGCTGCGTCGTCGTGGCCGTGTTTCTGCCGATTATCAAGTTCGCTACGACCGCTGGCGGCATAGGTGGCGGGTCAGGCGAATAGTGTGTGCCCCGAACACGCCGCCTGCCCCTTCCGCCGGAAACTCTCGATGCGCGGAGTTGCCCCCTGCATCACGGGCTTCTCTGGAGAGGCCGACGAGCGTGGGGTGAGCACGTGTTAGGCGACGCGATCGCGTTTCGGCGCGGCGGCGGGAGCTGCCGGGGTGCCGGCCGGCGGCGTCGAGACGACGGCAAATCCCGGTGCCGTCGCCGGATCGCCATCGTCATGCGCCTCCTGAGGCGCCAGCTCCCGGAGGGCGGCTTTGCGCGTGTCGAAGATGCCGAACTCCCGAGCGGAACGCGCGCGATCCAACTGCCGTTTGAGCTGCGGCGTCAGGCCGCACAAGACGAGCCGGTAGTCCGAATCCTCTACCAGCGTGCGGAGATCCTGCACCAGTTTCTGCGTGGCCGCGTTCAGGTCCGACACCGCGGCGAGATCCACGATGACGTGAGAATCCATGTACTCTTCGCAGAGCCAGCGGAGGTCGCTCGCGAAGTCCGCCCCGGCTTCCTTGCGCAGCCAGACCTTGAAAGGCGAGGGCTTCTCCGACGCCGCAACAACCATGACTTCCAGCGAGTATTGTTCAATGGGCACGACCAAACTCCTTAAATCCGTATCGATAACCAGCCGGTGCCCGCCCGACGCCGGCCCGATCGGGCCGACGCCGCGGCATGCCGGCGCAGGCGAACGCTACGCGATGAGTATCGCACCGCGCCTCATGCGCCGTCGCGAGGCCACACCGAAGTGAGCGGGCCTTCGTGCGCGATCCAACGGCCGCACGAAGCACCTCCGGCCCCAAGAGAACTCCTGGCAGCTTCATGGGATCGCTCACTCGGTATGCCAAACCCATCTGAAAGCGTTCGTACCCATTATTATACACTATTTCCGCCCCCGTGCCTGCGCAAATCTTCCCACAATTTCCGCCGGCGGACGCCGCCGTATCGAGTATGACGTGATGAAAGGCGTCCAGGTCTGGCCAAGCCGTGTGGGGGCGGAGGTCGCCGCCGCAGGAGTGGGTGAAGTAACGGCGAGCGGTGGCGGCAGCCCAGGCGGGTAATATGCGGCCCTCTCGCCGTCGTCCCCCTTCCGCCGTGTTCACGAGGGCTCCGATTGGATGTATGTGGTGACAAGTGACAAGTGACGGGTGACACGCATAGGGTGGGCCGTGCCCACCAATCCCGGCGAGAGGCATGCCGGTGTGCGGTGGTTGTCACAAGGCCAAGTTGACGTGCCGAGGTACAGGGCAGTTTGAGGATCAAGAACTAGAACCCCCTTGGAGGTCAGGAATCCGTCCGCATCGGTCCTGTGTCCCAGACAACACGATGGGATGGGCTTCTCTTGAGAATGGGCACACGATCCCACATGTCCCCGTAC
>CAYQXM010000006.1:0-18114 GCA_964421295.1 uncultured Pirellulales bacterium
GCGGATGTTGATCGCGCCGGTGGGGCAATCCCTCATGCACAGCTTGCAGCCGATGCACTTCTCGGAGTAGTACGCGAGCTTGCCCCGGAACTTCGGCGGCATCGTAATCTTGACCGCCGGGTACTTGGTCGTCACGGGCTTTTCCGTGGCAGACCGCAGGAGCTGCCGCACCATTTTTCCCACAATCTTCATTTCAGCGCCCCTTTCACAACCAGATCGATGAGCACTTGAACCAGGGCCAGGGGAGCCGCAATCTTCCAACAGAAGTTGATCATCTGATCGATGCGCAACCGGGCCGCGAGACTGCGGAGCAGTGAAATCAGCGCCACGATAAGCAGCACCTTCAGCACATAGAGGACGAACGCCAGGGGGGCGGGAAGTCCCAGCCCGAAGGGCAGGAACACCGCCACGATGAGGCTGGCGCCGACGATCATTTCAATGCCGCAAGCCAGCCGGAAGATGGCCAGCAAGCGGCCGCTGTACTCGGTGAAAGTGCCGCCGACGATTTCCGTCTCGGCTTCAGGGATATCGAACGGAACTCGTTCGAGCTTGCCCAGCAAGGCCACGATCGAGAGGCCAAAGCCAAGGATGTTGACAACCATCAGCAGGGGATGGCTCGCATAGAACGTGGTCATCTCACTCAGCGACCACGTGTCGGCGAGCATGGCCGGGGCGAGAATGCTCAGGAACAATGGAATCTCGTACGCGAAAAGCTGCATGACCGACCGTGCGGCTCCGAGCATCGAGAACACCGACCGCGAATACCACCCGGCCAGGAAGAACGTGATGGTCGGGATCGTCAGCAAGTACAGCACCACGATCACGTCGCCTTTGAAGGCGTACAGGGCGTTGTGACTCCAAATCGGGATGTAGAAGAATGCCGTGACCGTCGCGGCCAAAGCGACGACCGGAGCCAGGATGAAAATGGGGCGGTCGGCGTGACTTGGCACGATGTCTTCCTTGGCGGCCAGCTTCACGAAATCCGCGAACGGCTGAAACCAGGGCGGGCCCACGCGATTCTGCAAGCGCGCACAGAGTTTGCGATCGATGTACTCCGCCGCCCACGCGAAAACGGTCAAGAAGAGAAATCCCGGAAACAGGAGAATGTTCAACAACGCCATCAGTGGATTCCTCCGCGGGCGAATCTGCGATTCAAATCAGTCATATCGATGCCTTGCCGGCGATACCAGTCGATGCCGTGCGTGCGAATCTGCTCCCACGTCATCGTCCCCGGCATGCTATGGCCATCGGAGACGGCGATCATGCGGTCGGTGCACGAGAAGCACGGGTCGATCGCGGCCACGACGATCGGCATGTCGGCCAGGAAACCGTCCTTGAGCATGTGACCCACGACCTGGACGTTGGCCAGTGTCGGGGCACGGATCTTCACGCGTTCGGGTTTTTCGGTGCCGTTGCCACGGACGTAGTGCACATCCTCGCCGCGGGGGGCCTCATAGCGGCTGATGGCCTCACCGGCGGGGATCTTGCGCGGCGCCTTCACGGCGATGGGGCCCTCCGGCAGGTTCTTGACCAACTGCCGGATGATCTTGTACGACTCCATCAATTCGCCCACGCGCACAAGCGTCCGCCCGTAGACGTCGCACTGATCGCTCGTGATGACGTTGAACTCGACCTCTTCGTAGGCTCCGTAGGGATCGTCCTTACGCATGTCGCGTTTGACGCCCGAGGCGCGGGCCGTCGGGCCCACGGCGCCGAGGTGGATGGCGTCATCGTGCGAGAGCTTGCCGACGCCGGAGAGACGCTGAATGAGCGTGATCTCATCCTGGGCGACCGTGATGTAGTATTTGGTTCGCTCTTCGAGGATATCGACGTCCTTGAGGATCGTCTCGACCTGCTCCGGCGAGATGTCCCGCCGCACACCGCCCACGGTGTTCATGCCGTAGTTGACGCGGTTGCCCGTCAGAGCGGCCAGCAAGTTCATCACGACCTCGCGGTCGCGCCACGTATACATCAGCAGGGTGTCGAAACCGACTTCGTGTCCGGCCACACCCAGCCACAGCAGGTGACTGTGCACCCGTTCGAGCTCCGCGATGATCGTGCGGATATACTTGGCGCGTTTGGGAACGTCCAGTCCGGCGACTTCTTCGACCGCGTGAATGAAGCACGTTGCGTGGGAATGCGAGCAAATGCCGCATACCCGTTCGATCAGGTAGATATCCTGGATATAGCTGCGTTCCTCGGCGGCCTTTTCAATACCGCGATGGTTATAACCCAGGCGGACGCCGGCATCGCGAATGACTTCGCCTTCGAGCGTCAGGAGGAAGCTCTCGGGCTCCTTCAACGCCGGATGCTGCGGGCCGACAGGGACCTGGACTCGTCTGTTAGGCATTCTTGGGCTCCTTCGAGGGGGCGGTTTGAGATTCTTCCTTCGCCGGCCTCCAATCCTTGCGCAGAGGGTACTGGTCGGTCGGGAAGCCGTCGGGCAACGGATACCGATGTCCCGGGGGCAACCCTTCGACCTGCATGCCCAGCAGGTCCACCAGTTCTCTTTCATACGCATCCGCGGCGGGGAATGTGCGAGTGACCGTCTGGATTACGGGAGTCTCCTTGGGAACCGCGATCTGGACCGAACAGATGGTGCCTGTCTCCTGGGCCAGATGATAGATCACACCCAGATTGGCGCCCAAATCCAGTCCCGTGATGGTGCACAGGACGGTAAACCCCGCTTTTCCGTAGAGGTATTGGAAGACGTCCGCGAAGCGGTCGGCCGGGACCTCCGCCCAGATCCTTCGAACTCGGGGCGTGCGAATCTTATCCTGCAAAAAGGGGAATGCCTGGACCAGATCCGATCCGATTTGTTGCTCGGAACTCATGGCTCACCTTCTTCCAAACTCGCGAGGAGTCGCGACGCCATCGATAATGGCCGCCGGACTCACCGGACAGCCGGGGATATAGGCGGAAACCGGAATGACCTGATCGATGCCGCCCTCGACGTTATAGCAGCCGTTGAACACGCCGCCCGAACAGGCGCAGGTGCCGATGGCGACGACGAACTTGGGCTCCGGCATCTGTTCGTAGATGCGAATCAGTCGATCCTTAATCTGCTTGGTGACGGGTCCCGAGCACAGCAGCACATCGGCGTGGCGGGGGGTCCCTTTCAATACCACGCCGAAACGCTCCAAGTCGAAGTCCGGCATCAGTGAGGCAATGATCTCGATATCACACGCATTGCACGCGCCGGTGTTGAAGTGCAGAACCCAGGGCGATTTCAGGCGGGCCCATCTCACGATAGACCGAACCAACTTCATGGTCTTACCTCCTGTACAATACCGACAACCCTACTATTGCACCCAGGATGTACAGGACTGCGAAAAGAAGGGTGCCCCGCATCTCGACCGGCACGGTGGCGATAGTCAGAGCCACCACGTGCAGGATCGTGAAGAAGAACGCAAAATGCATGAACTGGCCGTAATTGGGCTGGATCATGGGCGTCGGCATGTCCTCGCCGCAAGCATACGGCTCGGTGGCTCCGCCCGTCCGGCGTTTGCCCTTGAATGTCAGGCCCGACAAGGCAAACACCAAGCCCAGCACGACCAGAAAAGCGATCCCAAACGCAATGGGAGGTGTCAGCAAGAAAGTATTCATAAACGCCAACTCATCCTTTGAGGTTTCTCAACAAGGCGGCATCGAGCGAACGATTGTGCTGGTAGAGGCGGAGGATGATTCCCACCGCTACCGTAACGACGACCACCTCGACAATAATCACGGTAATCACCAGCGCCTGAGCCAGGGCCGATTGTTTAGCCAGGCTGCCGGCAATGATCAGCAGCAGTGTGGCGGACTTGGTCAGTAGCACCAGTCCGATCACGGCCCGGATCAGGTTCCGGGTCATCACGATGCAATACAGACCGATGATCAGGAGCAAAACGACTCCGATGCCGAAAACCGCCAGCTCGCCGCTCATGGGTTCAATTCCTTAACTAATACGACCATACCAAACGATCCACCCAGCAGGATCAGAATCTGACCCAGCAGATCCATGTGGCGAACGTTCCAGATCACGGTCTTCACGTCCTCTGCAATCGGCGCCGCCGTTGAGATGGGCAGTTGGCCCAGATGAACCTGCGTCAGGGCCACTCCGATGAGAATCACAATGACCGGAAGTATCCCATAAATTCGCAGTTTCTCTTTGCGCCGCAACGATACGGCTTCCGGAGAAAGCCGCTGCGTCATGCCGATCACGCTGAGGAAGATCGCGGGAATGAGCCCCGCACCGACGGACAGTTCAAAGACCGCCGCCAAGGGGGCGTTCATGCGAAACAGCACGATGGAAACCATGGCGCTCGCCGCCGCCAACCCGATAATAGCGACCAGCAGCCGAGCTGTCATCACCGTGATAAGGGCCGCTACAACGAGACCCACCAGAATCAAGATGCTTACCGCCATGAGTTAACCCTAAATGATCCCGCGTATCGGGAACAGGAACGTGCCGATGAGCCACAGGAAAAGCACGCCAACGGCAACCGTAATCGCTGCCAACACGACCTCCGCCAAGACCACGCCGGTCCGGGCCTCACACGTGCTCAGGAGGTGCTCGGCCGTTCGACCGAAGAACACCTGCCTCTGCACGATCAGCAGATAGGCCAATGTTACCACGCTGAAGAGTGCGGCCAGGGTGGCATAGGTGTACAGATGAGCCTGCCAGAGGGCCACAATGATGAAAAGCTTGCTCCAGAAACCGGCCAGCGGAGGAATGCCGGCGGTCGAAAGCAGGGCGATGACCGACGTGGCATTCGTGTAAGGCATCCGGGAGCCGAGGCCACCGAGCTTGCCCATGTCGGTCGTGCCGGTGCTCTGTTCGACGGCCGCCGCGTTCACGAACAGCAGCGACTTGAAGATGGCGTGATTGAACACGTGCAGAACGGCCGCCGCAATCGCCAGCGGCGTTCCGCAGCCCACGGCCAGCACGATGTAGCCGATCTGGCTCACGCTGGAGTAGGCGAAGATCCACTTCATATTCGTCTGCTTCAGGGCCGCCAGGGCGCCGACGATGATGGAGACGATGCCGACCAGCATGAGGACTTCGTTGAGCGACGCACTGGGCGGGAACACATAAGCCACCAGCCGGATGAGACCGTAGATACCGGAGACTTTCGTTACAATGCCGGCCAGCAGCACCGACACAGGCGCCGGCGCCGACGAATACGCACCGGGGAGCCAGCCGTGGAAGGGGACCAACCCGCCTTTGACGAACAAGCCACAAGTGAAAGCGCCCATGGCGATTCTCGCCACCAGGCCCTTGTCGCTCGACTTGAGAGCGGCTGCCACCGTCTCGAACGACGTGCCGCCGGCGACCAGCAACAGCAGGCCGGCCGAGGCCAGCATCATGAACGTGGCCACGGCACTGGCGATGAGGTACTTGAAGGCGCCTTCGAGCGAATTCCTCTGGCGGTCGGAGGCGATCAGGATGAACGAAGAAACGGAGGTCACTTCCAGGAATACATAGAGCGAGAAGACGTCCCGCAGCAGCACGGCCCCGTTCATCCCGGCCATGGCCAGCAACAGGACGGTGGCGAAGTTCAGCCGGTTCTTGTCGCCGGTGATCATCGACGCACCCACCAGCGCCGCGACGAGTACAACGATCCCGATGGACAGGAGCAGAACCAACGTCAGATTGTCAACGGCCAGCCCCAGTCCCAGAAGTGTTTCCAGGCGTCCCGACGCGCTCAATACGCCGAGAGAGGGCACCAACACGGCGAGAATCTGAAGACCGGCCACCAACAGGGCGAACGGAAACGCCCACTTGCGGCTCCCCGGCCCCAAGGGCAGGCTGAGAACCAGCAGACAGCAGAACGGCACCAGTATGAATAACGGGAGCACGCTAATTCCCCCTCGCCAAGAACAGCAAAACCATTATCGCACCGGCGAGCGACCAGACGACATACATCGCATAGTCCCCGTTGTGTAACACCCGGATGATAGACGAGAGCAAACCACTGAGGCCGGGAGCCAGACGATCGATGATCCAGTCGATGACTCGATCGAGTCCCCAGGCGATTCTTGAGAAGACGTTGACGAGGCCGACGCCCCAGTTGTAGGGGTCGAAGGCGCCGCGCTCGGCCTTGTTATAGATGCCGGCCAGACCCGGAGCATGATGAATGTGGTCCACTGCGCCAAGGCCACTGCCGGTTCGCTTGACACCGAAGACGTGATTCAGAATCGCCACAGCGAGCGCTACCAGGGTGAGGATCACCAGCGTCCAACTGTGCGGCCAACCTGCGAAGTCCTTCCCTTCCAGCCTGTGCTCGCCCAAGATCGGCTGAATCAGATTCTGGATGGGCAAGGCATTCCAAAGACCGAACAGGACGCACATGCCGGCAATTACCAGCATGGGCACCAGCATCGTAGCGGGGGCTTCTTTCACCTTGTCGTTTTGCGGACGGCCCTTACCGAAATATACGGCGTGGCCGAGCTTCAGGAACGAGGCGGCCGTCAAAACGGATCCGAGCAGGGCGCCGATGTAGAAGATAACGTTCCGCTCCAGGGCGCCGTCATAAACGAGTTCCTTGGAGAAGAACCCGTTGAAGAATGGAACGCCGGAGATCGAACAGGCGGTGATGAAGAAGCACGCGAACGTCACCGGCATGCGACGGCCGAGGCCGCCGAGCTGGTGCAGATCGGTCGTGCCGGCCTGCTTCTCGACGGAGCCGGCAGTCAGGAACAGGCCGCTCTTGTACATGGCGTGATTGATCATGTGGAAGATGCCGCCGATGATGCCGGCCGGAACGGCCGTGCCGATGCCGAGGATCATGTAGCCGACCTGGCTGATGGCGTGGTAGGAGAGCAGTCTCTTATAGTCCTTCTGTACCAGAGCCATCGCGACAGCCAGCAGAATCGTGACCACGCCGACGATCATCAGAAGGGGACTCATCCACGACTCGGGCTTCAGATCGAACATGTCCAGCGAGATGCGGCTGAGGAAGTAGATGCCCAGCAGCTTTTCCAGACTTGCCGGCAGGAAGGCCATGAAGGGCAGGGGGGCATCGGTCGCGGCGTTCGGAATCCAGCTATGGAAGGGCATCGAGCCGGCCTTCGAAATGGCTCCGATCACCAGCAGAATCATCGCGATACAGCCAACCGTATCGAGCGGCAGATGGATCTGCGTGATCGTCAGCGATCCGGCTTTCCATCCCGTCATTGCGATGCCGAACATCATGCACAGGTCGGTGACGCCCGCGATGATGAAGGCCTTGGTCGCGGTTTTGAACGCCTGCTTCGATCCCACCGCGATCATGCCGAACAGCGTGATCAGCAGACCTTCCCAGAAGAACAGCAGAACGATGAGGTTGTTGGCCAGGACGGCGCCATTCACCATCGCTGTCGAAATCAGCATCAAGCCGTGGAAGATATTCTTGCCGGAGCGGTTCGCCATGAAGTGCCACGAATACAGCGCCACGGCGGCGCTGAATCCGGCGGCTGCCAACAGGATGAAGCCGCTGAAGTGGTAAAGCCGCAGGGAGAACTCAAACATGCCCCAGGGGACGGACCACTCGAATGTCTTGCCGAAAGCACTGATGGCCAAGCCGAGGTTGGCGAGCGTTGCCAGGACGGTGAGGCTCTCGCCCATGCGGCCCTGCGCGCGGCGCATCGCCAGCACCACAAGACCGGCCACCGCAGGCAGGAGTATCAGAACCCACAGCATCTCGATGCTCATTTAACCATCCCCATCATCGTATGAACGGCCCGAGTCGCAAATTCGAGCGGGAAGTTGACCAATATGCCGCCGATAAGCGACAGGATGGCCAGACCGGCGACGCAGCCGACCATCGTTGGGGACTTCTCCCGGATGTCCGGCATTTGTTCCTCGCCCAGGAAGACCATGTTGAACACCCGCAGCAGGTACATGATGGTCAGGAAGGCCCCGATCAGGAAGACCATTGCGATCCAGGGTTGGCCGCCGCCGATAGCGCCGGAGATGACCATGTACTTACTGAAGAACCCGCCGAACGGGGGCACTCCCATGACGGAGAACGCACAGAGCACGAACGATACGGCCGTGATCGGCATCGTGCGGATCAAGCCGCCCAGCTTGGTGATGTCCTTGGTGTGCGTGTTCTGCTCGACGATACCGGCGCAGAGGAACAAACCGCCTTTGGCCAGACCATGCATGAGAATATAGAGAAGGGCGCCCGTCACGCCGATCTCAGTGCCGCTCGCCAGTCCCAGGAAGATGAACGCGATCTGGCTGACGGTGCTATAGGCGATGATGCGTTTGAGATCGGTCTCGATCATGGCCGCCCCGGCGGAGATCAGGGCACTGGCGGCAGCGACCACGAGCACGGCCGTCTGCCAGTCAGGTCCGATATTGAACGTCGCGACGAACAAGCGAGCGTAGACATACACGCCAATCTTGACCAGAACGGCCGCATGGAGCAGGGCGGTCACCGGCGACGGAGCCACACCCGCATCAGGCAGCCATGTATGGAAGGGCAGTGTCGCGGACTTCGACAGGATGCCCAGGAGGATCAGCAGGACCGCCAAGCTCGGCAGGGGATTGCTCTTCAGGACTCCCTTGGCCGCGGCCATATCGAACGATCCGGTCTGCACATAGATACTGATGAATCCGACGAGCATGGCCAGCGCGCCGAAAACTGTCACGAGGAAGGCCTTGTTCGCCCGCCGAACCTGGAAGTCTTCCCGGAAGAAGCCGATCAGCCGCCAACTGGCCAGGGCGGTGATTTCCCAGAAGATGTATAGAAGGATAAGATTGGCGGAGTACACCAGCCCCATCATGGCCCCCAGGAACAGCACCACCATGAAGTAGTACTCGTTCTGATAGCCGTAGTGGTCGATGTAGCTGAAGGAATACAGGACGATGATGGCGCTGATCAGCGAAGATGCAATCGCCATGAACACCGCCAGCGCATCGGCCGAAAGGGCCAGACTCGCACCGGCCGGTAATCCCAGGCGGACCGTGACTGCCGTCCCGTTCACAACCGAAGGGATCAGCGTCAGCGATGCCACCAGCGATACGCAGACCAGCGCCAGGGCTAAGGCGTGGCGAAACTGGGTCGAGACTCGTCCTGCAAGCGGTAATGCGAACGAGCCCACAATCGGTGCAAACACCGCTAAAAGTACGGCTATGTCATTTGTCATACAAGCGCTCAGGTATGTCGCGAACGATCACGCTGGGAGTGTCGTTGCGACAAGAAGGACCATATATTAGCGGGACGCCGACAGAATGCAAGTCGGATTTGCAGAAAATCCGGAGGCATATTTGGCTCGGGTCGCGCCGCGTCTCTCCGTGCCGGAGTACCGGGCCGATAAGATGGGCAAGCAATCAACTGCGCAGGCTCACGGTCACGCGGCGGACAACGGCAAGCAGTGCGGGATCGGTCCAGTCAGTCTTGACCGCGCGAAAGGCCACCAGGCATAGCCCCAGCAGCATTCCGCTGAGGAATCCCCCGGCATGCTCTGCGTAAGCGTCAGGGAAACTGCCGACCATGCCCGCTCCCACCGTCGCCAGAAACCAGGCCAGGATGACCCAGGGGCCCAGACGGCCGAATTGCCGGAAACAGATCACCACGTGCATGCCGAGGATACCCATGATGGCCCCGCTGGCCCCGATCACGGGACGCCCGTCGTACAGAACGTGCACGAGTCCCGCCGCGACACCGATGGCGATATACGCCATCGCATATGTCACGTTTCCGAGTTGGGGGCAGACGTAGCGGCCGAAAATCCACAACGTGACCAGATTGCCCACGAGGTGAGCCACCGTCATGTGGAGCCACATGTGGCCGAACAGGCCCGGCAGGGAGCCGTGCTCCAGTACCAGCCCGCTCAGGTATCGCGCGCCGGGGTCCAGGAGCATTTGTACCGCGAAAATACATGTCGCGACGACCATGATGCAATAGTTCCCCGCCGCGACCCTGACTGGGTAGGGCGTTATTATGGGACGCACATGCATGGCACCACCCTTCCGTTGAAAACCGGTCTTCTGGGAGTTGACGCCTCGAAAGACAAAGGTAGTATAGCAGGACAAGTCCTATGTGGCAAGGACAATGTCTGATAACCGGGGGAGTAGGTTGGGGGAAATTGAGTACCGCGTGTGAGTGAAAGGTAGGGTTGGACGGCAAGACTGGGCTCCGGTTCATGGCGGCAGCCTCCATTACCAGTGCGGTCGGCGTTCCCTGCACTAAAAGGCGGCACAAAGAGTCCTGAAAGTCAAGCGGCCTGGGGAATTCGCCGATACCTAGACACCGATTTCCAATCCGATGGGGAACATCGACGAATCGGGAAACTCATCGATAGGCAGTTGCACGTATGGCGGAACAGCCGCAAACGACAAAGATCGCCCTGGTGGTGGTGCTGGCGGTGACCCTGGCGGTCATCCTGCTCGTCCGCACGGGGATGGCGCCCATGGGATCGGGAAAGGGCAAGACGCCGCCCCCGACGAGCGAGCCGGTGCAGGCCGCACCGGTCCCCAACCCGGCGGCAGCGAAGCCGCCAACGGCCTGGTCCCGACCCGATGCGGTGGGACCCATCAATCGCGATCCGACCCGGATCGACATGTCACACGCTGTCGTGTCACCGAATGCGACGTCTGCGCTCGGGTCTCCTTCCTCCGTATCCGGCGATCCCGAGTACACGGTGGCGGGCATCACGTACAGCGCGGAGCAGCCGTCGTCCGTCATCATCAACGGACACGTGCTCCATGAGGGCGACACGATCTACGGTGCGGTCATCGTGAAGATCAAGGAAGGCAGCGCGGAACTCAGCCGGGACGGCAAATCATGGGTCGTCAAACCCGGTGAACAATACAGAGGGTCGGAAGTCTTTCGATCCCAGAACTGAGCAACGGACTGTTTGTGTTTGTAGGAGATACAGACCATGCGACGGTCGATTTGTCGAAAGGTGCTTTTCTCGTGGGCGGTGGTGGTCGTTCTGACCGCGCCGGCGATGTCCCAGGAACCGAACACTCCGGTGGCTAGCGACGCGAATAGGCCCGCGGTTCAGGAGACTCCTCGGCCGGGCTCGGCAGGACAGGGCTTCACTCCGACGAACAGATCCAGTCCGGTCGGTGTCCGGCGTCTGCTCAGTACCGCGGCGGGGCAGCAGGATCCCCAAAGCGAGCTCGATCGACGCATGAAGACCCCCATCAGCGTCACTTTTCGCGCGGCCCCGATTGAGGACGTGCTCAAAAGCTTCGGCGAGCAGGCCAATATCGATATCGTCAAGAGCCCGGCGGTGACGGGAGAGGTCACGGCCACACTGACGGACGTGCCCCTTGATGAGGCCATGAGTAGTATTCTGGACGTGCATGGCTACGGCTACAAGAGAACGGAGTCCGTCGTGCTGGTCGTTCCCAAGGACCAGTTGGTGGAGCAGATTCCGCTGGCACGAAGGGTGTACCACATCGATTACGCGGACCTGGAGGCGCTGAGCAAAGCCGTGAAGGACATGCTGTCTGCGCAGGGCCGGATTGCCGTGAACACGGACACCCGACACATCGCCATCATCGACACGGAAACCCAGATCGCGATGTTCGACAAGGTGATCGAGGACATGGACAAGGAGACGGCGCAGGTCCTCGTCGAGTCCAAGATCTACGATGTCAGTTGCGAAGCCTACCTGGACTTTGGATTCGATTGGTCCGGAGGAACGATGACGGTGTACGACGCCGAAACCGGCTTGGCTGTCGGGGGCAAGACGGAGCCGTTCACACGCTCGACGTTCTCGAGCAGCATTCAGCAGGCTACAAAGGGCGTTTTCGGCGTGCGGTTGGGCGTCCTGAACGACAGCGTCGACATCGACGGCATGTTCCGGGCGGTCAAGGACACGGTCAAGTCCAGACTGCTGGCGAGCCCGAAGATCCTGGTTCTCGATGGCAAGCAGGCCAGTATCAAGATCGTTTCCGAGATTCCATACCAGGAGCTGACCCAGACGTCCGGCGGCGGCAATATCGGCACGACGAAGTTCAAGGATGTCGGAGTCACGCTGACGGTCACGCCGACGGTCGTGCGTGATGGCAAGATCCGGCTCAAGGTGATCCCGGAGTTCAGCGTCCAGGCGGGTACCGTGAGCATCAGCATTCCGTCCGGGAGCAGCAGCATCAGCAGCGCCCAGCCGATCGTGAATACGCGTTCGGCCACCACGCAGACTCTGGTCGGAGACGGCCAGACGGTCGTGATCGGTGGCCTCCGCAAGAAAGACGTCCTGCGGGAACTCTCGAAGGTCCCCTTGCTGGGGGATATCCCGGTCGTCGGCGCGCTCTTCCAGTACCAGGGTGACAAGACCATCAACAGCGAGTTGATCGTGTTCATCACGCCGCGCCTCATCGTGAAGCCCGAGCTCAGCCCGGGCGATGTCCGCAACCTCGAGCTGATGGAAAGCGAATTGACGGAGCCGGACGGTCCGGAGCCGACCCAGGAGTGCTCGAAGCCGGGCGCGGCCGGTGAAGCGGCGGAGGAGGAATCCGCCGCTGGGACCGCTGGGCCGGCCGCGAAAGCGGCCTCAGAGGAAAAGAAGGAGAAGAAGAACCTGTACTTTCCTCCCGGCAACTGGTGAGCAGCATCGAGGGAGTGACATCAACCGGTTCTTCTTCCCGAACGTGTAACAGATGAGCGGCCGTGACTCGCGACAGCGGGCGACGGCCGCCCTTTTTCTTTCAAGCGGATCCGCTCGCAGTAAGTCGGAGGGACGCCGGATTGTGGAGCATCGGGGCCGGCGGCAGGGGGGTCACTTGCCCTCGACCTGGTACAGAACGGAGCATTCCATATCGCAGGCCAGGGTGTTGCTGCGGGCCGCCGCGCCGCGGAGGGTGAACTGATTCACGAATACGGCCGGCTGGTGCCGTTCCAGATCATTCACGAAGTGCAGCATGCTGGGAAAGTTGCCGGTGAACGAGATGATCAACTCCGATTGTGCGATCCGCTGGAGCTTCAGCGGTCCCACGGCCGTCGTCGTGGAGGCATGCCGGGCGGAGAAGTCCTGCAATCCGTTCTTCTCGGCGATGCCCCGGATGGCGAAGTCCAGCTTGCTCATCTCTTCGCTGCCGAACACGTACTCCGCATACTGGCTCTCGCGTTGGGCCAGTTCCGCCTTGTGTCGTTCCTGGTCCCGGGGCGAACGGGCCTTCGTCAGGAGAGTGAACCGGTCGGACTTGGCGCGGACCTCGTCACGGCAGGTGGCCAAAGTCCGCTCGCGGGGCATCACGTAAGCGACGTGAAGAGCCACCAGGGCGGCGAGGCACAGCACCCAGGCCACGATAAGATAGATGGCAGTTCGGGTAATCATGAAACTCTCTTGGACCCTCTGTTATTTCAGACGACACTCGATCAGGTAATACTGAACGTCCCGGCCGTCCACTTGCAGATACCGTTGCGAAATGATGCGGATACTGTCGCCGCCGGACTGCAGCGGTAGAGAAAGCCGGAGGGTCTGGATCAACGACTCGACCGGCGCCGCTCCTGCTGGAGAAACCACCCCCATGACGAGGGAGTAGTCGTACACGCCCTTTTGCGGCGTGTTCTTTCTTTCCTCACGCTTGGCGACGATCTCGCTGATCGTGAGTCCCCGGGGGGCACTATTCATCAGCGTTGTGAGCAGAGGCGACCACGTCCTGTGCGTGGCCAGCATCTGATCTTTTTCTTTCAGACCGGCGTCGATGTCCTTGGTGCGTTTATCGGCGGCTTCCAGCGCCTGGGCCACATCGGCGAGCCTGGCAATCTCACGATCGTACGTCGCGACAGAACGCTGCTGGGCCGCGATCTGTCGGCTCAGGTCATAGGCATGCACGGCGTCGAAGGCGGCCGCGATCGCCACGATGACGAACGCCAGAGTCCCCGCGGCGATCACCAGCGGGTGACTGCGGGGGGGCAACCCCGCACCATTCAATAAGTCAATCCTGAACATCACGCACGGACCTCATGGCCAAACCCAATGCCACGGCGAACTGCGGACCGTGTTGGGCCGAATCCTTTGTGGGCACGGTGGAGGCACGGGGCAGCGTGGCCAGTGGATTCCACCGTTCCACCTGGCGTTCGAGCAGACTGCCCAGTGCCTTGACGAGCGCCGGCTGCGCGTATCCGCCACATACCAGAACTTTGTTCACTTCCGGTCCCGACTTGCGTGCGACGTGATAACGCAGGGTCTCCTTGACGCGTTCCGCCAGCGGCGCACAGGCTTTCCTAAGACCCGACAGCAGAGACTCGGACGCCGAGTCCTTATCCTCCGGTTCCAGCAAGGCACCGGCGGCTTTGCGATCCATGCCGGTACTCTCGCAGAGGTGATCCAGGATTTCCTGACCCGCATAGGCGATATCCTGAACGAAGGGCAGGCCATCATCCGACAGGAGGGCCACGTTCACGTAGGCGCTTCCCACGTTCAATACGACGGCGGTTTCGCCCGGCGGACAGATCCGGGACGCCTCCAGGCAGTTGAGCAACGCCAGCCCATCCACATCCATCATCACGCACGTCACTTCGCTTTGGCGGCACAGTTCCCGGAGGTGCGCGACGACATCTTTCTTCGCCGCCGCAAGGATGCCGGCCAAGCGGCCGTTCTTATCGGCGCCGACGCTGGGCGACCGGCTTGGGGTCTTGGTGGGTGTTTTTTTGGGGGTACCGCGCAGAACCTGGAAAGCCACGGCGCCTTCCTGAATGTCGAATGAACAGACTTGAGCGGCCTCCAGCTCTACGGCGGAGGTCAATTGCTTCTTCGGGAGGGGCGGCAAGTCAAAAGTGCGAACCGCGACGTCCGGTCCGGAGAGCCCGCACACCACGCCGTCTTTGCCACCGAGATCACGCAGGCAATTCCGAATGGCCGCGACAACATGCTGCTGCCTGTTGCCTGCCGACGGCTGACCCTCGATCACGGCTCTCGCCAAGCCGATAACGTCGAAACGATCTCCTGTGCGGCGAATCCGTGCCGCCTTGATGGCCGTTGTTCCGACGTCCAACCCGATGATTCGAGGAGGCCCCAATACCAACCCGGGAAGCAAGATCATCCTTTCGTCGTTACCCCTGAAGACGGACAGACACAACAGCATACCTTCCTGGCACGCCGCTACCAATCCTGTCCTGTCAATCTTCCCACCAGCGCTCGGACTCGAAGACCGCCGCTGTGTCGTCTATCATAATGGCTTTGACACGATCGTCAAACGAGAAAACACTGGAGTTTTTCATCTCCATGCTTCTGGCGCAGACGGCGCCGTAGAAGGTGGCGCTGTTGTACAGCGTGATGTCGGCGCTGGGCACATACAGGGCGGCGTGAAGGCTGGACTTGGCCTTGAAGTCGACGCTGGTACACGCCGGCAAGCCGTAGACCTTCAGGGCCCGTGGATCGTTCGCGCAGTTGCTGAAGCCCGCCGAGTTCTTCCCGTCCAGGCTTCCGCCGAGGTACAGCTCCAGGCTGGCGCCCGGCTGGACCATGACTTCAGCGCTGTTCTTCATCTCCATGTTGCCCACGACGTACAGTCTCACGCCGGCCGCGGTAATCACAAGCTGGCCGCTCTTCGGCAGGCTGATGCTGGGGCACTGGTAGGTCCCGCCCGCGGCCATCGTGGTGCTCTTGGTGATCGCAGAGATGGTGATAACCGGCGTGGGCGCTGAGACGGGCGGGAACACAAGCTCCTCATCCGCGGCATACATATCGCCCTGGATGATGACGCTGGCCTTCGCATTGATGACGCCGGGTCCGATAATGACATCGCCGGGAACAATCACGCCGGCCTTGAGAGTGATCTGGCCTTCGCTGGCCCGACGGGAGTTCGTGTGGATGTCCAGATCGCCCTGGAAGCTGGCGTCGACCTTGGCCTCGAAGTCCGTCAGGACGCCGATACCTTCCCAGCGCGAGCCGACGTGGAGGATCTCATGAATTGTCCTGCTCTGGTTGCCGGCAGAACCGGTCGAGTCGATCTGGAATTCAGACCCGCTCGTCACGACGCTGATGGTGTAGGTGTAAGAGCCGTTGGCGCCGGGCAAGACGCTCGTCACCGTCCTGGGGAAGAAACCCACCTCCTGCCAGCGTGGTTCTCGCACCAGCTTGCGCTGCATCCAGAACACCGCGTCGGCGACACCTGCGTCCGCCAGGGTGTGGGCGGAGATTCCCTCGACATCCCTCCGTGCCAGTAGTCTCGCGCGGAAGCCCAAATCGACCATCGACATGGCCAGAATACCGACGATCAGCCCGATCGCCGTGACCAACACGAGCACCATGCCCGAACGCTTCCTCATCGACTCTCTCAGTCCTCCCACCAACGTTCGGTTTCGAAGATTGCCGCCATATCGTCTATCAGGATAGACCTGACGCGATCATCGAAGTAGAAACTCCCGGAGTTCTTGATCTCGAAACTGTGGGAACAGGCAGCGCCGTAGAAGCTGCCGCTGTTGTAAAGGTCCACCGCCGCACTCGGGGCGTAGAGGGCGGCATAGAGGTCGGTCTTGGCCTTCAGATCGATCTGGGTACACGTGGGCAGTCCGTATATCTTCAGGCCGGCGGGGTCGTTGGTGTTGTTGCTGAAACCCACCGAGTTCTTGTTCTCCAGCTTGCCGCCGAGGTACAGTTCCAGGCTGGCGCCCGGCTGGACGATGATCTCCGAACCGTTGTTCATCGTCAGACTGCCGACCACGTATATCTTCACGCCCGACGCAGTGACTATCAGCTGGCCGCTGTTCGGCATCTGGATACTGGAGTACTGATAGGTGCCGGTCGTAGCGATCGTGATGGGGGTGGGACTCTTCGTCACGATGGCAGGCACACTGAGAGCGGGCGTCGGCGCCGAGACGGGCGGGAAGATGAGTTCTTCGTCCGCGGCGACGGTGTCGCCCGTGATGATCGTGCTCGATTTGACATCCAGGACGCTGTCGACGTCGCCGCCGGGACCGATGATGACGTCGCCGGGAACGACCACGCCGGCTTTGAGCGTGATCTGACCTTCGCCGGAGGCGGCGGAATTAGTGCGAATCTCGATGTCGCCGCCAAACTGGACGTTCACGTTGGCGGTGAAGTTCGTGATGACGCCGACGCCTTTCCAGGAAGTCCCGACGAAGAGAATGCCATGCACGGTTTTGCTCTGGCCGCCGGCGGTGCCCGTCGAGTCGATCTGGTAGCGGTGGTAGCCCGTCGCCAGTTTCGAGATCGTATAGCTGTAGGAGGCGCTGGCGCCGTCCAGGCTGACCGTGCCCACTGTCCGCGGGAATACGCTGGAGTCCCAGTGGGCCTCGCGGAACAGCTTCTGCTGCATCCAGAAGACAGCGTCCGCCAAACCCGCGTCAGCCGCGGCGCGGGCCGACATCCCTTCGACGTTTCGTACCGACAGGACTCGCGCATGGTACCCAAGATCGATCATGGACATGGCCAGGATGCCGGCGATCACACCGATGGCCGTGACCAGTACGAGCGTCATGCCCGCGCGATTCGCTCTGCTGTGCCTTTTCATCTTCTCACCCTTCCAAGCAGTCTGATCGAAGAGGATATGGGGATCTGGAGGAATAAAGAAGAACATGATGCTTTCTTCAACCACTCCATTCTAACTTTCCGACCTCTCCGAGTCAAACTCTCTTCCCTCCCCAACACTTGCAGGAGGGCCGAACGCCGACCATCGAACAGTGAGCTTCTTACCCCTCGTTATGTCGGGTGGCGGTGACCGCGATCGTCTGATTGGTCGTGCCGTCGTCGATGACCATGGCCATGTGAATGCATCTCCCGGACCGCGCGAAGGTGCAGCTGGTCACGTTGCGGGCAATGACCAGGCCACCCGGGGTCGTCCCGATGTCGCCCTGGTAGAGCAGAAGGGCCTTGGCTCCCGCGTCGTACTCGAAACGGGCGAATCGGTCCGGCGCCGACAGACCCGAGGTGCTGTAGAGGCGCACTTCTATGGACGTGCTGGTGCCTTCGGACGGTTCGGTATAGTCCGCCGACGCCTTCCGAATGATCCGGTCGAAGAGACGTCTGGCCATATACGAATCGTTCACCACGTCCCCCGTGATCCGGTCGTACGTCCGGTTGAAGTCCATCTGGCTGGATGAAAGGATATTCATGATGGCCAGAAACAGGACGGAGCTGGTCGTCATGGCCAGCGTCAGTTCCAGGAGGGTCATGCCCCGTCGGGCGGCCGATGTTCTCCGATCTCTGTCCTCTGATCTCTGT
>CAYQXM010000006.1:18214-52708 GCA_964421295.1 uncultured Pirellulales bacterium
GGTCATGCCCCGTCGGGCGGCCGATGTTCTCCGATCTCTGTCCTCTGATCTCTGTCCTCTGATCTCTGTTTTCATCATCCTGCTCACCTGTAAGTTGTCAGGCTGACGCGGTTCGTGCTGGCCGAGGCGTCGCCGATCAGATAGCTGTCCAGGAAGGTGACAATGACGCTGAGCATCGCCGGATGCTCGGAGCCCGCCACGCTTGTATCCGCGGGTTTATACGACAGCCTGACGTAGAAGTTTTTATTGTCCGCGATGACCCGATAGGTGTTCAACGTCGTGAACCCGCCAGGGGCCGCGGGACAGCCGGGAGCGTTCGCCACGATGGTCACGGTGGGGCTCAGACTGCTCAGGGCGGAGACGGAGCTGGTCGGGTCGTAGAGATCCGGCTCGGTGCTCCTCCAACCCTCGAGCAGCAGCAGGGCGAGTCGGCCCGCCGTGTTGTAGGCATCGGCGCGGACGGCCTGTTTCACCGTCAGATAACGTGCCGCCAAACCGGCCATCACGAGAGCCATAACGATGGCGATCGAGACCACCACCTCGATCAGCGTGAAGCCCCGCTGCTTCTCGTTGCCCGCTCTTCTTGGTCGCTTGGCTGTCATCGCCAATCCTGTTAACTAAGCTGATCCTGTGGGGGCGGTATTCCCCACCCCCACAGGTCATTAACACTCTAAATAGGGACAGTCCCTATTTGCGCTATCGGAGCCCGTTCTCCCTAAGATCAAGGACCTGTCCAGGCACCGGCATTGTTGAGAGTCAACGTGCCGGTGGGCTTGCCCGTCTTTGTCGAGTTAGCGGCGGTGACCGTGATCGTGTACGCCGGGGCCGCTGTGCTCGTACCCGGGTTGGTCGTCGTCAGGGCGCTGGTTGCGTAGCATGCCAGCGAGAAATACTTACCATCGAGATCGGCCGACGTCAGACCGATGCGTTCGAATTCGGCCGCGGTGGTGCATGCCGTCAAGACGGAGGCGTTCTGGTTGCCTTCGTTCTCCGCCCAGTAGGCACGGAGAGCGCTGGCAATCGTGCCGGCGGCAGCTTTCGCCTCGGACCACTTCGCCTGCTGAACGCGACCGGTCAACATGGGCGCAAGGACCGCAGCGAGGATCGCGACGATCAAGATGACGACCATCAATTCGATCAGTGTAAAACCTTTCTTTTTCATTTGCCTATCCTTTCCAGAAGACATCGATACACCTCTGACCATTTGAAGCGGTACTCCGTTATGCGTCGTTCGGCTGGACCCCCATGTCCGCCGCAGCCTGCGTTCTACTCACCCACCTCCTTTCCCCCCATTCCGGCGATGACGCCCGCTAACATTGGGCGATCCGTCACGGGATCATGTGTCATGCCAGACTTCATTGTTGCATCCTCACACCATATTTGTCCGCAGCCCCGAAAGAGGGCCGGTGATCTCGATAGGTCATCCTCCTCCTGTGCTGCCCGCCACACCTTCGGACATGGCGAAGATGGGCATGTAGAGCGCCAGCAGAACGACCAGGACGATGCCGCCGACGATGACGATCATCGCGGGTTCCAGGACGCTGATCATGGTCATGACGATCGCGTCGACTTGCTTCTCGTAGAAGGTGCTGCTGCGATCGAAGACCGCCGGCAGCGAGCCGCTTTCCTCTCCGACCTGGGTCATCTTGACCATCAGGTTGGGGAAGATCTTGTTGCCGGACATGCTCACGGCGATGCCGGTGCCTTCGGTGATCTTCTCCCGGGCCCGGCCCAGGACGTCCTTGATGATGTCGTTGTTGGTCATGTCCTCGAGGATTTCCATCGCGCTGAGGACCGACACGCCGGCGGACAGCAGGGTGGACATGGACCGTCCGAAAATCGCCACGAAAGCGTAGCGTATGACCTTGCCCATCAGGGGGACGCGCAGCACCAGACGGCTGATGTGCCGGTGGCCCATCGCGGTGCGGTTGTACATCACGACCAGCACGATGAGGGCCGCCACGCCGGCGAGAATGAAGTGGGCCTGGTGCATCATGAAGTTGTACACGGCCATGAAACCCGCCGTGAACGCGGGCAGCTTGGACCCGAAGTTCTCGAAGATCTCCATGAAGCGCGGGATGATCAGGACCATCATCGCGACAATGACGAGCAGGACGAAGCCGACGACGAACGCCGGATAGGCGATGGCCTTCTTGACCTTGCGGTTCAGCTCGTCCCTGCGGTCGTAATAATCCGCCAAACGTCCCAGAACCTTGCTCAGCGTGCCGCTGCTCTCGCCCGCGTTGATCATGGCCTGGAAAAAGTTGTTGAAGACCTTCGGGTGATCCTGGAGACTTCCGTAGAAGCTCTCGCCGGCCTTCATTTTGTTGGAAACTTCCAACAGGACCTGCTGGAGCTTCAGATTGTCGATGTCTTCGCAGATCGTGTCGATGGCATCGGTGATCGTGACGCCGCCGTCGATCATCGTATTGAGCTGCCAGCAGAACGAAGCCATGTCGTGGGACCGGATGTGGAAGCGGCGCCGTCCCTTCTTCTTCTCGACGGAGGCCACCACCTCCTCGAGACTGATGGGCGTGAAGCTCTTCTCGCGCAGCCAGACGAGGATCTCGTTCCGGGTGTCGCCCTGAAGGACGCCCGTAACCTGATCGCCCGCCGTATCCATTGCCGTGTACTTAAATGTGGCCATCAATTCCCTGTGAACACTCAACTGTAAATGCAGGAAATAGGTCCGATACATCCATGTTGCGGCCTGAACCCGAATTCTGCCGGGGATGACCATCGGCAGTTCAAGCCTGCGTAGTTACCTCGGACGCGTTCTTTCCCTATTTTCAGCCGGTCTTTCGGTTACTCATGTCAAAATAATTGTTTTCGAACCACTCTTTATCGATCCTGCCGAGGGAGACGAGCTCCTCGACGGCCTGATCCATCGTGAACATACCATGTTTGCGTCCCGTCTGGATCAGGCTGTAGACTTCGTGGATGCGGCCTTGGCGAATGAGCGAGCGAATGGCCGGGATCACGACCATGACTTCGCAGGCCAGAGCCAGGCCCTTCTTGTCCGGCATCGGAATCAACTGCTGCCAGATCACGGCCGCCAGAGAGACCGATAACTGCGAGCGAATCTGCTTCTCTTGCTCCGTGGGGAACAGGTCGACCAGCCGGTTGACGCTGGCAATGGCGCCGCTGGTGTGCAAGGTGGCCAGAATAAGGTGGCCTGTCTCCGCCAGCGTCATGGCGGCCTGGGCACTCTCGCGATCGCGGATTTCGCCGATGATGATGACATCCGGGGCTTGGCGCAGGACACGTCGCAGAGCGGCGTGGAAACTGTCGGTGTCCAAGCCGACTTCCCGCTGCTCGATCACGGCCTTGGCGTGCTCGTGCACGTACTCGATCGGATCCTCGATTGAGATGATGTGGCACGGCCGATGATGGTTGATGTAACTCACCACCGAGGCGACCGACGTGCTCTTGCCGTGGCCGGTCGGGCCGGTGAAGAGGATCAATCCCTTACGCAACTTGGCCAGTTCTTCGATGACCGGCGGCAATCCCAACTGCTGGAAGCCGGGAACCTTGTCCATCACGATGCGGCAGACCATGGCCTCGCAGCCACGCTGGACGAAGACGTTGACGCGGAAGCGTGCGACGCCGTCCACCTGGTACGAGAGGTCCAGCTCCTTGGCTTCCCGGAAACGCCGGACCTGGTCTTCCGTCAGAAGGGAGAAACACAGTTCCTGAACGGCCTGCGGGGTCAGCACGTCGCAACCGGGCACGGACGAGAGTTCGCCGTGGACCTTGAGCTGCGGTGGCTTGCCCACCGTCACGATCAAGTCGCTGCCGCCCTTGGTTCGGGCCAGGCGGGTGAGCAACTCCTGAGTTGTCACACTGTAGCTTGGCATGGCTCTCCTGGAATCAAAGTCTCAGAGGTTTGTCCCTCCCTGGAGCCACCCCCCTCGTCATCTTTCACGTACGCGGTCCGCACGACTTCATCCAGAGTCGTCAACCCTCGGCACAGCCGCAGGGCCGCACTATCTACCAGACCGCCATAACCCCGCGCTCGCGCCGCGGCGCGGATCTGGGCCTCCGTCGCGTTCTGGGTAATCTTCTCTTTGATCTCGTCATCCACGACCAAAAACTCGAAGATGGGCATCCGGCCCTTGTAGCCGGTGTCCCCGCAGGCGTTGCAGCCCTTAGCCTCGAAGAAGGTGGCCTTGGCCAGCTCTTGCGCCGGGATGTTCAGCCGCCGGATCACCGCGTTGGGCAGCGTCGTCGGCTGCTTGCAGCGATCGCACAGTTTTCGCATCAGCCGCTGGGCCGTGACCAGGTTCAGCGTCGAGGCCAGCAGGTAGCGGTCGAGTCCCATGTAGGCGAGCCGGCTGATCGTGCTCGGGGCGTCGTTCGTGTGCAGGGTCGTCAACACCAGGTGGCCGGTCAGGGCGGCGTGGACCGCGATCTCCATTGTTTCGTGATCGCGAATCTCACCGATCAGGATGATGTCCGGGTCCTGGCGCAGGATCGAACGCAGACAACTGGCAAAGGAAAGTCCGATATCTGAGCGTACCTGGACCTGGTTGATCCCGGCCAGCCGGTACTCGACCGGGTCTTCGACGGTGGTGATATTGTCGTTGGGATTCTTGAGATAGTTCAGGGCCGAGTACAGCGTCGTGCTCTTGCCGCTGCCGGTCGGGCCCGTGACAATGATGATGCCGTGAGGCTTGGAGATGGCGTTCTTGAAGTCCCCCAGGAGATTGTTCTCGAAGCCGATGCTGTCGAGATCGTGGTTGACGGCTTCCTTGTCGAGCAACCGCATGACGATCTTCTCGCCGTAGATGGTGGGCAGCACAGATACGCGAACGTCGACGTCACGGCGGGGGGCTTTGATCTTGAGTCGTCCGTCCTGCGGCAAGCGCCGCTCGGCGATGTCCATCCCCGACAGAATCTTCACACGAGCGATGACGGCGCCACGCATCTGTGGCGGGGGGGCAACCATCTCCCGCAACATGCCGTCCACGCGCATCCGGATTATCATCGATTGTTCCTGCGGCTCGATGTGGATATCGCTGGCCCGGCTCTTCACGGCCTGGCTGAGCATGAGATCGACAAACTGCACGACGGGCGCCCGGTTGGCGTTCTGCTCGCCCAGATCGCCCATCTCCAGCAGATCGCTGCTGCCGTCGGCCTTGATTTCCGGGTCCGCGGGCTCGATGCCGTCGACCAGGTCACGAATGCGCTGCTCCTGGGCGTGCGATCCGTGATAGATGGTCTCGATGGCGTCGCGGATCTCACGCGGTGTCGCGACGGCGACGGCAATCCGCCCATCGAAGAACTGATTGACGGTGTCTTTGGCCACCACATCCAGGGGGTCGGCCATCGCTACCAGCACGTCCCCATTCGACTTGCCGAGCACGACGATTTGATATCGTTTGGCGATACGCTCCGGGAGGGACTGAGCTACGCTCATGTCCACGCTGGGCATGTTGTCGATGGACCAACGCCGGACCTGCAGATACTCCGCCAACGCCGAGGTGATTTCGCCCTCCTCCAGGAACTCCAGTCGACGAAGGACCTCCCCCAGGCGGCCTCCGTTCTGCTGCTGTTCGGCCAACGCGGCGGTGATCTGAGACGAGTCCACCATGTTGTGCCCTAGCAGCCACTCGCCGAAGCGCACATTCTGCTGTTGTTCGACGTTCTTATCCACGTTGTTACTCAGATCCACTGCGTTGTTCACAACTCTGCCCCCCAGCACTCCGTTCTGCCAGCCGTGCATCCTGTCCATGGAATCGTCATAATCGGCATGGGGAATCAGGATTTGCGGGGGTTCTATCTTTGCATTCCACGCGCCCTGACACCGAACCTAACATTTATAGACACATGGCCCCCCCACGGGGCAGACCCCATCAGGCTACGATTCCTATGTAGATGCCTTACCTGGCGTCGGAAACAGCCATCGCAGCCCACAGCCTACCCTCTCCATGGACCATTATCTGCCCCTTTGTAGGTACAGATCCGGGCATGCTTGCCGCAATACAGCTACCCGGTCATCCATGAGGTTATCTCCGTCCGAGAGACTCGTGGCTGTATCACACCCATTCTCGCAATGCGGACTCTCCATGTCAATACCCGGTGTGCATTTTCGCGATTTCCATCGTGAAGGGCCGGTGGTCCCAGAATAGGGGGGACGGCGCAGCGTCCCGCGGCATCCGCTGACGGGTCGAGGGAGGCAGCCGTTATGACGCTTGGTGGGCAGTCGGCGGGTGGCTTCCGGTAGGTGTCATGGTGCGTCCTATAAAGAGGCGTGTCCTGGCATACACAGGCGGTTCTCAGGCGTGATGTCAAAATAGGCAAGGAATCCCGTGATTTACCAGTTGCTATGGGGGATGGGTTCTGCTATAATGAGCACTCAAGTATAGGGATGCGTGGGACCCAGGAGGGGTAGAAGCCATCCAAGGTCACATCACATGGCTTTCCACACCGAATGCACGGACGGCATAGCCTGCCGGTGCGTGTTCAGGTAGGGGTACTTCACCGCAGCTTCCTTGCACGGTCGTCCACCGGGACACCGGCGATTGACAGGTCTGTCGCAAGCCGACGTGGCCTGCGTGAGCGAGGGCAAGGTTGGGCTGGGTGTCCGGTACAAACAACGGGATGAAGTGAGTGTCGTTGGAGGTGGGGCAACGTACACGGCATTCTCCGGGAGGAGGTGTCTTCACACGAGGCACGGATCGGCCTGACCAAGGGACTGTATGCATGCCGTCCTTTCCAGGCCGGCGTTCGTGCATGAACGATAGGGGCAGGAGGCCATCCTACGGGGGACTGAGAACTTCAGTTGCACGCGATCTCACCGAGCGTGCAGGGCATTTGGAGTGACCAACAAACCATGACCTACGCAGTATCCTATTTCGGGACCGTGTTGATTGCGATGGCTCTCGTGCCCTTCATTTCGCGTTGGGCCAAGAAGCATGACGTAGTCGATGCTCCGGGACTCCGCAAGGTCCACCGGACTCCCATTCCCCGCATAGGCGGCATCGCTTTTGTCGTACCTACCCTGGCCATTGTTCTGCCTCTGTTCTTCATGGACAACGCCATCGGCCAGTCCTTTCGCGAGGAGAAGTGGCAGTTCATCATCCTGCTGGCGACCGCCACTTTCGTGTTCGCCGTGGGGCTGTTCGATGATCTGCGGCCGGTAGCGGGAAGCATCAAGCTGCTGTGCGTCATCTTCGCCTCTCTGGCGATCTGTGCCTCCGGAGCAACGTTGCGGTCGTTCGGCGTAGGGGCCTGGGAAATCCACACCGGCTGGGCCGCTTGGCCGCTCACGGTGTTCTGGATCACGGCGATCACGGTGTGCATGAATCTGACCGATGGCCTGGACGGGCTGGCCGGCGGGATCGCCGCCATCGTCTGCGGCATGATCGCGTTGCTGGCCTTCCTGACGGATCAGGGCGCCATGGTGGTCCTGATGCTGGCCCTGCTGGGAAGCGTGACGGGTTTCCTCTTCTTCAACTTCTACCCGGCTAAGATCTTCATGGGAGATTGCGGCTCGATGTTCCTGGGCTTTGTGATCGGGGCCGGCAGTGTGGTCTGTCAGACGAAAGTCCCCACGCTCGTGGGTTTGGCGATTCCTTTCCTGGCCCTGGGCGTGCCGGTTCTCGACACGGGCTTCGCCATGGTCCGGCGGCGCGTGTTCGAGCGGCGGTCCATGTTCGCTCCCGATCGCAGTCACCTGCACCATCGCCTGTTGGACCTGGGTCTGCATCAGCGTACGGTAGTCATCATCATCTACGCCGTGACCGCCATCAGCGCCAGCGTCGGGGTGTTCATGCTCACCGTGGAAGGCGGCTGGTCCCTCGTGCTGCTGGGCATCGGGGTGCTCCTGTTGATCTCCATGTTTGCCACGCTGCACAGCAAACAATACTGCGACATGATCCTGGCTCTCAAGCACAATCATGCCATCGCTCGCGAGGAACAGGTGGCGCGACGCTGCTTCGAGAAGGTCGAGTTGATGATGCGGGAAGCCAAGTCCTTCCAGGCCTGGTGGACGACGCTCTGCCGCATGGCCCAGGAGATGCAGTTCATGAGCATCAGCCTGTGGAATCGCCGCAGCGGTCAGTGCGTCAGAGCATGCCGGTGGGATGCCCCGGCGGGGAAGTTCCCCTCCAATCGGACCGCGGAATTTTCTCTGCCGCTCCAGAAAGACGAAGCATCGGAACTGGAAATCAGGGCCCGCATCTGGATCAACGGATGCCTGGAAATCGGCGGTCAGCAGGCCATGTTCCTGGCCCGCATCGCCGACGAATTCCCGCCGCCGGAGCGGGATGACGATGAAGCCGAGACGTTCACAAACTTGTCCACGAATCAAGCAGATTAACACTTCGAGAGAGGAACACGATGATTGTATCGCGTGCCTGGACATCAGAGAATCCTACGACCATGCCTGCCCCGGTGAGCGTGACGGGAGTCCCGGTCGTGCCTTTTGAGAATTATGATCAAGCGCTGGAATGCGTGGAGAACGCCATTGGCACCAACCGCAAGTCCTTCTGGGTGGCGGTCAATCCGATCAAGATCTACAATGCCTGGCATACGCCCGAGCTGCTGAGCCTCCTGCGTCGGACCGATGCCTGCTTCTGTGACGGTGTCGGAGTCTCGATCGCCTCACGGATACTCAATGGGCGTGCCATCAAGCGTATCACCGGATGCGACTTGTTCTTCAAAATCCTGTCTCTGGCCTCCAAAAAGCAGTGGGGCATCTTTCTGCTCGGCGCCTCTCCGAAAGCCAACGCCGCGGCACGCGAGGGGCTACAGAAGATGTACCCCGATCTGAAGATCGTCGGCTGGCAGGACGGCTACTTCAAAGATTCCAACGAAGTGGTGGAGAAGATCAATCGCAGCGGAGCGGAGTTGCTGTTCGTAGCCATGGGATCGCCGAAGCAGGAGTACTGGATCTCCGAACACCGCGACGCGATTCAGGCACGCTTCTGCATGGGCGTCGGGGGGAGTTTCGACGTGGCAGCAGGCACCGTGAAGCGGGCGCCCAGAATCTTCCGTGCCACCGGCACGGAGTTCCTGTTCCGCTTCGCCATGGAGCCGCGTAAGAGACTGTCCAATCAGGGCGTTCTCCTGAGTTTCTTGACTCAGGTTATCGGCCGCAAGTTGTTCGGCGATGGTGCCTCTGCCGCGGGTGCCTACAGCCACCATTGACAAGGCAACAGAGTCGGTCCGCTGGACGACGCAGCTTTGATGCCACGTAGAGGCATTCAGGCTGCGCTGAGGTTCCGATGACGGGGCCGCTCCGGCCCCTTTATTCGGACCCTGTCCACATTCCTCCTGCCATCTCCTCCGGGCGGATACCCCGAATCCCGTGTATTCGGGAGGATTCTCCCCATTTCGAGAAAACACCTGCGATCCGGCAAAGGTCGAGGGCGGGATCGCCCGAATTAGGTACGTTGGGTGTACGTGTCACCAGCGGCACCGGTCGGGACAGGTGGTAGTGGAAGCCCTGACCGCAAGCCACACGACCCGCTGCCTGACACCGATAGACCTGAAAAAACAGTGAATTATGGGGTGATTCACAGTGTGTGGGATGCACGTAAGTACGTCTCATCCAAAGGGTTACGTGATAATCAATGCCCTGCACTCACGGGGACAGAGTCCGCTCGTCTCGACCGTAAGCGGCAAGACCCGATGCATCCCTTGTCTCCTCAACATTCTGTTCCAAGTAGAGCCAGCGTGTGCGTCTGTTTCCGGACGTATCGCGGGCGGAGCGTCGTGACACTATGAATAGCGATCGCACAAACAACAGAGATCCGTTCAACAATGCCAATCCTCAGCGTCCCTCGGACATGATTGCGAGAAATCCGAAGGATGTGGATGCCGCCAACGGCGGCGCACAACCGGGAGAGGTCAGCCGCGGGCGTCAGGGGGGGCAGGACAACACCAATCTGGCCCGGGTGGTGGACATGCTCCAGGCGACGGAGACGAGTGAATCGGTCCCCGTATTGGCCTCGAGTATTGTACCCGCCATGGGACAACCACGTTGGCCCAACCAGTCCGTTCCGGCTCCCCTTTCGATTGGGGAGCTTTGGGCGTCCATGCTGCGTTTCAAGTGGAGCATGATCGCGATACTTCTTCTGGTGTCTCTTCCCATCATTGCCCTGATCTGGACCCAGATCACGGCACAGTACCAGGCGAGGGCCGAAGTCCGTGTCCGGCCCATCATTCCCCGGCTGGTCTTCAAAACAGATGAGAACGGAATGATTCCTCTGTACGATTCATTCGTCAATACCCAGGTCTCGCTTATCAGGAGCCTCACCGTTCTGCAACGCGCGCTGGATCAGAAGGATGTCCAGGCGACGGAATGGTACCGGAACCGCGCGCGGACGCTGGTGGAGAGAATCCGGTCAGACACGACGCCTCCTCTGGAACGACTGCGAGAGAGTCTTTCCGCCCAGCCGCGACCGCGGACGGAACTTATCGACGTCGGCCTATCCGCTCCGACGGCCAAGGAAGCCAAGCTGATCGTGGACGCGGTCCTCGATTGCTACATTGCCTACATCGGGGAAAAGGCCGATGCGACGCAGGACAAGCTGTATCGGCAACTGGTGGACCAGTACAAATCTCTGGAGACGGAAATCCAGGGTCGGGAAAAGGTCTGCTCCGAGTTGCACAAGGCGCTGGGCACGGAGAACCCGCAGGAGTTCATCTCCGCCAAGAGAATCCGTCTCGATCAGTTGCAGACGCGCCTCAAGGAACTGCGTGACGCCCGGTCCATGATGGAATGGCAGATGAACCAGACGGGCCGTGCGGATGGCAATACTCCGCCCCTGGGTGGCGCGGCGCTGTCCGCAGCCGAGAAGCCGCTCAGGTACTACCAGGATACGGAATGGCGGAAGCTCGACACGGACGTCAAGACCCTCCAACACCGCATCACCAACAGCCTGTACACGCCGGAGCATCCCAACCGGATTCTGCTGGAGAAAGACCTGAAATTCGCCGAAGAGCTGCGGCACCAGCGGGAATCACAGTTGAACGAGCAATGGAACGAGCAGGCGAACAACGTGCTGGGACTGGTTCTCACGACTCCCAGCATCAGCGATCCCAACCACAAAAGGGATGCCGTCGCTCCGGAATATCAAGTGGCACGGGCCAAACAGGAAGAGCAGCTCCTGCAGGCGGAGTTCGACAAGCAGCAGGCGGAGTTCAAGGAGCTTTTCGAACGCGCCCAGTTGCTGCAGAAGCAGAACGATGAATTGAAAAGCAAACGGGAGCTGTTCGCGGCGGTGCAGGAGCGTTTGAACCAGAAGAACATGGAACGCAATGTCCCGGGCTCCATCGAGGTGCTGACGCGGGCCTACTCCTCCGCGCGGCCGGCGAAAGACCGGCGGGTCGTGTTCACGATTCTGGCCCTGCTGGCCGGCGTGGGCCTGAGCGGCGGCATCACGTTCTTCCGGGCCAGTCGCAACCAGATCGTGTACGCCCCGCAGGACATGCCCGTCATGATGCGGGCTCCGTTCCTGGGCAACGTGCCCTTGATTCACAGCCCGAAATTCCAGGGCGGTCCGCTGGCCGCGGACATTGGCGAGCCCAACCGCTCGATTCTCAACGAGTCGGTTCGCTTCGCACGCACGGCGTTGCTGTCGCGGCTGGACATGCAGTCGACCACCAGTATCGTGGTGACCAGCTCCAGTCCCGGAACCGGCAAATCCAGCTTCACGCTGATGCTGGGCCGGAGTCTGGCGCAAGCCGGCAAGAAGGTCCTCATGATCGACGCCGACTTCTACAAAATGACTCTCTCCAAGTGGTGCAACATCCTCGACACCCCCGGCTTCATCGAGTCCCTCACTAACCACCGCATCGACGAAGGACGCGTTGTCGCCACGAGTACGCCGGGATTGAGCGTGATCTCGGCCGGCCGGCGGGGGGAGAGCCCCGCGGTGCCCGAAGAACTCGCCAACGGCGCCCTCAAGGCCTGCATGGCCCAGTTGACCCGCCGGCGTGACTTCGATGTGATCTTGTTCGACTGCGCGCCCATGCTGCCGTCGGCGGACGCGTCGATTCTCGCGGGCCAGGTCGACGGCACGATCATGGTCGAGCGGGAGCACGTGTCCCATCGCTCGCACATCGCGGATGCCCTCGGTTTGCTGCATTCCTCCGGCGGACGCCTGTTGGGTACGATCTTCGTCGGGTCGGTTCACCACGAAGGATACGGCTACGGCTATGGCTACGGCTACGCTCAAACCGGCGCCGCCCAGGAGTCCTGACGGCGAGTGCCGCTGTTCGTGTACACTGCCCCATCACTGCTCTGACGGTCGGAAAGTCGCGAAAGGACGGATTGCTGCCACATGATCAGAGAAAGGCTGGCCGATATCGATCGGGCGCGAGGCTTGGCTATCATCCTGGTGGTCAGCGGTCACCTGGTCTCCGATGCCTTCCCGTCGGGCAACGACTGGTACATGTACTTCAATCTCATCTTGTACAAGTTCCACATGGCATTCTTCATGTTCATCACGGGATACGTGATGTTTCACACGCTGCCCGAGATACACACGTGGAGCGACTACAGCGATTACGCCAAGAAGAAGTTTCTCCGGCTGATGCCCGCCTATTTTGCTTTTGCCCTCCTGATGGCCGCAGGCAAAATGCTCCTGGGGCAATCCACGCAGGTCGCGAATGCGATGAATGGGTTTGGCGATGTTCTCAGGACGATCTGGTGTCCCGCCAACAGTTACTGCCGGAACCTGTGGTTCATCTACGTCATCTTCATATACTACCTGGCGATTCCGCCTTTGTTGATGCTGTCGAGGCAGAGGCTGGTGCCGCTCCTGATCCTTGGGCTCGCAGCACACTTCCTGCCTCAAGCTCCTTACTTCTGCCAGAAGCAGGTCTGCCAGTACCTCTTCGTCTTTCTCCTCGGCGGCTGTGCGTATCGTCAGCGCGAGGTGTATGAGAGTCTGCTCGATCGGTATCGCTGGGTCTTCGTGGCGGTATTCGCAGGTTGCATCGGGCTGTATTTCGTAACGAGTGTTCCCAAGTTGCTGTTCGGCCTGGCGGCCATCCCGGCGCTGCATTCGCTTGTGCGGTTGCCGGCGTCCGACGGGCTGCATCTGCTCACGTGGTTTGGCCGGTATACGTTTCCCATTTACCTGCTGAACAGTTTGATTATTGGGGGCCTCATCACCGTGTTCAGCGAATCATGGTACCTCGACGCGACGCATTTCCGCCTCGCTGCTCCCGCGCTGTTCGTCGGCGGTTTGCTGGTGCCCGTCGCTCTTTATGAAGGGTTCATAAAGAGGGTGCCGGTTCTGCGGAGTATTGTCCGGGCGTGACAGGAACCACATGAGCATCCGCATTATCGTACTGTACCTCAGCGTCACCGGCCTTTCCCTCTATGCCTGGAAGGACTGGTTCAAGAGTCTCTGCGGTCTCATCGTCCTGATGGCAGTCATCCAGCATGCAGACATGCCCACGGCCATGTTCGGCATTCGCGGGCTGAACTTCTGGAACGTACTTTTCGGTGTGATCGTCATGGCATGGGCGGTCAACCGTCGGCGTGAGGGCCTGAGATGGGACATGCCGAGAGGCGTCGTGGTTCTGCTCCTGATGTACCTCGGCGTGATCGTCGCAGGTGTGGTGCGGGCGGCGCTCGACCCGGGTGAGGGTCAGAACTATCCTTTGGGAGGCCTGCTGGGCGAGGAACTCATCAATACGGTCAAGTGGGTTCTGCCCGGCCTGCTGGTCTTCGATGGCTGCCGGACCCGCAAGCGCGTGGTCATGGTCCTCGCCTGTCTGCTCGTCATGTACTTCCTGATCAGTGTCCAGGTGATCAGGAACATGCCGCCCCAAGCCGCCTTGGGCGGCGGCAGCGCCATGGAGCATGCTCGTCTGCGGCTCAATGAGAACGTGGGCTATGCTGCGACCGACTTGGCCGTCGTGCTGGCCGGGGCGGTCTGGGGAATCGTCGCGAGCCTCACGCTGGTGCGCCGGAACTCCCGCCGCGCTCTGATGCTCGTGGCGGCGGTGGTCGTCGCTTTTGCCATGGCCCTGACCGGTGGACGCGGTGGATATGTCGGCTGGGGGGCCGCCGGCCTGGTGTTGTGCCTCGTAAAATGGCGTCGCTATCTGTTGCTGGCACCGGTACTCGTGATACTGCTGCCCGTCCTCCTTCCCGGCGCGACTGCACGAATGCTGCAGGGATTCGGCCATACGGACCCCATGGGGCAGACGACCGTCAATCAGGAAGAGGTCGGTTCCGGCAGATTCCTGATCTGGCCTTACGTCACCGACATGATCGGGAAGTCGCCCTGGGTCGGTTACGGCCGCCGGGCCATGTTGCGCACCGGCCTGTATGACCGCATCGAGGCGGAACACCCGGGAACGGGCGCGCCTCACCCGCACAATATGTATCTCGAAACGCTGTTCGACAACGGCCTGTTCGGCTCGATTCCCATCTGGTTGTTCTGGATCACGGTCGTCGTTTACTCCGCGCGACTGTTCCGGAGCGCCAACCGGCTTTACGCCGCCATCGGCGGCCTCTCCCTGGCGTTGGTATTGACCAGCCTCTCTGCCGGCATCTCCGGACAACACATCTACCCGCAGGAGCACACCCTGGGCATGTGGGCCGCGTGCTTCCTCTCCCTACGCGTCTACGTCGAGGAAAGACGGGCGTGCGCGGCAACCGCTTTCGGCGTGTACGCTCCGAGTCGATTTCCGACAAGGGAGAACTGCGCATCTGCGACCTTAGCTCGAGTTCAGCCGATATGACAGAACACATCGATGCCCGGAATGCACCGGCAACGGCGGGGCCCGGTTCCGCGCCGCGGGAGACGCCGGTCGACACGGAAGACCTGACGGGCCGCGACCGGCTGGCCGTCAACGTGCTCTTCAACTGGGGTGGGCATTTCGTCTTCATTGTCGCCGGATTCCTCCTGCCGCGGATGATCGACCGGCGGCTGGGACAGGACATTCTCGGCGTCTGGGATTTCGCCTGGTCGCTCGTGACATACTTCCAGCTCGCCGGAACGAGCGTGGCCGGGTCGGTCAACCGCTATGTGGCCAAGTACCGGATCGCGGGGGACCTGGCTTCGCTCAACGGCATCGTCAGCACCGCCCACGCCATTATGACCGCTTTCGGCGTGCTCATCTTCGGGTTGGCGATCGGCGTGTCCCTCGTTTTGCCCTGGCTGTTCCCGGAGAAACTCGGGGAACACATGCGGGAAGCGCAGTGGGTCGTCTTCTTCCTGGGGACAAGTCTGGCGATAGAAGTCAGCTTCGGCGCCTTCAACGGCGTGCTGACCGGCTGCTACCGCTGGGGACTCCAGAACATCATCAACAGCGGGTGGCACGCGCTCAGCATCGTGGCGATGATCGCAGTTCTGGTCGGGGGCGGTGGACTGAGCACGATGTCCTTCGTGTATACGGCCGGCATCGCGCTGGCGTTTGCGACCCGAGTCGTCGCGGCGTATCGGGTCTGCCCGGGATTGCGGGTCCGTCCCTCGCTGATTCGGCGCAATATGGCCGGGCAAGTGTTCGCCTTCGGCGGCAAAACCTTCGTGCCCACGGTCGCCAACGTACTGCTGAACCAGACAACCAGCATCCTGATCGTCGCCTATCTCAGCCCGGCCGCTCTGGCACTGTACACGCGTCCCCGCTCTCTTGTGTATCAGGTGGAATTACTGGTGCGGAAACTGGCCGTGCCCTTGATTCCGACGGCCAGCTCGCTGCAGAGCACGGGCGATCTGAAGGGTATCCGCGACCTCGTCATTCAGGCCGGTCGATACTCCTTCTACCTGGCATTGCCGATGGTTCTCACGTTGGCGGTGTTCGGGGACTCGATCATGCGTTTCTGGATGGGACCCAACTATGCCAATCAGGTGATTCCCGCAATTCTGGCCGTCGGCTATCTCGCGGGCATGATTCAGTCGCCGGCACTCATGATCCTGATGGGCATGAACGCCCATGGCCGCGCCGGCGTGGGCCAGTTGATCGCTTCGCTGTGCTCTGTCGGGTTGAACGTCTGTGTGCTCGGGTACGCCGGCTGGGGACTTACGGGAGCCGCGATCGCCGTCACGCTCCCGCTGGCGATTATGAATGCCGTGTACGTGCCGATCCTGATCTGCTCTCGGGTTCATCTGAGCGTACGCCGGTACTTCGCATCGGTCCTGCTGGAGCCGATCGTTCACATGTGGCCGTTCGCCGCCTGCCTTCTGGCGGGCCGAGGGATCTTCCATGACCGTCCTCTGATCGGTCTTCTCCTCGGCGGAACCGTCGGCGGCGTGCTTCTCGCGATCTCCTATTGGCGGCACGTGCTGCCGGAGAGTCTTCGCACGAAGGTGCTGGGCCGGATGGGTATCTCCGTGCCCGAGGCATAGAAAGACACGAGTCCACTGCTGTCCCTTATGAATAAGTCTACACAAACCGGCTCCAAACCCAGCCTGTGTTTTGTCGCGTTGAATGCCTACAACGTCCTCTCCGGGCAGGACGACATCACGCACACCGGCGGGGCGGAAGTGCAGCAGTTCCAGATGGCGACCTGGCTGGCCGGGCAGGGCTATCCTGTGAGCTTCATTACCCTCGATCATGGCCAGGCGGACGGCATTCAGGTCAACGGCATCCGGATATTCAAGGCGTACGCAGCCGACGCAGGGATGCGGGGGCTACGCTTCTTTTACCCTCGCTGGTCGGGCCTGTGGGCGGCCATGTCGCGCGCGAACGCGGACGTCTACTATCATCGCTGCGCGGAATCCGAAACCGGGCAGGTTGCCCTTTGGTGCCGTTTGCATCGCCGGCGGTTCATCTTTGCCGCCGCGAGCGACTCGGACTGTAGTTCTCCGTTGTATGCCTTGGACTCCCGGCGGGAGAGGGCCCTGTATCGTCTGGGCCTTCGACTGGCGCACGGGGTCACGGCACAGACGGTCACCCAGCAGGCTTTGCTGCAGCGGAACATGCACATCTCCGCTGCCGTCGTTCGGAATTGCGGGTGGAAGCCGAATGGGTCGTCCGCATCCTCGCACGCGGAGAAGAGAGCCGGAGAATCGCTCCATGTACTCTGGGCCGGCCGGTTCAGCAGGGTGAAACGACTGGAATGGCTTCTCGACGTGGCCCAGCAGTGTCCGGAGGTCACCTTCGAAGTCGTCGGGGCGCCAGGGAAAGATCCGGCTTATGCGTCCCCTCTGGTCGAGCGTGCGGGCCGAATGCCCAATGTTCGAATGCACGGGTATGTTCCCTATGCGGAGATGGCCAAGTACTACCTGCATTGTCACGTGTTGTGCTGCACCTCTTCGTATGAGGGCTTCCCCAACACGTTTCTGGAGGCTTGGAGCCAGGGCATACCGGTCGTCTCGACATTCGACCCGGACGGCGCCGTTGTTGCCCACGGTCTGGGATGGACGGCCGACAGTGTGGACGGGATTGTCGCCTGTCTGCGCAGGCTCGTGCAGTCGCCGGAGATTCGGATCCAGGCGTCCGGTGCGGCCCTGCGCTACTACCGTGCCAACCACACGCCTGAGGCGTGTCTGCCGGCGTTTGAGCGACTGGTCCTTCAGGTGACGGGATGCGAAGCGAACCCTGCATGACAACGACAGAGGGACTCGGGTGCCCGGCCGGAGCGGTGCAATTGCGGCGCTTTCCCTACCCGTATCGGGCCATGCTGGCGATCTGCAGCGATCTGGATGGGACCCCGGGCCGACACGCCTATCGCGAAATCATGCGTTTCCTGAACACGACCGAGATGACCGCCATGGGGCCGGGCGCAGGTCTGGAAGTGGGGAACTCGATTCACTTCCGCGCGCTCCCGCCGCAGTTCTCCTATTGGGACACGGACGATGCCGGACGCAGGATGATTCAGGCGCTGATCCGCAGCGGACACGTGGATTGTCTGCACTCTTTCGGCGAACGAATCCACACCCGCGAAGAAGCTCGACAAGCCCTCGACGAGCTGGAGCGACACGACTGCCGCCTTGAGGTGTGGGTCGATCACGGCGGAGCGGCGGCGAACTTCGGGTCCGACGTCATGCACGGTCACGGCGATGAAGTCGGCCATCCCGCCTACCACGCGGATTTGACTCTGCGCCACGGCATCCAGTATGTCTGGCGCGGCCGGACTACCAGCGTCGTGGGTCAGGATATTCCGCCCCACGTGGGTGACGTCTGGGATTGGCGGCGACCCGCGGTCTCGGGACAGACGCTCTTGAAAGAGATGGTCAAACGTGGTCTGTCGCACCTCGGGAACGCCAAGTACGCCATGCATGGGCCGAACGAGCTGTTGCGTTCATCCGTCCTCCGGGATGGCAGTCCTGTCTATGAGTTCATCCGGTGCAATCCGCACTGGGGCGGGGTCGGCGCCGCCGCGGAAGGCAGGTACGTCGGCGTGGTGTTGACCAGCCGGGTGCTGGATCGTCTCATCGAGCGTGCGGGCGTCTGCGTTCTCTACACTCATCTCGGCAAGATCGACAATCCGGAAATCCCATTCAACGCCGAGGCCGTGGCAGCCTTTCAGCGCTTGTCGAACGAGTTCCATGCCGGGCGGATACTGGTGACAACAACGCGTCGGCTGCTGGGCTACCGGCGGGCGGCACGGGAGGTTCGTTATGCGGTTCATGCGGAAGGTGAAGCGCTGCACATTGACCTCGATACCAGAACGGGCCGGAGTCCCGTCGGCCGTCTGGCACAAACCGATCTGGCCGGCTTGACGTTTTATGTTGCGAATCCGCATAGCATTCGCCTCTCGGTTGACGGACGTCAGGTCGAGGACCTCCGATGCAATCCGGCGGATGCTACCGGTCGAACCAGCGTGTCGCTTCCCTGGCGCATGCTGGAATTCCCCAAATGGTGATTTGATGATGAGGCGTGACCGTGAAAGTAGCCGTATTCAGTCGTTATCCGTCTGATTCGGAGCGTCCCAGGGGGGGCGTCGAAGCCGTCACCGTCGTGCTCGTCAAGGCATTGGCGGAACTGGAAGACCTGGACGTTCACGTGGTGACGCTCGAACCGGGAAGAGCCGCGCCGGCCGTGACGCGGTCCGGCGGCATTACCGTTCATCGTCTGCCGGGCTCGCGCTGGCCGCAGATGGTGGATGTCATGATGGGTCCCGGCCGACGGCGCTTGATTCGCTATCTGGCGGACTTGAAGCCTGATGTTCTGCACTGCCATGAAACCTACGGTCTTGGCCTGGCCAACATTTCCATCCCGCTCGTTTTCACGGTTCATGGCTTCGACCACGCCAACGTGGTGGCGGATTCGGCGCGGCATGCCCGGGTTCGGTCGCGGCTGTGGCGGCTCGTGGAGCGCCGGGGGCTGGCGGCTCAGCGGCACATCATATCGATCACGCCCTACGTGCGCACGATGATCGAGGCGCAGACTCACGCGATGATTCACGATATCGACAACCCCATCGACGAACGGTTCTTCCGCATCGAGCGCAGGGCTGAGCCGGGACGGATTCTATGTGTCGGCTGGATTCGGGAACGGAAGAACACGCTGGGTTCCGTCGAGGCGTTCGCCCGCGTCGCCGATCGTCACCCCGGGGCCAGGCTGGTTATCGCGGGTGAAGCCAAGGAGGCGGAGTATCTGGAGCGCGTGCACCAGAGTGTTCGCGATCACGGCCTTGAGGAGAGAGTCGAGTTTCTCGGGCACGCCGGCCGGGCTCAGATGGAAGGTGAACTGGCCCGAGCGAGCATCTTCCTCCTGCCCTCCAGGCAGGAGAACGCACCGATGGCTATTGCCGAGTCGATGGCGGCGGGAATTCCGGTCATTGCGGCCAATCGCTGCGGCATGCCCTACATGGTGGACGAGGGCCGGACCGGTTTTCTGATCGATCCCGAATCGACGGAGCAGATCGCTCAACGCCTGGATCAACTGCTCGCAGCGCCGCCGCTGGGACGGCAGATGGGCGAGGCAGGGCGGCAGGTGGCCCTGGAGCGTTTCCATCCCCATGCCGTGGCCGAAAAAACACGGGAAGTCTATCGCCAGATATGCGGGACCGGTCTGGAGTCCAACGCGAGGATTCCCGTCCGCTCATGAACAAGATTCGGTTGATCCTGGCTCACCTATCATTGGCAACCGTCTACGGCGTGACGTGGCTGCTCGCCGTTATGGGGCGGGCGCTACCCCGGCGGTCCTGGGAACCGACCGGACGGATCGCCGTCACCGGAACGATCTACAATCCCAATTGGTATCTGTCTCACATCACACCATTGACTCGCAGCGGAGTCAAAGAGGTGATTCTCATCATCGACGGGCCGCTCCAGCCGATGGAAGGGGTCCGGTTCGCGTGTCCGCCGCGATGGCTTCAGAAGCTGATCAGCCGTGCAGGGGCCAAGGCCCTATGGATGCTCGGTGTCGGCATCCGTTACCGGCCCGATCTTTTCATGGGCTACAACCTGGTGGCCGGCGGCTGCACCGCCCTGGCCGCCGGAGCCATTCTCGGACGTCCCGCCTGCTACCAGATGACAGGGGGACAGGCGGTGCTGTCCATGGTCGGCTTCGACGCGTTCGACTTCCAGAAAGTCGCCCCTATCTGGCGGCGCCTCCTGAAAGTCATCGAGCGGCTGGCAGTCGGTGTCATCCGGAAGTTCGACCTTATCGTGGTTCGCGGCAACAAAGGCAAGACATTTCTGGCCCAACATGGCATCAAGCGCAACGTGGCGATCATCACCGGCAGCGTACGCATGGGTGTGACATCGCCGCGCGAACGGAAAATAGACATCGTCTTTGTCGGACGCCTTGAGCCGATCAAACAGGTGCATCAGTTCCTGGAGATCGTCCACGCAGTCTCACATACAATCCCCACCATCAAGGCGGCTATCGCAGGGGATGGCTGCTTGATGGAGGATATGAAGGCCCGCGCCGCCCAACTGGGCGTGAGCGATCATCTCGACTTTCTCGGCAAGAGGAAAGACGTCGAAGAAATCCTGGCTTCCTCCAGGATCTTCGTCCTGACCTCGAAGTCCGAAGGACTGTCCATCGCCATGATTGAGGCGATGGCTAACGGCGCCGTGCCCGTCGTAGCCAACGTGGGCGAACTCGGGGATATTGCCATCGACGGTGTAAGTGGCTATCTGATTCCTCCCGACCAGGTGACGGAGTACGTGGACAGAATCCTGAGGCTCCTGTCGGATGCCTCCCTGTGGGCGAAGCATTCACAGGCCGCCATGGATACGGCCAGAGGGCAGTGCAGCCTGGACGTGGTCGCGGAGAAATGGTCGCAGAGCATCAAGGAGGTTGTCGCATCGGCTTCAGGCCGGAATCGGAGTTGTGCATGAAGTCGCGGAAAGCATCGACGGATAATGCCGTGGCTGCGGAGGCGACGATCGTGTCAGGATCAGGCCATCTCCGCAAGCAGGTCTACTCAGCCGAAGGACGATGCACCGAACAAACGGATCCCGAGGTATTGGAGACGCTGTCGTCATGAAGAAGGCTTTTTCCAGAAAGAATCTGTGGGACCGCACCCCGCTGTGGCTGAAATCGACCGTGGGTGCGGGATTGGGCCTGGTCCCGCCGGCCTGGTTGCTGGGCGGGAGTTTCCGGCGGAATTGCCGCTTCCTGCAGGAGGCTCAGAGGTGGTCGCGCGAACAGGCTCGCGTCTACCAGTTGCGCCGCTTGCGTGAGATGCTTGCGCTGGCCTACGAGAAGACGTCCTTCTATCGCCGCACTTTCGACGCGGCGGGGTTTCAGCCGGGGGACTTCAAGTCACTCGACGACATGGCACGTTTGCCGATGATCTCGAAGCAGACGGTGACCGAGAGTCTTGCGGAGATGTGTACGAGAGATGTCAACGGCCCTGATGTTGACTTTGGATCCACCGGGGGAACGAGTGGCACTCCGCTGCAATTCTATCTTGACGCGAATCGGTCTTCCATCGAATATGCTTATCTGACCACCAGTTGGCAGCGTGCAGGTTATCGACTGGGAATGCCCATGGCCGTGCTGCGCGGACGGATGGTGAAGCCCGATCGCAGCGGGTTCTATCACGAGTATGACCCCATCCTGCGCCACCACTACTACAGTAACTTCCATCTCAGTGACGCCAACATGCAGCGCTATCTCGAACACCTGCGTACCATTGGTCCTTGCGCATTTCACGCCTATCCGTCCTCGGCGCACGCGTTCGCCAAGTTCATTCTGAATGCCGCCCGGCCACCGCTTCAGAACGTGAAGGCCGTTCTGCTGGAATCGGAGAACGTGTACACCGATCAGGTATCGGACATCGAGAACGCTCTCGGCGCCAGATGCTTCTCTTCGTACGGCCATTCAGAGAAACTTGTGCTCGCCGCCCAGTGCGAACACACGCGTAACTACCACATTTGGCCGACGTACGGCTATTTCGAGCTGGTCGACGAGGAGGGCAAACCTATTGAGCAGGCAGGGCAGGAGGGCGAGATCGCAGGCACCGGTTTCATGAACACGATCGTCCCCTTCATTCGATACCGCACCGGCGACCGGGCCGTCTACGTCGGTCAGCGCTGTGAAGCATGCGGGCGCGAACATCCGATTGTTGCCAGCATCAGCGGCCGCTGGCCCCAGGGGGGGCTGGTCGCCGCCGATGGTTCCATCGTGACCTTGACCACCCTGAACGTTCATGACGATACGTTTCGGAAGGTGAGGGAGTATCAGTACCACCAGACGGTTCCGGGAAGGGCCACTCTCTGCGTGGTTCCGGTGGGTGTCCTCGACGAAGACGAGAAACAGCGTATCGCGGCCAGTATGAACAAACGACTTCAGGGACAGGTTGTGCTGAGCCTCGAGGTCAGGACGGAGCTGGTGAAGACGGCCCGCGGCAAGCAGCCGCGAGTCGTCCAGCAATGCCCCTCGTCGTCATGACACAATCCGGGCGGAGATAGTTCTTTTGTTGCACCTTATTCTGAGTCCGGACTACGGGGTTTTCGGCAACGGCTCGGGGGATGTCCGGCGGGACATGATCGAGCCGATCGATCGCCTGCTGTCGCTCCGCGGGGCGTTTCCCACGCACGTCCATGTTCAGGATAAGGGTCAGATGAGCATGCTCCGGGCCTTCACTGCGAGCATCAGGGATGGCGGATCGTCATGCATCCCTGCTGATCGGATCTTCGCTGTGACGCGAGCGACTCTCGCCCAGTAGAATCGATCAAGACGCGACAGTCCGTGTCTATCCAGGTCTCATGCGTGAACGTGGAAATCTCCAACCGAGGAAATTCCTTACATGGGGTTGCCCCGGGCGAGGAACTCAGTGACAGAGCGTCTTCCGACCACAGACCGATCCCTATTATGAGACGTGCGTTTGTCATTGCACATTTTCCTGGTCGTGCAGGCGTCATGGCTCCGAGGTGATTCTTATGCTTAATACCAGAAGTCCGCAGGGCGATTCGTGTTCCAGGGAACGTTTCCTATGGAAACGTCGGAACGACCGTTAACTTCGGCATGAGAAAAGGGAACGTGTTATGAATCGCAGTCATACAAGATGGGCCGTGGTCTGCACCATCCTGCTCGCCCTGCAGGCAGGCGCGGCGACGTACTATGTCGATCAGCACGCCGGGGCGTCCGACAGCAACCCCGGCACGCAGGCGCAGCCGTGGAAGACGATTACCAAGGCGCAGACGACTGCCCAGGCGGGGGACCATATCTACATCGTCGGCGGCGCCGATAGTTCCGATCCCTGCTCGATCTACCTGCGCAGCGGAGTCTACGGCATCAATCCCACCCGTGCGGGCACGGCGGGCAATATCACCATCTACGAAGGTTTGCCCGGCACCACCGTCATCATTCGCGGCAACGACACCAGTTGCGGCATCATGCTGACGAATTGCAGCTACACGTCGTTCCGGCACCTGAAGTTCGAGCACTTCAGCGCCTGGGCCGATTCCGCCGCCACTCTCAAGGCGGATATCGACATGAACGATGTGGAGTTCTCCTACGCCAAAACCAATGGCGTCACCTTCCGCAACTGGACGAACATCACGCTCAAGAACGTCTACGTCCATGACGGCTCCCAGTCCAACGGCGGTATCGACATTCGCACGGCGACGAACGTGACCATGATCGACTGTATCGCGCGGAGGATCGACGATGGCGACGGTGGGGACGGAGACTCGGACGGCTACGATCTGAACTACATCACCAATCTCATTGCCATCAACTGCCTCGCGGAAGACAACGGCGAAGACGGCTTCGACAACACCTGCACCGGCACGTTCATCAACTGCGTCAGCCGCAATCACGGGGCCTGTGGGATGAAGTTCTGGCGGCGCAGCGGCGACAGCTACGCCGACCACACCGTCACGCTCATCAACTGCAATATCTGCTCCAATGGCGAAACCGGATTGAAATTCAGTTCCGGCGATACCACGATCGCCAGTCCGCCCATCGGCAATATCTACAACTGCACCCTCGACGACAACGGGCAGGAAGCCATTGCGTGGCGGGCGGCGAAGACCAGCGATTCGGCGCGCATTTCCAGGATCACCAACACCATCATCAGCAACAACGGTACGCCCGGCGTGGCGTACTACTCCATCGGCGTCATGACCCCGGCGGTCAATGTTGTGGATGTGGACCATTGCCTTTTCCACGACAACCAGTACGCTCCCTCCGGCGTCAACTCCAACACCAACTCCGTCACCGGCGACCCGCTTTTCTTCGGGTCGGACAGCGGCTATTTCGAGGTTCGCACGGGCTCGCCCGCGATAGATGCGGGTACAGGCATCGCCGATGTCAACACCGCTTTCTTCACCTATTCCGCCTATCTCACTAAGGTCGGGGTCCAGGATAAAGACGGCGACTTCCGGCCCCAAGGCAGTGCCTGGGATATTGGCTCCGACGAATACTACGCCGTTCCCGGCAACGCCGCGCCTGTTTTCACCAGCGCCCCCCAGCCTCCTCCTTACGAGCTGACTGCACTGGAAGGGCAATCTTTGAAGGTGACATTTGGGGCCTCCGACCCCCAGGGGGACGGGCTCATCTTCTTCTTCGCCAGCGGCGCGACGACGGGGATGCGTATCGATTCGGCGACTGGCGTCTTCACCTGGACGCCGGACTACGACGGAGGGGGAAATACGGTTTCTCCTCAACGCACCTACGATGTCACCGTGGGAGTCACGAATCAGCACTTTGCCGAGCCGGCGGCCGAGACCACCATGCGAATCGTGGTGGGCAATGTCAACCGGCCGCCTGCGTACGATGGTCTTGCCCGGTACACCTGTGTGGCGGGACGGCCGTGGATGTGTGGAATCGCGGTTAGCGATCCCGATGGAGACCCGGTTTCGTACACTCTCACCGGAACGCCTGCCGCCATGGAATTCGATAGCGTTGAAGGCACGCTCTCGTGGACGCCTGCCGCCACGGAGGTCGGGCCACACAGCGCGAATCTGACGCTGTCGGATGGCACTGTGGAGATGACACGGACGGTGGTTTTCGAAGTGCTCCCTGAACAACCGTATGTCGCTCCTTCCGATGAAGCACAGATCTTCTACGTGGATGGTGTACGCGGCAGCGACGCACAGGACGGTCAGACTGCCGCCACCGCGTGGAAGACCCTCAGCAAGGCGGCGGCTACCCTTCATCCCGGCCAGATGGCACTCGTGCGCGCCGGTACCTACAACGAGACCGTGACCTATCTCGCTGGAAATGCGGGGCAACCTATCATCTACAAAGCCTATCCGGGTGAAACCCCCATCGCGGATGGCAACGGGCTTGGAACGAGTCCCAAAGGCTTCCGACTGGCTTCGCACAATGTCTGCGATGGTTTTGTCCTCCGCAATTATGAAACTGCATTCGATCTGCGTTTCGCCACGAACGATACGACGATCGTCAACTGTGTTGTCGAGAACGCCAGCAACTATGGCATCTATGGGTTCAGCGGAGACGGCCTCCGGGTGGAGAACGTCCAGCTGCGCAACGTGAGGGACCGCGGTGTTTACGGCACAGGAACCAATATCCATCTCTACCAGACAACCGTCGACACCGCGGGAGACCGGTGCATCTGCATTTATGGCGCCACGGTGGACAACGTAACCGTTCAGAACTCGGAAATATGTCATGCGGGACGCTATGGCGTTATTCTGGGTGGGCAGAACGCCTTGGTCCAGAATACGCGAATTCACGATAATGCTCAGATCGGAGCCGAGCTGGACGCCCGGTACAACTTCTTTGTCGATTCGAGTGTCTGGAACACGACGCTCTTCGGCGGCGCGGCCTACAATCTACGTTTCATGGCCGCGGGCTCAAAATCCATCGTCCGGAACTCCATCATTGTGGGCAGTGCGCGCTACGGTATTTATGTCGGGGCGAACGCGACCGTTACCGTGAAGGACTCGGTCGTGTCGGACAACACCCAATTGAATACCCTGGTTGCCTCGGGGGGAACTCTCGCGAGTGAGAGTGTGCTCTCATCCAACGCACAGAATCATCCGCCGGTGTTTGCTGCTCTCAGCGATCAGAGCGTGGACGAAAAGTCGTTGTTGCGCTTTTCCATCTCGGCCACCGACGCCGATGGCGACGCGTTGACATTCTCCGCGGTCAACCTGCCGCTGGGCGCCGCATTCGATGCCGCGCCCCAGACGTTCTCCTGGACGCCCACGAGTGCGCAGAGCGGCATCTACCTGGCGGCATTCCGTGCCAGCGACGGGCAGGCGAGTACCTCTCAGGTCGTCCGGATTACCGTCGCAGACATTCCGAACCGTGCGCCTGTGCTCGGGACGCTCAGTAATCAGACCATAGCCGAGGGTGTGCCGCTCCAGTTCTCGGTCAGTGCGACGGATCCGGACGGCGATTCTTTGACCTACTCCGCGACGGGTCTGCCCACGGGGGCCGTTTTCACCGATCAGGTATTCAGTTGGACCCCGGTTTCGGGGCAGGCCGGCGACTATCAGGTCTCATTTGCCGCCTCTGACGGACAAGTCACGACCTCGCAGGTTGTGACCCTCACGGTGATTCAGGCGACGGCGGTGACGGATCGGACGGCTCCTGCCGTCGGGCGGTGTTCGCCGGCTAACGGCGATATTCAGGCGGCTCTGAATACGTTGGTCTGTCTGGGCATCACGGATGCCGGCTCCGGCGTGGACGGCGATTCCATCGTCATCCGCGTCAACGGCGCGCCGGTCTACAGCGGCAACGTGAACGCGTACACCAGTGCCTCCGGTCGATGCGGCCGCACGGGCACGGAGGCGAACTACACGTTTTTCTATCAGCCCGACAAGCCCTTCGACTTCGACAAAACTGTGACGGTCACGGTCAATGCTGCCGACCACGCTGGGAATGCCATGGGCGAGTTGACCTACACGTTCACCACGGAAATGCGCGCCTTCGGCAAGAACCAGTTGGTCAGTGCCGCCGATGCCTACGCCGACAGCAAGCCGGTGACGGTGCGCGATCCCGCCGGAAACGTCTGGGTGGCATGGGAAGACGCCTACCGCAGCCGCCGGAAGGTCTACGTGGCCAGGTTGGCGGCCGGTTCCGCCAGCTTCGGCATACCTATCCGCGTATCCTTCAGCAGCAGCGATCAGCGCCATCCCGCTATTGCCACTACGGATTCCGGGGATGTCTACGTGGTCTGGCAGGACAACCGCAACGGCAACTGGGATATCTACGGATGGGTTCGCCCCGAAGGGGTCAGCACGGGCAAGGAATTCCGTATCACGCGCTCGCGGCGTAACGAGGTTAGCCCGGCCATCGCGATCGATCACAGCTCGTCCGCCTGTCTGCGCGTGGCGTGGCAGGATAACCGCAACGGCAATGAGGACATTTACCTGGCCAGTACGGTGGATTCCATCGCCACGTTCGTGGAAACGCGCGTGACCTCCGACGCTGCGGATCAGACGGATCCGGCTCTGGCGATAGATGGTGACAATACGGCGTACGTCCTTTGGACGGACATGCGGAATGGCAACACAGATATCTACGGAGCATCCTCGATGGCCGGTGCCGGCGGTTCGGCTTGGACGAACGTCCCGGTTGTGACCGGGACCGGGGACCAGGGCACGCCAGCCGTGGCGGTCTCCCAGGATAGTACCACCCTGCACATGTTGTGGGTGGATAACTCCGGCGGCAATAGTGACATTCGCTACGCCTCATCGGAGGGGCTGCCCGGCAATCCGGTGGTGGGCGTCGATGTCAGTGATGACACTGCGAATGCCGACCAAGTCGCCCCGGCCCTTGTAGGTAGTGCCGGGGGCAGAGTTTTTGCTTGCTGGCAGGATTCCCGGCATGCGGATGCCAGCGGTGTGGACACGGATCTCTACCTGGCCGAACTGCGCGCCGGGGCGGCCGGCACCAATGTCTTCGTCGGCGACGACAGCACCGGCAGCAGCCAGAGTGAACCCGCTCTTGGCGTCGATCGTTTCGGCGAACCGTACGTCGTGTGGACCGACGCGCGGAGCAGTGAAACCGAAATCTACTATGCCGCAACGACGCTGGTCGATCCCAATGCGATCGACGCGCGGCTGATCACGACGGCCGCCGGCGGCACGGTCGGAACCGATCCGGCGGCGATCACCGGGACCGATGATGTCTCGATCGTGGTGCCGGCAGGGGCCTGCCCGGTCGACGTCCGTATCTCCATCAGCCAGATTCTCAATCCGCCCATCTCGGCCTCCGATCTCCTGGGAGGCTATGATTTCGGGCCCAGCGGTATCGAGTTCGCGGTGCCGGTGACCGTGACGATTCCCTACGCGGTGGCCTCGACGAGCGGACAAGTTCTCCCCTATTGGTACGATTCTGTCACGGCCGCGCTCAGTCAGCAGGGCATCACGCAAGTGCAGAACATCACCATTTCGTCGCGGCTTAACGCTCTGCAGTTCCAGACGACACACTTCACGCCGTATTACCTCGTCGGCGGTTCTACCGATGCCGCCTCGACGGGGGGCGGTGGCGGCGGGGGATGTGCGCTGGCAGCGCATGGAGAAACTGAAAGCCCCTGGAGCTGCCTGTTGCCCTATGTCGGGGTGGTTGTGACCATGGTCCTTCTGCGGCGGCGAGACCGGAAAGCCGCCCCCCTTCGCGCGGAAGAGTAGCACCGGCGGGCTCCGGAACGGGGTGTGATGGACCAGGAATGAGGGACGGAGTTGCTGCATCTCCTTCTGACACTCGACTATGAGATCTTCGGCAACGGTGCCGGAGACGTCCTGCGCGATGTGGTTCGGCCGACGGAACGGTTGCTGGATATCTGCGACCGGCACGGTGCCCGACTGACGATCATGTTTGAAGTCGGGGAGTACTGGGCCTTCGAACGATATGCCGAGCCGCTGCGGCAGGACCTCGGTTATTCCCCGGCCGAGGCAATGCGTACCCAGGCTGTGGACGCGATCCGACGGGGCCATGACGTCCAACTCCACCTCCATCCATGGTGGATCGATGCTACGCTGGAAAACCGCCGGTGGTGTCTGCATCCGGAGTACATGCGGATCAGCGATCTACCCAATGGCATGGGCTCCGAGAGCGATCTACGCTCGATCGTGGGCGTGCTGCGAAAAGGCAAGCACACCCTGGAATCCTTGATCCGTCCCCTGCGTCCCGATTATGAATGCCTTGTCTATAGGGCGGCGATGTTCTGGGGACAGCCTTCTGAGCCGTTGATCGAAGGGCTCAAGAAGGCCGGCATGGCCGCGGATTCATCGGTAATCTGTGGTCTGTACGAGACCGGCCCTGCGCCCACGGACTACCGCCAGGCCCCGGGCAACGCCGGATATTGGTGGACTCGTGCCGAGGAAATCAGTCAGATCGGGCCCGAAGGAAAGTACATCATCGAGTTCCCGGTCCACTCGCGCCAGAAGTCCTATCTGTGCAATCTCAAGTGGACCAAACTCCACACCACGCTCAAAAGACGCTTTCATGAGCAAAGCAACACGCACGGGTACGGCATGATGCAGGCCAGACGGAGCACGGAGTCCCTGACGCAGATCCTCCGGCGCCTCGCAACACGGCAACCCCTGAAGTACGATCTCTGCAAGTTGAGTGCGCGAGACATGATCGGCGAACTGCGCCGACTATTGAAGACGGAAGCGACGGAGCATACCGACGTGGGCACTCCAATCGTGATGCTGGGACACAGCAAAGACTACGGGAATGATCGAAATCTGGCGGCCTTCTTGAAGTTCGCCGGACAAGAATGTGCAGACAGAGTGTGTTTCAGCACCCTGGCCGAATTCACGACGCGCATCTTGAGGAGGCAGACGTAGAACGATGGAACAGGTGACGCAACAACTCAAATCCGGTGCGATCGTGGTGCAGGAGCTTCCTTACCCGCAAACGGGTTCGGGCATGATCCTCGTTCGTAATCACTTCTCGTTGATCAGCCCCGGCACGGAAGGATCCACGGCGAAGACGGCACGCAAGAGCCTGATTGGCAAGGCGCTGGAGCGCCCTCAACAGGCCAAGCAGGTGCTCGACCTTCTGAAACGGCAGGGCCCTGCGCAGACTTACCGTGCGGTCATGAAGAAGCTCGATGCCTATTCTCCGCTGGGGTACAGCTCTGCCGGCGCAGTCCTCGAGGTCGGATCTCTGATCTCGGATATTGCTGTCGGTGACAAAGTGGCTTGCGCGGGGGCGGGGTACGCCAACCACGCCGAGATTGTGTGCATGCCGCGGAATCTATGCGTGAAACTCCCCGACGATGCCGACCTCAAGAAGGCATGCTACAACACGCTCGGAGCGATTGCGTTGCAGGGTATTCGGCAGGCCGACCTGCGCCTCGGCGAGAGTTGCGTGGTTATCGGCCTGGGTCTCCTGGGGCAGCTCACCTGTCTGATGCTTCGCGCCAGCGGGGTCCGGACATTCGGAATCGATATTGACGCGCACGCTGTGGATATGGCCTCCCGGCATTGTTGCGACGCGGCCTGGACCCGTCATGCTCCCGGTCTTTCCTCTCAGATTGAAAGCCGGACCGGTGGCTTGGGCGCGGACGTCGTGATTATCACGGCGGGCACCGCTAGTCTCGATCCTATCAATAGTGCCGGTGAGTTCGCACGCAAGCGGGGTCGGGTCGTTGTCGTGGGAGCCGCACCCACGGGATTCGATCGCGACCCGTATTGGTACAAGAAAGAGCTCGAGCTGCGCATGTCGTGCTCGTATGGTCCCGGTCGGTACGATCCCGGATATGAAGAGAAAGGGACCGACTATCCGCCGGCGTACGTCCGCTGGACGGAGAACCGGAACATGCAGGCATTTCAGGAGCTTGTCTATGGCGGCAAGATCGACCTGAGTTATCTGACGACGCATGAGTTTCCTCTGGAACAGGCACCGCAGGCCTACGACATGGTGGTCAGTCGCAGCGAGCCTTTTTTGGGAATCGTCTTGGCCTACGATGTTCAGAAACCCGTTGCGCGCCGCCGCATCGAGATTCAGCCGGCCGGGGCTGAGAGTCAGGTGGGCATTGCTTTCATCGGCGCGGGGAGCTATGCCCAGCAGAATCTCCTGCCCAACATACCGAGAAATCGCAGCGACGTCGCCTGCGTCGGCCTCATGACGAATTCCGGCACGACCGCCAAGCGGGTTGCTGAACGATTCCATTTCCAGTTCTGCACGTCGGAGCCGACGGACATCCTGGCGAACGCTGCGGTCAATGCCGTGTTTATCGCTACGCGGCATAATAGTCACGCCAAGTACGTCAAGTCCGCGCTCGCCGCAGGAAAACACGTATTCGTCGAAAAACCCCTGTGCCTGACTCTGGCGGAGTTGGAGGAGATCGAAAACCTCTACCGAAGCCAGGGCGCGGGCCGGCAGTTGATGGTGGGCTTCAATCGGCGTTTTGCCCCACATGCCGTGGAGTTGAAGAAACGCCTGAGCGGAGCGCCGGTGGCCATGCTCTACCGCGTCAACGCGGGCTCGATTCCCAAGGACAACTGGATTCAGGACCGCACGGTGGGCGGAGGACGCATTATCGGGGAAGCATGCCACTTCATTGATTTCATGACCTGGCTCTGCGGGGCTCTTCCCACGCACGTCCATGCGGTAGCCGTTCCCGACCCCAGCGGATTGAATGATACCGTCAGCCTCAATCTGCAGTTTGCCAATGGCTCGATCGGCAGCATCAGCTACTTTGCCAATGGATCCAAGGAACTGCCCAAGGAATACGTCGAGGTCTACGATTCCGGTCTCACCGGTCTGATCAGGGACTTCAAAGAGCTGGAGGTGTACTCGACGGGTAAGCCCTATCGTAAGAAGAGCCTCGTTCAGGACAAAGGTCAGGCGGACATGATAAAGGCCTTTGTCGCGAGCATCAAGACCGGTGGGACACCTCTCATTGACCCAGCGGAGATGTTTGCCGTCACGCGGGCGGCACTCGCAGCAGTGGAATCCATCAGAACACGCCAATCTCATCTCATATAAGCGATGGATACTCAAGCACACGTTCGGGATGGCGTCGAGAAGATGCGTTCCTGCATCGAGTCCTGCGACTACGCGGGATACGATCCGTACGATGCGTTGAACAGTCCCATCATCCACTGGCTGGCTTTGCGAAGCCGGCTGGCCGGCATGACGGCGACCCAATTCCTGCGGCGGTGTCCGCTGAACTTCCGCCCCATCCTGGGCGTGCGACGCGGTCACAATCCCAAAGGCTTGGGGCTGTTCCTCTGGGGGTATGTCAAACTCCACCGCATCGGCAAGCAGGAGTGCTACCTCGAACGCATTCGGTACCTGCTCGATCTGCTGGAAAGACTGAAGAGCTCCGGCTATTCAGGGAACTGCTGGGGGTACAATTTCGACTGGCGATCCCGGGCCTTTTACGTGCCGAAATTCACTCCGACAGTTGTCAATTCGGCTTTTATCGGCCACGCTCTGCTCGATGCCTACGAACACGCCGGCGTAGCGCGTGCTCTGGACATGGCGGTCTCGATCAAGGACTTCTTTCTGAACGACCTCAACCGGATGCCGGATGGGGCATCGTTCTGTTTCAGTTATACACCCTTGGATCACTATGCTGTGCACAATGCCAACCTGCTGGGAGCTTCTCTGCTCATCCGGCTGGCGGGCGTGACCGGAGACGCATCCTTGCGTGATCCGGCGTTGTCGGCTCTGGCATACAGCATGAAGTACCAACGGCCCGATGGTTCCTGGCCCTACGCCGAGCGAAGTGGTTCCGGCTGGATCGACTCGTTTCACACGGGATTCAACCTGCAGGCGATCCGCTGCTTCCTGGAGACAGGAGCGTCGCCCGAGTATCGGTCGGCCTACCTCAAGGGTGTTCAGTACTACGCGGACAACTTCTTCCTCGAAGACGGGACCCCGAAATACTACTCCGATGCGACCTATCCGATCGATATTCATTCACCGGCCCAGGCTATCTGCTTCTTCGCCGGCCAGGGCATGGAGTATTCGGACCTGGTGGACCGCGTCGCCGGCTGGATGTTGAGAAATATGTACGACGGGCGGGGTCATTTCTATTTCCGGAAAGGCAGGTTCTTCACGAACCGAATCTATTATATGCGCTGGTCGCAGGCATGGGCCTTCCATGCGTTGACGGAGTACCTGCTTCAATCCAGTCGTGGAACGGCTGCGATGTAGAAGGCGGAAACGGTGTTCTTGATTACGTACGTGAGGTTGTGACGCACATGAATCAGACGAAAGATAACGGCCCATCCCCTCACCGCTCCGTGATCGTGGCCGCTGCCGTGGCGAGCTTCCTTATGGTTGTCTTCGGCGTGGCTTACCGGGTGGTGGCGGCACGATTGATGGCACCCGGGAACCTGGCGCCCATCGCACAGGAGGCCTTGAGTCGATTTCCTTTTCAGATGGGGGATTGGAAGGGTGAGGATGTCCCCCTGGACGAGGCCATTATTCGCCAGACAGACACCGATGCGCACATCAATCGTCACTACGTGCGACGGAAGACCGGCGAGTCTGTGTCGTTCTACGTGGCAGGGGGCGTCAAGGCGCGAGATCTGATGCCGCACCGCCCCGAGGTGTGCTACACGGGAGCGGGCTGGACGCTCGATCAGGGACGTACCTTGAAACTGACCTTACGCGACGGAACGGAATTGCCCTGCAAGATCTTCCGCTTCTCTCGTGGCGCCTTCAGTACGCAGAAGGTCATCGTCCTCTACTACTACATCGTGGACGGGCGATATTATGCGGACGTTTCTTCCTTGCGGTCACAGGTATGGCGGGGCTCCGGGGCGTTCGGCTATGTCGGACAGGTGGAAATAGTCGCTTCCGTGGGGGAGCCGGTTGGGAGTGATATGGCGGAACGGCTGGTCTCGGAATTTGCCGTTGAGACGGCTGTGCCAACGGTCGATATGTTTAAGGAAAACGCCAAGACGGGGGAGTAGTCGCTCCTGCCTGGAAGATGCTCTATGGAAACGATGTGCTCAGACAAGAGTCGTAATGGCCTTTACCGGTTGGCGGCCGTCGCAGGGATTCTGCTCGCCGCGGTGGGCTGGTCGTATTGGCCAACTCTGACAAGCCTCTTCCGTGAGTGGCAGAATAACGACGACTATTCGGCGGGGCAGCTCGTGCCATTGGTTGCCGCCTTTCTTGTTTGGCGTGATCGGAGAATGCTCGGTGACGGCACATTGAAACCCTGCTGGTGGGGAGGGATGGCACTCCTGCTGTTGGCAACGTCTGCGCGCGCCTATGGACTGC
>CAYQXM010000006.1:52718-56281 GCA_964421295.1 uncultured Pirellulales bacterium
AGTCCGCAGAACGATACTCGCTGGTTCTGACCATCGCCGGCCTGGTCCTGCTGGTGGCGGGTCGGCGAGCGTTCGGCAGGAGCCTGTGGATCCTGTTGTTTCTCTTCCTCATGATCCCACTGCCTGGACGCGTGCACAACCTGATCGGTGGTCCACTCCAAAGGCTGGCGACGACGGGATCCGTCTTTCTTCTGGAGGCCTTCGGAGTCCACGTAAGCCAGCAGGGGAATGCCATGATGTTGAATGGGAACATTCCTTTGGCTGTGGCCGAGGCCTGCAGCGGATTACGTATGCTTATGGCGTTTGTCATCGTGGCGGCGTTCATCGCCTATATGGTCAGGCGTCCACGGTCCCAGAAAATCGTCCTGCTCCTGTCGAGCGTCGTTGTTGGGGTAGTATGCAACATTGTGAGGATTTTTGCTACTGCGGCACTGATGCTGCTCGTCAGCGTCGAATTCGCGGAGAAGTTCTTCCATGATTTCGCAGGTCTCGTCATGATGCCCATAGCCGTGTTGCTCATGTTCGCTGAACTGTGGATCATGAACAAGCTCACCCTTCCCGACCCCCAGTAAACCCATGCACGTCCCCAGCGAGCGACGCGCATGCATGTCTCTACCGGAGATATTCAGTATCTCCACATTTCCCATTTGACCACCAGTATGTCTCCCTGTCTTCGCAGTGCTGGGAAAAGCCGATGGGCGTTAGTCTGTAAAGACTTTGCCCATAAAGACTTGTGTTAATATATGTCTTCGCTGCGACACGTCAACTTTTTCCGGAATATTCTTGACTTATCTCCCCAATTATCGTATTCTAACATCTAATGTAGCTTGGTGTGTGCCTTCGGGTGCACGTACAACGATGGAGTGACGGGTGGTTGGCCATCTCTGGAGGAGGGCCTAATCATCACAGCGGACACTGGCCGTGACCTAGTAGCATGGGACTGACCGGAGGTCAGACAGCACTATGGTCAGGTCTATTGTCCTAGGATGCCGGTGCGTATCCATAGTGCGCCGGCAGTCTCTGTCTTTGTCCTGTCCTGCGGGCGTACACGCCGAAAGCTGAGCTCTTGGCTCGGCTAAAGGCACGGCTTCAGTTCTTTACCACAGCATACGGGCACGGAAGTCCTCATCAAGGTGGGCGGTCTCCCACCGGCAGTGAGAAGAGGTAACGGGTAGCTTATGGGGATGAGAACAACATTGGTGTTGAGCGTGGTGACTGCCTTCGCTCTAGCGTTGAGCGGTGGACCAGCGACCGCAGGTATGTACAACCTGACGGGATCTGGAAGCAATACCGTCCAGATCAACGGCGCCTGGTTCTACAACAGCAACGCGGCTTCCACCGGAACAGGGGTGATCGATTCCTTCGTCCGTTTGCAGACGAACAATCGCACGGAACAAGGCTACAATACGAGCGGCCGACCGCTCCGGTACAATGAGAACAATTCGCCACAGTTCACACGGTCGTTGTCGCTCAGCACGATTCCGGTGGTCACAATCAACAACGTTCAGTATCGGGAGTTCCTGCTCGACATCAATCAGTCGACGTGTTCACCCCTGCTGTCTCTGGACGAAATGAAGATCTATGTGTCCGGTTCCGAGAAGCTCACGGGTAACCTTTCGAGCGTAGCGAGTCACTCGACACAGGTCTACAACCTGGATGGTGCCAGCGGGGACAACTGGGTTGTTCTGGACTACAGCTTGAACAGCGGCAGCGGCAGCGGGGATATGTTCGCCTACATCCCGAGCTCTGCGTTTGGTTCGGGAGAGTATTACGTTTACCTGTACTCGAAGTTCGGCGTCCATAATTCGAACAACGGTGGCTTCGAAGAGTGGGCTGTCCGCAAGTGCGATATGCCGGTAGTTCCGGTTCCTGCAGGTCTTATTCTCGGCGTGCTCGGTCTGGGCGCCGCCGGGTGGAAACTTCGTCGTTTTGCGTGAGATGCCTCCGTCGAGGCACGTGATGAAACCGTTTATAGGGAAGGGACAACACATGAAAAAAGTAGCTTGGTTGGCGGTCATAGGTTTGGCAGTTCTGGGTCTCGGCTCGTCGCCGGCCAGAGCGGATTTGTTCGGGTTTACGATCAGTAACCCGGAAACCACGTTTGACGGCAGCAGTGCATTCGAGGTGAGTACTTGGGCGGAGTGGGACGCGGAGCAGGAGATTTGGCTCGGGACCAAAGGCGATCTGTATCGCAATGTTCCTCCGGCCGGGGCGGCTGATTTTGCAGTCGGCAACTGGAACGGCGGAGACTTCGCCATGTCGATGACGATCAGCGACATCACCACTACGACCGCCAAGGGTCTGGGTACGTTCACGTACACGGATGTGGACGGTGATATCCTCACCGGAACCGTCAGCGGTACGTGGGTGAAGGCCGGCAAGGGCGGCGTCTTCAACGGCGGCCTGTCCGATGTGACTTTCGACAGCGATACGTTTGACGGTGCTACGGGCAGCGTCTCGATGGAGTTCAGCTCCGATCAGCCCTGGGCCGGCACGATGATCCAGGTGACTTCGACGGGCTCGTGGTTTGCTTCGGGCACGCGCTATGATGTGAAGGGTGGCAGCATCGACACCCTGGTAACGCCTGTTCCCGCGGCTCTTCTGATCGGGTTGCTGGGTCTGGGCACGGCTGGTCTGAAACTCCGTAGGTTCGCATGATCTGACAGGAGTCGGTATATGCCAGAGGTAACCGGAGAAGCCTTACTGTAGGGGTAAGGCTTCCCGGGAGGGCAAGGGAAGAAGGAAGGGGGTAGGGCGTGGGAAGGAGTGTTTCGGTCATAGGTCTGGCTGTGTGCGCGCTGGCTCTGACAGCGTCCGCGGCCACGTCCGTACAGTTGTTTGGGTTCAGCTTCAACAACATCCAGTCATCGTTCGATGGGGCCAGTTCGTTCACGACGTCTGACTGGGCCAGCACCACGGGAGACGTCTACCGCAACGTGGCTCCGGCCGGTGTCGCAAACTGGGTTTCCGGCTCGTGGAATGTGGGCGGTACGTTGGAGGACTTCCAGATCGACATGACGATCACCGGTGCCACGGCCACCAGCGCGGCTGGTACAGGCATGTTCACGCTGAAGGACATCCAGGGCGACACGATCGCCGGTAACATCGATGGCACTTGGCAGAATCTGGGCGGCAGCGGCTTCTTTCAGGGAGCCCTGTCGAACGTGACCTACACGGCCGTGGTGAACGACGCGTTCAACGCCCACACGGGCACCGTGTCCATGTCGTTCGCGTCCGATCAACCGTGGCAGGAAGGCACCCTCATCGAGTTGACTGCGAGTGGGGCGTGGTTCACAAGTGCCGGTGCTCTCAAAACGTTCAACGTAAAGGGCGGAAGCTTGGACGCCACGGTCGACGGCGTGCTGAAACATACACCTGCTCCCGGCGCTCTGATTCTCGTTCTGTGCGGTGCGACAAGCGTCGCCGGTCTGAAACGACGCCGGTTGCTGTGAGTGAGAGCTGACCCACTCGTTGTCGCTCATGTCAGAGGCTCGACAAGGTCTGGCCTTGCCGTGTCGCGGTGAGGGCGTGCCACCGCGTGCGCCCATGGGGCCAGCGTGGAT
>CAYQXM010000006.1:56291-103212 GCA_964421295.1 uncultured Pirellulales bacterium
CTGTTCGGCTCCGCAGTGGATCCCCAGTCACCCTATGCCCGGACACGGGTCATTTTCCGGACGTTCGGCATTTGTATTCACTTCGCAAAATCCTTTAGAAGATGCACAGTCGTTGAGACGATAAACAGGTGATTGCCCAATGCGCGCGCAGTGGCAGCGGTTCGCAGGGTTGCGGCCGGTCACGCGTGGCACCAGACAGCAAGGGGCGGGCAATGTTCTGGAAAGGACACGTCATGTCTTATCGGACTCGATGTGCAAAGATCAACGTGAAGGTGCTTGTCATCCTGATCCTAGTCACGGCAGCGGTGGTCATATCGTTGTTCGCTGCTCGTCAAATCCGCAGGAGCATTCTCACGAAGGTGTCCTTCGAGGCCGGGCAGACGGCGTTTGAGAAGCAGGACTGGCCGGAGGCCTGCAGCAACTTCCAGGAGTATCTGTACCGAAACCCGGCTGATGTCGAGGTTCTGAAGAAGTATGCCATGGCCCGTCTGTCCATGCGCCCGCTGGATGCCCCTAATCTTACACAGGCGATGGTCGCCTATCGTCGCATCATGCAATTGGCCCCGCTGGATGAGCTCGCTTATACCAAGCTGGCGATGCTCTACTCCTCGATAGGGAACTACGAGGAACTCAGTTACGTGGCGCGCGCACGTTTGCAGCAGAAGCCCGACGACCTCAAGGCGCCACTGTGGCTGGCCGATGCGCTGATTCGACTCAATAGGGCGTCGGAGGCTCAGGAAAAACTGGAGCCGTTCCTGAAGCAACTCGAGGGCGCGCCAACTAAACATCCGGAGTACGTGCGTGCCTGCACCGCCATGAGCCAGGTGGCACTGGCGGACAACACTGTCGAGGGCAAGACGAAGGCGCTGGAGTGGCTGAACAAGGGACTGCAGTACGCTCCTGACTCAGCGGAGGCATTGGTGCGGCGGGCGCATTTCTATCGTCAAACGTCCGACATCCCCGGCGTGAGTGCAAGTGACGCCGTCGCCCTGGCGCGCAAGGACCTTGAGGCCGCCGACGCCAGGGGGACCGACGATCCCCAGTTACGCTATCTCCTGGGTATGGAATGGCTGGTCTTTGGTGAGTTGGACCGCGTCCGCGCCGAGTTGCAGGCTGTCGACGCGCTGCCGCAAGAGAAGCTGATGGAGTATTTTCTCGACATCAACGATTGGAAGGCGGCGCGATTCCTTTTGGCCGGCGAGATGGCGCTACGGAAGAATGTGCCGGCGGAGCAGGCGGCCCTGGCTGATGAAGCGACGGCGAACCTCACGCAAAAGACACAGCGGCTCCGGATTCTCCCAGCGGCCGTTCTGCTGTACGTGGGTGCGGGGCAGCCGGTCCCGGCCAGAAAGTGCCTGAACGAGTACCTCGAAGCTCAGCGCGCTCAGGGTGCCACGAGTCTGCCGCTGGCGCGGCTGGCTTATCTGCAGGCCATGGTGGCCCGGGCGGAGGGCAATGCCTATGCCGTTATCGATATCCTGCAGCCGGTCGTCCTGACAGAGGGCTCACGGCCCGAATTGTGGCGGTTGCTGGCGGAGGCGTTCGGCCAGACCGATCAGCCCCGGCGGGCCATCGCGGCGCTGGTTCAGTATCTCCGGTTGCACCCCCAAGATCCGGAGATGACGCTGCAACTGGCGAAGGAATACCTCAAGCTCCAGGAGTGGAACAAGGCCTTCGAGACGGTGCGACTGGTCGAGCCTCTGAATCCCACGGACATCGTGCTCCGGCTCCTGCGCATCGAAGCCAATATTCATGTCGCCGCCGACCAAGGACGGCAGGAGTCCACCGGGCGGCTGAAGGAACTGTCGAAAGAATTGGCCGAGTTGCGCCAAGCCCATCCGGATCGGGTGGACATCCGCATCCTGCAGGCCGTCATCCTGGGGTATCTGGGACAACCCGAACAGGAGGAGAAGGAGCTGAAACTTGCGATCACCGAGTGCAAGGAGCCCCTGAGAGCGGAGATGCAACTCGTCCGCACGTACTACCGGGACAAGCGTTTGCCTGAGGCCATCGAGGTCTGCAAAGCCGCGTGCGAACGTCACCCTGAAGTGGCCGAGCCCTGGCTGTCACTCACGAGTCTCTATGTGGCGCGTTCGGAGTACGATCTGGCTCGGACTCACCTCAAGAAAGCTGTCGACACGCTCACGAGCCGGTGGGAAAAGAGATCCGCATCGATCCAATTGGCCATGCTGGAACTCACGCACGGCGATCGGGCCAACGGAGTCGCTCTTCTCAAGGAGCTGGCGGCACAGGACAAGCGCGAGATCTACGCCCGTACGTTGCTCCTGGGCATTCGCGAAGTTCAGGCGGATCGAGCCGGGGCGCAGGCACTGATCGACGAATTGCGCGAGGCGGAAGGTGCCAGCGGACTGATGTGGCGGCTCCACCAGGCAGCGTTGTGGCTGGCGTCCGAAGACTGGCGGTCGAAACAGCAGGACACGGTGGGGTTGCTGCAATACTGCATCGATTCCGATCCGGAGTGGTCGGCACCCGTGTTGCTCCTGGGGGACATGTATACCCAGCTGGGAAACGTGCGAAGCGTCGAGGATACCTACCGGCAGGCCCTGACCAGAAATCGTTCCGCCACGGAGATTGTGGACCGGCTGATCGCCTTGTTCGAGAAGGAGGGCCGTTACGCGGACGCCGAGCAGATTCTGCAGCAGAGCGGCAGTGACACGCGTCTGACGAACGCCTGGAATGTCCGCACGGCGCTGCGGGAAGGCGACTTCTCACGGGCCATCGACGAACTCAAGCTTCGGGCGTCGAACAACGATCGGGATGCGGACTCCCGTATCCTTCTGGCGCGGTTGATCTATTGGCAGACCAAGGACGTCAACGCGGCGTCTGTCTATCTCAAGCAGGCCGAGGCCATTGCCGCCGATTCTACGGCATTGATGTCGGCCAAGGCGGCTATTCTCCGCGCGGACGGTCAGACTGAAGCCGCCCTGCGCGTCCTGGATGACTGTGTGACCAAGCACGGCGATTTCCGCGCCTACTCCATGCGGGCCGCATATCTGGCCGCCATCGGCCAGCCGGACCGTGCGGAAGCGGACTATCGCAAGCTGACCACCTTCACCGGCGAGGCCGCCAACGGCTACGTCCTCTTGAGCAATTTCTACATTGACGGCAAGGCGGTCGACAAGGGTGTAGCGACATTGGAGGAAGGTCTGAACGCTCTTCCGGACGACGCGTCGCTCAAGCGTGCGTTGATGAAGGTCCTGTTCCTGAGAGGGCAGGGCCCGGATCGGACGAAAGCTCTGGAAATACTCGCTGCCCTGGAACAACAGATGCCCCAGGATCCTGAGCTGATTCGGCTGAGAGCGGCGCAGTTGCTCCAGGAGTCAACCCCCGAATCGCTCCAGGCGGCCAAAGAGAGGTTGGAGCTGGCCATCAAACTGGAACCCACGGCTACGGATGCTCACCTGGCACTGGTGGGCATCGCCATGCGGCAGGGAGACTATCCCGGGGCCCGCGACTACGCCATTCGGGCGCTCGGTGCCAATCCCAACAATATCGCGCTGCTGTGTGCACGCGGCCGGGCGGAACTAGCCTTGGACAATACGGAAATGACCGTGCAACTGGCACGCCTCGGCTTGACGAAGGATCCCAACAATACTGAGGCCAAGGATCTGCTCATCGAGGCCGCACTCCGCAGTAGCAACCAGGGTCTTCTCGAAGAAGCCCGGACGCTCGTCGAGTCCTGGATCGGCCGCGAGCCCAACAATGAACACGTGGTGCTCGCCCGGGTGCGTGTGCTCGCTTCGCTGGGAACGCCACAGAAGGCTCTTCCGGTGCTGGAGACGTACTGTCAGACCACACAGGGCAGTCGCAGCGCCGACGCGATCGTCATGCTGGCGGACATGTATCGTCTTACCGGTGACATGGAGAAGGCCAAACAGAAGGTCGATCAGGCCATTGCCATCGATCCCAACAGCCAGCGCGTCGTGCACGCCCGCTTCCTCCTGCTGCTCGCGCAGAAACGCTTCACGGAGCTTGAAGGCATAAGTTCCGCCTACATAGCGGCCAAGAATCAGGACCCGTTGATGATCCTGTCGGCCGGGGGAATCCTGGCGGAGACAGACTCCGTCGCCCTCAAGAAGGAGGGGTTGAAGCTGCTCGAACATGCGGCGACTTTCCCCCCGACGTCGGCCAAGGCGCGTATGGGTCTGGCCTCCAGCTTCTACCGGGCCGGAGACCTGGAACGCGCGGAGCAGACATATCGCAAGGTGCTGGAACAGGATGCGACCAACATCCAGGCTCTCAATGACCTGGCCTGGATTCTCCAGGAGGGCAAGCAGGACTATGCGGCAGCGCTCGAGCTCGTGAACAAAGGGCTGGGGCTGTCGCGCGGTGATACGCATCTTCTCGACACCCGCGGCACGATCCTGGCCAAGATGCCGGGGCGCCTGGCGGAGGCGAAGGACGACTTCCAACGGCTGGCGGACCTGTCTCCGAGTGACAGTGCACAGAAGGCGAAGGCGTTGCTGCAACTGGGCCGGGTCTGTGTCAAGCTCCCCGATATGGCTCAGGCCAAGCAAAGCCTGCAAAAGGCGCTGGATATCGATCGGAAGATCAACGTATTCACGGCCGAAGAACGGTCCGAAATTGCGAGGATAGTCCCGTGAGAAAGATCATCAACGTTGTGGGCGCACGGCCCAACTTCATGAAGATCGCCCCGCTGATGGCGGAGTACCAGAAACGCCGGGACATTCAGCCGCTTCTCGTTCATACGGGGCAGCATTATGACGAGAAGATGAGTGACTTTTTCTTCCGCGACCTCGGTATTCCGCAGCCGGATGTCAACCTGGAGGTCGGCAGTGCCTCGCATGCGGTCCAGACAGCCGAAATCATGAAGGGCTTCGAGCCCGTGGTACTGGAGCACAAGCCGGATGCCGTGCTTGTGGTGGGCGATGTCAACAGCACGATCGCCTGCGGCCTCGTGGCCGTCAAACTGGGAATCAAGCTGATCCACGTCGAGGCAGGCTTGCGCAGCTTCGATCGGGCCATGCCGGAGGAAATCAATCGCGTCCTGACCGATTCGATCAGCGATCTGCTGTTCTGCACCGAAAGTGCCGGCGTGGACAACCTCCGGGCCGAAGGTGTGGCACCGGAGAGAATCCACATGGTGGGGCACGTCATGATCGATACGCTGCTCCATCACCTTCAGCGCGCCCAGCAATCCACGATTCTGGACGATCTGCACCGGCAGGGGGTTCTCAACGGCAGTCCGTTCGCGGTCGTGACGCTTCATCGGCCGTCCAACGTCGATGATCCGGTGACTTTTTCCAGAATCCTGGATGCCCTGGAAGTCATTCAAAAGGACCTGTCCGTTCTGTTTCCGGTTCATCCCCGCACGCGCAAGAACCTGGCCCACCTGGGCCTGCAGGCGCGAATTGATCGTCTGACCAACATGCACCTGCTCGATCCGGTGGGCTACCTGGACTTCCTGCGGTTGCAGGCGACGGCCAAGGTCGTTCTCACGGATTCGGGCGGCATTCAGGAAGAGACCACGATTCTCAAGGTGCCCTGCCTGACGCTGCGGGAGAACACGGAGCGTCCTGTGACTGTCACCATTGGCTCCAATCAGATCGTGGGCACGGATACGCAGAAGATCGTCGCCGCGTACCAGGATGCCGTCAGCGGCAAATGGCGAAAGCCGCAGATCCCGCCGTTGTGGGATGGTCACGCTGCCGAGCGAATTGTGGACATCCTGGAAACGAAGCTGTAAGTCCTACTGATTCCCAAGTGTCATCGTGCATCGAAGAGAGCCGTCCGACGGCTCTCTTTTTTGTGGGAGAGCTTATTCGTTTTCCACCCGTTCTCTGACGGCGTGATAGTGGGCGCCCCTGTTATCGAGGCGAATGACCTTCGGAATGGTCTGTGCATCCCATTCGATGAATGCCTGGACTTGTACGCGATGGCCCCGCAGCCGACGGTACTCGCGCCAGTGCCCGGCCTCGTCAAAAAGGAAGAGGCCGACGGAACTCTCCGTTTCGCCAACGAGCGCGAGCGTCTGATCGGGAAGCCTGTGCAACCGACATCTTTCGGACGGTCCCCTCCAGGGAATCAGTAGTTCGGCCACGAGGTTATCCAGCAGCCATTGGTTGGAGAAGGGCAGGTTCTTGCTGAGGACCCGACCCTGACCATTGGGATCGATCTGTACGCTGTATAGAGTCGTACTGATATCCGTCATGCCGACCATCGAGAGACCGCCGCGGCCCGTGGGTTTGACCACTTCGATCAGCGACACTTCCCGTCCGGGCCAGCGCAGAACAGTGCGAAAGACCGCTTTGGACGTGTCGGGTTTGCGGCACGCTCGCAGCAGGGCGGTCTTCTGTGCCGGGTCATCGACCGGCTCCCCCAAGGATTGGTACGTGGCACAGCCGGACAGGCCAGCGAGGAGGCACATCAAGATGTACCGGATCGCGTTTTTCACGGCTTCTTTCCGGTTTCATTCGGGTCGGGCTTGGCCGGCGGGAAGATAGCCTGACAGGCACCCGACGCCTGCGGGGACATGAAGGTGCCCTCGGGGATGACGGGATTGTGCAACTCCTGACGGAACCGCATGTCCGTCGTGTCCACGTCCGACTCCCATATCACCACGCGCGTGACACGATAGTCGGTTGCTTTCTCGACGAAGACCTCGATGCGTTTGATGTACTCGGCGACGGCACTGCTGCGCGGCGTCAGATGGATGCACCCGCCGCTGTTCTCGCCCGGCACAACCTTGATCTCGAACATCTTGCCGTCTGTGTCGAAGTCCCCCTGGACCCACCGGCCAATCTGCCGCAGAACCTGGCCGATAGCCGTCGCCCCGGGGCTGTTCATCAGGTTCCACTTGCCTTCGCTGAAGGCATAACACCGGACCTTCTTGCCGTCATACGCCATTAAAGATCGGACGGGTGAGAGTATCTCGTAGCGAACCGACCCCGGCCTCTGGAAGATGATCAGACCCTCCGATTCCAGGGCGACGTCCAGCATGGCCAGATGCTTGCGCTGGGTGAACCGTGTGGCAAAGCTCTGATAGGAAGTGCGTGACTCTCGCAGCAGCCGCAACAAAGGAGGCTGCTCGGGGGGACTGACTTGTTCCTTGGACGCACTCGCGTGTGCGGCACCAACCAGAACGATGGACGCTATCAACACACGAATGCACACAGCGAGAGTGGCGAAATCAAGAGGACGTTGCCTTCGTCTTGGCGTCATCGTCAACCCCAACGGTTCGGTTGCCATACGGATTTCTTCAATTGTCCCGGCGATCCGAGGGTTGCCTTTGGCCACCGAACCTGGCGGCCAAGAGCCAAGCGCATGAGCCCACGCGATTAGGTGCGCATCTGAACGTCAACCGCCGTCTGTTCTCATCAGAACTTCTGTCCTCTTGAGCCCAGTTCTCTCTGGATATTGTGATACAGGTTGGTGACCCACCGGTTATAATTCCGATGGATGCGGCCGTCGCCATATTTGAGCCCCTGACTGTCCACGTAGAGGATGCTGACGGTCGTGGGGGTGTACCGGATGTCAACCTTTGCGGTGTTCGCCCGTACTACGATCGAAGCCGAGATATTGCCTTCTCCCTGAACCTGAGCAGACCACCCACTCCGATTGCACGCCCGCAGGATCGCCTCCTGCACCTCTGCTTGGGTATACGGCCCGCCGTCGAGCTTTGCCGGAAGCGGTTGGTTCTCCAACTGCGTCATAGTTGTTGTGGAGCAAGCGGTCAATAGGAGCGGCGAGCATGCAAGCACCAGAATCGCAAGTTGTTTGATCGACATGATCATTCTTCCTTTCAAATGGACCATCCTTTGTACTTCAACAACCACTCTCTTGTGAGGTGTCGTGCCGACACGTGAGAGTCACGAAGTCCACGTTATCTTACCCCAGCATTCTACTCTGAGCACCGCGGGAATCAACAGGCAATTCCGAAGAGAGCACCCGGTGGGATAAGCACAGGTTCCAGGGCGTCTACTCACTCGACCCAAGATAGATCCCCAGACCGAGGACCACGGAATTGACTCCTCTATTGTCCTCACTCAGGCCGCCGTTGGACAGGTGATGCAGACGCAGCACCAGGAAGGCCGATCCCATACGAACGCCAACGCCTGCCACGGGATTGAAATTGACACGGCAGGCTTGATCCTGTCTCTGGAAGTCCGTGTAGATGAGCCCGGCGCCCGCTTCCACGTAAGGGACGACGCGCGTGTCCTTCGGAGAGCCGAACTCATAGACGGCCAGAAAGTTGCCTGAGGTGACGAATCGCTCGCCCGAGAATTCAGTACCCGTCGCGGCTCCCGCACTGGCTTCGAGCCGGATGCTCAGCCCGTCAGGGGCGCGGTGCGGCCAAATCGCGTCGTGATCATAGAGCACCTGCACGCTGGCCATGCCGAAGGACATGTCGGACCAGTCGTAGGCGGTCCCCGCGTAGAGCCCAATGGCTGTCTCGTGGGGTGTTCTTCCTTGCAGGGCATTCCACAGATTCTCGCGCAACGAACTGGTTTGCTGCGCCTGGGCGGCAATACAGAATTGACCGACAACCATGACCATCACTGCAATCGCGATCTTCAGCAGCCGAAATGACATTCCACGACTCCGCAGTTGCCCTGCGCATCACATTTGATGCTGCACACGCGGGGTGACTTCATCTTCTGCTCCGCCGCCAGGCAGGCGGAGATGGCTATGTCGAAGGCCTGTCCGCCGGGCAGGCTTCCGTACAAAGGGGTGTATGCGACCGTCTGGGTGTGAGATGCCAGCCGGCGGTAATCCCCTGCACAGCAGGTGTGCCCATCGGCGCCCAGCACCAGAAGGCTCTCCGGCGGGATTATGCAGCGATGGCTCTGAGTCCAGGTGAGCCGATCGATGGAGCCGTAACCTGACCCCTGGTCTTCTCCGCAGGTCAGAAGCAAGAAAGCCGCACCCTCGCCCATGACGGCTGTTTGCTTCGTCCATGCGAATGGTTCGATCGGTCCGTTGGTCCCGGTCCCGAAGAAGCGATCATAGCAGTAGCCCAGCACCGGACAGATCTCATCGACAGCGCCGAACAGCACGGCCTGGACCTGACCTTCCACCAGCCATTGCCGGGCGGTCAGCAGCGCCGATATCGTCGACATTTCGAACTGACTGACGGTCAGACACGGCCCGCCCGATTCCAGGACGATGCTCAAGTGCGAGGCCGCGGAGGAGTGGACCGAATTCGAGAACAGTGTCGGCGAAGGGAAACTGCCTCCGTCGTCGATCATGCTGTCCAGGAAATCGAATGTGCTCCTGGAGGCCCCGTAGCCACTGGCGATTACCAGGCCCACATCGTCGCGCCGCAGGGGTAGCGCCCAGCCCGCGTCCTCCAGAGCCAGTGCTGCGCCCAGGATGGCCATCTTGGCGAAGCGGTTCATCCGCCGGGCGGCCGCCCCGGCCACGAATCGGGATACGGGCGTGACATCCGCCTGGTAGGCCGCCAATTGACGCTCGCCGGATTCAGTCATGACGGGGACCGTGCCGTTGGGTCTGCCTCCGGTGCGCCAGGCATCGAGGAGAGCCTGTTTCCCCAGGCCGAATCCGCCGACCAGACCGACTCCAGCGATATGGATGCGAGGTTCTGTCATGACTCCGCCCGAAAAATGAGTGCGGCGTTGTTCCCGCCGAACGCCACGGAGTCCGACAATCCGTATCGGCCCGCAATCGGGGTATTCTCCACGACCGGCCGGCCGGGGAAGTCAGGATCCGCCTCTTCAAAGCCGATGTTCGCCGGAATCTGTTTTCGCTGCAGGCAGGCCATCGTGATGACTGCCTCGATACCTCCGGCCGCTCCCAGGGCATGGCCCGTGAAGCCCTTGGTGGACCCGAAGGGGACACCCGGGAGCATCTCGGGGAAGAGCCGTCCTTCCACGCGGTCGTTCTCAGGCGTTCCCGTGCCGTGCGCATTGATGAAGTCGATGTCACGAGGCTTAAGACCGGCTCGATTCAGGGCCTGTTCGATGGCGCGCCGCAACCCTCGGCCGGTTGGCTCGGGCGCCGAAATGTGATAGGCATCGGAGGCATTGCTGTATCCGCACAGCCAAGCCTGGATGCATGCATTTCTTTCTCGAAGGGACTTCTCGGATTCCAGCAGGACCACACCGGCACCCTCGCCGAGATTCAGGCCCCGTCGGTTACGGTCGAACGGCCGACAGGGACCGGCGTCGGTGATCAGCAGGGACAAGAACCCGGCGTGGATCACACTGCACAGCATGTCCGCTCCGCCTGCGATAGCCGCGTCACATATGCCGGCTCGCACCCACTCCGCCGCGTGCCCGATGGCGACGGCGCCGGAAGAGCAGGCGTTCGTGATCGTCTGGCAGGGGCCGGTCAGGCCGAAAGCCTGGGCGACCATGGCGGCGGGATTCGCCTGCAGATATTCGCGTATTGGTTCGATGTCGGGAAAGCGAGCGGCACGGAAGTCCCGGTAGAAGAGCTCGTTGTTCATCGCGCTGCCAACGGTCGTGCCGATGCAAACTCCGATTCGTCGGCGTTCGAGCCATTCACGCGTCAGGCCTGCATGTGTCAGCGCCTCGCCCGCCGCGGCGACAGCCAATCGGCCGCAGCGTTTGCACTCCGGACCGTCATAGTATCCCGGCGGAGCCGACGCGGGATCCAGTTGAAACACCGGATAGCGATCGGCACGCACCTGGCGCCAACCGACCCGGCGCGACCCGGCAAACAGAGCGTCCGCCACTTCCGCCACCGTTCCACCAGCGGCGCAAAGGCAACCCATGCCCGTGACGGCGACCGCTCGGCTGGCCTGGTTCATGCCTTCATGCGCTCCTCAATGTAACGCGCCAGCGAGTCGATGGAAGCAAAGGCCTTGCGCCCTTCGGTCATGTCCTTGATCTCCACCCCGAAGTGCTTCTTGACGACCACCACCAGCTCCACCGCGTCGAGAGAATCCAGCCCGATTCCTTCGCCAAACAGAACCTCGTCATCACGAATCTGGTCGGGCGTGATCTCCTCAAGATTCAGGTCTTCCACGATTACCTGTTTCAGCCGTTGCCGAATATCCATGAAGACGATTCTCCTGGCGGGCACCGTTTCGGCGTCCGCGTACTCCTGTTGGCTCATTCGATGTCCGGACGCCTCGAGAACCAAGGTGCCAGCCATAGCGGGATGCACTTTACCATACGACGTCCGGTTTTTCAAAACATGTTGACAATGAAATTCTTGCCATTATCCTGAACGCGTCGCGGCACGGGCGTCCTCGTGCGGACGCGTGCAATGTTACCAGGTTGGGAGGCCTCATGGTCGAGTCGGATACGGCGTTGATCACCGGCGCATCAAGGGGAATTGGTGCGGCGATCGCTATCCGTCTGGCCCAGGACGGCTATGACATCTGGCTGAACTACAAGAGCAGCCACGAAGCCGCTCAGGCCGTGGCCGATCAGATTCGCGGCCTGGGGCGTCAATGTGAGCTTCTGCCGTTTGACGTGGCCGACGGTCCGGCCACCCAAAAGGCCCTGGATGCGGCACTGAACGACCGCTGCCCGTACATCCTGGTCAACAACTCCGGCATCAATCGCGACGGGCTTCTGTTCTGGATGTCGCGTGAGAACTGGAAGGACGTCCTCGACGTCAGTCTCGATGGCTTCTATCACGTGACCAGTCGCGTCGTGGGCTTGATGATGCAGAAGAAGCGTGGACGCATCGTCAACATCGTTTCCACGTCGGGGCAGACCGGCATGCCGGGACAGGTGAATTACTCCGCCGCCAAGGCCGGCCTGATCGGCGCTACCAAGGCGCTGGCGAAAGAGGTCGCCCGCAGCGGCGTGCTCGTCAACGCCGTCGCGCCGGGCTTCATCGACACTGATATGACCAAAGAGCTGCCGAAGGACGAGATTCTGAAGATGATTCCGCTGCGGCGTTTTGGAACGTCTCAGGACGTCGCCGCCGCCGTCGCTTTTCTATGTTCGAACCAGGCATCTTACATTACCGGGCAAGTCTTGAATGTCAATGGCGGCATCTATATGTAGCACCGGAATTGCTGCGACGATGAGGCGCAGATGAACCGAGTGGCCATCACCGGAATCGGCATTGTCTCCTGTCTGGGGCTCGAGGGAGAGACCGTCGCCCAAAGGCTGTACCGGGGCCAGTCCGCGGTCGGCATCGACCCTGAACGGACCGCCCTGGGTTTCCGCAGTCCGCTGACGACGCGCATCGTCGGTTTCGATGCGTCACGATATCTGAATCGCAAAGCCCGCAAGACAATGACAGACTTCGCTGTCTGGGCTTATGCCGCGACCATGGATGCCGTTCGCAGCGCCGGCCTCGCCCCGGAAGATTTGCAGAACGATCTTACGGGCCTGGTGTTCGGCTGCGATTCCAGTTGCATCGCGGCGATCGAGCAGGCCGATCTGGTCCGGCAGCACGGGAGCACCAGCGCTATCGGCAGCGGCCACGTCTTTTGTTCGATGACCTCGAATGTCACGATGAACCTGAACGCTCTGCTCAAGACGCAGGGCGCCTGCTGGACGCTCAGTGCTGCGTGCAGCAGCGGGGGGCACGCTGTCGGGCAGGCCGCGGACTTGATCCGTCTCGGACGACAAGATCGCGTGATTTGCGGCGGGGCGCAGGAATTGAATTGGCAGTCCATGTGCAGCTTCGATGCCCTCGATGCGTTCTCCACAGGTGTCTCCGCACCGGCACAAGCCTGCCGGCCGTTCGATGCCCGGCGGGATGGTCTGGTCCCTGGCGGCGGGGCGGCGGTTCTTGTCCTGGAGCGTTACGATCTGGCGCAGCAGCGGCAGGCGACGATCCTGGGCGAAGTGTTGGGCTACGGCTTCTCCTCGGATGGCGACAGTGTCTCGGTTCCGAACCAGCGTGGATTGCTGCAGGCCATGACCTCTGCAATCCGTGATGCGAGACTACCCCTGGAAGAAGTGAACTACGTTTGTGCGCACGCGACCGGAACGCCCGTGGGCGATGGTGTGGAGGCGTCCGCGATCCACACGCTCTTCGGCGCAACGTGCCGCCCGGCCGTCGCTTCGCTGAAAGGGATGGTTGGGCACGAACTCTGGATGGCCGGAGCGGCCCAGGTGGTGTATTGCGTGCTGATGGCGCAACACGGGTTCACGGCCGCCAACGTCAATTTCGACCAGCCGGACCCGTTCAGCGAAAAGCTGCGGATCCTCGCCCGCGTACTGGAGGAGCCGCCACGCGTCGTCCTGTGCAATTCCGCAGGTTTCGGCGGCACGAACGCCTGCCTGGCCCTGCGTCTGCACCGATAGAGACCTGCCTCACGCCTCACCTCGTTTTGTCGCACACTTCCTGGTATGGATCGTATGATCCCGGTGTTGGAGCGAGTGTAGAAGCGATTGCCTGATCAATCGAGGCCGCTATCGCGATGCCGAGGTCATACACTGTATGTTTCGTGGAACTCGTTTGCGCAGGGCTTTTGTCCGCCGTCTCCGGGTGCGGGACATTCATGTCCGACCATTGGGGCCTGGAGCAGGGGACCTACCGCCGGACAACGCCGCTGCACTATGGGCCGCTGACCAGGACGTACCTTGTGCATGTGCCTGCCCGTTATGACGCCGCACGAGCGTGGCCTCTGGTTTTCGTGCTGCACGGAGCCTTCAGCACCGCTGGGGAAATGGAGCGACGGTCGGGTTTCAGCCGTCTGGCGGATCGTGAAGGATTCATCGTGGCCTATCCCAGCGGCATCGGCCTGTTCGGATTCCTCCAGCACTGGAATGCGGGTCACTGCTGTGGGTGGGCGAAGGCAGATCATGTGGACGACGTGGGATTCCTCTGCTATGTGGTGGGTGACATCTCACACGAGCTTCACGTCGATCCTTCGCGCGTCTACGTCGCAGGCCACTCCAACGACGGCATGCTCGCCCATGAATTCGCTCGTGCGCAATGTCGGGACATCGCCGCCATCGCGGTCGTTGCCGGCACTATCGGAAGCTCGGGAAAGGCTGGGGGGCACACCCAGATGGTGGGACCGCCGGAGGCTCCCGTGCCGCTGATCACCATCCATGGTTGGGATGACAAGACGGTTCCGTTCGCCGGAAGAGGGGCACCGCTCCACGGCCGGTACTACATGTCCGTCTTCGATTCCGTGGACGCCTGGGCCCCATACTGCGGGTGTGATCCGTCGCCGCGCATCGACATAGACCCCGAAAGCGAGCAGTGTATCGTATCCTGGCGTCATGCCGAAGATGACGCATTCGTCGTGCTGCGCGTTCTCAATCACCGGCCGCATAAGTGGCCCGGGCCCACCTTTACCGAGCAACTCTCACAGGCCGACCCTCTCCACGGGTTCGATGCCGCGCCGCTCATTTGGGACTTCCTGCACCGGCACCGACGGACCTCGCCTCAACTGCCTGTCGGAAGACCGGCGGTCATTTCTCCCACATCTCATGGAAGTTGAAGAATTGCCAGGGATGCGTCTGTACGTAGGTGTCGAGAGCCGCGCTGAACTGCTCCAGGTAAGGGGCGTAGGCGGTGTTTGACCGTCCCAGGCCCGAGGGGACACGAATGACGCCGGGCAGCTCGATACGGTATGTGGACCCTCCGGTCTTGTGGCTGAACACGACCACGATAGGCGTTCCGCGCATGGAGGCCAGACGGTAGGCGCTGACGGGGAATTGGACCGGAGCCCCCAGGAAATCGGCGGCCAGCGTATTCGGATCGTCGCCGAAGACGCGGTCGGCCATAAGGCCCAGGACCTCGCCACGCTGAAGGACGCCGATCATCTCCATGATTCCGCCCATGGGCTGAGCCGGATCGATGATCGAAAAGGGCACCTTGCCACTCCAGGCCGCGAACCAGCGTGGGTCAATGTCCCCGGCAGCGGAGTGCATCACGATACTGACGGGGACCTTCAACCAGCTCAGCGCCGACATGGCCACCTGCCAACAGCCGACGTGACTGTTCAGGATGATCAATCCACGGCCTTCATCGATCAGCTCCTTGAGCCGGGGCCCATCCGAGAAATCGACGCGGAGGGAATCGGGGCCGATCAGGCCGAACGCGGCACGGTCGAGCAGGGATTCTCCCAACGCCTCGATCCGGCGATAGTCGTGCCACAGCCGGATCAGCGGACTCCTGACGTTGGGGAAACGGCGATCGAGGTAATATCGGCAGCGCCGCCGCACGAATCGTGACAGGAGGACGTACCACGCCGCCACCACGTACATGCAGACGTACGCCAGCCGGCGTCCACCATGGCGGAGCAGCCAGCTGAAGAAGGTGAACTGCCAGCGCTTGCCCACGCTGCGTGAGTCCCATTGAGCGTTGGAGACGGTCGTTGGCTGCTGCTCAGAACGCATGCCGCACCCTTTGCAGGACCATCGCTGTCACGTAGGTCAACGCACCGAAAACGGCCGCTAGAACCGCCCCGACAGGCAAAGCGCCGACCGCCCAATCCAGCAGGCCCCGCAGCCCCATATATCCCAGATCAAGAAATGAGGCGCTGTGCAGACTGTCGATCCCGCTGAGCGTCAGGAAACGGCCGTAACACAGGAAATGCCCCACTTCGATGCACAACGCCGGCACGAGAGGGGGCATGCAGAGCTGGCTGGCCGCCACGGCGGCAACACGATTCAGCCGCAAGAAGCCCGCGGCAATCAGGATGGCCAGTGTGTGACAGCCGATCAGTGGCATAGCCCCCAGAAACACCCCCAGCGCCGCAGCGAACGCTATTTGTCGCGGCGTCGCGTGTTCGGTGAGCAGGGCGCCGATGGAACGCAGCGGGTGCCACACCGTCAGCTGCGACGGAACCGCGCCGGCGGTCATTTGCGGATGCGGCCAGGGGACGATCGCCCGCAGGGTGAGATGCGTGTTCAGGAGAGTCAGCCGGAGATTGTCGTGCAGTTTGTGAAAGTGGGAGACGCGGTGCCGGGCGTCGGGATAGTCGACGCGCACGGGCACCTCGTGGACCTTCACGCCGCCCCACAGGGCCCGGACGACGATCTCCACCTCGAACGCATAACGCCGGGACACGCAGGTCAGGTTCTGCAGCAAGGCAACGGGATAGGCGCGAAATCCGCTCTGGATGTCGTGGACTTTCGTGCCGGTCTGGACGCGGACCCAGAAGTTGCCGAAGGCACGTCCGAAGCGGGAAGATCCCGGCACACCTTCCGTCGCAAAGTCGCGCACGCCGACGATCAATGCGTCCGGGTGCTCCTGAATGGCTTCGAGGAAGCGGGGCAGGTCTTCCGGATAGTGCTGGCCGTCGGCGTCGAGCGTGATGAGGTGCGTGACTTCTTGCGTCTGCAGGTGATGAGCCGCGGTGCGGATGGCGGCACCCTTGCCCCGGTTCACATCATGGCGCAGCACCTCGACGGGCAGACCCGCCAACGAAGAGGCGACCGCAGCGTCGCTGCCGTCGTCGACGACGACAACCCTCGGACAGATCGCAACGCACCGGCGTACGACGTCCGCCAGCCGGGCCGGCTGGTTGTAGACGGGGACCACCACGGCGATCCGCCCTGCGGCGCACGGCGTCTCAGTGTTCTTCGGCGATTCGGCGATTGGCACAGGCAAACCTCAGAAAACGAGGGGCGTTGGCGATGAATCTTCTCCAGCTGTCCGGTGACTTCCATATCATGGCGACGAAGTTCCAGAGCGTCTTCGGACGCGTATAGTAGCGCCGGTAGAACTCCATGAACAAACGTTCGAGGTCCTCGGCCGTCATACCGTTGGGCACGAAGACCGTGTGCATGCAGTCCATCTTCTCCCAGCTCTCATCGAACTGGCCGAGGGAATGGATTCTCTCGTACAGAGGTGACCCCGGGAAGGGCGTGAACTTAGCGACGTTGAGGTCGTCGATGGGCTGCGCGAACACATAGTCCATGGTCCGGCGGAAACTCTGCTCCGTCTCGCCGGGCAGGCCGATCATAAAGAGTCCCTTGGCGCGAATTCCGGCCTGATGAACGTGGCGTATCGTCCGGCTCATCATCTCCAGATCGGCGTTCTGCCGATGCTGGGCCAGGAGGTCGGGATCGCCCGTTTCGATGCCGAGGCTGATCATCCAGCAGCCGGCCCGTTTCATCAAGGCGAGCAATTCCGGATCCACGTGCTCCGCCCGCACGGCGCAGTTGAACGTCAGGCCCAAGGGCTCGTCGATCAGACGCCGGCAAAAGTCCACTACCCGCTCCCGATTGAACGTGAACTGATCGTCATAGAAGTTGATGTGCCGAATCCCGAACTTCTGCCGGAGCAACTGCAGGTGCCGATAGAGATAGTCGGCGGAGTTATATCGAAAGCTCCGGCGGAACACCGAGCGGTCGCAGTAACTGCACTGATAGGGACACCCACGGCTGGAGATGCAACTGGCGTTCGGAGTCTTCGGATAGTTGAAGATCGGCAACTGGTACCGATGCGGAAAACCCTCGATCTTCTCATAGGCAGGCAACGGCAGGGTATCGAGATCCAATAAGTCCTTCTGAATGCCGGAGAAGACGACCTCGCTGCCGTGGCGGTAGGCCAGCCCGGCGATACCCTGGGGATCGCCCTGCGCTTCCATGAGCCGGCGCAAGGGTGTCTCTCCCTCGCCTACGACGACGTAATCCACCGCCGGGTAGTCCCGCACGATCTGCTCGCGCAGTGCCGACACATGGGGTCCACCCGCGACCGTCAACGTTTCGGGACAAATCTCCTTGATGCCGGCAAAGATGCGGACCGCGTCCAGAAACCCGGCGGTTGTGCAGGTGGCTCCGACGAATTTCGGGCGGTACTGACGCACGTACGCGTCGATCTTCGCGCCGGAATCCGGATGAGCGAAGCAATCGACGATATTCGCGTGGAACCCGGATGTCTCCAGGTACGCGGCGATGGAAGCCAGGCCCAGCGGCGGCATCAGATTAGCCACGCGGGAGATATCCCGGTTCGCCACCCGGGCGTCATAGCCCAGCGGATGAATCAGCAATAGGCGTCGTGGGTCCATGTTGGGGTCTTGACCTTCGTCTGGATAGCGGGACATTGTTAGAGGAGAAGGGTACCATGCGATCCCAGAGGAGACCCTTCCACCCGAAGCCACGCAGAATCGTCGCGGCTCTCTGACCCTCGTGCGGCGGGAAGATGCGGTCCATCCGGCCCGCCCAGGATTGGGTCACCTGCTGCTCCATCCACGCCTTGTCCACCTCGCGTGAGACATAGTAGACGGGCTCGAACAGCGAATCCGTCGGGCGCAGATAGCCCTCGGCCAGGGCCCGCCGGTGGAGCGGTGTTCCCGGATAAATCCGCATGCCCGAGAACGCGAAAACGACGCAACGATCTAGGGCCGCGATATGGGCAAGGCCTTCACGCACGGTGACGGTGGTTTCCCGCGGGCCTCCGAAAATCACAAAGTGAGCACAAGCGACCTCGGCCTGTGCCAGGATTTGATTCGTTTTCTCGACATCCGCCCACGTGAAAGGCTTGCCCATGGCCTCCAGCGTCGTGTCGGTCATCCCATCCGTACCGAGTTCGACGGCATAGAGACCGGCCCGTTTGCAGAGAGCCACGCCTTCACGGGTGAGGCCGCGCGGAGACATGTAGCAGCCCCACTTCACGCCGAGAGGCCGGGTGGCCAGTGCTTCGGCAAGCTGCAGGTAGTGACTCTGGGGGTCGTTGAAGACGGAATCCACGAAGAATATCGTATCCACCCCGAAGTCACGGTTGAGCCGTTCGATGTCACCCACCACGACCTCGACGGGCCGGGGTCGGAAGGCGCCTCCCTCCAGTGTTGGGTACGTGCAGTAGCAGCAGTGGTGGGGGCAGCCTCTCTTGCTCTGCAGGCCGATGATGCCGCTCCGCTCCCAGTAGAACGACACCAGGGCCGGATCGAAACAGGCGGACCGCTGCTCAGGGCCGCAGAGACGATCCTGAGGGATGGGCCAGAGGGGCGCGAGAGGATGTCCCTGTTCGATGGCGGCCAGGGCGGCCAGGATGGATCGTTCCCCTTCCCCGGCAATGGCTACGTCCGCACCGACATACTGCCGCACTTCCTCAGGCATCGTCGATACGGCGGCTCCGCCGACGATCACAGGGGAGTTCGTGCAACTACGCAGCAGCGTCACGACCTCCTTGGCCTCTCTCAACTCCCAGACATCGGACTTGTCGGCCAGAGAGTCGATGCGATCGATGTTGCGGATCGACACGGCAACCACGTCGGGGCCAAACGCCGTGACAGCTTTCTTGAGCGTCTCGGCGTCGCGCTGGGCCGCCAGCCAGTCAAACTGACGGACCGTGTGTCCTGCCTCGATCAAAGCGCCGGCGACCGTCGCCATGCCGATGGGATATACGGCATAGGGAACGTCGCACGTATTGGACGATATCAGAAGGATCCGGCTCACTGGGGATTCAACTCCTTGTTGCGGAAACGCTCTTTCACACGCGGATTGTACCGGCGGTAAGTTCCGTCCGCGATTTCGCGCTCGATGACTTTCTGGAACAATTGCCCCATCCGGAGTTGATATCCCGAGTCGGCGTAGAAGGTGTCCCACGCATATTCATACAACTCCTGCAGCCGGTCCGCCGACATCTTTCGGGGCTGGAACACGACCCGGTCGGCCGTGTACTGCGTCCAATCGTCGCTCAAAATCCGTCCCTCCTGCTGCAATTGCTCGCGGATGGGCGTGTGCGGGAAGGGCGTCACGATCGTAAACTCCGCAATGTCCAGGTGAATCTCGCACAGGAAGTCCACCAATTTCTTGATACCGTCCTCATCGTGGTCGTCGGTTCCCAGCAGGACGGTCCCTTCGACGCCGATGCCGTTGTCCTGCAACATGCGGATGCGATCGCGGATCACGTCGGACGTATCGAACACGGCCTGGTAGACATACCAGCACCCGGCCTCCGCGGCCAGACGAATGATCTGCTCGTCGTAGAAGATCGGGTGGGAAACCCATTTCTTTTTCAGGGGTTTCATGGCCGTGAACAGCTCGACCAGCCAGTCGCGGTCCTGGGCCAGAGAGTTGTCGACGATGAAAAGCCGGTTGTTCTGGATTTGCTCCAGCTCCTCGATGACCTTGGCAATGGGACGAGGTCGAAACTGTTTGCCGCCGAGAAAGGCGCTGCAGCAGGGGAAGCAATTGAACCTGCAACCCCGCGAGGCGTGCACGAGATCCACCATCTGCACGCCGCGGTAGTTGTACAACGGCCGATGGAGAATGTCACGCCGGGCCGGGCCGATCAGGTCCGTGGCGGGCGGGGCGCCCATGAAGTTGTAGACGGGTTGGAGCCGTCCCGCTTTGAAGTCCGCGATCACCTGCGCGAATCGTCCCTCGGTCTCGCCGAGAAAGATGGCGTCCGCGTGACCGGCCACTTCCTCGCTGTGCAGCATCGTGGAAATGCCGCCGAAGATCACGGGAAGTCCCTTGGCGCGGAATCTGTCGGCGATCTCAAAGGCCCGGGGAAGCTGGCACGTCAGCATCGTCGAAATCGCCACCAGGTCAACCGCCTGATCGAAGTCCACGGCCTGAACGTTGTCATCTTCGAAGATGATCTCAACATCATCGGGTACGGTTGCGGCGAACACGACCGGGCCATGGGGCGGCAGGTGAAATGTGGTTTGTCGCCCCAGTTTGGGCCATGTCGGATAGATCAGCTTCATCTTCATCGCATATCACCTGTTCGGTTGCCTGCTCTGCGGACCAATTGCTCCAAATCCCCAACCTGCTGCGTCTCCCACATCAATTGTTCATCATCGCACTGACACACCGATGCCGCGGAGCCTTCCGTCAGCACGACAAACACCGCGCCGACCGGTTCGTCCGCCCGGGGCGGCAGCAGCCTGGAGTCTACGTCACACCAGCCTGCCACAACCGTCCGGCACAGACCCCACCGCAGGAGGTTCACCGCGGCGTACAGGCCGGCCAGATGGTCGCTGGAATCATCGGTTACGAACGTTGGGCCTGTCAAGCCGAATTGGATCGAAGCTTCACCCAACATACAGCTCGGCAGCGTGTAGGCAAACAGATTGGGACTGGCCAGTGCTCCCTTATCGGACGCCGCCGTCTCGAAGTAAGCGAGGTCGGCTTCCAGACACCCCCGACACGTACCTACCACCAGGCCGATGTTCCGCTTGACGGTCCACCGGTCCAGACCCGCACTATTCAAGGCCAGTGCGACGGCGCCAAAACCGGCCTTGGCGTACGTATCGAAGCGGCCAAACCGCGGATGGGGTTCGGCGAGGAATTGTCGGCTCTTCAGAGATGGCAGCCGTCCCGGTCCGAGCGTACAGAGCTCGCCGGGCCGGCCACGGCCCATTCCTGAGGGGGTCACCCAGCCTATGCCCTGGATCTCCAGCTTCACGATTCCCCACTCCTCTGCAAAACAATCGCAGCATTGATGCCGCCGAAGCCGGAGTTGCTGGTCAGCAGGTAGTCGCCGGAAATGGCCTGGACCTCGGGGCGGATCCGACCCTCGCCGTTCGGCTCGGGCGTTTGCAGCCCGATGGTCGGAGGAACACGCCGGTGCTGCAGACTGCACAATCCCACGATCGTCTCGATCGCGCCACACGCGCCCATCGTGTGCCCGATGGCTCCTTTCACAGAATGAAAAGGGGGCAGGGAGTCGAAGATGGCATGTAGAGCGACCAGTTCCATGGCGTCATTGTAGACCGATCCTGTGCCGTGAGCGTTTACTGCGGCCACGTCGGCCGGCGTCACTCCGGCGCCATCCAGCGCCTGGCGAATCGCCAGTATCAGCCCTTCCCCGGTTCTCGAGGGAGCCGTGACATGATGGGCATCGGAGGCAATGCCCCAGCCGGCGAGGCGGCCGAGACTCCGGCGTTTCTCCTGTCGCAGTCGGCTGTCGCTCATCAAGAGCAGGCAGGCCGCTCCTTCACCGAGGAGCAAACCGTCCCGTTTCGTGTCGAACGGCCGACAGGCGGTGCTCGAAAGAGCGTGCAAAGCGGAGAAACCGGAGAACACGAACTCCGAAACCAGATCCAACCCGCACACCAGCACGGATTCGGCCTCACCACTGGCAATCCGGCAGGCGCCCAGGATCGTCGCGATCGTGCTGGAAGCGCACGCCGCGCTGATCGTCTGTCGGGAACCCTTCAAGCCCAGTCGCTCGGCCACCAGCTCGGCCACCTGATGTCCCAGGATGCGATTCAATTCCGTGGGCTGCTTACGTAGAGACTTCTCCAGTTGATCGATACCCGCTTTGGTGCTTGCCGTGATCGCCATCGTGTCCGGCGCGACTGGGCCGATTCTATCGAGAAGCATTTCCACCAGGGCGTCAAGCCGTGACTGGGGCCGTTCGGCGTCCAAAGCCGCGATGCAGCCGGCCAGGTTCGAGACGTAACCGTCGGTGGCGAATCGTCGCACGGGTGCAATGCCCGTACGACCGGCCAGCAGGGCATCCCAGAAGGCGTCCACTCCAGCCCCCAGCGCCGTGACCACCCCCATCTCCACGACATGCACTGCGTTCACGTCAGTTCTCCCTTCTTCCAACGTTCCAGAAAAGCGGCAAAGAAGGGGGGCGGAACCAGAAGGACGCCGCCGTCCCGGTCCAGCATCAGTTGCACGGTGCAGCCCGCACAGACGGGCTGGTTCGCGGCGTTGCGGATTTCGTATTCGAAGTTGATACGGGTGGCATCCGACCAGTGCAGGGTGGTCTTGATCTCGAACTCCTCTTCGAATCGAAGAGGAAGAAGGTAATCGATCTGCATCTGCCGAACGGGTACCGGAACGCGTTCGCGGATGAAATCGCTGTAGCTGATACCGTAGCGGTGACCGGTGGCGACGCGTCCGTCCTCGAAGTAGCTGGGATAGCACCCGTGCCAGACTATGCCCATCGAGTCCACTTCTTCGAATCTCACCCGGCGGTTGACAATCAGGGAAAGCGGAGCCGGCGCGTTCTTCACGACAGGGAAGTACGGCTTACGCATGGCCATGCTCCCCAGCGACGAAGGTAATCATAAAAACAGCGGCCTTCTCTCCGTCGGCCAGCAGCGTGCAGCTACAGCGCAGTTTCTCCTCCTGCGACTGCTCCTGCCAGCGGAGCACGATGGCTTGGTTCGGGCGAATCGTCTTGAGGAACTTGCTGCGCTCGACTCGGCTCGAGATCCATTTGTCTTGTCCGCGCAGGCGCAGGGCACATTCCGCCATCAATAGCTGCACGAACGCCGGCAGAATCGGAAATTCCGGAAAGTGACCCTGGAAACCGACAAAGTCCGGACCGAAACGGAACGTCGCTTCATAGCTGCATTCCGCCTCACCCATCCGCACGTGCGGGTCGGCACAGGCCATCACTTCTTCTCGTAACGTACGCATCGATACCTCATCAGGCTGGGCGACGACTCTGAAAAGCCGGCACCACGATCAACGCACAGATCATAGCAGGAATGATACCGAGAACAACCGTAATACCCAGAGAGAACAACGCGGGGTGATGAGCGAGGGCCAGGACGCCGAAGCCGCTCACCGTCGTCAGAGCGGAGGTGAAGAGGGCCAGGTCTGTGGCCCTGTTTCTCTCGCGGCCCACGCAGGCCATGAAAACGCCGTAGTCAATGCTCAGACCCAGCACCAGCACACTGGCGGCGACGTTGAACAGGTTCACTCTCAGCCCCAGAAGTACCATGGCTGCCAGCATCACCTCCAGCCCCGTCAGCGCCGGCAGCAGACTTAGGACCACCTGCGATCCGCGACGAAGGAGTGCCGTTGTCACGAACACGACCGTCACCATGGCCAGCAGAATGAACCGGCGGAAATCGCCTTCGAGCGTTTGACGCAGGACGGCCGCAAATCGCTTCTGCGATACGATCTCGACACTCGCCGGCAGACCAGGGCTTGCGGCGTCGACAAATTCAGCCAGTTGCTCGTTGTCCGGCAGAAGGCTGATCAGTCCCCAGTCTTGCGATTGCTGCATGAACAACGTGTCCAGCAGCGGTCCGGCGGCCTGTCGCAGGTCCTCCACGCTGAAAGGCTTCGGGTCCTTGTCCAGTGATTGCAGGAAGGGGTCGAATGTGCCGGCGGCGAAATGCAGTTTGGTGCCCTGCGTCTGCAACGCCTCCCGCAGTTGTTCGAGCCGTCCCTGGCCTTTCCAGAACTGCTGCCATCGGGCGATGTTGGCCAACTGCGTGGCCCGACTGGGCAGGAGGGGCGCCAGATTCACCAGTTCTCCCACGCCCCAGTGTTGAGACAACGTCGCATAGAGTTGTTCGTTGGTTTGCAGCCGCGACTCCATGTCGCCGGTCCGGATGACGGCCAAGGCCCGGCCGCGCGGGTCGGCCCAGGCATCACGGATAACGTGCTCGTCGGCGAGTACGTCCTGAGGCACGACACCCACTTTGCGGAGATCACCGTCAAACTGGATTTGCCGGCACACGGGCAGCAGCGCGAACGTCAGGAGCAGCCAGACGCCGATGGTCCAGCGAGATCGGGGCCGATCAAGGGCCGGTAGCGTCAACGTGCGGCTCGGCCGGCCTCCCATCACCCAGTGCGGCAGCCACAGAAAGGCAAGACCCAGGGCGACGGTCAGGCCGATAGCCGAGAAGATGGAAAGCTGACGTTGGATGGGAATGCCGGACCACAGGAGCACGACGAACACGCCTACCGTCGTTGCCCAGGAAACCACTTCCGGCATGGCCAGATGCCCCACGGCCCGGGCGGGATCGTTTGGCTTTTGCCGCAAGGTAAAATACACATGCAGACCGAAGTCGTCAGCGATTCCCAACAGGACCGCCCCGAAGCCAACCGTGATGGCGGACAGCCGCTTGAAAACGAGCGCGGTCACCAGGACGGCAGCAAACACTGCCAGGCACGGCACGGCAAACACAAAGAGAACCCGCCAGTGACGCAGCAGCGAGACGAAGATCACCAACATCGCTAGGGACGAAGCCACGAACACGACAACCAGGTCCTTCTTGATCGTGTCCGCGTTGGCCACCGTGTAACGATGGGCGCAGACCACATGGGCCTGAAGCGGGGGCGGCACCGTCTGCGCGATCACGTCGTTGAGGTAGTCCAGCAATTGCCTGCCGGCCTGCGAATCTCCCATCGCGACGGGGGTCTGCGCGACCAGGAGAGTGTGTCTGCCGTTCGGGTCCACGAGGAATCCGCCCTCGATCCGAACGTCGGGGAGCATGGCCACGGCGCCGAGCTTACGAAACACCTGATTGCGGAAGCCGAGCGGATCTCTGGCGAGCCAGCGCCGGACCCAGACGCCCTCGGGACCGCTCAGGGCTTGGAGACTGTTCTGCAGGTTGGCCGCCACCTGGTCGGGAGTGATCTTGGTGGCCAGTGCGGCCGCATCGTCTTCCGTGAACAGTTGGGGACTGTGGGCATAGAGCCAGTCGAGCAGATGGGCTCCGGCTTCGGCCGACATGCCGCCGATCACGCCGGAGATGTAGGGGGGGCCGAGCCGCTCGGCCAGGCGCTGGGCAGTCTCCGTCAACAGAGCGAGCTGCTCCGCGTCCGGAGCCTCCAGATCGATCACGATATTCCGCGTGAAAGGAGCGGCGTCCAGCAACTGATAGCTGCGGACGAAGGCCGGATCGCTGTCCGGAAGCATCACAGTCACATCTTCCCGCAAGGGCACCTGCGTCATGAACAAGGTGCCCGCCACGACCAGGACCGCCATGCAGACGGTGACAGTGCGCCATCGGCGTATACCGACCTCGTATACTCGTTGGGTCGTCTGCTCCAGAGGGTTCACTTAGGTTGTCCTGCGCTGGGTTGGACCCAGACCTTGAGAGTGCCGCCGGCAATGACGGTGTCATCGCACAGGACCTGTCCTTCCACGAGATAGAAGTCGTCGAAGGAGCAGGAGGAGTCGATCTTGATCAGGAGCGGTTGTCCCGCGGGCGGACAAGACTCGATCCGGAAGTCGCTGACTCCCACGAGATAGCCGCGACTGACCGGATTCTCTTTGTTCCGATCGCGGTAGCCCTGCGCCGCCGCGTAGGTTTGGGCCACGAGCTCGACAAGGGTCATCGCCTCGACCTTGCCATCGGAGCCCACCCCGACATCGCCGGCCTTCAGAGTGGTCTGGGCCTCGGCGTGCGCGTCCTCGACGCACAGCAGCCGCTGGACCAGCCGCAGGGGCGGTCGGTGAAGCATGTAGGCTTCCGTGTCTGCCGGCAACGTCATGGAGTCGGTCCTCCATTCCTGTAATACGCGCTCAGATCATCCAGCAACTGGCTGGAAAAAAGCAGCTTGCGGAACTTCACGAGCACGTCATGGAATATCGTCCGATTGTCATAGACAGTGAAATGTTCCGTGAGGCGGTCGTAGATGCGCCGGCTCCCTTTACCCATGCCGGCGGCGTTGCGGAACGACAGGGCCTGCAAATCCGCCAGGACTTCCACCGTCATTATGTGCTTGGCGTTGCTCACGGACTTGAAAGCCTTCCGCGCCGCTACCGTTCCCATGCTGACGACGTCCTGGTTGGAGGCGTTGCACGAAATGGACAATGTCCCCATGGGATTGGCCAGGTGCCGGTTCTCCGCCGTCGTCGAGGTGGCCACGTACTGGGCACCCATGAAGCCCATGGTGAGACCCACTCTGCCCGCGATCAGCAATTCGGGCAGGCCCTCGTTCAGGTGTTTGTCCAGGAGCTTGTTGATCCGCCGCTCCGAGAGCGTGCTCATCTCGGCGACCGCCATGCACAGGGAATCCATCGCGAACGCGACGCTCTGCCCGTGGAAATTGCCGCCGTGAATGACCTTCTCCTTTTCCGGAATCACCACGGGATTGTCGTTGACGGAGTTGGCCTCGATGGAGAGCGTTCGGGTCACCTGGTCGATGCTCTCCTGAACCGGTGCGAGGATTTGCGGCGTGCAGCGGATCGAGTACACGTCCTGAACGTTGATGTCGGTCTCGAACGAGACGCCCTCCGCCTTTCCCCGGCGGATGCGTTCGTGCAGGTCCCGGCGGCGTGTGACATTGCGCGACCCCTGGTAGAGCCGGCGAATGATTTCCGCCACGTGCTGCTGGCCGGGGTGCGGCTTGACCCGGTGCAGATCCTGGTCGAAGGCGTCGTCGATGCCGCCGAAGATTTCCAGGGCAAAGGCCGCCGTTACGCAGCTCAGCGACAGCAGCTTCCGGGCCCCGAACAGGGCAAACGCGGCGAGTGCTGTCATGGCGCTGGTCCCGTTGATCAGGGCGATGCCCTCTTTGAAACTCAGACGGAAGGGCTTCAAACCCGCAGCGTGCAATGCTCTCTTGGCGGTGGTCAGCTTCCCTTTGTGGTACGCCGCGCCTTCGCCGATGATGGCTAACGCCAGATGGGCGAGATGCACGAGGTCGCCCGAAGCGCCGACGCTGCCGCATTCCGGGATATAGGGGGCAATTCCGCCATTGATCATGTCCCGCATCAGCTCCAGCAACTCGACGCGTACGCCGCTGTAACCTTTGACGAGCGTATTGAGACGCACGGCCAGCACGGCCTGTGCGATGTAGTGCTTGATCGGATCGCCCAGACCTGCCGCGTGACTGCGGATCAAATTCACCTGCAGAGCGCCCAGGTCCTTGTCGGCGATGATCTTGTTGCACATGGGACCGAACGACGTGTTGACGCCGTAGATGACCCGCCGGGCGGCCACCTCGCGTTCGAGGAAAGCCCGGCTGCGACGGCACCGATCCAACGCCGCGGGCTCCAACGCCACGGCCTTATCGCCGATGCCGATCGCAACGATATCGTCGACGGTCAGATCGTTGCCGTTGAGAACTACACAGGGGCGTTTCATGTCGAACCCAGCCCCTCCTTTCTTCCATTGCGATAGTCAAATACCAACACCGGCTTTCGGCGACCCTCTACGACCGTTCGTCGCTGTATCTCCTCCGGCGGGGCGATGACGACGTCCAACTTCACCCGCACCCGTGCGCGGATCCGGTCGCCAATCTCCGCTTCGCTGAGACGGAGGCCCTCTTCGAGGCCGACGATCACGCGCACCCGGTCCGAAAGCTCGTAGTCCTGGTGGACCTCCAGGCAATAATTCCGGATTCCCTCCAGACTCTGTAGTGCCGCGAAGACTGCCGCGGGATGGAGAGTCGTGCCGTGCACCTTCAGCATCTGCGCCTTGCGGCCGACGACAGGACCGACACGCCACGTCTTGCGCCCGCAGGGGCAGTGCTGCGTCAGCAGCGCGGCGATATCCCCCGTCTTCAGACGCAGCAGCGGCATCCCGGTCACTTGCAGCGGCGTGGCGACCACTTCGCCCAATTCTCCCGGCGACACCGGCGTGCCGGCATCGTCCACGATCTCGATGACAATCAGGTCCGGCAGAACATGACCGCCTCCGCAGCCGCCGGCGCATTCCGCAAACGATGTGGCCATCTCGGTGCTGGCATACGTCCCGAGCACCTGCGCTCCCCATGCCTGGCTGAGTCGCCGGCCTAAGGAGGAAGGCGAAAGATCCGCATCCCGCACGGGCTCACCGATGCAGATCAATCGGCTGACGCCCAACCCCAGGGGATCGACGCCTCGTTTCTGCAACACCCGGGCTGCCTCCAGCAGAGTGGATGGGACCCCGATCATGGCGGAAGGGCGATAGGTCAGGACCATCTCCGCGAGCATGGCGGGATGGCCGCCACCGGCGCGGATAGCCGTGGCGCCGAGGCGACGCAGCCCTTCGAAATAGGCCAGTCCGGCCATGAAGCAGCGATCGATCGCGCACGCGACGACCACACGATCCTCCGTCGTCAGGCCCGCGGCCGTGAAACAGGTCTCTTCATTGTAGGCCAGTCGCTCCAGGTCCTGCGCCGTTTGCAGCAAGGCGACAGGAGTGCCGGTCGTGCCCGATGTCTGGCAGATGTCGACGATCTGACGTTGGGGCACGCACAGCAGCTCGTCCCCATGCTCCGCCAAATCGGCTTTGGTCGTAAACGGCAGGCGACGCAGGTCCGTGACGGACTGCATGTCCCGCGGCGTCAAGCCGGCCTCGTCGAAGCGCCTGCGATAGAAGCGTGACTGTGCGTAGCAGTACTGAATATGCCGGGTCAGTTGCCGGTTCGTGCAGGCCAGGATCGCTTCGGTGTCCTCGAACGAGACGGCCGCACAGCGCTGCAGTCCCGGAAGTGAGGGAGCCTCCACATCTGCGGATTGGTCAGAGTTGATTTTTGGCAAGACAAGCCCCCATCAATCTCTTGACGTACTTGCGCAGCTCCACGTGCCCCAGCTCGTGCTGGAAAGCCGTCGCATCAATGGGCTCCAGGCACTCCAGCCGCACGGTAGCGGGGGCCACCCAGTGCCGGCCCGGAGGCAGCAGTCGATCGGTGCCTGTGATGCAAATGGGTACGATGGGCACGCCGAGCCGAACCGCCAGCTTGAACGCGCCCGAATAGAAGCGACCGATCCGCCCATCGCGGCTGCGGTGGCCCTGCGGAAACAGCAGCACGGAGCGTCCTTCATCGAAATGCCGCCGGATCTGTTGCACGATACAGTCCCAGCTCAATTGCTCTACGTCCACATACTGTGCCAGACGCATGAACGGAGCGTACCAGGCCATCTTGAAGGGCCAGGATCGCAGGCAGATGACGACATCAAATACCGGCATGGCCGAGAGGATGAAGATATCGAAGAACGACAGGTGATTGGCCACGTAGATGCATGGATGTCCCGGCTCGGCGGGCTTGGCGCCGGCCAGCGTCACGCGCACGAAGGGGGACACGAGCCACAACCAGACCCGGCCGTACATCCACACGAAGTGACGCATGATCTTGCCCACCGGCCAGCGGGTCACACCCAGCCACACGACGAACAACAGCGGTGAGACCGCGATGGCGAGCACGGTCTCAAGGATCGACAGGAGCAGCACCCAGACATTCGTTGCCGCCAGCGTGAGCCACGAAGTTGTCCGGGCCGGCTTGGCCGGCAGGTCCGACGCCTCGGCCAAGCATACGCCCAGGCCCTCGGGCTCCAACGGATTCGATGTTTCTGTCGGCATACGCGCCACATCACGGCTTGGGGGCCGCCTCCAGTTCCCGTTTCTTCTCGATGATGAGGCGGTGCAGATCACCCAGAGTTCTCACTTCCCGCACGCGCGGGTCCTCCCGCAAGGTCACGCCGAAAGCGTGTTGCAGGACGACCACGATATCGACAAAGTCGAGGCTGTCAAAACCCAGGCCCTCCACCAACCGAGCTTCCGGCTTCATCAGGCTCGGATCCAACTCGAACTCGTCGACGAGGCTGCGGTTGATCAATTCGATGACTTCATTGTCCGTCACTAGTCGGTCTCCCGGTAATCACGATGGCGGAGTTCACTCCCCCCAACGCGAAATTGTTGGATATCGCCGCCGCGAAGGGGCGACGTTGGACATCCATCAGAAGGTTCAAGCGGCCGCACACTTCATCCGGCTCGGCCAGATTGCGTGTGGGCAGCAACAGACTCTCGCGCATCATCAGCAGGGTGGCGATGAGTTCCAGCGCTCCGCAGGCAGCCATGGTGTGCCCCAGGTGGCCCTTCAGGCTGCTGACGGGCAGGCTTCGCCCGAACACCTCCTCAATCGCACGGCATTCGGCCGCGTCACCCCGGAAGGTCCCGGTGGCGTGCGCATTCAGATAGCCGATCTGGTCCGGACGCAGGCCGGATTCCTCCAGGGCCTGTCTCATGCACTGCACCATGGACGGCGGCTGGGGATCGGCAATGTCGTCCGGTGAACTGTTGATCGCATATCCGCGGACTTCCCCGAGAATATGGGCCTGCCGGGCCTGTGCGTGCTCCAGGCTCTCCAGGACCACCAGGCCGGCGCCTTCACCGCAGATGATGCCGTCACGATTGCGGTCGAACGGACGCGGAGTCTTGTCCGGCGTCTCGTTGTACAGGCGGGAAGAAGCTTCGAGTGCATCGAACACGGCGACGGTGACCATGTGCATCTCGTCGGCGCCGCCGCAGAGCATCACATCCTGCTTGCCCGACTCGATGGTCTGCGCTCCCAGGCCCACGGCGACGGTGCCCGTGGCGCAGGCCGCCGACGGCGCCAGCAGCCAGCCTTGAATACCGAGTGCCTGGGCGAGGTTCGTGGCGCAGGAACTGTTCATGATTTTGAAGAAGTGCGTGGACTTCATGTTCTCGACGGTGCGCCCCTTGAGCACGTCGAGAAACAATGTCTCCGTTTCCATCGTGCTGCCGGTGGTCGAACCGATGCAAACCCCCGTACGCGCGTGATGGAGTTGCTCGGGCGTCAGACCGGCCATCTGCACCGCTTCCTGAGCGGCCAGGGTGGCGTAGATGGACATCTTCGACATGTACCTGCGTTTCTTGCGATCGATGCGCTGGGCATCCACTTCGGGAACGCAGGCCGCCACGGTGGTGCGCAGACCTTTCACGTCCGCCAGGGCGGGGCAATCCCGCACGGCCGTCCGTCCTGCCACTAGCGACTCCCACAACACCGGCACGCCGGAGCCGAAGGGAGTCACGGCACCTACACCTGTAATCACGACTCGCCTTCGCGACATCATTCTCCCGACGCCGATCTATAGCTCAAAGTCTGCACAAGCATTTCAACCACCATCACATGATGCAACTGTCCGTGAGGAAACCGGCGCAAAGCGCTCCCAGAACGCCGGGGGCTACGATGGCCTGGCCGGAAAGATAGAACCCCTTCACCGCGGTCCGCGGCAACAGAGGCAGGTCGGTCAAGCGGTGCTTGACGCCGTACAATCCCCCGTCCGGGCTGCTCAAGCGGTCTCGAAACGTCAGCGGCGTGGCCATGTCCAGCAATTCGAAACTTCCCAGCAAATCCCCGGCGCTATCCCGCAGACGCTGCGCTAACTGTTGCGCGATGCGCCCTTTCCATTCGCGATAGCCCTGCGGACGCGCCATGTCGGTGTTGCCGGCGGGCACATCAGCCAGAACAGCGGGGCAGATAATGGACACCCCATTGTTCTGCGAATCCACCGGTACGCTGACGAACAAGGGACGCTCCGCCACCGGCAGGTGCGGCCACTCATCGAGTGCCTGCGGTCGGTCCGCCAGAATCAGGTTTCCGGCAAAACTCGCGGAGGAACACCGCCCGTAAAGGACTACCGCCGAAGGTGTCTCCTCAAGGTCTTGAATGCGATGTCGGTAGGCAGGGCCCAGCGCGTGGGGCGGCATCATCTCCACCATGAGTTTTGGGTGAATCGTGCTGATGCACTTGCCTGCCGGCAGTCGGATGCCCGTGTCCAATTCGACTTCGGCAAATCGGCGATCTTCGTTGACGTGAATACGCGACACCTTCATCCCGTACATGACGTCAACTCCGGCATCGCGCAAGGCCTTCTCAAAGACATCCACCCAGACCCGGCCTCCACCCCGGACCATGCAGGCGGATTCATAATATGATCCTGTGACCTGGCTGTGAAAAAGGAGCGAGGTCTCCTCGGCCTGCGAGCCGTAGAGGATGCCATGACAGGCGAGCAATCCGCGAAGTAGAGCATTGTCCGTGCAGCGGGCCAGCTCCGCCTGGAGGCTGTTTCCCACCGCCGTGAAGAGGACATCCAGACTCCGGCCGCGATCATGCTCGAAGGTGGCGCGAGCCTGTTGCCACAACTCTCTGACGCGTGTCAGAAATCCGCTCACCCTGTGGCTGTCCAGGGGCGACACGCGACAGAGCTCCTGCTCTACGGCCTCCCAACCTTGGGGAAAGCGGAACTCGAACGCCGGCTGGGCAAAGCGGATACGGTCCAGGGTCTGGGGGGTGCATACCGTTCCGTTCAAATCGTCAGAAATGCCCATTTCAGCCAGCAGGTGGGGCAGCAGTCCATCGGGCATCAGCGACCCGGCGTAATGAAAACCGGAGTCGAAGTAAGTTCCACTCCGCATGAACCCGTGGAGAGTAGGCGAAAGGTGCGGGCCTCTTTCGAGCAGAGCCACGCGTTCGCCTTTGCGGGCACGAAGCAGAGCGCAGGCCGATCCCGAAATACCACCTCCAATGACAAGGGTGTCATACTTGGGAACAACCATGTTCACAGCCCTGTTGCACAAGTAGCCGTCTTCGTTGTATGAACCTTCGAGCCGAGAGCGTGCGTGGACGCATCCGTCTGCAATCCCACTGCCTACAGGGCCCCCAACTCATCTGGAACCATCTGCAAAGCCTGCTGCTCGTCTTTCGGGCCGACAGTATAGCGTGCGGCGGGGGTTCTGTAAACCATATTTCATCAGCCCCCGGGCGGCTGTTGGAGGTGTGTGACAAAGCGTAGCAGATGTTACAAATCCGAGCCTTGAACCCTCGATCTGTATAACGCCAATCCCGTGGCTTGGTGGCACAAGTATCGAGAAAAACAGATCTTACAGAAACCGTTCTGCCCCGTAAATAACGGGGCCCGCATCACGTGATACGGGCCCCGGGTTGGAAGACTCCCGCTGGACTGCCTGGCGGAGCAATTCCGCGGGCACAACCATATCTACACCGTTGGGTCAACGGTCTATTGGCCCAGACCTCTTTTTCTGACGCCGGTCAGCGATCGCCGGCAAGATAGGCGACTTCACCGGCGGACAACACACGGTTATAGATCCGCAGCTCGTCGACCGAACCGGTCAGGTACGGATCGGGCCACTGCGAGCGGCCGACGTAGTTGTTGGCCGTCTTGCCCAGATCCTTCGGCAGGAGAGTGACGGTGCCGGAGGTTCCGGCCAGGCGGCCGTCGACGTACAGTGAGACGTTCATCGCCGCGGCGTCCACCACGCCGGTCAGGTGATGCCAGCCGACAGCGATGGCATTCGGGGCCGTGACGCCGGCTTCGGCGGTGTTGCTCGCGATCGTATAGGCGAACCGTGGATTGGCGCTGCCGAAGGGACTCATGTACATGTACACCTGCGGGTTGCCGGTGGTGACGGCATTGCCGAAATCGAACGCCCGCTCCCAGGCCGAGACCGCCGGTACGTTCACCCAGACGGCGAACGTGGCGTTGGTCAGCGTGCTCATCAGGTTGCCGACCGAGGCGCCCAGGTCGACGTAGCTGGTGGTGCCGTTGAACGTGGCGGCCTTGCCCAGGCCGGCCAGCGAGTCGGCGAAGGTCAGGTTATTGAGCGTGCCCGTGGAGCCGCCGATGCTATCCTTGGCATCCCCTTCGAACGTATAATAGGCGGCCAGGCCCGTGGTGCCCGGATTGACGGGTGCGACCACGGCCGGAGCCGTCTTGTACAGGCGGATGTCATCGAAGTACAGGGTGCCCTTGCCCGAGCCGGAGATGCCGAGGGTCAGGGTGTTGACGGCGGTCAGGCCGCTCACTGCGGTCAGGTCGACGTTCCACTGTTTCCAGAGGATGGACGTCTGGGCGGCCGCATCGCCGGCGTAGTTGATCTTGGTGCCGTTGATCTTCGCGAACAACTGGCCGGTCGTATTGGCCGGGTCGCCGCGGAAGAAGATCACCAGGGTCTTGATCCCGGCGAGGCTCCAATCCTGCGCCGCGGTAAAGGTCATCGTGGCCTCGGAGTTGCCGGCCTTGGAGTTATCGAAGAGGAACGGCATGGACTGCTTGCCGCTATGGGTGATGGTCGTTTCGCCGAACGTGCTGTTGGCGGCTGTGCCGTAGCCGACCTGGGCACCGTTGGTAGTGGTGTTGTAGCCATCGATCCATTTATTGAAGATCGAGGTGCCGTCCTTGTCGTTGTAGCTTTCCATATCGTCGACGACGAGGTAATCCGGCGTGGTGAAGCTCCAGACGTCGCCGGCCCAGGTGCTGGGCGTGGCGGCAGCGTTGACTTCGTCCACACGCCAGTAGTACTTGGTTCCCAGGCTGAGATTGGCCGGGGTGAAACTGGTGGCGGCCGACGAACTTGCCAGGGTCAGGGCATTGGCGTCGGTGCCCAGGTACACATCGTGCGAGGCTGCCTCACGACCGGCACGCCAACTCAGCGACGTGGCTGGGCTGATACCCGTGGCGCCCGACACTGGTTGCGGCTCGCGTGCCATAACAGGGAGATAGAGGAACCGCACTTCGCTGAGACCCGTCTGGGCCGTGTTGCCCCAGGTACTGCTGATGGTGAGGCGGACCGACTGGGCCGCGACGCCGTCAAAGGCGACGGTCGTATTGTGGGCGTAAGTGTCCTCACCCGCGGCCTGCGTGAAGTTGAAATCGCCCAGCTTCGTCCAGGTCGTTCCATCGGTGGAATACTCGACGATGATATCCTTGACGCCCAGGCCCACGAGGCTTTCAAACGCTGTGTTGTGGTTCCAGACCCACATTTCGTAGAGCTTGTAGACCTTATCGAAATCGTATTGAATCCACGCCGGCATGGTACCGCCGCTCTTGGTGCTGAGGCTGAGCCACATGGTCTTGGTGTCCGTGCCGTGCAGATCGCCGGTCAGACCCGAACCATTGATCGTGTTCTCTGGTCCCTCCGCGGCCGACTTCTTGCTCGAAGCGGTGGCGGTGATACCGGTTACTTTGTAGGCATAGGGCTCTGTCGTGAAGCTCCAGACGTCGCCCTTGAAGATCGTGGAACTCGGAGGAGCATTGACCTCGTCGACGCGCCAATAATAGGTTGTATTGAATTCGAGACGATACGCCGGGCTGCAATTATTGCTGTCTTGGGCTCGGCTGATCAGCACGCCCAGAGGATTGTCTCTCGTGGCCGTGTCGACATCATTTAAGTTCGTCCCAAGATACACGTCATGACTTTGGGCAAATGAACCTGCCTTCCAACTGAGGGTTGTCTCGCGCCGTATGTCCGTCGCCTTGTCGGCCGGGACAGGCTTCGAGGCCTTCTCGGTGCTGGGCAGCACGATCCTGAATGTTGCCAACCCCTCGCTTCCAGCCGCGACGGTGAGGCCCGATCCGGTCCCGAACCCGATCGGATTGCCGCTCGGATTGTGTTGGATATAGTTGTTGCCATACCCCACGTTCTCGAAAGACACGAGGGTTGGATCACTCGGATTCGCCAACCCTGCCCGCGGTATCCAACTGGCATCGTTGTTGTAGTACTCGTTGGCCGACGCCGACGGATCGGTATAGAGAATCCAGCCTGCGTGCCGCGCGTAGTAACCCGGCAGCACCACCGGCGTCAGTGAGATGGCTCCCCTTGTCGCGCCGGCGAACGGTTCAGCGACCATCCATTGGCCTTCGGGGGTCAAATTCCCATTCTGAGCCAGTTGAATGGCCCGATTCCCTGTGGTGGTACACACCATGAAATAGCCCGGCATGTCGTAAGACTCGAGATAGAAAAGACCGGTCGGCATGACCGGCTGGGCTTGGACCAACCCTGCCCACAGTGGTATGAGAACGACGAGAGGGATGATTTTCTTGCGCATGGCGATCCTCCTTCAAAAAGTGGCGTAAGATGTAATCACAGTGCGTCGCGGCGCCGACGCAGGCTCAAGACACGATCCGAAATTTGTACTGTCCCACCTTCCTTCGGCTCGAACGAGGCAAAGGTCCGATAGCCGAGTCCTGCACCTGTAAGATCGAGTTCACAAGCATCACGATATTGCACCCGAGACACATCCGGTCATCGGACCCACGATCTGGCACGAATCTGCCTATCACTAGAGCCGACCGGGATAGTGGTCATCGCGCCAATTCGGTCAGATTATCCGCGACGTATGTAAACGACGGGAGAGCATCAGAAATGAGATGAAAAATAAAATGCCGGCAAGATTTCTTATCCTGCCGGCAGGTGACTTGCTCCTCGACCGCTCTCTGGCCCAGAACTGAGCAGGGCGCGGTCTCATATTTTCCTGGGATATTTGAAGATGCGTTGGGCGAAGAGATACAGATTGTTCGCCCACTCCGTGCCGTCATGAGCATTCGAGTCCACATGCCAGACGTGCGAAACACCCTTTTCTTTCAGGTAATTGTGGACGCCCTGGCTGACACGAATCAGGCCATCCTTGCTGCCGCAAGCGATCCACAACAGCTTCAGTTTTTCCTTGGCGGCTGCCGGATCGGGCAGGAATTCGACATCGTTGTACATCCCGCCGAACTTGTTGGTATTCGGGGCCGAGGAGAATCCCCCGACATAGGCAAAGGTATCGATGTTGTACATGCCGATGTTCAGGGACTGGCCACCGCCCATCGAAAGACCCGCCAACGCGCGATGCTCGCGATCGGCATACACGGAATAGTGGGACTCGACGTAGGGGATAATGTCTTTGATCAGGTCATTCTCGAAGGGCTTTCCCCAGCCGTCGTATCCCCCACCACGCCTGCCGCCCGTACCTGCCCGGCGGGAAACGCCATTGGCGTCAACCGTTATGCTGACATCGCCATTGGGGAAAACAACAATCATCGGTTGAATCTTGCCGTCAGCTATGAGGTTGTCGAGGACACTATCCGCGCGGCAGGTTCGCTGCCATTCACGGTCATTGCCACCGATCCCGTGGAGCAGGTAGAGCACGGGGTACTTACGATCCTTTGCATAGCCCACCGGCGTGTAGACGAGCATCTGGCGACGTACTCCGAGTGTCCTGGAGTCATACTGTACGGTCGTCAGTTCACCGTGAGCGATGTTGTCGCGCCTGTCTCTGAACCCGGCGGGCGGATCATCGAAAGCGGGTTTGTCGTCCGGACCCAGTTCGATGGGCCCGCCAAATCCGCCTCGCCCACCACCCCTGCGCGTGCCCGGTGCAGGAGCAGGCCGATTCGCTGCAGGCGAAGCAGGTGCAGTGTCATCCCGGAACAGCAGGGGGGCGAACTCGCGCAGGCTGCGCCGCCAGCTCTGCCACTCGTGAGCCGTGCTGGGCGAGACGTAGAAGACGCTGTTGATGCCGGCCTGTTTCAAGGCTTCGGCGTTCGCCTTGGGATCACCGCCGAAGGCGCCGCCGCCTCTGCGGTTCTCGAGTTCACGGCTGCCATAGCTGGTGAACACCAGCTTGACCTTCTGTTTGAAAGCCGCCATATCGTTGATATCGGACGTGGCGATGCTGCCGCCGCTGAAAATGCCGATGTGGGAGAACGTGTCGAGATGGGTCAGCGTGATCGACTTGGTCTGCATGCCACCCATGGAAAGGCCCGCCATGGCGCGGTGCGGCTGATCCGCCAGGGTGCGATAATTGGCATCGATGTAGGGGATCAGCTCGTCGAGGAGAACCGTTTGAAAGGGACTGAAGTTGAAACCCATGCCGCCCCGTCGTACGCCTGCCATCGCTCCCCGTGCTTGGTTCGGGTCGCCTACGCCTGGTCCACGTCCGGCGGGCGCTGCGCCTCGTCCGCCGCGCGGACCGCTGCGGCCAACATTACTGTTGGCCATGACGATAATGAAGGACTGGGCCTTGCCCTCGGCGATCAGGTTATCCATGATCAAGCCGGTATGTCCCTGACCGGGCCAGCCGGTCTCATCTTCACCGCCGCCGTGCTGGAGATACAGGACGGGATAGCGCTTGCTCGGATCCTTGTCATAGTCCGGCGGTGTGTAGACGAAACAGCGCCGTGCGCTATTGGTGCTTCTGGAGTGAACGAGGGTCTCGCATATGCGTCCATGTGGGATGTTCCTGACGGCGTAGAAGTCCTGATCCTTGGCAGGACATTCAACGCCGCTGCCCCAACGGCTGGCGCCGTAAAAGTACAAAGTGCCCGGATCCGGCACGGCCGCCCCGTCGATCCATATCTGGTAGTAGTGGAAACCTTCGTCCTGGGGCTTCGATTCGCCGCCCGTCCAAACGCCATTCTCACCCTTGGTCAAGGGGTATCGGACAGCTCCTATATCGAGCTCCACCTTCTGGGCCTGAGGCGCGGAGATGCTGGTGCGGACCCGGCCATCGGAGGTGACCTGGGGATACTGTCTTCCTGGTTGATTGAGGGACGAGGGCTTCCAGTCGTTCGTGTCCGCAGGCTGGCTTGCCTGCGCCGGACACAGTGAACCTGAGAAAGCCAGCGCCAATACTAGTGCAGTCACATTCCGTTTCATGGTCATTCTCCTTTAATCCTTGAAGAGCAGCGGGGCGAACTCGCGCAGACTGCGTCGCCACGTCAGGAACTCATGAGCGGTATTCGGCGACACATACGCAGTGTTCTTGATGCCCAATTTGTCGAGGGCTTCGTGATTGGACTGGATGTTGCCGGGGTTCTCGCGGCTGCCGCAACTGGCAAACACGACCTTAACCTTCTCCTTGAAACCAGGCGTGTTGTTGACATCGGCAGGGGAGATGACTCCGCCGCTGAACAGGCCGATGTGGGAGAACTTGTCGAGATTCTTCAGGGTAATCTGCCTGGTCTCCATGCCTCCCATGGAGAGACCCGCCATGCCACGATGCGGTTGATCGGAGAGCGTACGGAAGTTGGCATCGACGTAGGGGATCAGCTCATCGACGAGAACTGTCTGGAAGGCACTGATGTCGAAACTCGCGAGGCCGCCGCCGCGTCGCGCACCGGCCCTGGCTCCGCGTGCCCGATTCGGATCGCCTGCGGGAGCGGCACCCGGTCCGCGACCACCCCGGCCGCGTCCGCCGCCGAACGAAATGTCGTTGGTCATGCCGTAGGTCATCACGATGAGGAAGGGCTGTATCTTGCCTTCGGCGATCAGGTTGTCCATGATCAGATTGGCGCGTCCCTGAACGCTCCAGGCCGTCTCATCCTCGCCCCAGCCATGCTGCAGGTACAGCACGGGGTAGCGTTTGGCCGGGTCTTTGTCGTAGTCGGCGGGCGTGTAGACGAACGCACGGCGTGACGTCTTGGTGCTCTTGGACGGAAAGAGAATCTGCTGCACCCGGCCATGAGGGACGTCCTTGAGAGCGTAGAAGTCCTGGTCATGAGCGGGGATTTCGATGCCGCTCTCCCAACGGGTGGAACCATAGAAGTTCAAGGTGCCGGGATCATTGAATGTCCCGCCGTCGATCGTGAGATGGTAGTAGTGGAAGCCTTCATCCATCGGTCCTGCCGTGGTACCGGTCCAGACGCCGTTCGCGTCCTTCGTGAGGGTGGTGCCCCGGCCTCCGCCCAGACCCAGGCTCACGCTGACACTCTGGGCCTGCGGTGCTACGATGCGGAAGCGCGCGAGGCGTTGCGAGTTGACCTGCGGGTACGGCTGACCCGGCTGGTTCAGAGTCGAGGGTTTCCAGTCATTCGCTTCCGCAGGCTGGCTCGTCTGTGCCGAACACAGCGAACCCGAGAAAGCGAGCAGCAACACCAATCCTGTCAGACACCGTTCCATAGTCTTTCTCCTTAGGTCCTTCAATAAAAGCTGCGACAGACCAACAATGACAGTCTACCGCCGTGAGTGGCAGAAACCAAGGGGCCCGCATCGTGGTGATGCGGGCCCTGGTTGTGTGTGGCCCCGCGGTATTGCATGGCGGTGCAAATTTGCGGGACTCGCTAAAGCTGTTACCGATCGCCGGCAAGATAGGCGACTTCACCGGCGGACAACACACGGTTATAGATCCGCAGCTCGTCGACCGAACCGGTCAGGTACGGATCGGGCCACTGCGAGCGGCCGACGTAGTTGTTGGCCGTCTTGCCCAGATCCTTCGGCAGGAGAGTGACGGTGCCGGAGGTTCCGGCCAGGCGGCCGTCGACGTACAGTGAGACGTTCATCGCCGCGGCGTCCACCACGCCGGTCAGGTGATGCCAGCCGACAGCGATGGCATTCGGGGCCGTGACGCCGGCTTCGGCGGTGTTGCTCGCGATCGTATAGGCGAACCGTGGATTGGCGCTGCCGAAGGGACTCATGTACATGTACACCTGCGGGTTGCCGGTGGTGACGGCATTGCCGAAATCGAACGCCCGCTCCCAGGCCGAGACCGCCGGTACGTTCACCCAGACGGCGAACGTGGCGTTGGTCAGCGTGCTCATCAGGTTGCCGACCGAGGCACCCAGGTCGACGTAGCTGGTGGTGCCGTTGAACGTGGCGGCCTTGCCCTGGCCGGCCAGCGAATCGCTAAAGGTCACGCTATTGAGCGTGCCCGTGGAGCCGCCGATGCTGTCCTTGGCATCACCTTCGAAAGTATAGTAGGCGGCCAGGCCTGTGGTGCCCGGATTGACGGGGGCGACCACGGCCGGAGCCGTCTTGTACAGGCGGATGTCATCGAAGTACAGCGTGCCCTTGCCCGAACCGGAGATGCCGAGGGTCAGGGTGTTGACGGCGGTCAGGCCGCTCACCGCGGTCAGGTCGACGTTCCACTGTTTCCAGAGGATGGACGTCTGGGCGGCCGCATCGCCGGAATAGTTGATCTTGGTGCCGTTGATCTTCACGAACAACTGGCCGGTCGTGTTGGCCGGATTGCCGCGGAAGAAGATCGTAAGGGTCTTAATCCCGGCGATGCTCCAATCCTGGGCCGCGGCAAAGGTCATCGTGGCCTCGGACGTGGTGATGTTGTTGTTGCCATAGCCGAACGGCATGGACTTGGTGCCGCTATGGACGATCGTGGTTTCGGCAAAAGGCGCCGTGCCATAGCCCACCTGCGAGCCGTTGGTGTTGGTGTTGTAGCCATCGATCCAGGTGCTGTAGATGGCATTCGTGGTGTCGTTGTAGCTTTCCATGTCATCCACGACGAGGAATTCCGGCGTGGTGAAGTTCCAGACGTCGCCGGCCCAGGTGCTGGGTGTCGCGGCGGCGTTGACTTCGTCCACTCTCCAGTAGTACTTGGTTCCGAGGCTCAGATGGGCCGGGGTGAAGCTGGTGGCGGCCGACGAACCTGCCAGTGTCAGGGCGTTGGCATCGGTGCCCAGGTACACATCGTGCGAGGCGGCCTCGCGGCCTGCTCTCCAACTGAGCGAGGTGGTCGGGCTGACGCCTGTGGCACCCGAGGTCGGCTGCGGCTCTTTCGCCCAGACGGGGATGTAGAAGAACCGCACTTCGCTCAGGCCCACTTGAACGGCACTGGCCCAGGCGCTGCTGATAGTGAAACGGACCGACTGGGCCGCCACTCCGGCGAACGAGACGGTCGTGCCGTGGGCGTAAGCCTCTTCGTCCATAGCCTGGGCAAACTCGAAATCGCCGAGCTTCGTCCAGGTCGTTCCATCGGCGGAATACTCAATAGTGGTGTCCTTGGCCCCCAAGCCCACGAGGCTCTCAAATGCCGTGTTGTGGTTCCAGACCCACATTTCGTAGAGCTTGTAAGCCTTGTCGAAGTTGTACTGAATCGATACCGGCAGGGGGGTGCTCTTGTTGCTGAGCCACATCGTCTTATTGTCCGCCCCGTGCAGATCGCCGGTCAGGCCGGAACTGTTGATCGTGTTCTCGGGGCCTTCCGCCGCGGAGTTCTGGCTGGAGGCCGTCGCGGTGATGCTCGTAACCTTGTACGCGAGCGGCTCTACCGCGAATTTCCAGACCTGTCCCTTGTGAATGGTGCCACTCTGGTCGATCTCATCCACACGCCAGTAGTAGGTTTGGCTCAACTGCAGGCGACCGGGATCGAAAGTGGTCCCGCTCTGGCCCGTGGCCAGGAGAACGCCCTTGGGTGCCGTTTTCGAGGCGCTGTTGACATCCGCCAGACTGGTCCCGAAATACACGTCGTGCGTGATCGCGTTCTCGCCGGCAGTCCAACTCAAATCGGCGTCCGGAGCCACGTCCGTTGCTCCGTCGGCGGGCAGACCATTTGCGGCGATACTGGAATCCACCGCCTTGCCGGCCATGTAGTACAGAGCGTTGTTGAACATCTTCTTGCCGACGTCATTCAGGTTGAGGGCCCCGGTCGGCGTCCCGGTGCCGGAGACTTCCTGTGTTCCCAGGCAGAACAGCAATCGCTTGCCCGCCGGGGTGCCGGAACCCGCATAGAACGCAGATCCGGGCTTCCATTCGGCCATCCAGGTGTGCGTTCCGTAGTTGGGCGCCGCCAGCAACGTACCGCTGCCGACATCCTGTGTGCTGCCAACGAAAGAGATGAGACCGTTACCTACTGTCCCATCCAGGATGGCGACCTGGTTGCTCGCATCGAGCGCGATACCCGTGAAAATAGGATGGGTCGGCGCCTTGACGATCATCGGGGGCGCCACCACGGAGTATTCCATCGTCGTGGAGTTCATCCACTGATTGCGGCTGTTCCGGGCATTCCAGGAGTGCAGGGAGATGATCGGCGTCGTAATCGCGTTCCACTGCGCGATTTCCGCGGCGCTGCCGGACGTGGAGTCGCTCGCCATCGCACGGCTGATAATGATCACATCTGCCGCATTGAGAGTGGCGATCTTCGCGTCGTCGAGCGTGGCCCAGTTACCGATCTGGGCATCCACCGTGTGCCCCAGACTCTGGAGCCAGGGGGCCCAGGCGTAGTCATCATTCTGGCCATCGGCGAGATTGTCAAAGGCGGTACATACCCAGATGATGTTCAGGCCCTGAGCCTGCGAAACGAGGCACAACCCCAAAGCCAACATAAGAATCAACTTCTTCAGCATGACTTTCCTCCAAAATTGAACGACACACATAGACTTGTCTGACCCTCCGCCTGTCTGACTCGGCGGGGCCGCCATTCACCTGCTCTTAGACTGCTCGAAAATGCCGGAAGTGAGATGGAAAAGCGGAATATCGGCAAGAATTTTCGCCTTTCCTGCGTCGGAGCATCGGTAAATCAGCAGGGTTAACAATCTCCCGGATAAATTTTCGGTCTTCCGGCGTTTTTTGTATCTCATCCGACGGTTTTTGTTAGTGATATGGAAGATCGGCAGGAAAACGATGGTGAATTAGATATGGATCAGGACAAACGCACTCTGGACTTTCTGAAGCTCTTCTTGCGGCACCAGCACGAAATCTATGCCTACATTCTGGCCCTGGTGCCCCGTGTGCATGATGCGGACGATCTGTTCCAGGAGGGGATGGCCGTGATGTGGCGGAAGTTCGACCAGTACCAGCCCGGCACGAATTTCGCGGCCTGGGGCGTGCGGATCATGCGTTATGAGATCTTGGTCTACCGTCGCAATCTGGCGCGCAGCAAGCGTGTCCTGATGGAGGATTCGCTGTTCGAAGCCTTGATGGATCGCATCCCCGCCATTCAGGATGAAACCGCCGCACGAATAGAAGCCCTGCGCAAGTGTCAGACTCTGCTGGATGACCGGGCCAAGCGGATTATCAAGATGCGCTATGAACTTGATATCTCAATGGAGGAGATCGCCTCGTATCTGAAGCTGTCGCGCCGTCACGTTTATCATGTTCTCGGCCAGATCACCGGCGTGTTGCTTCGCTGTATGCGCAGGACCCTGGCGGAAGGGAGTCGTCCGATATGAGCACGCCGCCGTTTCCAGATATGGATGAGCTGGTGCAGCGTCTGTTGGACGATCAGATCGAGCCCGAGGAGATGAAGCGTCTGCAGGAGGCGATGCTCAAGGACCCCCAGGTACAGGATTATTACCTCGACAGCATCTTCGCCAGTGCCGTGATGCGGCGGTGCAGCCAGGGGGCCCCGAGACTGTCCAAGTCGGAGCTGATTCAAACACTCTCGGGCGGCGGGAGCCGGCCCGGGTCCAGGCGGTTTGGGCGACACCTCTATTCAATGGCCGCGGTGGCAATATTCGGGGTCGTGATTCTCGCGTCTGTCAACCTCGTTCGACACACGGGTCGGGAGGGCACCCCGATCGGCGTGCTGGTCGATGCTCGTGAGGCTCAATGGCAAGGATCTCGTCCTGAGCCGGGCGAACCGCTGTACGCCGGTCCGTACGATCTGCGCGATGGAATGGCGAAGATACAGCTGGGACAGGGGACAAGCCTTCTGCTCGAAGCTCCCTGTCAGATCGAGTTGAAGAGTGCTGGAGAAATGGTCCTGAAAAGGGGCAGGCTGGTAGCGGCGGTCTCTCCACACGCCAAGGGCTTTCGTGTCCGGACACTCACAGCCCTCATCACCGATCTGGGCACGGAATTTGGCGTGATAGCGCATTCCGACGGGAGCACGGAGGCCCACGTTCTGAAAGGTCATATCAGCGTCGCCCTCGATCCCAACCGACCGGGTCGGCCGGCATCGCTTATCGTGAACGAGCGTCTGGCTGCGATGGTCGATGACCGTGGATGGACTATTCAAGGCGGATTGGCTGCTCGGCCGGACCTGTTCCTCCTTCAACTGCCATCCGCCCCTGCGCCCGTCGATCCGACGAAACGTGTGAATCTGGCGGACCTTGTGGGCGGAGGTAATGGCCACGGCACCGGCACGTTGGATCAAGGTATCGACATCCGCACCGGCAATTCGTTCGCCGGTCCCCCTGCGGACATCCCAAAGATCCAGCGGAACGAGTTCCATCCCGTGCCGCAGTGTCGGGGGATCGATGGCGTATTCATGCCCAACGGGGCCTCGGGTCCGGTCGTGATCAGCTCCAGCGGACTGACCTTTACCGAGTGCCCCAGGACGCTGGGGACTTACTACGGTGGCCCGGCTAACAGCGGCAAGTTCCTTGACATTCCTCCCAGACAGATCCACGCGGTCCGGCTCAACGGTATCGGTTTTGGGACATCGGCCCATCCGGCGCTGAGTCTCCACCCCAATGCGGGTATCACCTTCGACCTGGATCGGATTCGGCAGGACAATCCGGATCTCCAGTTGGACCGGCTCACCGCTTTGTGCGGCATCACGAAAGATCTGCCGCAGCCGCAATTCAGCCCGGCCGACGTCTGGGTGCTTCTGGATGGTGTTGTCCGGCTGCACTTGACCTATTCGGCCGAGCGTGTGGAGAAGGTGGACGTATCGATTCCTCCCGGGACACGGTTCCTGACTCTGGCGACCACCTGTACCGGGCGTGCGGATTATTCCTGGATCCTGTTCGGCGATCCTTTCCTGGAGTCGGCCGCCGCCAGGTAGGGGGATCGGGGTGCCATTCAGCGCGTAGTTGTACCGTCACGTGCGGCCGCCCTGCGCACCCGCAGCGGATTTGGAGTGAAGATCCGACGGTGCGACGGTAAGCTGGTTAACGCCGATATTGCGACAACCCAATCACTCGATACGCACCTGTCAGACGCAGGTGCCAGGAGTGAGTCTGTGACACTGAAGAAGTGAACTTGTTTGAGGAGCACGAGCATGCATCGACTTCGACAACTTCTGGGACTCATGAGTCTGGTCGCACTGGCCGGGTGCGTCGCTACGGGTGCGACACCGTCTTCTTCCGGGATTTCCGGTGAGGCAGCGAGACATTGGACCGCCGACAACGGCAATGGCACTTACTCCAATCCTCTGTTCTATGAGGAATTCGAGGACCCCGACATCATCCGCGTCGGCGACACGTACTACCTCGCCGGCACGACCATGCACATGAACCCGGCGGTTCAGTTGATGCAGTCCAAAGACCTGGTGAACTGGGAACTCGCCGGCTACTGCACGGACAGGCTCGACCTCGGCCCGGCCTTCCGCCTCGAAGGCGGCAGAAGCATCTACGGCCAGGGCATCTGGGCGCCCTGCATCCGCTACCACAACAGCATGTTCTACGTCTTCACCAACGTCAACGGCGCCGGCCTGCAGGTGTTCCGCTCCAAGTCGATCCAGGGCCCCTGGGATCGCAACCAACTCCCCGGCCGGCACGACATGTCGGTCCTCTTCGACGACGATGGCAAGATCTACCTCATCTGGGGCGCCAACGCACCCTATCCCATCGAGGAACTCTCTCCCGACCTCCGCTCCTTCGTCGCCGACGCCCCCAAGCGGTCGCTGCCCGAGAAAATGGGAGAAGGCCACCACCTCTACAAGGTCAACGGCAAGTACTACGACATCTCCGCCATACCCGGCGCGACGACCGACCAGATGGTCGCCCGCGCCGACTCCATCGACGGGCCCTGGACGATCGAACGCATGGTCCAGGGCGAATCGCTCGGCGTGACTACTGTGGCGCCCGCCCGCGCCACCGCAAGTGACCGCGGCCTGACCCTGCACCAAGGCGGCATGGTCGATACTCCCTGGGGCGAATGGTGGAGCGTCATCATGTCCGACCACGGCAGCGCGGGACGCATGGTCGCCCTCGTTCCCATCACCTGGGACAACGACTTCCCGATCATCGGTCTGCCGGGCAATCTCCGCAAGGCTCCCAATACCTGGATCAAGCCCAACCATGTGGCACCCCCGCCCCCGGGGGTGTCCGATCTTCCCCAGCCGGGGGTGGTCCTTGGGATTCCACAGCCGAGGGCGGCTGTGCCACAGAATCCCAAGCCGGCGTTTATCCATGACGACAACTTCGACAGCGGCAAGCTCAACCCCGAATGGCAGTG
>CAYQXM010000007.1:0-11188 GCA_964421295.1 uncultured Pirellulales bacterium
ATCCGGGCTATGCGGCCACGGCCGAGCCGTTCATCATGACCGGTCCCGTCAAGGATCAGTGGCCCGCCGGCATGGTGGTCAAGAGCACGTACCGCGCCAAAGACGGCCGCCCCGGGTTCACAACGTTCTGGTACGAAGGCAAGAAGGCAGACGGAACACCCTTCGTGCCGGAAATCCCGGAAGAGCTCAAAGCGAGCAATGGCAAACTGCCTCAGACGGGAAATCTGATCGTCGGCACCAAGGGCAAGATGATCGTCGAAGGCGATTACTGGGAACGTCCGTACCTGATTCCGGAGACAAAACGCAAGGAATTCGGCCAGCCGGCGAAAGTGCTGGAACGCTCGCCCGGCCATCATGAGGAATTCATCGCGGCCTGCAAGGGCGAGAAGCCGCGCGAGTTCAGTCGATCCAACTGGAGCTACTCGGGTCCCATGGCCGCCAACATCCAGCTCGGCAACCTCTGTGCCCGCGCGGGTAAGAAGCTCGAACTGGACGAGTCCGGCAAAATCGTCAACGACCCGGCAATCAACGACCTGGCCTGGCGCGAGCCGCGCAAGGGTTGGGGACCGCTGGAAATGAAGGTGTAATTATAGAGGGGTGACGCAATGAAGAACCTTTCGAAGAAACTTCTGAGTGGGAATATGTCTCGGCGTCAATTCATGGGAGCGGCGGGGGCGCTGGCCGGCTTGACGATCATTCCCAGCCACGTGTTGGGCGGGGCGGGTGTCACGCCGCCCAGCGGAAAGCTCAACATCGCCGGCGTCGGCATCGGCGGCATGGGCAAAGGCAACCTCGGCAAGTGCGAAACCGAAAACATCGTCGCCCTGTGCGACGTCGACTGGAATTACTCCGCCGACGTGTTCAAGAAATACCCGAACGCCAAGAAATACAAAGATTTCCGCAAGATGCTCGACGAGCAGAAGGATATCGACGCCGTCGTCGTGGCAACGCCCGACCATAATCACGCGGTGGTCGCCATGGCGGCCATGCAGCGCGGCAAGCATGTGTACGTGCAGAAGCCTCTGACGCGGACGGTCTACGAAGCCCGCATGTTGACCGAGGCGGCACGCAAGTACAAAGTGCAGACCCAGATGGGCAACCAGGGCCACTCCAGCGAAGAAGTGCGGCTGATCTGCGAGTGGATTCAGGCGGGGGCGATCGGCGATGTCCGCGAGGTACATTGCTGGACGAACCGTCCGGTCTGGCCGCAGGGTATCAGCCGACCGAAGGAAACCCCGGCGGTCCCCGAGGGGCTGGACTGGGATCTCTGGATCGGTCCCTCTCCGATGCGGCCCTACAACCCCATCTACCTGCCTTTCAACTGGCGGGCCTGGATGGATTTCGGCGCCGGGGCCCTGGGTGACATGGCGTGTCACGTCATGGATGCGGCGTTCTGGTCGCTGAAGCTCAAGTATCCCGTCAGCGTCGAAGCCAGTCACGGCTACGAGGTGCGGGAAATGTGGAAACGGGTGGACAACAAGGAAACGTATCCGCAGTCGGAAGTGGTGCATTACCAGTTCCCGGCCCGCGAGAATATGCCGCCGGTGAAGGTGCACTGGTACGACGGCGGGATCATGCCGGAACTCCCGGAGGATCTGGAGCAAGGCCGCAAGATTCCCGAGAGCGGCACGATCTTCGTCGGTGACAAGGGCAAGCTGATGTGCGACTGCTACAGCGAAAGGCCGACGATCTTCCCCGAGGAGAAGATGAAAGCCTTTCTGCCGAATCGTCCCCCCAAGACGCTGACGCGTGTCAAAGGCGGCTCCGACGGCCACGAGCAGGACTGGATCCGGGCCTGCAAGGACGGCAAGCCCGCCAGCTCGAACTTCGACTATTCCGGTCCGTTTACCGAGACCGTCGTCATGGGCAATCTGGCCGTGCTGAACCCGGGCAAGAAGCTCCTCTGGGACGGCGAGAAGATGCAGGTGACCAACGACAAGAAAGCGAACGCGTATGTTAAGCCCAACTTCCGTGAGGGCTGGACGCTGTAAATAAACGGATTGTGGCTAGTGGTAGGTGGCAATCATGGCGAACTCAGGCAGGACGGAGTTGTCGCGTCGGCAATTCCTCGGAGCGGCGGGGGCAGTGGCAGGTCTGACGATCCTTCCCGGTCACGTACTGGGCCAGGCGGGCACCAAACCCCCCAGCGAGAAGCTGAACATTGCCGCGGTTGGCATCGGCGGCATGGGCGCCGGCAATCTCGAAGCGTGCCAGACGGAGAACATCGTCGCTCTGTGCGATGTCGACGACGCCTGCGCGGCCGGGACGTTCAACAAGTACCCGAACGCCCGCAAGTACAAAGATTTCCGCGTGATGCTCGACAAGGAAGACAAGAACATCGACGCCGTGGTCATCGCGACACCCGACCATACGCATGCGGTGATCGCGCTGGCCTGCATGAAACGCGGCAAGCATGTTTTTTGCCAGAAACCGCTGGCGCACTCGATCCATGAAGTGCGCGCCATGACCGAAGCGGCCCGGCAGTACAAAGTGCAGACGCAGATGGGCAATCAGGGCCACTCCAATGAGGAGATACGGCTTCTGAACGAATGGGTTGCCGACGGGGCGATCGGCCCCGTGCACGAAGTCCATGCCTGGAGCGACCGGCCCGTGGGTGGCGATGTGTGGTCGGACTTCCCGATCATGGCCCGCCCGAAGGAGACGCCGGAGGTGCCCAAGACGCTGGACTGGGATCTGTGGCTGGGCCCGGCCGCGCACCGCCCGTATCATCCCATCTATCATCCGCTGAAGTGGCGGGCCTGGTGGGATTTCGGCTGCGGCTCGCTGGGTGACATGGGGTGTCACATCCTCGATGCGTCGTTCTGGTCGTTGAAGCTCGGCGCTCCGACAAGGGTCGAAGCGACCACGACGGCCTACGAGCCGGACGTGATGTTTGAGACTTATCCGCGAGCCGCGGTCATTCGCTATGAGTTCCCCGCCCGGGGTGAGCTGCCGCCCGTGAAGCTGACGTGGTATGATGGCCGGCTGATGCCGCCGCGGCCGCGCGACTTCGAGCCTGGCCGCAGATTGCCCAGCAACGGCGCGCTCCTGGTCGGCGAGAAGGGCACGATCATGCACGGCACCTACGGTGGCCAGGAACTGCGGATCATCCCGGAAGAGAAGATGCGGGCCTACAAACGGCCGGCCAAGACCCTGCCTCGCGTCCCCGGCGGCATGAGCGGCCACGAGCAGGATTGGATTCGCGCCTGCAAGGACGGCAAGTCCGCCAGCTCGAATTTCGAGTACGGCGGTCCGCTGACCGAGATGGTTCTGCTCGGCGTCCTGGCGATGCGGTTCAAAGACACGCCGCTCGAATGGGACGCGGTGAACATGAAGGTGACCAACATCGAAGAAGCGAACAAGTTTGTCAAACCGACGTTCCGGGAAGGCTGGACGCTGTAGCGAACTATCGATGATTTTGAATCGCGGAGGTTGACAGTGGCAAAAGGAAATATCAATCGACGTGAGTTCCTGGGTGCAGCAGCCGCGATGGCGGCGTTCACTATCGTGCCGCGGCACGTGCTGGGTGGGCCGCGGTTCGTACCGCCCAGTGAAAAGCTGAACATCGCCTGCGTTGGCGTCGGTGGCATGGGGGCCAACGATGTCCAGGCCGTCAGCACGGAGAACATCGTCGCCCTGTGCGACGTGGATGACAGGCGGGCGGCCCAGACCTTCGATGCCTACCCCCGGGCGAAGAAGTACCGCGACTTCCGCAAGATGCTGGACGCCGAGGACAAGAACATCGACGCCGTGGTGGTTTCGACGCCGGACAATTGCCACGCCGTGGTCGCCATGGCGGCGCTCAAGAGAGGCAAGCACGTCTATTGCCAGAAGCCTCTCTGTCACGATGTCGAAGAGGTCCGTCGTCTCACGCTCGCCGCCCGTGAACAGGGCGTCATGACGCAGATGGGGACGCAGGTCCACGCAATGGAAGAAGTGAAGTTGCTGGTCGAAATGGTCAAGTCCGGCATGATCGGCAAGGTGAAACGCGTGGACCTCTGGAGCGGCAAGAACTGGGGCGGCGGCACGCGTCCGACGGATGCACCCCCGGTGCCCCAGACGCTGGACTGGGATTTGTGGCTGGGCCCCGCTCCGCAACGGCCGTACCATCCGACGTATCTCCCCGAGGAGTGGCGGCGCTGGTGGGATTTCGGCACCGGCACGCTCGGTGACATGGCCTGCCACATCTACGATCTGGCCTGGTGGGCGCTGGATCTGGACGCTCCGACGAGCGTGGAGGCGAAGCCCGATCCGTTCAACGACGAGACCTATCCGACCAAGACGACAGTGAAGTGGGAATTCCCCGCCAAGGGAGAACGCCCGGCCGTGACTGTCACGTGGTGCGATGGCGAGAACCGTCCGTCGCGGCCGCCGGAGTTGGAGGCCGAGCGCCAGTTGCCGAAGGAGGGCGGCGTCTACTACGGCGAGACCGGCACGATTCTCGCGCAGCACATGGTCGCGCCGCGACTGATCCCGGAAGCCCGCATGAAGGACTTCAAACGCCCCGAGAGGACACTGCCGCGTGGCGTCGATCATTATCAGGACTGGATTCGGGCCTGCAAAGGCGGTCCCAAGCCGCTGTCGAACTTCGACTACGCGGGGCCGATGACCGAGGCGATCCTTCTGGGCAATATCGCGGCGAAGGTCGGACAGAAACTCGAATGGGACGCCGCGAACATGAAGATCACGAACATCCCGGAGGCCAATAAGTTCCTCAAGCGGTCCTATCGCGAAGGATGGACGCTGTGAATTTACGATTGATGATTGATGATTTACGATTTGGCGAATCCGCGTGGGCAGGATCGGAACGTTATCGATAGTCGGTTGTGTTTGTGTGGCGGTTACGGCAGGCGCAGCTGCCTCGCCCCAGACGTGGCGGCTGGCGATGCAGGCGTATACTTTCCATCGCCTCAACTTCTATGAGACGGTCGCCCGGACCAAGTCTGTTGGAGTGCAGTACCTCCAGGCCTTCTACGGGCAGACCGTCAGCGAAGAGTACAAGATTCCGTTTGGCGATATGAACCCGGCGCAGCGGCTGGCCGTGAAACAGATGCTCGCGGAGCAGGGGGTTAAGGTCATCAACTACTATGCCCGGGAAGAGGTGCCGAATACGGAGGCGGAGTATCGCAAGCTCTTTGATTTCGCCGAAGACATGGGCGTCGAGACGATCGTGACCGAGCCGCCGCTCGAGGCGCTGGGCACGATCGACAAGCTGTGTCAGGAATATCGGATCGGTCTGGCGATTCACAACCAGCCGAAAGGGCAGTCTGATTACTGGGATCCCAATACGGTCTTGATGGCCTGCGCGGGCCGGAGCAAATGGATCGGAGCGTGCGCCGATACCGGTCATTGGATGCGGTCGGGAATTGATCCACTGGCTGCGATCAAGAAGCTCGGCGCCGCCGGACCTCGAAGCCAGCGTAGCGTTCTTCCGTAAAACTGCGGCCGAGCTCGCCCAGACCGTAAAACAGTGAAAAACTATAGCAATCTGCCGCCGTTCAAGCAGTTAAGAATAGAGTGACTTGATGAAAAATGGTGGCTATGACCGATAATAATTGCGTGGAAAATTGAAATAAGTGGATGGGTTGACAGGTCTTACGTGTGAGAACATAATCTGCCGTCGCCCGTTCGTGGGTCAGCCAACGATCAGCGTAGTTTGGGAGTCAAGAAGATAGAAATGAGCGAGAACAAGATGACGAACAGCATGGATCGGCGTACGTTCCTCAAATCAACCGCAGCCATCGGCGCCGGTCTGGCGTTCGCCCCCAGCCTGCTGGCTCAGACGGCCGCCAGCGGCGGTGCCAACGATATCAATGTGGCCCTGCTGGGCGCCGGCGAACAGGGCAAGGCCCTGATGGCATCGGCCATCAAGATTCCGGGCGTCCGGTTCAAAGCGGTCTGCGATATTTGGGAATACAATCAGAGGCCGGCTACCCGGTTGCTCAAAGGGATCGGCCACGAGAACAACGTCTACGTCGACTACAAAGAGATGCTCGACAAGGAGAAGGGAAAGATCGACGCCGTGCTGATCGCGACGCCGGACTTCTGGCACTCCGAGCATACGGTCGCTTGTCTGGAGGCCGGCCTGCACGTCTATTGCGAGAAGGAGATGTCCAATACTCTCGAAGGTGCTAAGAAGATGGTCGAGGCCCAGAAGAAGACGGGCAAACTCCTGCAGATCGGCCATCAGCGCCGCAGCAATCCGCGCTACATCCACTGCTATGAGAAGCTGCTGAGCAGTCCGGCGGACGTTCTGGGCACGATCACGGCCGCCAGCGGCCAGTGGAATCGGGCGGCCCGGGAATTCGACGCAGCGCCGAAGAACTACGAAATTCCGCAGGCCACACTCGAGAAGTACGGCTTCAAGAGCATGGTGCAGTTCCGCAACTGGCGGTGGTTCAAGGGACTGGGCGGGGGCCCGATCGTGGACCTGGGCTCGCACCAGATCGACATCTTCAGTTGGTTCCTGCGTAGCCAGCCCCAGGCGGTCATGGCCAGCGGCGGCACCGACTATTATGACAAGAAGACGCACGAGTGGTATGACACGGTCATGGTGACATACGAATACCCCTCGGAAAGGGGTGTGGTCCGCGCGCATTACCAGGTGTTGACCACCAACGGTGCCTACGGCTATTACGAGCTGTTCATGGGCGATAAGGCGACCCTGGAGATTTCCGAGTCCGCCGGTCGCGGCAACGTATACCCCGAGCCGGGCACGGAACTCGCCGACCGACTGACCGCGTTCGTCAAGCAAGGGCTTCTGACGGCGCCGAAGTCGCAGGAGCAGCCGAAGGTGGAAGCGGGAGCAGCGCTGGATGTCCGTGAGACGCCGCTGCCGCCGGCGTTCGGTATCCCGGTGACATTGAACAACAAGCCCTATCACCAGCCGCACCTCGAGAATTTCTTCGATGCGATTCGCGGCAAGGCCGAGCTGACCTGTCCGGCCGAAGTCGGGTACGAAACGGCGGTCACGGTTCTGAAAGTCAATGAGGCTGTCGAAGCGGCGAAGCGGCTGGAGTTTAAGCCGGAAGAGTTCAAGGCGTAGCGGCGCTCGCCTGCGCGGCAGGCAGGTCGGCTACGGACAGCGCGATCTCGATAGCACAGCAAGAAAAGGAATTGGACAGCCTTGAGAAACGTAGTCATACTCGCGGCCGTGCTGGCGTCGATGTGGGAGGCATCTGCTCTCGCTGCGGTGCAGGATGCGAACGGACCGCTGCTCGGCGATAAGAGCGACGGCAGCCGGGCCACGCCGGTGCATCGGATCCCGCTCTACGCCGAGAACGAGCAGGGCGGCAAAGGACCCCGCGTAGACCCGAACGCAGACGTGGTTCTGCCTTTCTCGACCAAGTGGACCTGCGGTGTATGCCACAGCTACGATACCATCCGCGACGGCTGGCACTTCAACGCCACGGATCCCCGCGTCCCGCTTGGGCGCAAGGGCGAACCCTGGGTCTATTTTTCACCTCGCCTAGGTCTGCAAATGCCGCTTTCCTACCGTCCCTGGCCCGGCACGTATCGGCCTGACGACATCGGCATGAGCGAGTACCAGTTCACGCAGACCTTCGGGCGGCACATGCCCGGCGGCGGGCCCGGCGAAGTAACGGCTTCGACCATCGATGACAAGGGGCGCCAGCTCGTCTCCGGCAAGCTGGAGGTCAACTGCCTGGCCTGCCACAACAATAGTCCCGGCCAGGATATGGGCGGCGTCGCCGGCTACGCCGTGCAGGTGTCCCGGCAGAACTACCGCTGGGCGGCGGCCGGATCGTGCGAATTCGCGACGATGAAGGGCTCGGCGGCGGATATGCCCGTGACATACGATCCCTTCATGCCGGAGGGCAAACCCAAAGAGCCGCAGATCAGCTATCGCAAAGAAGCGTTCGACCCGGACGGCAACGTGCTCTTCGATATCGTGCGCGAGGCTCGGAAAGAGCGGTGCTATTACTGTCACACGGACGTGTTCTACAGCGATCCGAATGCGGCGGCCGATAAGTGGGCGTCCGACGAAGATGTCCACATGAAAGCCGGCCTGACGTGCGTGGATTGTCACCGCAACGGGCTCGACCACGATATTGTACGGGGTCATCCGGGCGAAAAAGCCGTCTCGAAGAATAAGTTGGCGGACGCCCTGACGTGCCAGAGTTGCCACATAGCCGAGGGAAAAGCGGTGCCGAAGGTCGGCCGGCTCGCAGCGCCGGTGGCCCAGCACAAAGGGTTGCCGCCCGTGCACTTCGAGAAGTTGACCTGTACGGCCTGTCACTCAGGTCCGTGGCCGGCCGCGGAACCTGTCACCACAAAGACCTCGCGTGCGCACCTGCTGGGCGTTCCGAACTCCAGCAAGGAGAAGAACGTGCTGCCGCACATGGCCGCGCCTGTCTTCGCCAAGGATGCAGACAAGATCGCTCCGCATCGTATCATCTGGCCCGCCTTTTGGGCGACGGTGACCGACCATAATGTCGCGCCGATCAAGCTGGAGATCGTCGAGAACACGGTGCGCGAGACTTTCAAGGATGTGAATCTTCCGGCGGACGGCAGTTGGCCGCGCCTGTCGAAAGAACAGATTGCAGTGGCACTGAAAGCCCTGGCCGGGGCCGTGAAGGAAAAGCCGGCCTATGTGGCGGGCGGAACGCTGTATGGCCTCAACGACGCCGGCGAAGTCGTCGAGCAGCCCGACCATCCGGCGGCGGCACCTTACCTGTGGCCCATGGCGCACACGGTGCGGCCGGCCGCTCAATCGCTGGGCGTTCGGCATTGCACGGATTGCCATTCGACGTCGTCCCCATTCTTCTTCGGCACGGTCGCAGCCAATGGCCCCGTGAATGCGGGCCAGCCGGTCGTGCGTAGAATGGTGGACTTCGAGAAGATCAACCCGACCTACGCATGGATGTTCTCCATGTCATTTGTATTCCGTCCCTGGTTCAAGATCATTGCCGGTGGTACCGCGGCGGTGCTGTGCATCGTGCTGCTGCTCTACGGCCTGCGGGCACTGGCGGCCATCGTCAAGGCACTAGCTGAAGATGAGTAAGAAAGGAAACTCGCATATCGAAACCCGAAGTTCGAAACAATTCCCAAATCCGAAACTCAAATGACCGAAACGGCGGCGTGGACCGCTGTGCCTGTTTTGGGCTTTGGTCATTTGGATTTGTTTCGGATTTCGAGATTCGGATTTCGGATTTTGAGAGGTCAGGATGTTTCAAACGATAGCATTAGGTGCGTTTCTGGCAACATTCCTCTGCATCGCGGTGCACTGGGCAGCGTTTCCCATTGCCCACCGGCGCGGGGCGGCCGAGATCGTGCGGGCTCTGGTGCACGCCGGCAGCCTGCTCCTGATCGAGCAGCGGGTGAGCGTGCTGGGGGTGCTGAAGAAGCTCTGTTATCTTGTCGCGGCATTCTGTTTCGTCGTGCTGGCCGTCACCGGCTTCTACTATCCGTTCGTCAAGGGCACTCACATCACGGGTTACCTGATGATGATCCACGCGACGCTGGCGCCGGTCTTCGCGATCTGCATGGCGATCCTGACCGTGACATGGGCCAGCCGGTTCCGCTTCGACAAGACGGATTGTCCCTGGCTGCGGCGTCTGCTGCGCCGAACGACACGGCTCAAGGTGGCGGACCCCGCAGGGCCGTGCGCCTGTCCGGCCGAGACGGCCTGGAAGGTCACCTTCTGGCTGGTCGTCGCCTCGACGGTGCCGCTGATTCTCACGATTCTTCTGAGCATGCTGCCCTTGTTCGGCACGTACTGGCAGAATGTGCTCCTGGCTGCCCATCGATGGGCAGCGGTTCTCTTCGCGGTTGCTGTCATCATTCATACGTACATGGCGATTCGCGTCCGCGCGACGTGTTGATGCCGTCCAACGAACCGTATTGAGTCGGGACATCTGATTAAGGAGAGCCGTTATGAGCAATGGAACGTTGCCGAACTACCTGAGCATGGCGAAGCCCAATCCGGCCACGAATCGGGCCCCCTGGTACAAGAACACGGCGCCCACGTACGCGGGTATCTTTCTGTGGTTCGTCTTCTGGATGGGCTCGACCGATGCGCCGAACGCCGGCGGCATCCTGTCACACGGCGTCTGGGCGCCGATCATCAGCCTGGCCCTGGCCGCCTTGCTGTGCTATGCATTCTACTACATCGTGCTGGGCATCATGGGCCAGAAGACGGGCCTGCCGCTGTACATCGTGGGCACTTCGACCTTCGGCACCTCGGGCGGCTTCATTCTGCCGGGCTTTCTGATGGGTGTCCTGCAATTCGGGTGGCTGGGGGTGAACATCTACTTCTCGTCGCAGGCGCTCAGCGCCGTCATACCGGTCAAGGCTGAGATCATCATGGTCGTCTGGGGTGCCCTGGCGGCCTTCATGGGACTCAAAGGAATTCAGTACGTTGCCCGTGTCGCGACATATCTGCCGCTGATCCCGTTGGCCACGTTGATCATCATGTTCCTGGCGACCGTGGGCGGGATCGGAAGCTTCGACAGCGCGAACTTCATCAAGTTGCACGCGACCAATGCCCGCGTGGCTGCCGGGCCGCTGAGCGTGTTCGGCCTGGTGGCATTCGTGGTTACTTACGTCGTCGGTTTCTTCGCGACCGCCGGGGCCGCCGGCGTCGACTTCGGCACCAACAGCCGCAACGAAAGAGACGTGCACATGGGCGGACTCGTCGGGATTGCCCTGGCGATCATCTTCACGGCCGGCCTGTCCATGCTGATCGTGGCAGGCGCCTACGGCAAGACGGACATCGCTGCGGCCGTCGCCAAAGAAGGCAAGGCGCCGATAGATGCATTCTCGCTGATTCCGATGGTGCTGGGTTCGGCGGCGGGCAAGTGGGTACAGTTCCTGCTGGCTATTGCCGCCTTCCCCGCGGCCTGCTTCTCGGCATTTATTGCCGCCAACAGCTTCAAGACGACTCTCTCGAAGGTCAACCCGTTCGTTTCCGTCGGCATCGGAACCGCCGTAGCCGTTGTGCTGGCGATCATGGGATTGGCCGGCAGACTGGTTCCCGTCTTCAACATCATCGGTGCTTCATTCGGTCCGATTTGCGGTGCGATGGCGGTGGACTACATTCTCAGCGGCCGCAAGTGGGCCGGCCCGCGTGCCGGCTTCAACCCCGCCGGCTGGCTCGCCTGGGGATTCGGCTTCGTCATCGGTATCATGCCGAACCTCGGCATCCCACTGCCTCTGGCCTCTGTGTGGG
>CAYQXM010000007.1:11198-99943 GCA_964421295.1 uncultured Pirellulales bacterium
TCGCGGGCGGAGTCGTGTACTTCCTGTTCGCGAAGGCCGGATTGGAGTCGCCGGTGGTTGAAATGCCTGGAGCCAAGAGCGGAGCCTGATCGGGTAGACGACTGCGACATAGCATTCGGGGGGTTGGCGAGTGCCGGACCCCCCTTTCTGTTGACAGCGGGGGGGTGGATGGATAGCATCGTTTTTCGTAACTGACACAGCCGCTGTGGTTTGTGCGAATTTTTCATCCGCCGGTCGGCGGGTAGGGTTTCTGGAAGTACAGAGGTCAATGAAATGATGAAACAAGGTCTCGGATCTATCACGAAGACGGCGTGTCTGGGATGGCTGATCGTGGCCGTAAGTCTCGGCACGGGGTGCAAGAAACAACAGCAGCCGAACAATCCTCCGACGGAACCGATCAAGGCCGCGCCGGTTAAGACGACCGACGCCAACCAGGCGCTTGTCACCGACAAGCCTGCAGCCAAGCCCGCGGCGGATGCGAATAAGCCCGCTGCCCCGGCTCCTGCTCCGACACCGGCGGCGCCTGCAGCGAATATGGTCCCGCTCGATCTGCAACTGCCCAAAGCGATCTACGTAGGGACGCCGCAGAACCTGTCGGAGATCCCTAACCTCAGGCCTATCACCAAGGAAAAGCGGCCGCCGTTCCTGGTTCCCGCCGACACGAAGCTGCTGTCGCTGAAGAAGCCGGTGACGTCGAGCGAGACCAGCCCGATCATCGGCGAGATTTCGTACATTACCGATGGCGACAAGGAAGGCATCGACGGCAGCGAAGTTCAGCTGGGACCGGGCAAGCAGGACGTGACGATCGATCTGGGCCAGCAAAGCGAAATCTATGCCATCGTCGTGTGGCATTATCACAAGCAGGCCTGCGTCGTGTTCGATGTCGTCGGCCAGATTGCCAAGGACAAGGACTTCGTCCAGGACGTGAAAACGGTGTTCAACAACGATACCGACAACTCCCTCGGCTTGGGCATCGGCAAAGACCAGCAGTACGTCGAGACCAATGAGGGCGAGTTGATCGATTGCATCTCGAAGGGCAGCCCCAAGGGCCGCTATGTGAAGTTCTACAGCAAGGGCTGCAACTTCAGCGAACTGAACTACTACATCGAGATTGAGGTTTACGGCAAACCGCTGGAATGAAACTGCCTGACTGGGCGTCCGGTCACAAAGAGCCCAAACTCTACTGGCTGTTGATTCTCTTCGTGGCGCTCGGCGCACTGGCTGCTCGAGCGCCACGATTATGTATGCGGCCGATGCATACGGACGAAGCCGTGCACGCCGACAAGTTCGGCATTCTCCTGGCGACGGGGACCTATCAGTACGACCGTCACGAATACCACGGCCCCACCCTCAATTACTTCACATTGATCCCTGCCTGGCTGCGCTCGCAGACGTCCTATGCCCAGGTGACCGAAGCGACGCTGCGCTGCGTGCCCGTGGCGGCGGGCGTGGGCTTGATTCTCCTGACCGGTTTCCTGGGGCGGGGACTGGGTGCTGCATCCGTGTGGGCCGCTCTCCTGGCCGCGCTCTCTCCGGCCTTCGTGTTCTATAGCCGCTACTACATCCAGGAGATGCTGCTGGTCTGCTTCACCTTCGGCGCCATCGTGAGCGGCTATCGCTACGCCAAGAGCGCCCGCAAGCGGTGGGCGGTGGCGACGGGCGTCTTCGTCGGACTGATGCACGCGACGAAGGAGACGTGCATCATGGCCTTGGCCGCCATGGTCTTGGCGGTGTCGCTCCTCATCCTGGCCCGACTCTGGAAGGGTTGGCCTGTCCGCAGCGCCGTCGGCATCGTCAAGGGCCGGCACCTGGTCTGGGGGCTGATCGCCGCCGTTGTGGTGTCCGCCGCGTTCTATTCAGGCTTCTCCCGACACTGGCAAGGCATTACGGAATCTTACCTGACCTACGCGACGTATTTCAGCCGGGCCGGTGGGCAGGACACGGTGCACGTTCATCCCTGGTTCTATTACCTCCAGATATTGACCTTTTCGAAGATCGGCGACGGTCCCATCTGGACTGAGGCGCTGATCCTGGTGTTGGCAGCCATCGGTTTTGCAGCCGCCCTCAGAAGCGGGTCGGTGCCGCATACCGACCGCAATCTCCTTCGGTTCGTGGCGATCTACACGGCGGTGATGATCGTCATCTACTCCGCCATTCCCTACAAGACGCCCTGGTGCCTGCTCGGTTTTCTGCACGGCCTGATCCTGTTGGCCGGTGTCGGCATCATGACGCTCGTGGCGTGGATACGCCGCCCGGTGTCACGCAGGGTGGTGGTTGCGATTGTAGCGGTGGCAGCGGCTCACCTGGGCCTGCAGGCGTATCGGGGCAGCTTCACATACCACAGTGACAGCCGCAACCCGTACGTCTACGCCCATCCCACGACAGAGGTCCTGACGGCGGTCCGGACCATCGAGGCGTTTGCACGTTCCAGCGGCCTGGGGTACGAGATGCCGATCCAGGTGGCCTGTACGGGGAACGACTACTGGCCGCTGCCGTGGTATCTTCGCGCGTTCCCGCAGGTGGGGTGGTACTCGACGCTGCCGGAGAGGATAGGGCCGGTGATCCTGATCTCTCCCGATCTGGAGAACGGCCTGGCCGACGCTTTGTACGTTCGCACGCCTCCGGAGGACCGGCGTATGTATGTGAGTCTGTTGCGTGATCCGTACTACATCTGGTTCCGTCCCGGCGTGAAGTTGCTGGGCTTCGTCCGCAAGGATTGGTCGGATAGCTACAGAAACTCGAAATGAACATCAACCATCAAACATCAAATATCGGCCATCTCGATGACTGGGCGTCCGTCCAGAACGTTCATCGTTTCTCGCACCGGGCGATGAACGCGACGTTCGAGACGATCATTCAGCACGAGGACGCGGTGTATGCACGCCAGGCCTCGCAGGCCGCGTTCGACGTGCTTGATCATCTGGAAGGGGACCTGAGCCGCTATATCGAGACCAGCGACGTCGCGCGGATCAATCATCTCGCCGCCGGGACGCCTTTGCAGGTCAGCCCGGACACCTTCGCCTGTCTCAAGATCAGCCGGGAGATGTACGCCGAGACGGGCGGGACTTTTGATGTCACGGCGGGTCTGCTCGTCGATTGCTGGCGGGACGAGTACAAAAGGCCGCGCACGCCTTCACCGGAGGAGTTGTCCTTCGCCCGCACCCACACCGGCATGAACCTGATCCGGCTCGATGAATCCCGCTATACGGTCGAGTTGGCCGTCAGCCCGGTCCGCGTCGACTTCGGGGCCGTCGGCAAGGGCTTTGGCGTCGACCGGATGGCGGAGTCGCTGCGCGAATGGGGCATCGACCGGGCCCTGATCAACGGCGGCTACAGTTCCGGCCTGGCCCTTGACGCACCCGTGGGTATGGCAGGGTGGCCCGTGACATTCAGTGACCCTCGGAACCGACAGCACGTTCTGGCGCGACTATCGCTGGCACGCATGGGGATCAGCGGATCGGGCGTCGAGAAGGGTTCGCACATCATCGATCCTCGTAGCGGAAAGCCCGTGCAGAACACCGTTGCGGCCTGGTCGGTCGCCCAGACGGGAGCGAGGGCCGATGCCTTGTCGACGGCGTTCATGGTCATGACGCTCGACGAGGTGAGTCAATGCTGCCGCCGGCACGACAAGACCCGAGCCCTGCTGGTTGCGCCGGAAGGGGCGACGGGGGAGCACATCATATCCGTGGGGAGTTGGTCCAAAGCGGAATTGGTCTATTGAAAAGAAAGAAGGCAAAAGGTAAAAGGAAAAAACAGGAGAGGGCACGCCGGTTCTTTTTGCCTTTTCACTTTTTACTTTTCACTCTTTGCCTCTCTTCACTAAGGAGCCGTCGCAGGGCATAGAGTTCCGCCAGCACCGGCCAGGGCGTGCGCGTCAGAGACAACCGGCTGTCCGGATCGCACGTCCACTCGACGGGAAACTCTGCGATGCGATAGCCCTTGCGCAGTGCCCTCAGAACGATCTCGACGTCGAACATGAAGCCGTCGGTGACGCACTCCGCATAAAGGAGCCGTGCCACATCGCCTTTGTAGACCTTGAAGCCGCACTGGGTGTCGGTCAGAGCGCGGGGGACGCCCGACATGGTGCGGACGACCGAGCGAAACGAGTACGAGATCAGCCGGCGATGCCAGGGCTGGTCTTGGAGGATGTCGCTGGCGATCAGCCGCCGGGAAGCGTGGGCGATGTCGCACCGGTCTTCCTTCAACAGGTTCAGTCCGAGCAGGGCGTTGCCATAGGGGATGCACAGGCCGCAATCGGCGAACATGACGTATTGTCCGGCGGCCGCCTTTATGCCCGTGCGCACGGCGTAACCCTTGCCGCGGTGCTCCTCGTAGCGGAGGACGCTATGGTGAATGCCCGCAGGCACGGTGGCGCGGCGGGCGGCCTGCGCCGTATCGTCGCGGCTGCCGTCATCCACCACGATCACCTCTCCCGCCAGATCGTTCGCCTGGAGAAAATCCGCCGCGACGCTGACATCGCGCGCAATCTTCCGGCTTTCCTCAAAAGCTGGTATGACGATGGATAGATTCACGGACTTTTCCCTGTTTCGAGTCGGCCGAGCGACCGGTAAAACTTTATGCATTATAGAGGGTTTGCCGATACCAGCAAGTACTGACGCAGTTTGATCTTTGATACGCGAGGGCAGTTGGGTAGAATCACGGGCCAGAGATCAGAAATCGGATAACTTCTGGGAGGTCAACGATGGTTGCAGGCATGGACTCAACGGGCCGCAGGCGGCGGCTCTTTCACACTTGCGGTTGGAGCGTTCTGGTGGTGCTCTTCCTCGCGGCAACGGCCCTGAGCGCGGACGATCCAAGCATCGCCACCTTGCGGCAAATGGGCAAGGCTTTCACCTCGATTACGGAGAAGGCGTCGCCCGCCGTCGTGGGCGTGCGGGCCACCAAGACGGTCAAGGGGACGGCGGGAGACGATGCGCTGGACGAGTCCGACGGTTCGTTGGAGGAACTCTTCCGGTACTTCTACGGTCCCAACGCCAATCCGCGCCGTATGCCTCGGGGCCGCGGCACGCCGAGCCAACCTCGGCAGACGGCACAAGGCTCGGGCTTCCTCATCTCCGAAGATGGGTACATTCTGACGAACAATCACATGGTGGGGGAGGCCGAATCGGTGACTGTCCAGTTGGTTGATGGACGCAAGCTCAGCGCCAAAACCATCGGGGCCGACGCCCAGACGGATGTGGCGCTCATCAAGATTGAAGCGACAAGTCTGCCCTTCATCGAGTTGGCGGATTCGAGCAAGCTGCAGGTCGGCGAATGGGTGATTGCCATCGGCAACCCGTTCGGACTGAGTCACACGGTTACTGCGGGTATTGTCAGCGCCAAGGGACGCACACTGAACCAGAGCGTCGCGGATTATGAAGACCTGATTCAGACGGATGCGGCCATCAACCTGGGCAACTCCGGCGGTCCGCTGTTGAACCTCGACGGCAAGGCCGTGGGCATCAATACCGCGATCATCGGGCCGGGTGGCAATATTGGCATCGGTCTGGCGATTCCGAGCAACATGGCTCGTGACGTCTACATGCAGTTGAAGGACGGCGGCAAGGTCGTACGTGGCTTCCTGGGGATCGAAATGCAGGACCTGGAGTCCGGCATGGGCGACTACTTCGGCGTCGACAACGGCAAGGGCGTCGTCGTGATGCGCGTCCTTCCCGACACCCCGGCGGACAAGGCCGGGCTCAAGGCGGATGACATCGTCGTCGAGTTCGAAGGACAGGCTGTCACTAACCGCAACGACTTCCGCAACAAGGTCGCCATGTACAAGCCGGGCAGCAAGATCGAGCTCGTCGTCGTACGGGAAAAGCAGCGGAAGACCATCGTCGCGACCCTGGAGGAACTGCCGAAAGACGAAGCGGTCGCACGCGTCGGCGGCAATCGTGGCGATTTCCAGGAAACGCTCGGCATGACCGTGCGGACGCTCGATCAGGATCTGGCCGACCAGCTGGGGCTCGATATGGAAAACGTCACCGGCGTCGTGGTCACGGATGTGAAGGCGGGCTCCGCCGCTTCGGAAGCCGAAATCGAGGTCGGCGACATCATCATGGAAGTCAACCGCAAAGCCGTGCGCAATATCAAGGAGTTCCGGGACGCCATCACCAAGGCCCAGAAAGACGGCAAGGCGCTGCTGCGTGTCCGGACGGAGGACATGAGCCGACTCGTGATCCTGCCTCTGTCGGAGAAATAGCACCGGGCCGCCGTGTGGCCCTGTTGGAACGCGTCAATCTCGATGGCGGCTCCCGAAGGATGGGGCCGCCATCTTCGTTTCATGTCTGCGTGTCTTGACGCCAATTCCCTGCGTTGACAGCCTTGGCTCAACAGGGTATTGTTGACCTGACGGATGAGGGGTGTGGCTGACTCTTTCGACAAATTTGGAGAAATCATTCATGGATCGTTGCCGCTGTGTCTTCCTGGTTGTCTCCTGCGTTCTCATTCTATCTCTTGCGTCGGGGTGCGGTTCCGTTGCGAGGTCTCCGCGCGAGTCCATCGCACTAGCGAACTGGCAGTTTGCCGAGGACACGGAGATCGCCTCGGCGGCGACCCAGCCGCCCAAGACGGCTTCATGGAAGGAAGTGACCGTCCCGCATGTCTTCCGTCAGTCGGGTTTGCCCGACAATGCCGCGGGATGGTATCGCCGGACGATCACGTTGAACGAGGCCGACCGGAACCGGCGTGTCTACTTGGTATTGGAGGCCGCGGCTTCGGTGAAGGACGTGTACGTCAATGGCACGCACATCGGACAGCACCGCGGTCCGTTCTCAGCGTCGGCGTACGACCTGACCCCCGCCCTGAAGATGGGACAAGGCAATACGTTGGACGTACGCGTCACCAATCGCGACAACGAGACGAAAGACTGCTTCTCCCGCTCGACGCTCTACTACGTCAACGGGGGCATGTTCCGCCAGGCCTGGCTGGTCAAGACCGGTGCGGTTCATATCTTCCCTGACATGGGCTCCAGCGGCGTCTACCTGACGCCCCGCAACATCACCGAAGCCGGCGTCGATCTCGAGGCGCAGACCGTCGTGCGTAATCCGCTCACCGCGCCGGTTCATGCGGTGGTACGCTACTGTGTCGCGGAGCCCGGCGGCAAGGCATGCGCACAATTTGAGGTGATTCAGACCATTGCCGCCGGTCAGACGGTGACGGTCAAGGCGGCGGAGAAGATCGCTCATCCGAAACTGTGGGATATTCGCCAGCCCAACCTCTATACGGTCCGCACGGAACTCCGTGTCGATGGCCAGATCAGCGACGTCGTGACGGAGCGGATCGGGTTCCGCACGATTGCCCTCAAGGACAACCGTTTCTATCTGAACGGTCGCGAGGTGCAGTTCCGCGGTGTCAACAAGCACGCCCAGAACGAATATGTCTGGAATGCGGTGAGCGATGACGGGCTGCGCTGGGAGTGGGAACAGATGGATGCGCTGGGCGCGAACATGGTGCGCCTCGCCCACTATCCGCACAGCCGTCTTGAATACGGCATTGCCGACGAACGCGGCCTGGTCGTGTGGGCGGAGAACGGCTACGCCGGCCAACTCTGGAAGGACCCGGGCAACGAGCAGAAGACCATTACGCCCGACGGCGAACGTCTGACACGCGAGATGGTCCGGCAGAACTGGAATCATCCCAGCATCCTCTTCTGGAGCGCAGGGAATGAGACCATGCTGGACGTGGTCGGACACTACGTCGACCTGATCCGCAAGGAGGGCGATCCGACCCGGTTGGTGACCTATGCTGCCACGGGCGATCAGCGTGTGCCGAACTGCGATTTCGTCGCTTACAACACCTACGACGGCTGGTATACCGGCGGCCCGTACACCGACTTCACCAAGTCCCCGCACAACGATTTCGTGGCCGAGACCGGATCGGGCGACTGGATCACGCATCATGTCCCGTACGGCACGATCAAGTTCACGGTCGACAAGTACGAGCCCGAAGAATATGCGGAGATGTTCACTGAGTACCGCCTGCAGACGGTCTGCCGCAACGATGTCACGAACCGTCCGATGTTCCTGTGGTGGAACTTCCGCGAGTTCTATAATCTGAAGTTCAAGTTGAATCGCAACACCAAAGGCCTGCTGACACTCGCCGGAATGCCCAAGGACGGCTTCTTCCTGTTCAAGGCATTCTTCAATCCCACGGAGCCGGTGGTGCATCTGTGTGGACGTCACCACTTCCTCCGTGCGTTCGATCCCAACAACGGCATCAAGGCTTACTCGAATGCCGAGGAGCTGCAGCTCACGGTGAATGGCGTCGCCCTGGAGAAGGTCAGGAACGGCAGCTACCAGATACCGACCTCGCGCTTCAAGAACCAGTCGATCCAGGGCGTTCCGGTCGCGAATGTGTTCTTCTGGAAGACGCCGCTGAAGCCCGGGCGCAATGTCATCGCAGTCACGGATGGTCGTGGGCACGGCGACTGCATGGTCGTCTATCAGCAGCCGGCGGATATACGCGACCCCGCCGCTCTGGTGCAGGATCTGCGCAGCTCCAACGCCGCCAATCCGGCGTACTTCATCGACCGCCCGGTCGAGGCGCAAGGGCCGGTCTACACCGATGTCGACGGCTCATCGGACAACACGTTCGACATTCTGCCGAAGGAGGTCGAAGGGGCGGGCTGGATCGCTACGCGTCGCGTCAGCGATCCCGACCTCAAGACCGATCTGGAATTCCGCATCAATCCGTCCGCCGAGGGAGCGACGGTGTTCGTGCTCTTCTCGACAGGCGCCTACCCGACGGTTACGCTCAAGCAGCCGGACCAGGCTATTCGAGCTGCCGCCGAAGCACTGCGTCAATCGCTTGCCGCCGCCGGGTTCAAGGCCGCGGCAACGGAAGCGGTGTGGCGCGATCAGCAGTGCAATCGGGCTTGTGCAGAGCTCTGGAGCCGGAGCGTCAAGGCCGGCGAAAAGGTGGGTCTGCCGGGGCAAAGCCTCGACTATGTGATCATGGTGCGAGGCAAGTAGCAGGGCGGTATTCTCAAACTCCTGTCCCATCTGCACTTGCAGCTGCCGTTGCGTCCGGCGCGCAAGAGTAGTATACTCATGAATTCGGCTTATTTGATGGCGCATCAGCGTACAAGTTGGTAGTAGGAATGGCCCTGCGGTACATCAAGTTGACAATTGCCTATGACGGCAGCGCCTATCATGGTTGGGCGAAGCAGCCTGGGCACGCCACCATCCAGGGAGTCGTCACGGAAGCTCTCCGCGACCTGCTTGGGCCGCGCGCCCGCATCTGTGGGGCCAGCCGGACCGATGCCGGCGTGCATGCTCTCGGCCAAGCCGGGTTGATCCAACTTGACCACCCCATTCCGACGGAGAACCTCGCCCAGGCGATCAGCGACCGCCTGCCCGAAGATATCACGATCGTCAAAGCGGAAGAGGTTCCCATCGGTCTGGACATCATTGGTGGCGTGACCAGCAAAATGTATCGCTATACGATACTGTCCGGCCCAGTGCGTCCCGTCCTTGAGATGAAGCATTGCTGGTATGTCCCGTACCATCTCGACGTGCCCGCGATGGATGTCGCCGCCAGGCGACTGGTGGGCGAAAAGGATTTTAAATCCTTCGCTTCCGCTGCGGACGGGCGCGAAGACTCAGTGCGCACGATCTTCCGTTGCGATGTGACGGAGAAGCCCGATCCCTGGGGCCGCCGGATCGAGACCGAAATCGAAGGCGACGGTTTTCTCTACAATATGGTGCGGAATATCGTCGGCTCCCTGGTCGAGGTTGGTGTCGGCCGCTGGGCTCCCGAGAAATTCGACGAGGTCCTCGCCGCCCGCGACCGCCGCGCCGCCGGCCCCATCGCCCCTCCCAACGGCCTGTGCCTGGTATGGATCAAGTATTGAGACGGTTTGACAGAATGCCCGTTCTTGTCACCCCGGCGCAGGCGGGGGTCCAGAATCTCCGCTGGGAGTGCTGGCTTCCCGCCTGCGCGGGAATGACGGGGTCGGATGCTGCGGCGTTCTTCTCCTTCCGTTCAGAGGCTTTGCGATGATTGTCGAACGCGACCATATCGGCATCTTCGGCAAGATGAACTCGGGCAAGAGCACGATCATGAATCTGCTCACCCAGCAGACGACGTCCATCGTCGATCCGACGCCGGGGACGACGGCGGACACGAAGGTTGCGCTGCAGGAAATTCACGGGATGGGGCCCGTCAGACTACTCGACACGGCGGGGCTGGATGAATCCAGCACGCTGGGACAGAAGAAACGGGCCAAGGTCCTGAGCGATCTCAAGGAATGCGACCTCGTCCTGCTGGTGATCGATCCCGAGACGCGGGACTTTGCCACCGAAAGAGACGTGCTGGAGGAAGCCCGCGAGCTGGATAAACAGATTCTCATTATCTACAATTGGTTTCACTTCTCGGATGAAACGCGCATCGCGGCGGTCGAAGAGAGCCTGCCGCTGCTGCGATTTCACAAGAAGATCAGCCTCGTGGCAACGGACGAGCGCTGCCGCCAGCCACTGCTGGATTTCATCCTTGCCCATTACGTGTCCAGGAAAGTCCAGATGGACCTGCTGCCGTTCATAGCGCGAGGCCAGTTCTACGTTCTCAATATCCCGATGGACGTTGAGACGCCGGGCGGCCGGTACCTCAGGCCGCAGGCGATGGCGGAGGAATTCATCACCCGGCAGTGGGCGTATCCGGTCTCCTATCGCATGGATCTGGGCAAGGCACGGGCGGGGGACGCGAGCGAGCGAAAGCGGTTCGACGGTTTTCTGGCCAGTTTGAAGTCCCGGCCCAAAGCGATCATCACGGATTCGCAGGCGATGGATATCATGCACCGGTGGACGCCGGAGGACATTCCGTTGACCACGTTCTCCATCATGATGGTCAACTACGTCAGCCGGGGGCGGCTGGCGGCATTTGTCGAGGGGATTCGAGCCTTGGACAGTCTCAAGGCAGGGGACCGCGTGCTGATCGCCGAGGCGTGCAATCACTCGCGCATTGCGGAGGACATCGGGACCGTGCAGATCCCCAACCACATCAACCGTCGCTGGCCGGGTGTTCAGATCGATCACAACTTCGGCCGCGAGTTCCAGGACAATGATCACCTGCAGTCCTACAAGCTGGTCATTCACTGCGGCGGCTGCATGATTTCCGCCCAGAAGTTCCTCGCCCGCATCCGCGACCTCGATGCCATCGGTGTCCCTTACACCAACTATGGTCTGCTCCTGTCGTTCATTCAGGGCCTGCCTGCGCTGAGGAAGGTCCTTGTCCCCTGGGGAATCAGCTTGCCAGGGGCCTGATTATGGATTATTGGTTTAGTGACAGAGCATTTGGGCCGGACACGCCCAATCGTCAATAAGCATTCATCAATCGTCAATGTTATGGGGCTCTCTTGGAGCCGATTCGATTGCCAATTCGCCAGGTCAGTCACGCGGGGCGCACCGATTTGAGCCTCGAGGGAACAGTCCTGGTCATGTGCGAACGGCGGGGGGGCATGCAGGCGGAAGTGCAGATTCCCGTTGAGTTGATCAGCATCTGGGAACGGGCCCGCTTCAAAGCCATGCGCCTGGTCTGGGCTCTGCTGGCCCTTCTGATCCCCATGATCGGCGGGACTTATCTGGTCAGCCGCGGTGGCGTGTTGCCGCCGGTTCTCGGCCTATTCCTGATGCTGGGAGGGTGCGTCGCCTTTTCTTTGTTCATCATTTCGTTCTTCTTCCGGGTCCCGACGGTGTGCCTGGTGGTCGCTCCGAGCGAGCAGATGATCGAATTCTGGCGGGAGCGTCAGAATTCCGACGTGATTAACAATCTTCTCGAACAGATCGAAGCCCGGCAGAAGCTCGTCAGCGAGACCTTCACCAATCCGGTCAAGTCGCCCATCGCGGTGGTGGATGAGCCTTCACTCGTGCGCCGATTCCTGGTGTTTCTGTATCTGTCATTCCTGCCCGCGTTGGTGACGGAGAGAGCGCAACTGCTGCTGTTGGCGGTGTTCCCGGTGGTCTGGTTCCTCTATCGGCAGAGCCAATACCGCCGCCTGCCGGCCGAGTACCGCAAGGCATTCCGCAGCTACATGAAACGGGACTGGAGCGGCGCCGTCGAGTCCCTGACCGGCTTGTTGCAGCGTTATCCTGACTATTTTCCCGCCTATACCCTGCTGGCCCATGTGTACACGCGCTGGGGCCGCTTCGACGATGCCCTCCACGTCGTGTCCCAGCTCGGCGGGGACTGGGCGGAGCTCGCGCAGGATATGCAGACCGAAATCTGGCGTTTCAAACGGATGGCGGAGCGACGCAGCGAGTCGTGTCCGGCCGTCGCGCCCACGGAAGGAAATCCCGGCCAAGGAGAGCCATGAAGGTTGTTCACATCATTACGCGTCTGATCCTCGGCGGTGCCCAGGAGAATACGCTCATCACCTGCAAATTGCTGGCCGAACGCGGCCACGACGTCACGCTCATCACAGGACCGGCGCTCGGACCTGAGGGAGAGCTGTTCAATCAGACGCAGGGGCAGAAGTATCAGACTATCGTCATCGACTCCATGCGTCGGGCCATCGAGCCGGTGAGGGATCTTATCGCCTACCGTCGGCTCAAACGTCTGCTGGCGGACATACGGCCCGACATCGTCCACACCCACTCGGCGAAAGCCGGCATCCTGGGTCGCTACGCGGCGGGGGCATTGAGAGGACGGTGGGCGCCGAATCGGCCGGGCGTGGTTCACGGCATCCATGGGCTCTCCTTTCACCCCTACCAGAATCCCCGGGTCAACAAGTTCTACGTCGCCATTGAGCGATCGGTCGCGCGGTACACGGACTACTTCGTGTGCGTGGCCGATGCGATGACGGCCCAGAACAAGGCGGCAGGAATCGGGGTGGACAAACCCTATGTCACCGCCTACTCGGCGATCGACGAGGATCAGTTCCTGACGCCCATTCCGCAGGCACAGCGAGACGCTTTCCGCCGCCAGTACGGCATTCCGCAGGATGCCGTCGTCCTGGTCACCATCGCCCGCCTGTTCATGCTCAAGGGGCACGACTACATCATCGAATCCGCCCGGGACCTGTCCCGATGCTTCCACAACGTGATCTGGCTTTTCGTAGGCAACGGCAATCTCGCCGACACGTACAAGCAGCAGGTCCGCGACTTGGGCCTGGCGGAACGTTTCCGCTTCACGGGCTTGCTGGCGCCCAGCCAAATCCCACTGGCGATTCAGTCGAGCGATATCCTCGTCCATTGCTCGCTGCGCGAGGGCCTGGCCCGCACGCTGCCGCAGGCGATGCTGTGTAGCCGACCGGCCATTTCGTTCGACGTGGATGGGGCCCGGGAGGTGGTCAACGAGAATACCGGTCGCCTCATTGAGCCCAAGGACATTCCCCAACTGACGCAAGCCTGTGCCGAGCTGATCGCGGATAAGCCGCTGCGCGAACGTCTCGGCCGCCAGGGCTGCGAATCCGTGCGCCAGAAATTTGCCCCCGACACGATGGTGGACACGATCGAACGCGTGTACAATCAGATCCTCGCGTAGGGGCGACGCATGCGTCGCCCATGCACGCGAAAGGAGCGGAACGATGGCACAGGTCGATCGCAGAGCGTTCATAACCGGTTCCGTGGCCATGTTGGCGGGTCTTGAGCCCGCGCGGGCCAGTGCCGCTGTAGAGACGCAAAATCTTGCGTCTCCGCCCACGTCACCCCGTCGCGGCAATCCGATCGCCGTCTCGACGTATTCCTTATGGCGGTTCAAGGACGGCCTGAAGCTCCCCATCGAAACCTGCATCGACGAAGCCGCCCGCATGGGTTTCGACGGCGTCGACATTTTGCTCATGCAGATGGACAAGACCGACAATGCCTACCTGCAGACGCTCAAACGCCGGGCCCTGATCAACGGCCTGGACCTGTGCTGCATGTCCACGCACCAGTCGTTCGTCTCGCCCGATGAGGCGGTCCGGCAGAAGAACGTCGACCAGACGCTCGGCCAGATCGAGATTGCCTACAAGCTCGGCATCCCCATCATCCGCATCAACACCGGTCGCTGGGGCACCAGCGGCAGCTTCGACGAACTGATGGCCAAACGCGGCATCGAGCCCACGCTGCCCGGCTACACCGAAGAAGACGGCTTCAAGTGGGTCATTGGCTCCATCGAGAAACTGCTGCCGAAGGCCCAGGATTGCGGCGTGATCCTCGGCCTGGAAAACCACTGGGGCATGGCCCGCACCCCCGAAGGCCTCCTCCGCATCGTCGACAGCATCAAATCGCCCTGGCTGCAGGTTCTCCTCGACACCGGCAACTTCCTCGAAGACCCCTACGATAAGCTCGAAAAGTGCGCCCCGCAAACCGTCCTCGTGCAGGCCAAAACCTACTACGGCGGCGGCCTCTGGTACACCCTCGACCTCGACTACCCCCGCATCGCCGGGATCATGAAAAAGCAGAACTTCCGCGGCTACGTCTCCCTGGAATTCGAAGGCAACGAGGACTACAAAACCGCCATCCCCAAAAGCCTCGCCGTCCTGCGCAAAGCCTTCGCGTGAGTGTAGGCGCAGAACCTTTTGCGTCTCTGCGAATGCCTTTGCCCTTGGGCTTGACACGGCGCGCAAGGTCGACGCTGAACTTGTGAATCCACCCAGCGGAAGTGCCGTCCAAATTTGCTTGCCGGAAGGAGGACTGGCCGATAACTTCATCGGGGGTTCTTGTTTGCCCTGTTCTGAACCGGTGATTAGCATTGAGAGGCATCTTCATGCGAGGTAGGATCAAGAGATTACGGAGCGGCGTGGTGATGGCATCTGTGGCTTGTGCGGTTTTTGCCTGCGGCGTACGTGCTACAGAAGTTGGCGGTGGCAAGTCGGAAGTTTCAAGCCTACTTCAAACTTCGAACGTCAAACTTCAAACTTCCGCCGAGCCCACGGATCTGCGGCAGATCATCAGCCGGGCGAAGTCGGAAGTCTTCCCGGCGTTGATCTTCGTCAAGCCGATCGTGGAAGACTACGGCAGCGGCGAGAAGAAACAGCAGGAAGTCTTCGGCTCGGGCGTCATCCTCAGCCCCGATGGCTACGCCGTAACCAACTGGCACGTCGTGGACAAGGCGGTTACCATCAATTGCGTGCTGTGCGACAAGCGGCAGGTGCCGGTGGAGCTGATCGGGTCGGATCGTGACACGGACCTGGCGCTGCTCAAGCTGCCCGCCCCGGAGGAGGGCAAGTCGTACCCGTTTGCGCGCCTCTCCGAGGGGACGCCCCGGGAAGGGGACTTCGTCATGGCGTTGGGCAGCCCGTTCGGGTTCCAGCGTTCGATCAGCCTGGGCATCATCTCCAACGCCGAGCGGTACCTGGGTTTCGAAAGCGAATACAAGTACAACACATGGATTCAGACCGACGCCGCCATCAACCCGGGCAATAGCGGTGGCCCTCTCATCGACACCAGGGGGCAGATCGTCGGCATCAATACGCTGGGCCTGGAAGGGACGGGACTGGGGTTCAGCATCCCCGCCGCGACCGTGCTGGACACGACGGCCCGGCTCAAGAAAGATCGACGCGTTGTCCGCGCTTATACGGGCCTGCGTCTGCAGGCGATCAAAGATTTCTACAGCAATACCTTTCTTGACTGCGATCACGGCGTCCTGGTGACCGGAGTGGAGGAGAACAGCCCCGCCGCCACCGCCGGGATCAAGACGGGTGACATCCTCTTGAAGGTGGGCGGAACACCCGCGGAAGGGACCTACGCGGAGATGCTGCCGGCGATCTGGCGGCGGCTGGCGGATCTGCCGGCGGACCAGCCCACGCCCATGGAGTTGCGGCGGGGGACCGAAACCGTGCAGGTGACCGTCACGCCCGAAGACAAAGGCCGGCTCGAAGGCGAGGACTGCGACTGCCGGCGTTGGAACATGACGCTCAAGGAGATCAACAAGTACCGCACGCCCAGCTTGTATTATCTCACCCCCAAGGGGGTCTACATCCAGGGCATCAAGTATCCCGGCAACGCCGCCGGTTCGGGGCTCGCCTACCAGGACATCGTGCTGAAGATCGACAACCAGCCCGTGCAGACGATCGTGGACATCAAGAGGGTGTACGAGCAGGTCATGCAGGATCAGCAGCGCGAGAAAAAGGTTATGTTCGAAGTGTTGCGTGGCGGCCTGCGCAAGTGGATTGTTCTCGATTATCGTCGGGATTACGAGCAGGAAGAATAATCGCAATTGCGAGTCCTAAGTGTTGAGTCCTTAGTTTTGAGTTAACTTAGGACTTGGGACTCAAAACTCAGGACTGAATGCAGGGGATGTACATGATGAGGCTCGTTTCGTTGGTTGGCGCGATGGTGATTGTGACATGCGGGGCAGGCTGTGCGGTCGATCGGAAAGCGGCCTCCGACGGAGCGAGGCCGTGGCAGCAGATTCGGCAGAATACCGCCGCCAGCTTTGTCCTGATCGACTATTATCCGCGTAAGAGCGACCCGACGCGCCTGGAGACGCGCGACGGTTTCGACGCCGACCAGCGGCGGGCGATGGAACGGATCCTCAATGAGAATACGACGACGTCCCTGGGCGTGCTCATCAGTGACACGGGCGAGATCTTCACGACCGAACGCGAGTTGCAGTACCCGCAAAACGTGGAGCGGATCACCGTTACCGGGTGCGATGGCAAGGTGCTGCCCGCGCAGGCCGAGCGCCTCCTCACCCACGCTCCCGGCCGCATCCTGCGCGTCACGGAGAAGCTGCCTCCGGCGTGGAAAGCCCTCACGTTCGCCGCGTGCGACCCGAACCGAATCACGCCGGGTACGCCGATCTACGTCGCGTCGCTGCGCAGCGGGGAGCGCAATCACGTCAGTGTCTCGGCTTGCGACTGTGCCTCGACCTGGAACGAAGGGCACGCCGGTATGTCCCTGCGCGTGGCGGGTGTGGAAGGCGTCGGCGTCCTCTGCGACGACAAGGGCCGGCCGATCGGCGTCAGCGTCGCCCGGGAAATCGAGCTGGGGGCCGCGGCGTTCGCGTGGCTGGGCCGGGACATCCTGGCCGACCGGGGCGTGCCGACGGCGGAGCAGGCGCAGGTGGAGGAGAAGCTCAAGAAGCACTTCGCCGCGAACGTGTACGAAGTGACGATCACGTTCCGGCCCTCTCCGGCGGAAGACGGCCGGGGCCGCTACATGGAGGACATGCCCTATTTCAGCTCGTCGGGATTGCGGGAGTCCGGCCCGGAACGTCTGGTTTACGGCCTGGCTTTTGCGGAGGACAAGCTGCTCGTGCCCGGCACGCTCGGCCGCGAGGCGGTCGAGGGAATCGACGCGATCACCGTGAAGGTGGATGGCAAAGCCGTGCCCGCGCGCTTCGGCGGGGTCCTGAAGCAGTGCGAGGCGATGGTGTTCGAGCTGCCGGAAGGCAAACTGCCGCGGAGCGTGCCGTTCCGGCCTGAGGCCCGGGTGACACAGATCGAGCCGTTCTGGTCGGTCAACGTGCGGGAACTGGCCGGAATGGAAGTGTCCCTCGACTATGGCCGCTGGATCGTGAAGGAGCAGGGCTTTGCCGACAAATGGTATCCCGCGGTCGACAGGACGCTTCCCGCGGGTAGCTGGCTCGTCGACCGCCGGGGAAAGCTCGTGGGATTCTTCGGCCGCAGCCGCCGAGAGCTGGATCGGCTGCAGAACTACCTGGCCCCGGAGGAGGGTCGTTACGGCAGTATTCCCATCGCCATTCGCCGGGGCATGATGCTCAGTCTCAGCAATGTGTCACGCTCGCTGGGGATGTCGGACGGGCTGCGTCTCTTCGATGCGGCCGATCTGGCGGGAATGCTCGCGAATCCGGCGGGCAGCTACGATCCCCATATCCGTCACCTCACCAAGGAGGAACAGAAACGCCGGATGTGGCTGGGCGTCGAGTACACGCGGCCCAGCAAGGAGATGGTCAAGCAGATGAACCTGCGCCCGCAGACCCAGGATGGACGTGTCGGTCTGGTCGTCAATCGCATCTACCAGGGGTCGCCCGCCGCGAAACTCGGTCTGGCCGAGGGTGACATCCTGTTGCGCCTGGCCGTGCCGGAAGCGCCGTGGCCCATCGATCTGATCTCCAACGAGCGGACGCCGTCGTATGAGTTGACCGATTATGATGACGAAGATGTGCCGGAAGAGTTCCGGGCGATGGGCATGCGCGGGCCCCGGGGTCGGCCGTGGCCGAGCCGGGACAACTATCTCACGCAGATGCTGGGTGAGATCGGCGCCGGAACTGCCGTCAAGCTCACGTACCTGCACGAGGGGCAATTGGCGATCAAGGAGTTCGTGATCGAGCAGGCGCCGCCGGACCTTCTGGCGGCCGCCAAGTACAAGAACGAGAAGCTCGGTCTGACAGTGAAGGATCTGACGTATGAGGTACGTGCCGCTCTGCGCCTGACTGACAACGATACGGCGGTCGTCGTCACCGAGATCGAGCCGGGTACGCCGGCGGCGATGGCACGCATCAGCCAGTACGAGCTGATCCGTGCCGTCGACGGCCAGGCGGTCGACAATGTGCAGACGTTCGAGAAACTCGTCGCCGCGGCTCAGCAGGCTCAGAAGGAATCCGTGCGCATCACCGTGGAATGGATGGGCAAGACCCGCCTGGCCGATCTGAAATTTGACGCCCGGGGGAACGGTCCCGGCCTCATGAGGTCGATGATGCCGGACGCGGCCGACGCGTCGGAACAGTAGGAGTCACGGCAGGAACTGGACCGGATATGTGTCCGGATTTCGCAGGTCCTTGACGTTCTCCGGCAGGGCGGACAACTCCCGGTGCAGTCTCGCTTGAATGACCGGCATCGGCTCCGCTACCTGAAACGGCTGAAGGAGGTCGGGCACGCCGGGATCAAGAGAAGCGACAATGTCCCTCTCGTGCCGATACCGATCCCGTCGATCTCGGCGCCAGCGGCGAGGAGATCGTGAATCCGGTATTCGTCGAGGTCGCCACTGACGAAAATCTTCAGGAACGCCACGCCCGCGCGGGCGAACGTGCTCCCGGGCAAGGCGGCTCAGTGTCACGAGATCGCCGCTGTCGAGGCGGATGCCGGCCAAATGAATGCCGTGGCTGGCGATGATGTCCTTCGCCACCCGGGCAGCGGTCTTGATGCCCGCGACGTGATCAAACGTATCGACCAGCAGAATGGAATGGGCCCCGTACTGTTGAGCGAAGTGGCGAAAGGCATCTTCCTCCGTGTCGTGCACCTCCACGTAGGAGTGCGCCATGGTTTCGGAGGGCGGCAAGCCCAGTGCCCGTGCGGCAAATACGTTGCTGGTCGCCGCGAAGCCGGCCATGCCGTGAGGCGGAAATGTTGTCTTGAAATCGGGCTTGGGCGAAATCTCCGGATCGTCCCGGCTGTGCCAATCGACATCGGCGATGAGGGAAAAGCCGTTCGTCAGCGCGAAGCGACGTGCTTCACTGATCGTGTCGACGATCCGGTCGGCTCCGGGAACGTACAAACGTCCGGTTGAGTGCAGGAAGTCGAACTGCGTGTCCACATCCCAGAATATTGTGTCTTGATTCATATAGCCCTTTCTTTTAGAACTACGCCCTGTCGAACGGCAACGTTCGCAGGGCACAGACAGCGAAAGGGCAGGCTATGACGAGCTATCGCAAAGAACTGTGGTTCCATACCACGCGACGCCGGGAGTTCATCAATATCACGTCCGAGATTCAGCAATGCCTGCACGAGAGTGGCATTCGCGAGGGAATCCTGCTGTGCAACGCCATGCACATCACGGCCAGCGTGTTCATCAACGACGATGAGTCCGGCCTGCATCAGGATTTCGAGACGTGGCTGGAAAAGCTCGCGCCGGAAAAACCTTACAGCCAGTACCATCACAACACCGGGGAGGATAACGCCGACGCCCACCTCAAGCGCAGCGTCATGGGGCGGGAGGTGGTGGTGGCCGTCACGGCCGGTCAGCTCGACTTCGGGCCCTGGGAGCAGATCTTCTACGGCGAGTTCGACGGCAGACGCAAGAAACGCGTGCTGGTGAAGATCCTCGGCGAATGACTACGCCTTCCGGGCGGCGGAGCGGCCGGCCAGGGTGCCGGTGGCCCAGCAGGCGTGGAGATTGTAGCCGCCGCAGGGGCCGTCGACGTCGATGACCTCGCCCGCGAAGAACAGTCCCGGCTGCACCTTCGACTCCATTGTGCGCGGATCGATCTGATCCGTGCGGACACCCCCGCGCGTCACGGTGGCTTCGGCGATGGGACGCATGCCGGTGACCTGGAGCGGCACACCTTTCAGCAGGCGCACGAGGCGATGGCGTGTCTCCCGGCTGACCTGGCTGGCCTGGAGGTCGATGTCACAAGGGGCGAGCTCGCACAGAACCGCTGCGAGTCTCCGGGGGACCAGATCGGTCAGCACGTTGACCATACTCTTCCTCGCGTTGGCGGCGAGGTGTTCCTGCACCTGGTGATCCAAGGCATCTTCGTCGATCGCGGGAGCCAGGTCGATCCGGACTTCCACGCCGGCGGCCGGGAGTCGGTCCGCCAGATACCAGCTCAGGTCGAGGCCGGCCGGACCGCCGATACCATCGTGGGTAAAGAGCATCGATCCGCGGATTCTGATGCGCTGATCGTCCACCACCGCCTTCATCACGACGTCGTTGACGGAAACGCCGGCCATCGAGCCCGGCCAGCCTTCGGCCGTCACCAGCGGAACCAGGCACGCACGGGGTGGCGTCACCATATGACCCAGCGCCTCAGCGAAACGATAGCCGTCGCCGGTGGAGCCGGTTTGGGGCCAGCTCAGGCCGCCTGTGGCGAGGATCAGCCGCCGGGCGTGAATGACTTCCTGGGGTGTTTGAACCGCGAAGCCGGTTCGCTCAGTTGCTACCTGCGTGACCTTGCCCTCGGTGAGTAGTTGAGCGCCGAGATCGATACTTGCGCGGACCAGGGTTTCCCGGATATCCGCAGCGGTGAGGGTTCGCGGAAAGACCGATCCATCCGGCTCGACTGTGCTCTCGATGCCGCGGGAGCGAAAGAACTCAACGATGTCCTGGGGCGGAACTTCGTGAAAACCGTGGCGCAGGAATCGGCCGGCTGCGCCGAAGGCACGAATCAGATCATCGGCGTCGCCGGCATGAGTGAAGTTGCACCGGCCGCCGCCGGTGACGAGCAGTTTGCGGCCGCAGCGAGGACCTGCTTCCAGTAAAAGGGTGGAAGCTCCCTCGCGGGCGGCGTAAATAGCCGCCATCAGGCCAGCCGGGCCGGCACCAACGATGCACACGTCTATTCGGGTGGGCTTTGTGGGTTCACTAGCCCGGCTAGTCGAGGTCATGGAGCTGTCTGTATATCCTGGATGCGAACGTCGTCCTCACGGATGGTAATCACGGCCTGGCCGCGTGTGTCCAATCCGAACTCCTGCATGTCCGCCACAAGCAGGTAGTCCGCGGCCCGACGGATATCGGCCTGTTCCGTCTGCATGACGGCTTCTCCGACCCAGATGACCTTTCCTTCGTTGGGATCCCCCGGCTTGGCCTGAGCCAGTCTGATCGTAAGCCATTGGTCGAAGAAGGTGTCAACGTAAGGTGCCATGGCGGTATACCCGAAACCATAGCCCCTGTGGTGCCATCCACCATAGCCACCCCAGTAGTAATCCCGGTAGGGCATGTAGCCAACGACTTCGCCCGTCCGCATCCCAAGCTCGAAGGTGAGCCGGTACTCCGCCTTGTCGGACAGAGCCACGCTGTATCCATCGTTCCTGAGCAGCCTCTCGATCTTGGCCTTGATCTGGTCGCCGAGGACGGGATTGGGGGTCTTCGGATTGGTCACGACGGCGATCGGGACCTCCCTGGCGGGGGGCGTGCCTAACTGGCTGTAGGCGTTGACATAGACGCGATAGGTGGGTGTGCAACCTGCGGCACAAAGAACGGCCAGCCCCAGCAGGGGCAGGAGTCGCATTGTCATAGGCACTCTCCTTTCGCAGAAAGATAGCATCCTGCAATCGTTTACTATTGTCCCACCACGGTGGTTTGAAATCAACGCCTCAACTTGACAAAACGGTCGCCCACGCCTATCTTGCCCGGGCATGGGACGGCTGATTGTTCTTTCGGGGCCATCATGCGTGGGCAAAGGACCGCTTTTTACGGCTCTGAAGAAGTTCTATCCCCAGTTGACGGATGGACTTAAGAAGTTCGTGCTGTACGACAGCCGCGCGCCGAGGCCGGGGGAGGTGGATGGGGTCGATTTCCTCTTCCGCACACGCCAGACCATCGAAGGATTCCGCGGCAGGGAAGGCTTCACGGTTTTCGAGGTTCGAGGCGATCTGCAGGCCATGGATAGCCGCCAGTTGGAGCAGTTGCTGGCGACCTCCGACGCCTTCTTCGACGGCAACCCGTTCATCGGGTCCGGGCTGATGGATTTCGTTGCCAGGCACCGGATCGAGTGCGTCAGCGTGTTCCTGTCTCCGTTGACGCGGCAGGAGATCGCCGAGCTGAAAACGCCCGACAAGAACGTGTCCTTACCTGACTTTCTGGCGGATATCATGCGTCGAAAACTGCTGCGTCGCACCACCCGGCAGAAGGGCATTCTGTCGCTCAAGGACCTGGAGAACATCGAGATCCGGGCGCGAAGTGCGTACGAGGAAATCAGGCAGGCGTGGCGCTTCGATTATGTCATTCCCAACCACGACGGCGAGGACAGCGAGAATTGGGACGCCTTCTACCATCCGATCGGCGACGCCCGGGAAACGCTGCTGACCTTCGCCTCCATCCTTGAGGGGCGGAGTACGTCCCGGGCGGAGAAGTGGTCGCCTGACCTCATTCCGTAGCCGCCGATTAGGGCGGGCACTTGGCACAGATGGAACGGAACAGGGTTGTGCTCGGATAGCGATCCCCCCGGTCGGGAAGGATGACCACGACGGTGCCGGAATTCATCTGCTGTGCGATTCATTTGGCCCTGGCGACGGCCGCACCGCTGGACATGCCCACGAAAATGCCTTCCTTAAAGGCCAAAAGCCTCGCATTTCGAAGGCCTCGCCATTCTCAACCGTGATCTTCTCGTCCAGGGCATGAGGGTTATAGATAGGCGGGACGATCGATTCCGTCATGTTCTTGAGTTCCTGGATCGTGTGACCCTGCGTAGGCTCGACGCCGACGATCTTGACACTCGACTTCCTGGACTTGAGGAACTTCCCGACGCCCGTGAGTGTTCCCGTTGTCCCCATGCCGGCCACGAACGCGTCGACCGCGCCGCTGGTCTGCGACAGGATTTCGGGCCCGGCGGTTTCGTAGTGGGCCTGCATGTTGCTCTCGTTGGCAAACTGGTTGGGCATGTAGTACGTCTGCGGCTCCCGGTCGAGCAGCTCGTGAGCTCTGCGCATGGTTCCATCGGTGCCTTCCTTGGCCGGCGTGAGGACGACCTCGGCACCGAGAACCTGAAGCACGTGCTGCCGTTCGAGGCTGACACATTCCGGCATGCAGAGCTTGACGCGGTATCCGCGTGCGGCGCCGATCATCGCCAGGGCGATACCGGTGTTTCCGGACGTTGCCTCCAGAATCGTCTTGCCATCAAGCTGGCCGGACTTCTCGCCATTCATCACCATATATAGAGTGCCGCACGGTCCTTGATGGAGCCGCCTGGATTGTTGCCTTTGAGCTTAGCCAGCACGCGCACGCCCGGCTTGCCACATATTCGCGGCTTCAATTCGACGACGGGGGCACTCCCGATGGCCGACACGATTCCTGTAATACTGCGCCCTCTGAAATTGCTTACTAAGTCTACAGGATTAGTAGTATAACAATCAGACATACGCTGCGACAAGTGCCCAGTGCTGCGAATCCATTCAAATCCCGGTTGAACCTGCGAGGAACGGGTGCCTCAGCCTGATTCGCACGCCAGAATCAACTTCGAAGAGGGTCAAGTCACCACGGCAATCGGACGATGTCCACGGTGACAGGTACCAGCTTGGAGGTATGGATCATGGGTATGACAGATGAACGTCGTCAGGAAGAACGGATCGACTATCGCTGGCCGGTATGGTTCAGCGAGGAATTCGACCAGGGCATGACGCAGGGTCTCATGGTCGATGTCTCCAGCGGGGGCCTGGCCTTTCATTGCAGTCGCGAGGCACACTGTCCTCACTCCGGTCAGCATCTGACCGTTCGCTTCAGTGTCCCACGGTTCGAAAGTCACGATCCCACGGCGACGATGAGCGTCACGCGAACGGGCGAAGTGCGCCGGGTAGACGAAACCGAACAGGGACTGCACCGCATCGCGATTCAGTTCGATACGCCGCTGGCCATCCGTCCGGCCGAGCTCGTTTCTCTCAACGCCGCGTGCAAGAACGGCGAAGCACCCTGAGAAACGCTACTTCTTGTTCGGATCCTGTTTCTTGCCACCCAGGAGGCCGCCCAAGCCTTCAACGATTCCCTGTCCACCCTTCTGCACCGTGTCTTTCAACTCGGTAGGCACCTTGTTGCCCAGATTCTTCTGAATGGCGGAATCGAGCTCCGTTTGCAGCTTCTGCTTGCCGGCTTTGACCAGGGCGTTGTTGAACTCTTCGGTCAGGCCTTTGGTGTCGAAGACCAGCCGCGGCTCAGACGTCGGGCCGACCACGCGGATCGTCGTGCCCAGCTCATTCAACGCCTGCATGACTTCCGTGGTCTTGTCGGCGCCCAGGTTGAGGACGCCCTTGCCCTCGCCCTTGGCCTGGAGATTCGTCATGCTCAGATTGATGCTCAAGTCGACCACGTCACTCGTCAATTGACCGGTAAACGTTCCGGAGGCCTTGCCGGACTGGAAAGCGATGCCGGCTTCATTTCCCAGCAGGGACTGGATCTTGCTCAGATCGAAGCCTTCGAAGGTTCCGTTGATGACCGGCGGGCCGGACTTGGAGTAGTCCATGGTGGCTTTGAGAACGGCGCCGGTCTCATTGGAGGTCATCTGGAATGTCACGGGATCGTTGATGGCACGCGGGGCGTCACTGAGATTCAGAACCTCGATCTTGCTATTGCCGAACAGTGACGACGGTACGGCGACCTTGTCGGCCAGGACCTGCTTGGCCCAGACCTTCGCCGTCGGTGACGATAGGGCTTTGACCGTCAAATACTGCAGATAAGTGGTCGGTGTTTCTTCCTTTGCGGCGGCAGGCGTTTCCTTCTTGCTCTTCGGCAGCCAGTTCGACAGCTTCTGAAGCCATTCCTTGACCTGCTGAGCGTTCTTGACGTACTTATCAAGTTTCTGCAGGTCCTTTACGTCGACGGAGTAGCTGCACGGATCGGCAGGGGGTTCGGCGGGCTTCTCGATCACGGTGCCGGGTGTTTGCCGGGCTTGGCCGAACTTCATCCCCGTCAACTCCACCTTATCCATGACCAACCGGCCGAGCGTCAGATCGTAGACGCTGGCGGCGGCCGACATCTTCTCGATGACGAGCTGGTCCTGTTGCGGCTTCTTGGCATCGGTCATCTGGAAGCCTTCGGCGGAGACCGAGCCACCGAGAACAGAGATATTAAGCCGAGCCAGATCCACTTCCGCCCCATTGATCCGGGCGAGAGTCCCCGTGGCATAGCTCTTCACGGTGCTGCCCTGCAGGAAGTGCACGGCCACCAGGAAGGCGCCCACGACGATGACCGCCAGAACGACGCCGACCTTGCGGATGTAGGCGGCCTTCTTGAACATGGATTTGACATCTTTGGTACGTTTGCCGATGATGAGCCAATCCAGAAATCGAACGCTCGGGTGCGAGTACCACTTGCGGAACTTCTCGGATTTCTCATCGAACGACATCATGGTTCGGCGGAACCGAATGACCAGGAAAGCCATGACGAGCCCGGCGACGAGTCCGACGGCAGGTCCGAGAATCAAGGCTCCGGCAACAGCAAATTGGCTGAAATCGGTCAGGCCGACGATGGGGACCGAAGATAGAAAGGTCAACAGCCCGCCCAGTGAACCCTGTACCCAAATGCCCGTGTGATAAAGCACGGGTGCGATCGCGAGGCTTAGAGCTTTGCCCACTGCGAGCGACAACAGGAACAAAGCGAGATGCACGTTAATCACGAGCACGAGCACGATCATGGCGATGTGCAAACCGGTCCAGCCGGGCGTCATCCCGAACCAGAAGCCCAACAGCGTGGTCAGGATGATCAGGGGCGGCGCCACGTTTCCACGGAAAACGCCGGACAGTTTGCGAACGAAGCTGGGAAGAAGCATTGCTCTGTCTCCTTACGACCTATGACTTATAGTCTTTCTTTTGCCATCATCGGCATCCACTCACGGGTGCTCATCGATAAATCGTACATCGCAAATCTCAAATCGCAAACAAAAAGACTGGTGTATCGAAAGGTCGCGTGACGATAAGGAAAGTGGAAACCGTTTCATCTTTTTCTCCGGCGTCGCCGCGTGTGCGACGCCTCTTTTTTATCCCCCGACAGCGAGTGTCTGCCCGTCCCCGCGTGTCTGAAGCGTATCGGGAGCAGACTCTATCATCGGTCTGCCTGCGAAGTGCTCGAATTCATCATTTTTGGCCGGAGTCAACTGTCTGCGGGTAATGATTCGTAGTTTGGAGCGTCTATAGTATAATATCTGGTTCTGCCGGTAGACTGGGTTCGATGGTCTGTGATTGGAAGGGGAACTCGTGAAGTGGCTTGGCATAGGAATCGGTCTCATTGTCGTCGTTGTGATCGGCGTACTGGGCGTGTTCGCGCTCAAGGGCAAGGCTGCGGCGGCCAACAAGGCCACGGTCGTCCGCGTGGAAGAGGCTCAGCTCGGCAAGCTGACCGAGAGCGTCAGTGCCCCGGGACAGGTCGAGCCCAAGATCAACGTTCAGATCAGCGCCAAGACCTCGGGACGCATTGTGGAGCTCCCGTTTGACGAGGGGGCCACCGTGACCAAGGGTGACCCCAATGCCAATCCCCCCGTCCCGGCGTCTATCCTGGTGCGTCTCGACTCGCGGGACATGGAAAGTCGCCTGCAGTCGGCCAAAGCGGACCGGTCGGCCCGGGCGGCCCAGATTGAGGTGGAGAAGGCCAGGATCACGAGCCAGGAATCCAGTCTGATCGGTCAGAAAGCGGGACTGGACCAGGCAGACCGGGACTACGCCCGGCAGTGCGAACTGCTCAAGACCAAGGATGTCAGCCAGGTGGCCTGTGACGAGGCGAAGCTGAGAGTGGACGATGCGCGGGCCAAGTACGACAGCGCCGTGCACAGCCTCAGTGCCGCCAAGCTGAATCTGAAGGTGCTGGAGCACAATCTCGAATCGGCCGACGCGGCGATCGCGCAGGCCGAGGAGAGCCTCAGCTACACCGTCATCACGGCCCCTATCGACGGGACCATCACGCGGATCAATGCCAAGATGGGCGAAATGGTCGTGACCGGCATGATGAATAATCCAGGTACAAAAATCCTTGAAATTGGGGATTTGTCTGAAATGCTGGTGGTGGCCCAGGTGGACGAGTCCGATGTGGGCAAGGTCAAGTGTGGACAGGCGGCCACGGTCCACGTACAGGCCTGGCCCAACAAGGTTTTCAAAGGTGTCGTGCGAACGGTGGCTCTGAGCAACAACACCGGTAACCAGGGCTCGAAGTACTACGAGACCGAAGTCCTGCTCAAGGATCCCAACGAGCAGATCTTCACGGGCATGACCGCCGACGTGGACGTGGAAGTGGCCTATCACGAGAATGTCCTGGTCGTGCCCAGCCAGGCGGTGCTGGGCCGGGAGGTCGACGAGCTGCCGGTGGAGATTCGTGACACTCTGAGCGCAGAGGAAGAGGGCAAGACCTTTGCGACCGTCGTGTACGTCTACAAGGGCGGCAAGGCCGTCGTCACGCCTGTCCGCATCGGGGCCAGCAGCACGACGCACACGATCATCACGTCCGGCATCGGTGTCGGGGAGAAGATTGTCACCGGGCCCTACAAGGAGCTCGAGAAGCTCAAGCACAACCAGGCGGTCAAGGACGAGCGGGAAGTCAAAGCGGAAGAGGACGCCAAGAAGAAGAGTCAGAAAGCTCAGGCCAGTGACACCAACGACGCCAACAAAACCAAATAGAGTCGTCATTCAGCTCGCGGCGGTCAAACGCATCTACAAAGTGGGCGTGGAACGCATCCACGCGTTGGACGGTGTGGATCTCGAACTGCGCGAAAACGAATACGTCGCCATCATGGGACCCTCCGGCTCGGGTAAGAGCACCCTGATGAACGTCCTGGGGTGCCTGGACCGCGCCACCAGCGGCTCCTACCAGATCGACGGCCATGAAACCACCCGCATGAGCGACCGGGCGCTGGCCCGTATCCGCAATGAGCGGATCGGCTTCGTGTTCCAGTCGTTCGAGCTGATGGGCCGCTCCAGTGCGATGAAGAACGTCGAGATGCCGCTGATCTACTCCCGTAACGGCTGGTGGTCGCGCCGCAAGCGCGCCAAGCAGATGCTCGAGCGGGTCGGCCTGGCCGACCGCATGAAGCACCGGCCCAATCAGCTCTCCGGCGGCGAAAAGCAGCGCGTGGCGATTGCCCGTGCCATGGTCTGCAATCCCAGCATCCTCCTGGCCGACGAGCCCACGGGCAATCTCGACAGCAAGACCAGCGAAGAGATCCTGAAGCTGTTCGACCAGCTGCACGCCGAGGGGCAGACGATTGTCCTCGTGACGCACGAGGAGAGCGTCGCCCACCACGCCAAGCGTGTCATCCGCATGATGGACGGCCGCATCTTCACCGACCTGCCGGCCGAAGAGGATCGGGCCCAGCGCGCATCTTTGGTGGAGCACTTCGGGGAGGTGTCCAAATGAAAGCCATCATCTACTTCCCGCTGGGCGTCGTTCGTTTGTTTTACCAGAGCGTCTATCTGGCACTGGGCCAGATCTGGGCCAACAAGGCACGTTCGGTGCTGACGACCACGGGCATCGTCATCGGCATCGCCTCCGTGACGTCCGTGATTGCGGCGTTGACGGGTCTGAAATCCCACGTCCTGTCGAACTTCGAGTCCCTGGGCACCAACAAGATCTTCATCATGCCGGAGTGGCCGCACGAGGGACGGTTCAAGAATGCTTCGTGGCAGGTGATCCGGTTCCGGCCCGAGCTGTTCGAAAATCTGCGGGCGCACTGCCCGTCGGTGGATGCTTATTCCCCGATGACGGAACGTACTGAAGCGGTTCACTACGGCGTCTACACCATCGAGAGTGCCCGCGTCTACGGTATCACGCCCGCGTGGCACAGCATCGAGAACCGTTCCGTGATCATGGGGCGCCCATTCAGTTTGATGGACGAGCAGAACGGCTGGCAGGTGTGTCTGATCACGCCGAAAGTGCGGGACGACTTGCGGCTCGATCGCAACTGCGTCGGCCAGCGCATCGTCGTGGGCAAGCGCAGCTTCACGATCGTCGGTGTCGTGGACAAACGCGTCGAGTCCTCCATGTTCAGCGGCATGGGGTCTTCGGAGGAGGTCTTTATTCCCTTCCGCACCGCGTGGCGCCAGTGGGACCCGTGGGTCTATGTCATTGCCAGTTGCCGGAAAGCGGAGCTGTCCGCGGAGGCCCAGGCGGAGCTGAAGTTTTACCTGCGGCAGGCGCGACGTCTCAAGCCGGGCGACCCCGACACGTTCCGCATGGAAGTGGTCGAGGAATACCTCAAGCAGTTCAACAACATGGCCGCGGCCATCACCGCGATTGCCGGCGGCGTCGTGGGGATCTCGCTGCTGGTTGGCGGCGTCGGCATCATGAACATCATGTTGGTGTCGGTCTCCGAGCGGACCAGAGAGATTGGCCTGCGCAAGGCTGTGGGGGCCCGGGCGTCAGCCATCCTTTTCCAGTTTCTCGTCGAGGCCATCGTGCTGTGCCTGTTCGGCGGACTGATCGGCGCTCTGGGGGGCCAGCTATTCACGTTCCTGCTCACGATGATTCCCAACTCCGGCCTGTCCAAAGCCTATATCCCGCTGTGGGCGCTGGCGATGTCCTTCGGGTTCGCCGCCGCGGTTGGCATCTTTTTCGGTATGTTCCCGGCCGTCAAGGCCGCGCGTTTGGATCCCATTGAGGCTCTCAGACATGAATAAACACCACGGGTGGAATGCCCTGCGTTATACGGTTGTGGCGGGCCTGGCGGTGCTGCTGGCCGCAGGTTGTGACTCGTTCTTCCCTCCCGATTACGGCGATGTCAAACTTGCCCCGGCCAAGACCCGGCAGGTGGAGACGCTGTCGCTCAGCCAGGGCGAGCCCAATGAAGTCCGGCCGGCGGAAGCCAACGCGGTGATGCCGGCGGAAGTCCGATTCAGCATCGAGGAGTGCCGCGCCATCGCCCTGCAGAACAGCCTGGAACTCAAGGCTTCCCTGATCAACCCCACCGTTGCCGCCGAAAGACTGAGCCAGGAGGAGGCGAAGTTCGAGGCCGCGTTCGTCGCCAACACCATGATCAGTCAGACGAATACTCCTTCTACATCGTACCTCGATCAGATCTCCGGCTCCAAGACCAACTACGTGCGCAACGATTTCGGGGTCGAGATTCCCCTCCGCACGGGCGGGACCGTGACATTCGACGCCATTGGCGGCCGGACCAAGACCAATGCCGAATTCACGGAATTCAATCCCTACTATAGCTCGGATTTCTCCGCGTCGATTACCCAGCCCTTGCTCCAAGGCGCCGGCCAATGGGTCAACACCTACTCGATTCGCCTCGCCTCGTATGATCGGCAGATCGTCGATGCGCAGACCAAGCTCGACCTGATCACGGTGCTGGCGTCGCTGGACCGCGTCTATTGGCGGCTCTACGCGGCCCGCAAAGAGCTGGAGGTCCGCAAGCAACAGTACGATCTGGCCCAGGCTCAGCTCGATCATGTCCAGCGGCTGGTGAACGCGGGCCAGCGTGAAGAGGTCGAGGTCATCCGCGCCTCGGCGGGGGTGGCCCAGCAGTTGGGGGCGATCATCACCGCCGAGAACAATCTCCGCGACCGTGAACGGGACCTCAAACGCGTGCTGAGCAAGCCGGGACTTGGAATGCAGACTCCCACGGTCGTTATTCCGACCACTCAGCCGGACCCGGTGTTCTATAAGGTCGACCGCATGCAAATGGTCGGCATCGCGCTGAGCGAACGCATGGAGTTGCTGCAATTGCAGCTGCAATTGCTCGAAAGAGCCGAGGCCGTGAACTACGCGCGGAATCAGACTCTGCCGGCGGCGTCCCTGGGCTACACGTACAACGTCAACGGTCTGGGAGAGACTCGAAGCGATGCGTGGGACATGGTCCTCGACAATGACTATTCGGACCATCGGCTCACTCTCCAGGCCAGAATTCCCATCGGCAACGAAGCCGCCAAGAGCCGCCTGCGTCAGGCCATCTATGATCGACGTGCGATGCTCGCTACCGAGGCCAGTCGCAAGGCAACGATCGAATATGAAGTGTGTGCCGCTGCCGACAAGATACAGGCCAATTGGCTGGCCCTCAAGGCCGCCCGGCAGAACAGCATCCTGCAGGGACGCGTGTATGAAGCCGAGAAACGCCAGTTCGAGCTGGGGATGCGCACGAGCACCGATGTCCTGGACGCGCAGACCACCTTCGCCAATGCCCAGAGCGACGAAATCAAGGCCCTGACCGAGTACCAGATCGGCCTGGTCGATCTGTCGTACGCCACCGGGACCATCCTCGGGGCGGATCGGATTCAGTGGGAGCCGGTCGTACCGCCTATCAGTGACAGGTAATCTCCCGCTCCATTTCTGCCGAAAATACCATAGCTGCGACACGGATTCTTCTTGATCGCAGATTATCGGTCTATGCATCAGTCGACAATCATCCAAGGATAGGAGCTATCCGATGGGATCGAACCGCAGATGGTGGAGCATCATTGTGACCGTTGCCTTGTGTCTGGTTGCCGCGTGGTTCTCGACCTCGTGGGGACAGGGACGCGGTAGCTACCAGGTGGAGAACCGGGTTTATACGACGCCCGAGTACCAGACGGACACCACGCGTGCCATCAGTGCCTACGAGAAACTGATGGAACGGTACATGGACAGCACAGAGCGCAGTTTCAACGCGTTTTCGCTGGACGTCAAAATGATGGCGGCCAAGTTGGATGCGATGGACGCGAAGCTGGCGTCACTCGACGTGCGGCTGGCACGGATCGAGCAGCATCTGGGTATCGTGACGGTCGCGCCGGCCGCCGATCCGAATACACCGGCCATTCTCCCGGCTCAGCCCAGGCCGCAGCCGGTTCCGACCAAGCCCAGTGCCGTGAAATGACGGCCACCGCGTGGGTCATCGTCCGGTCGGGTTGTAGATCAGACCGCCCGATTGGGCGTACTCCCGCAGCACGGAGCGGGCCTGGGGCCGGAGGACATCCCGCACCACCTCGATGCCTCGGCGGCGCAGCGAGGCAATCCAGTTGCGCGGCTTCGTGCCCTCATCGAAGCCGATGGCGCATGCATCTTTTCCGCGGGCGCCGCAGACGACACGCCTCAGTCCCGACCATGGAATGGCCCCGAGACACATCGCGCATGGCTCCGTGCTCGTGACCAGTTCGTAGGTACTCCCGTTCTTGCCCAGATCGAAGCTCTGCGTGACCTGTTGCGCCAGCGCCATAGCCACCATCTCGGCGTGGGCGATCGAGCAATGGGACGACTCGACGAGATTCATGCCGATAGAGACGAGCCGGCCTGAATCACCCTCAAACACGGCGGCACCAAAAGGACCGCCGGTGCGGTGCTCGATGTTCTGCCGGGCCAGCGCGATGGCGAACTCCATGCGCGACTGTTGACTCTCGAAGACACGGCCTGCCGGTCGGAGCAGCCGCTCCGCCCACTCAGGCAATGCCAGCACAATCCTCGTCTGCATCGACATGGGTTCGTCAGGGCGCGTAGGCGTACCAAGCAGTTCCTTCAGGGGTCCAGATGCTCGGGAGGTTCACCAGCTTCGTCTTCTCACTCTCCGTGACCGTGAAGAAATGGTGGTGCAGAGTACCGGACCAGAATCGATAGATTGGAGAAGCCCCAGCCGGCTGATCTCCTTCCACATGTGCATAGAACGCGATGCCTTCGAACGCCCACGTGGCGGAGATGCCCACGCTCTTCGCATCTGCATCTGAGCACCAGGCCATCAGCTTATCCTTCTCGCTTTCGCTGATGGTAAAGAAGTGGGCGCCGGTTACTGTTGACCAGAAACGATAAACGGGCTTTACCACCGGGTTGGAGTTGGCATCATTCTGTCTGTTGTCGGGATAGGTGTAGTAGGCGATGTTCTCATAGTCCCAATTGTCCATGAATCGCTGGACGGTCGTGAGCTTGGTCTTCTCCGCCTCGTTCGTCGTATAGAAGTGCAGGCCCAAAGTTGGCGACCAGAAGCGATAGACAGGCAGGCTCGGCGTCCATGTGGCATCGGGAACCACATAATCGACGGTCAGCGAGGCGTAGACCAATGTCACTTGATGGCCATAGAGTGCCCCCGCCGTGTCGATGTTCATGAAGATACTCAATGCCTGGTTGCTCCACAGGTCGGCGAGGATACCCTCGTCCGTGATGGTGAACGTCGTCGATCCGAATTTATAGGTACCTGTTTGGGCCAGGTCGCCCAACTCTGTGGCGGAGAGACGGAGAGGGGTATCCCCCATCCCCTCATAATCGCTGGTCTTGAAGTCAACGGGCGTGTTGACTGAGGTTCTGACCGCGTAGATTCTGTCTTGTTCAGGATATATCACGCCATCGACGTTGGCGTCCGCAACGTCCCAAGCCCGTATCTTCAAGGTCGCCGAGGCAATTCCGGTGGCTCCCGCGGGCACCAGGCTGCTCATGTCATGGGTCCAGCCCCAATCCTGCCACGCCCCTCGGCGATAGTCGTGATCCAGAATCACCTCACGCGGGATGAAGAACGGTCCGTTCGCGTCACTGAACGCACAATTGTCCTTGTAAGTGACTGTCTGAGTTACAGTTACAGTGTCGGAAATGGCGGGAACGCACAGCGACATTAGAGTGGCGACCACCAGTGTTACTCGTAGCATAGTGTTCTTCCTTCCTGAGTCGGTTCCCTCGACTCGTCGACTGCACGGTCATCGGATATCTCTCATGTTCCGAGGTGAACCGAACTGCAGGAAATCCGTTCGTAGACGTCAAAGTGTTGAAATAATTCAATTTATAGTAACAAATCCCAATTAATAGTCAATATCCCGTCAATACGTGTGCCAGGCGATCCCTTCATACACCCAGATGTCCGTTTGCTGTTCGAGTTCCTGCTTCTCCACCTCACTGGTGGTGAATTGATGGCGTCCGAAGCAGGGGGACCAGAAACGATACACCGGCACTGTCCCCTGGGTTTGTTGTCCGTCCCTTTGGGCGTAGAACGCAATGCCTTCATAGGTCCACGTGCCTGGAAAGCCGATGGCAATGGCCAATTCCCTCGGACACGAGCCCATCAGCTTTTCCCTTTCGCTTTCCTTCATCGTGTAGAAGTGGCATCCTGCCTTCCGTGACCAGAAGCGGTAGACGGGGAATATGTTGTCACTTCTTCTATCCCTGTACGCGTCGTGGGCGGTTCCCTCGTAGGTCCAGACGCTGGGGGGATACAGAGCCAGGATCTTGTCCCTCTCTCTTTCACTGGTCGTCCAGAAGATCTCATCGGTCTTGGGTGACCAGAACTGGTGAACCGCTGTATTGGGGTCCTCGTGTTTGTCGGGGACGGCGTAGCTGACGGTGAGCATCGAGTAGGCCAGAGAGACGCGGCGGCCGCCGTTGCCCTCGTCGATATTCATGAAGAGACGCAGCTTGCGGTCTTGCCAGAGATTGGGCAGAACATCGGCCGGAAGTGTGAGAGAGGTGGTCCCCCAGGCGTAAGCTTCCGTTCCCGCCAAGGATCCGATCCGCGTTGCCGGCAGCGTGATCACGCCGGCTTCAGTATGGAAGAAGGCTATCGGTGTCTTGGCGGATCCAGATGGTGTCGTGCGAATGGCGTAGATACCGTCCACCTCCGCGCCTTCCTCGAGTGCGGCGTCAACTCCCCACGTGCGGATGGTCAGACTGGCCGAAACGATGCCATTGGCGTCGGCGGGTACCAGGGCGGTCATGTCGTGCGTCCAACCCCAATCTTCCCACATGCCCCGGTGGAAGGGGGAGTGGTCCAGAATGTTGTCCGGCGGGATGAACCACGGGCCGTTAGCGTCAACGAGATCGCTTTCATGAGCGACGATCTGGTTGACTGTAGCCACGTCGGCGGCTGCCGAGACACAGGACAGCGACAAAGCCATGAACAAGGCTGCCCGCACCATGATAGCTCCTCTACAATACTGGCTATAGCGCGCAGTGAATCCACATGTACGTCCTTGTTTATCGGGTTTCCTGTGTTGCGACATAAGGCGGGCCAGCAGGGTGTCCCTGCCAAATGTGCACAGAACTAGAGTGCCGGCCAGGCCGAGTCTTATAACGCTCGAACGTGGCTATTGTTGACGCAAACCTATCGACTCTTTGCGAACAAGCACAATCTCCTACGAGTTGCTTGTATTTGAAACAAATGTGCGTCTCGATAGGTAGCTGACAGCAGGTTGGTTTGACAAATCGAACTAGTGGAGGTAGAACCACTGAAGAGAGCATCTCAATGCGGCCCCTTTTGAAGCAGTGCATGGGCTCTGCGTCTTGCGGTCGCACAAAAGGCAGGCCAAGATCATGAACATAGTCGCCATTGACATAGGGAATACGAACATAGCTATCGGACTCTTCCTGGATGGTAAGGATGAATCGATCCAGTCCATTACGGGTGAGGCCGTAGAACAGCTCAGGCACCACCTCGTCCAGGCATGGTCGAAGATCCCCATACTGGAAAGCTCGTCCGAGGGCAAACGCGATGGCGTGATCGTCGTCAGTAGCGTCAAGCCGGCCTGGACGGAGGTCATCCGGCGCGTCGCCGAGGAGGACCTGAAGGAGAACATTCGCATCATCGGGGACGATATCCCACTGCCCATCTCGACCTGGATGGATGAGCCGGAGAAGGTGGGGACCGACCGGATCGTCGCGGCGGCCGCGGCCTTCGATGTTGTTGAGGATGCGGTGGTGGTGGCCAGTTTCGGTACCGCCGTGACCATCGACTTGGTGGATGACCATGGGGTCTTTCAGGGTGGCGTGATCTGCCCGGGTTTCGAGATGAGCGCCAAGGCTCTGAACGACGAAACGGCGCTGCTACCCAAGATCAAAGTGCATCGGCCGGATACGCCCTATGGCAAGAATACCGCCGACGCCATCAACTGCGGCCTCTATTACTCGATCATCGGAGCGATGGAAGAGATCGTCCGACGATACGCCGAGCAGATCGGCCGCTGGCCTCAGACGATCATCACGGGCGGAGCCGCCGCCATGCTCAAAGAGGATCTGCCGTTCGTCGACAACCATGTGCCCAATCTCGTTGTTAAGGGCATCGTCCTGGCCTACGTGAAATACCTTGCGCAGAAAAGCGAAATGGTCTAACTCATGGCTGTCCTGGTAGCAGTGATGACCGGGCCCGGCACCGGCGCTATCGCCACGATTCAACTCTTCGGCGTTTCCGCTTCAGACGTCCTCCGTCAGATGTTCCTGCCCGCAGGGGGGAAGCTGCCGACCCTCGAAGTGGGGCATGTGCAGCTTGGCCACATCATGGCCGGTAATCATCCCCTTGACCAGGTCACCGTTGGCTGTGAAGGACCGCAGACGTTCAGTATCCACTGCCACGGCAATCCGCTGATCACCGAGGCCATCGTAAGGCAATTGCAGAGCCTTGGCGTACGAGTGGTGTCCGCGCGGGAACTGCTTTCAATTGTGGGGGCCGCCGAAGCCCCACATCGTGCCCTCGCGATCGAGGCCCGGCTTGCCTTGACGACCGTGAAGACTGTTGCCAGCGCCACGCTCATCAGCAATCAGGTACAGGAAGGCCTGGCGGCCAAGGCCCTGCGTTGGCAACAGCGTCTTGACTCCGCGTCGCTGGAGTCTGTGCGTTGGGAAGCGGCGCAGGTTCTTGCCGACAGCCGCACGGCCCGGCTGATCATCGAGGGCTGCACCATCGCTCTGATCGGTCCCCCGAATACGGGCAAGAGCACGCTGCTGAACGCGTTGGCCGGACGCGAAAAGGCCATCGTCACGGATATCAAGGGTACGACACGAGACTGGGTTTCGGCAGACATCCACATCCCACCTTTGGCCGCGACGATCATCGATACCGCCGGCCTGGACGTGACGGTGGCTGCGGAAGGGGACATCGCGAAGGCCGCCCAAGACAGAAGCGTCGAGATTCTCCAGCAAGCCGACCTCGTTCTCCTGGTCTTGGACGGCAGCGAATTGGAGAATCAAATCGATGCCGGAATACTGGAACGTCTGAGTGGTAAGAGGGTGGTCGTGGTTCTGAACAAGGTGGATCTGCCCGTACGTTTTCCTCGGGGGGCATTGCCGCCTCACCTGCGCAGCGCCGTTCGCGTCTGTGCCCGGCAGGGCACGGGCCTTGCGGACCTCATCGCCGCCGTTCACCGAACCTGTGGCGTTGCCGGTTTTGACCTGCGCACGGTCGTGGCGTTTACGCCGCGCCAGCACACGCTGGTCGAACAACTGTCGGCTGCGAATTCCCCCGACCGGGCCGGCACCCTGGTGACAGAACTGCTGCATGGAGTATAATCCGGCTGTATGGGACAACCAGTAGACAACCTTAGCCCGGCGATGAAGCAGTTTCGGCACTTCAAGCAGCAGCATCCGGACTGCATTCTGTTCTTCCGCATGGGCGACTTCTACGAGACGTTCTACGAGGACGCCAAGACGTGCTCGCGCGTCCTCGGTTTGACGCTCACCAGCCGTGATAAAGGCAGCGCCAATCCCGTCCCGCTGGCGGGGGTCCCTTGGCACGCGGTCGATGGCTACCTTAAGAAGATGCTCCAGGCAGGCTACCGGGTCGCGGTCTGTGAGCAGGTGGAGGATCCCAAGACGGCCAAGGGGGTGGTGAAGCGGGACGTGGTCCGCATTGTCACGCCGGGCACGCTCACCGACGCCATGCTCCTGGAAGACAAGAAGGATAACTTCCTCTGTGCCGTTCACCTGGACGCCAAAGGCCGGGCCGCGATCAGTTGGGTGGACATCTCGACGGGACATTTCTTCGTCCAGCGTATTCCCGAAAGCGAGTTGCTCGACGAATTGCAGCGTCTGGCCCCGGCTGAGTGCCTGCTGGCGGACCGCCGGGGCGAGTTGTTCGATGCCGAGACCCGTCGGCTCGCGACCGACATCGGGCGTATGACTCACGCGATCGTCACGGAGCGGCCGGGCTGGTATTTCGATCCATACCAGGCGCGACAACGTCTGCTCAAGCATTTCGGCGCCGCGACGCTCGAAGGATTCGGCATTGAAGAAACCGATGCCGATCTCGTCCCGCCGGCAGGGGCCGTCATCGAGTACCTCAACGAGACCCAGAAAACGACACTGGGCCATATTCAGAGCTTGCGGAAGGTCAGTCGCAAGAACTTTCTTCAGATCGATCCAACCTCGCTCCGCAGTCTGGAGATTCTTCAGACCATCCGCGGCGAGAACCGCAAGGGTTCGCTGCTGACCTGCCTCGACGAAACCCTCACCGGCGTGGGCGGTCGCATGTTCCGCCAGTGGTTGTGCCTGCCGCTGTGCGAGGTGCCCGCCATCGAGGGCCGGCAGGACGCCGTGCAGGAACTGAAGGAAAACGAGAGCCGGGCGGCGGAGATGCGCCAGCTTCTGTCCAAGACTGCCGACACCGAACGTATCGCGGCCCGCATCAGCACGCTGCGCGTGGGGCCGCGTGACATGCTGGCGCTGGCCGGGACGCTCCGGCAGATCCCCACGCTCCGCCAGCAGCTCGAGCAATTCCAGGCCCGTTTGCTCAAAGACCTGGCGGCACGGTGTGACAGCATGGACGAGCTGACGCGCCTGCTGGAATCGGCCATCGAGCCCAATTGCCCGCCGCGGCTGAGTGACGGGGGCGTGATTCGCAACGGCTTCTCGGCGGAACTGGATCGGCTCCGCTCGATCTCGCGCGACGGCCAGAGCTGGCTGCGCCAGTACCAGAAGGAGCAGTCGGAGCGCACGGGCATCGCCAACCTGAAAGTCGGCTACAACAAGGTCTTCGGCTACTACATCGAAATCACCAACGCCTCCTCCGACAAAGCCCCCGCAGACTACGTGCGCAAGCAGACGGTCAAGAATGCCGAGCGGTACATCACCGAAGAGCTCAAGAACTACGAGAACGAGGTCCTGACCGCCCAGGACCGGGCTTTGGAGTTGGAGCAGCGGCTGTTCGAAGACGTCCGGCGGGAATCGGCCCAGTACCTCCGCCGGATGCAGGACCTCGCCGAGGTGATTGCGTTGTGTGATTGCCTGACCACGATGGGCCACATTGCGGCCCGTCGGAACTATATCCGCCCCCACGTGACCGACGATACGACTCTCGTCATTCGCGAAGGCAAGCACCCGGTTCTGGCCGAGGCGCTCGGGGCGGAATTCGTGCCCAACGACGTCGAGATGGGACAGGGAGGCGGTGACATCTCCGTGATCACCGGCCCCAACATGTCCGGCAAGAGCACCTATATCCGTCAGACGGCACTCCTGGTTCTGATGGCACAGACCGGCTCTTTCATTCCGGCGCAAGAGGCCCAGATCGGCCTGGTGGACCGCATCTTCACCCGGGTTGGAGCTTCGGATGAGCTGACGCGGGGGCAATCGACCTTCATGGTCGAGATGACCGAAACGGCCAACATCATCAACAACGCCACGCCGCGCTCGCTGGTGATCCTCGACGAGGTGGGGCGCGGCACGAGCACTTACGATGGTCTGGCCCTCGCCTGGGCGATCACGGAGCATCTCGCGACGCGCGTCAAATGTCGAACGCTCTTTGCCACGCACTACCACGAGTTGACGGAGCTGGCCGAGCTGTTCGGCAACGTCCGCAACCTGAACGTCGCGGTGCGCGAGTGGATGGATGAGGTGGTCTTCCTCCACCGTATCCTGCCCGGCGGCACCGACAAGAGCTATGGCATTCACGTCGCCAAGCTGGCCGGCATCCCGAAACCCATCCTCACCCGATCCCAGGAAATTCTCCAGGAACTGGAATCCACCTTCGCCAAGGAAGCCGGCGGCCGGCACCTGGCCCGGAACAAGACGAAACAAGATGAGGGTGACGCTCTGTTTGTGCAAAAGCACAAATCTGTCCTCGACAAGCTCGCGACCACCGATGTGAATCGCCTCACTCCTCTCGAAGCCATCAACCTGCTCAGCCGGATCAAGAACGAAATCTCCCCCGAATGATTCCGGTTCCTTCAGGCTCTCCGTCGACCATGTTCCCCTGTGCCGATAATATCGCTTCTGCTGCCAAATGCGGGATGATTCCCATCCGAGAATTTGGGTGTGGGATCGCTTATATCACCGCTCTGGAATGCCGATAGAGGGGTTAGGCACCCTGGTTCCTTGACATGCCATTGGGGTTTGGGAGATACAAAGAATGGTTACCGCCAAAGAGATCATGAGCACCAACGTGATCACGGTGACCCCGGCAGATGACATCTACGAGGCCATCCGTCTGATGGTGCAAAACTACATCACGGGCTTGCCCGTCGTCCATGCTGACGGCACTCTCGCCGGTGTTCTGACTGAAAAGGATGTTCTGGACCTGCTCTATCAGATAAAGGATCGCCCCGGCACGGTCGCGGACTACATGACGCGGAGCGTCATCTGCTTCGACAGCGCGGACAGCGTCGCGGACATCGCGGCGAACTTCCGCAACAATCACTTCCGTCGGGTTCCGATCCTGGAAAACGGGCGTCTCGTCGGCATTATCAGCCGCAAGGACGTCATCCGGTACCTGCGCGATCATCTGCGGGAGAAGGAAGTCCATCAGAGCCGGCCGGTGGAAAGCGTCTATTGAGGTGTCGTGCCATGCATGAAATCCGCACAATCATGTCGAGTGATGTCATTTCGGTGAAACGGGACACGCCCATCCGCGATGTGGTCGAACTGCTCGTGGCGCATGATGTCACGGGCCTGCCCGTGGTGGACGATGAGGGCACGCTGGTGGGCATTGTCACCGAAAAGGATGTCATGGGCCTGCTGGTGGACGGACACGACGTTTCCGGGCGGGCCGAGGACTACATGACGCGCCAAGTCGTCTGCTTCGATGAAGAGGACGATCTGATCGCCGTGTGCGAGTGCCTGGTCACCAATCACTTCCGCCGGGTGCCGATCCTCCGGTGGGGCAAACTGGCTGGCATCATCAGCCGGCGCGACCTCATCAAGTACATCCTCGAACCCATCAGCGCGGACGTGTCGCATCGTTAGCATCATAGAACGCTGATCCCCTCGACGATCCGCGGAGCGGCCGGGGGCACGTGCTATCAAATCCGGCCAACAAGAGGCCGCTCTGTGAATTCCCCTTGCAGTTCCGGATTCTGCTCTGTAAAATCCTACATGGTCAGGGGTGATCCGGCAGAACGCATGCATACTGTCGGCCGGGTCATAAAATAACATTGCGGTATGCACCGGGGATCAGCGCAGAACGCGTCTGGTCGGCGGTGAGGTATTGAACGAAATAGGGCGACGAATGGGTGTCCGGTTCATCTCCATGAGACCCTCCTGGCCTCCAACACGCTTGAGCGGGATCGCCTTATCTGCAGTCATGTCGACAGCCTGGTCGCGGCGTGATCGGGGTGGTGCTGTCGTTTTCCGGAATTGGAAGCGTTCCTGGGGGCCGCTCGCCACATGGTGCGGCCGTCCTCTGTGCGGGGGAAAGTCCCTACTTGGGAAAGGTATCCCGAAACACAGGAGGAACGCGCCATGCCCAGCCAGATCGGCTACGAGGAGAACGGCTCAGGAGTTGTCATCACTTGGACGGGAGAGGTCCGCATAGAGGACCTCAGGAAGGCCAACGAATACATCTACATTGCCGGGCGGATTGAGAAGCTTCGTTACCAAATTTGGGATTTCACGAAAGCGGAGCGGGGGCAGTTCACCTACGAGGGTATTCGGGAAATCGCGATGCAGGATAAGGACGCCTCCGAGATCAATCCAGACCAGATCGTCGCCATCGTTGGTCGACGGTCGTTCTTCGTAGGATTCGACGCGCTCTTTCATGTCTACGAGCAGGAATGGTCGGGCTTCAAGAGCCGAAGCTTCGAAACGTTGGCCGAGGCTCGCAAGTGGATATCAAGCCTCGTGACGCCGCCACCCGCATAGAATCTCGTCCCGCTCACGGTTCCTTGTAGACGCAGAAGGATCCTGCCAGCATGTCATGCACCGCGCGTTTCCTGAAGGTGAAGGCAACGGCGGCACAGTCAACGAGCCCGACCAGACTTGCCACGGAAGGGACTACGGCCAGAAGACCTTGAGGCTTCACGCTGGCAGCTTCCACCCAGGTACCGGCGGCTTGAAACTCCGGCGAAGAGAACACCGCGAGTCGGCTCATCAGGCTGACCCCGGCCGCCAAGAGGAAGAAAGAGAAACGAATATATGCAGAAAGGAGAGAGAGCTTGTTGCCTTTGTCGTCTATGATCTTGAGCCCGCAGGCCATCTTTCCCAATGTCGCACCGCAGAACGACTCCATGAGCGGCTTGTACAAGAGTCCGGGTACGCTGGCCAACACCAGCACGGTGGTACTCTTGAGCGAGTACGTATTCCAGAAGCCCAGAATCATGAGCGGGATGAACACGAGGGTATCGAGGATGTACGCCCCGACGCGAATCCAGAATCCCGCGGGTCGCGCATAGCCTTCCACGGGCTCGGAGCAATTCGGGCAAAGCTCCACCCACTCCAGAATTTCCTGTCCACAGCTCCGGCACTTGCGGGCCTGCATATTCTCTCCTTCCTTTCCTGAGGATCTCAGCAGCCGTTCTGACAGAAGATGTCGATGGTCTTGCCGTCGACCGCAACCAGCACTTTGCCGTTCTGCACCGTCAGCGGCTGTCCCGTCTTCCAGTGCTTCAGGCCCGTGGTGACCAGGGTCGCCACGCGTTGCGGGATCACCGCCATATTCAGCGGCAGGGCGATCGGACTCGGCATCGCGTCGTAGCCGTTGTTGATGATGACCAGGGCCGCATCATCGGTGGAAATGCGCAGGAACGCGTAGACGAGATCATCCGACCACAGCGTGATCGTCGTGCCATATTTGAGGGCGTCGTTGTCCTTGCGCAAATGGATGAGGTCCCGCGTCCACGCATAAACCTCGGATTCCTTGCGGAACTGCTTCTTCGGACGGTTGTTGCGGCCGATCACGGACCAGGGAAAATCGCGGCGGAGGTCACGGTCGTCACCTGCCTTCCAGCCCTCGAGTCCAATCTCCGTGCCATAGTAGAGCTGCGGGATGCCGCGCATCGTGAACAGAGCGCCCAGACAGAGCTTCGTGACGCGGATGGCCCAATCGAGGCCCGCTTCGCCCGGGTGCTTGGTCCGGGCGTGGCTCATGATCCGCCGGTCCAGGTCGTGATTGTCGAGCAGCGTGACGAGCTTGTTCGCGTTGCGGTAGCCGCCCCGGATTGGGTTGTCGTCGTCGAGCACCCCGAGCGGCTCATCGTCGCTCAGCCGGGGACGAGCCAGCCAGGAGCGAAGACTCCCGTCGAAGATGAGAGTGGAGCGCAACGCCGTACACAGCGGGAAATCGAAAATGGAGTCGAAATCGTGATAGTTCTGGTACTCCAAAAGCCGGGCGATGTCTTCCTTGCCCTCCATCAGCACCTCGCCGATGAGACAGACCTCCGGATATTCGCCACGAATGAGGGATTTGAAGTAGTGCCAGAACTTCGGCTCCACGTGCTTGACCGTATCCATGCGGATGTTCGTGACTTTGCCCTTGTCGATCCAGTCCTCGATGTTGTTGATGAAGTAGTCGAGAACCTGGGGATTGTCGTGATTGAAGTCGGGCAGGCCCGACAGTTCCCCCTTGATGTCGCCGGATCCGCCGATGTTGAACCAGGAAGGATCAAAGTGCCCCTGCGCCCCATAGCCCGCGTGATTCACGACCATGTCGAGCACGACCTTCATACCCTTGGCGGCGCATAGATCGACGAACTTCCCGAATACGGCCATGTCCGTCGACTTGGGCAGGTGGCTGCCGTCGAGAAGACGCTTGTCGATGCGCTCGAAGCTGAGCGGCCAATAGTAGTGGTAGGGCTGACCCGAGTCATCGCCCGGAATGTTCTCGTAAACGGGCGTCACCCAGATCGCCGTTACGCCGAGCTGTCTGAGATAGTCGAGCTTGGCGACGATCCCGTCCAGTGTTCCCCCATGGATTGTCGTATCGGATGGATCGACGGTGCGTTTCTTCTTGCCGAAAAATCGATCGGTCACCACGAAATAGATGATGTCATCCTGACTGATCTGCGTGTTCATGTGTGCCTCCCTCGCAATGTCATCCATGTCACTTGTCCGGAAAACGGTGGGGGGACATCGCGGAAGAACGTGAGCGTGTCGTCTCGGTGTCGCGCCGTCGCAGACCTCAAATCATCAGATGTGTGTCCTTCCAACATCCGATTCCCCCTTACTTGCGGAGTGGATCATAGCATCGCCCGCCGGGCAGGTCAATCTCGGAGCCGGAAAGTAATAACGCTCAACGGCTGCCAGGGCGGACTACTGCCATGCGTTATCTTGTGTCCAAAATAACCCTAAATATCTGTTGTTGCGATGGTTATGAGAAGGTGTGCGGATAGTGGAGATTCGTCAGGTGAGTCTCATTCACGGGTCCGGCAGAAAGAGACCTGCAGAGAAAACCTTTGCATTGCAGCCGCCATGACGGCTTAATAGTAGGTCATTTGGCGGTTCATCAAGTGCCCGCGAGGGTTTTCAGGGGATAAGGATGACGAATATGAAGACACGGACTGAATTTGGTGTTGCTGTTCTGGCAGGTCTGTTGCTGGCTTTGACGGGCTGCGCGGAGATTCCGCTCACGGGCCGTTCCCAGTTGAATCTCGTGCCGGACTCGATGATCAACTCGATGAGCCTGCAGCAGTACAGTCAGTACATCGCGGCGAACAAGCTGAGCCCCGACAAGACGAACTCCGAGATGGTCAAGCGGGTCGGCGACCGGATCGTGAAGGCCGTCGACGCCTACTGCGAAAAGACGGGTACGAAGAATCCGTTTGCCGGCTATCAGTGGGAATTCAACCTGGTCATCGATCCCAACGTGAACGCCTTCGCCATGCCGGGCGGCAAGGTCGTCGTCAACACGGGTATTCTGCCGGTGACGAAGACGGAAGCCGGACTGGCGGTCGTGGTCGGTCACGAAATTGCCCACGTCTTCGCCAAGCACGGCGGCGAGCGAATGACACAGGGGCTGCTCGTGCAATTCGGCGGTATCGCACTATCCGAGGCAGTCAAATCGCAGCCGACGGCCACTCAGGAATTGTTCAAGACATCCTACAGCATGGGCTCCCAGGTCGCCGTCATTCTGCCGTACAGCCGCACGCACGAGAACGAGGCGGATCACCTCGGTCTGATCTTCATGGCAATGGGGGGCTACGATCCGCAGGAAGCCGCGACGTTCTGGCAGCGGATGGCCGACCAGTCGAAGGGGCAGTCCAAGCCGATCGAGCTTCTCAGCACCCACCCCGCCGACGAAACACGTATCAAGAAGATTCAAGAACTCCTGCCGGAGGCGATGGAGTACTACAAGAAGTAGGCGCGCTTCGCTGTGAATCACGCACTTCGATATCGGCGCCTCGGGTCTGCGTAGATGGCTACCCTGATGTTCTTCGTGCAGGTTTTCGGGGTATCGCTGACCGGGGCCATGTCACCCGGCGCGGTCACCGCCGCGGCCATTTCCATGGGGGCCCGCGACCGCTTTGCCGGCACGCGCATGGCGCTGGGGCACGCGATCATTGAGATGCCGTTGATGGTGCTGCTGCTTCTGGGCGCTGCCAGGCTCCTCCGGCTGCCGCCGGTGGAGATCACCGTCGGTCTGGCGGGCGGTGCGTTCCTGATCTTCATGGCCGTGGGAATGATCAAGGATCTGAAACGCTCGGGGGACATCGACCTGGGCCTCGTCCGAGGCGGCCCGCTGACGACCGGGATCGTCCTGACGGGCGCCAATCCCTACTTCCTCATCTGGTGGGCGACCATCGGACTGAGCCTGATCGACGGCGCCGCGAAGCTCGGGGCCGGAGTTTTCACCCTGATGGCGCTGGCACACTGGTCGTGCGATCTGGCGTGGCTGACGATCCTATCGTGGGCCAGCTTCAAAGGAACGTCCGTGCTGAAACCCAACGTACGGAAGATGGTGCTGCTAGGCTGCGCCGTCGCGCTGGCGGGTTTCGGCTTGTGGTTCATCGGGGAAAAGTCGTTCCGCCTGATCGCCGCGCTCCGATCGTCCGGCGGTTGAGGGAGCGCCGTCGTCGCAGATGTCGCGCAGAGTGCGTGCCGCCAGAGATTGCCTCTGAGCTTCGATCAACTCGGCAAACGCCCCTGAGGCGTTCCTCCCGGGCTGAGCAAACGCCGCTCCGCCTATCGCTTCGACGATGTCCGAAAGCCGGATCTGATCGGGCGATTGGGCCGGGACCAGTCCCACTGTGGGTTCCTGCGTTCGCGCCACCAGTCCGGCGGCGATGAGGCAGCACACCAGTTTCTCGCCCAATTCCTCCGGCAAGTCGAGCTTGCGGCAGACCGCTGTCGTTGCGATGGGCCCCGCGCCGCGGTAGAACGATTCGGCAATCTCCTTGAGCAGGTTGATGGCAGTCAGGTCGTTCGTCAGAAAGTAGTCCTGTTCGGCCTTGCGGGCCGCCGCGATCTCGGCGGCATCCAGACTGGAAAGGTTCTGCGTCGTGAACGTCAGCTGCAATCCGAAGAGGATGATCAGCCACGTCACGTAGATCCAGAAGACGGTCAACGGGATCAGTCCGAGAACGCCGTAGATCTTCGCGTACGGGATGAAGTCCGTGACGTACTTGCCGAATCCCCATTTGGCCGCACTCCAGGCCAGGGCCGCCACCGCCGCGCCCCAGAACGCCGGGCCGGGCTGGACTTTCGTGTTGGGCAGCAGCAGGTAAAGCAGAAAGAAGGCCAGCAGGGCCAGGATGCCCGAAACGACGAGTGGCGTGGCATGGGTGAGCACCGTGGCCTCGAGCGTGCGGAGCATCGCGTACTCGGTCGTCGCATAGACGCCGACGCCCAGCAGCAGGGGACCCAGCGTCAGCAGGGCCCAGTAGTCGATCATGCGATGCACGAAGCCGCGGCCGCGCGACACGTGCCAGATGCGGTTGAAGGCCCGCTCGATCGTGGACAGCAATCCGAGCGCTGCCCAGATGACCAGGACGAGGCTGACGATGCTCAGAGAACCCAGGCTCATGCCGGAGAAGAACTGCTCGATGACGTTGTCGAGTTTCTCCGTCAGCATGACCTTCTCACCCGGTTTGTCCGGCTGGGGGGCGTACTCGATCCTGTTCAGGTGCATCTGCTCGTAGGCGAACTGCTTCACCTTGACGCCCACGTCCTCGTAGACGCCGGAATACTGGAACACCAGCAGGATCACGATGGCGAGCGGGACAAGGCCGAAGAGCGTGTAATAAGATAACGCCGCCGCCTGTTGTCCGGCGCGGTTATGGCCTAGCAGCCGAATGCAGTGCGACCACATCTTGGCCTGGAAGACCAGAAACCGCCTGGCCCGTCCGACCTGCGTGGTGGGCGTGCTGATGAGCTTCTTCAGTGACATCATTGTGTCAACAGGTTCTCCAGTCCCTTCAGCAATCCTTGCTGGAGGAATTGGCCCAAATCGATCTCCGGACGGTCGACAGTCCCGCGCAGCGGGACGGGAACGCGAGCCCCAGCCGCGCCTTCTCGGCCGGTCCGGGCGGTGCGGCCCTGGAACGTCCAGGGCAATGTCACCGTCATGTCCAGCTTGCCTTTCGGCCCGATGGCGCCGCCGAAGTTGATCGGGTTGTTGCCGACGTCCACCTGCATATTATCGTACCGAACGACGCTCTCCTTGAGCACGATATGGGTAGGATGAATGACCATTCTCTGGCCGCGGCGCTGTTGCACGGCGTCGAGAATCGTGGTGAGCAGGCCCGCGGCATCGAGATCGACACTATCGGCCGAAAACGTCCCGGTCAGGGCGGCTCTGTCCGACATGCCGCCCTCCAGGGGAATGGCCAACTGCTGGCAGTCGAAGTTCACCACCCCGCTGACGGCGGTGGCGTTGGCGAACAGGGGGTTGACGTGCTTGAGCAGGGTTTCAGTCATCACGGTATCGATCTGAACACCCTTGGCCAGGGCCAGCGGCTGCGTCGTGCGCAGGAACACAGGCTTCTCTGCCAGGTTCGCCTGGGCCGCGAAGTTGAACTGACCCTTGTTCAGGGTGGTATTGATGGGCGCAATTTTCGCGAGGCCCTTCTCGATTCCGATATTGACCTTCGTAGGCCCGATATTCAGGCCCATGTACTTGCCGCTGTCGATGGCGGCCGAGATGGTGCCGTTGAGATTGGCCGGCAGGGCGTCGGGCTTGGCTGTCGGGTACGTGCTCGTCAGGTCCAGGGCGATATCTTTGTTGCCACTGAGTTCGAGTCCTTCCGGCAGGAAGACGGACGCGGCCTTTCCGGTCGCCGCCCAGTCGACCTGCCCCTGGAGGAGGGCGTGAAGCGTGGTGTTGACCCCCTGGGTGGTCTTGCTGGCCTGGATCCTGGCCTTGACAGCCGGACTATCCAGTTGGAGGTCCTCGATGGCGATGTCCTTGTTAGGATTGATCTGTCCGGCGAAACGCAGCGTGACCTGCTTCTGCTCGAAGGGCTTCTTGCCGGCCGCGGCGAGCCGCAGGTTGTCGATTGTGGTCGAGTCGATCCGGATTCTGTAGATGTCCTTCTGACCGGACAGAGACAGTCGAGAGTTCGCCGTACCCGACAGGTCCAGGGTCTTGGGCATGAATCCGAGTACCGCCCCATAGCCGGCGACCTTCTTCAAATCGACCGCCTGGACGGCGAGATCCGCCTGCATCGGGGCCGTCGAGTTCGCCTGGAGTGGAATCGTCGCCTTGGGGACGTCGATCGTCCCGAAGCCGGCTGTGATCCCCGTGTTCGTGACAGCCAGCGCGTTCGCAGCCTTGTCCAGGCTCACCGCGTACCGAATCTGCGCGGACGGCTCGCTGATGCTGTTGCCGTCTCCGATGTTCAGGATGAACTGCTGGATCGTCGCGGTCCCGGTCGTCCCCATCGCCGCATCCGTGATGGAAGCCTGTCCGTTCGCGGTGAACTGCCCGCTGCGTAACCGATAGGACCCAAGGTTGACAAACTGCCCCAATTCCGCCTGCAGCTTCGCCAGATCGAGCTGGCCATCGTAGTTGACCTTGCTGAGATCGCCGGAAGCGGTGACCTTCGCGAAGGACGAAGTAACATCAAGTGTCTGAACCTGCAGCGTCTTCTCATTCCCGGTCAGCCTAGCGTCCGCAATCACCGGGGCGCTGAGCGTCAGAGGCTTGCCTTCGACGCTGCCTGTCAGGCCTGCGACCTCCGCGTGGGCGGTCACATCGGCCATGCCATTCTGCGTGACGGCCGAGAACTGGCCGCTGGCCTTGCCCGCCGTGAATTTCGTGCCGGGCTTGACGCTGAGGGTCTTGGGCAGCTGCGAGAGTACCCTCGCCAGGTCGCACTGGAAATTGCCTCTGAGGTTCAGGGGCGGAGTGCTCTTGACGAGTTCGCCCATGTTCCTGGCCCCTGTAGGGACGGTTCCAGTCGCCGACAGGGACGCCCAGTCGGTCTGGGCTTGCAGTTGATCGACCCGCATGCCACCGGCATCCGGAGCGATCTTTGTGTTGACAATCAGCTTGGACGTTTGCAGCTTGTCGCCCTTGAGTGCCTCGCCGCCCACGAGAATGTTCCGCCCGTTGATGGCAGCCGTGACATTCTGCACATTGCCATTGTCGATATTGCCCTCAACGTTGCCGGACAGACGCCCATCGGTCTCGACCTTGACTCCGGCCAGCTCCAGCAGGCCGTTCAAGGTGCCGAGGTCGAGGTCGTTGACTTCGACCGTAAGCTTGCCGGTCGTGCCCTTGAGCGACCATCCCTCGCTCTTTGACGGTGTGACGGTCGCCTGCGCGCGGATCGAGGCCGGTTGGATGGCGTCGCTGACGGCCATATTCGCCGTGACCTGTGAAGTCTGTCCCGCCGGACGCATGCTGACGGTCGTATTGACCCGGGCGATATCGACCGTCCGTCCCCGCAGGTCCGTCACACGCAGGGCCCCATCGCGGATGGTCATGTCGCCGACGACCGGCAGGAGCACGGGCCCCGAGGACTTGGCTGGAGAAGACGACTTGCTCTCGACACCCGCCGCAGCAGGGGCGGGGGCCGGACGCTTTCGCAGATCGATCTCGATCGTGGGCCGGTCGATCACAGTCTGGCCCAACGAGACCGTGCCGCCCAGGAGCGAGGCCAGGCTCGGATGGGTGTCCAGATCGCCGACGGCGACGGTCGCCCAACCCGTCGCATCGCGGAACTTCACTTCCGAAATCCGGACGCCGCGCAGCCACCCGACGGATAGCCCGCCGATGTTCAGCGTGCCGCCCGTCGCCTGCGAGACTTTCGCCTGCACCATCTGCCTGAAGCTGCCCGATGACAGATATGCGGGGATCGCGATCACGACCAATGCGAACACGATGAGCAGGACCCCGAGAAGTACCCAGGGCCAACGCCTGCGTCGCCGCGGTGTCGGTTTCGGTTCCTCTTTTGGGTTGGGCTCGATATGTTGTGGCGCTTCCATCATCGGACTCCTTTCTTGCTGCGGACGGAACCCCGGAACGCTGGATACCCACCGTTCCGCTCGTCTTCTCCGTCGCGTTTGCCTATTGTAATACGGATTTGCCGCAAGGGGGAGCGAAAGAAACTCAGCTTGGACGACCATCGAGCTTGCTGGTGCACAGCCCGCCCACGCCACCGCATCGATCGATGGGTGGACTAGTTGATGATTTCAGGCCGAGTTTCGCGAGGCGGCATCGCCGAGTCTATCCACCGCGTCGCTGGCCTGGACCCTGGCCCTGTGTGAACGGCAGGTCAGTCTTCCATTCGAGAAGCCGTTCAATGTCGGCGTGCAGCTCGTACTTCTTGACATAGTCCTTGGGGGACTTGTCGCCGACGATGTCGATCCGGGCGTAGTCGGTGACCCCCAGACTGGCACTGCCGCAGTAGGCAAGATAGCCGATGTTCTCCACGGGAATGCCCATGAGTTGAGCGCCGACGGCGTCGACCGCGCACACGTCCGTGCCGGCGAGCGCGACGCCGTGGTCGATCGGGGTGCCGCGCACCGGGCCGCTGCCCTGCATGCCCTCGACGCCGTCGATGACGGTCAGCTGCGGGCGGATGCGCTGAGCGGCGAGGAACAGATTGTAGTGGAGCCAGCGGGGGCCGCCGGAGTGCATGACCCGCTTCATGTTGTTACGGCCTCCCGCGACGGGCGGGGCGGCCATGAGCATGTTCTTGAGGCCCATCGTGGCGACGACGGTATCGTGGGTCTTCAGCCGCGTGACGGAGATGAAGTAGTTCCTGGGGTCCATGAAGTCGGCAATCATCTGGCAAGGGGCCGCGTGAATGTTGCGGTCGATGACCCAGAGCGGCTGGGTCGGACGGGTGTTCAGATCGACCAGCTCGATGTTGTATTCCTTCTCCAGGGCACGGTACCCGTAGTTCTCGAAACCCGGGAAGGGACTGCCCATGGCGGAGGATTCGCCGATGATGATCTTGCCGGGGTAGAGGGGCTTTAAGAAGTCGAGCACGCCGCGCACCGCGTCGACGTGGGTCGCGCAGAGCGGGACGTTCGTGACGACGAAGTTCGGCTTGATGATGATCTGCTTGCCCTGGATGCCTTTCTGAATCTCATCCTTGAAGGGCAGCATAGCCTTGTAGACCATCTCCCGCCGGTCCGTACCGGGGAGAAAGGACACGCGGCTTCGCGCCGCCGACGGTTGCGCCGCGGCGGGAGCGGGGGCAGGGGCAGGAATCTCAGCCCCGGAGGCGGTCGCGGACCGTTTGAGCACCAGTCCCGCCGAGAGCAGGGCGGCTCCCTTCAAGAAACTCCTTCTGTTGGCCATGTGATTCGAGATTCCAAGGCACCGATGCTCATGCTGCATGTACTTTGCTCCCAAATGACGATGATCGAGCTTTGTATGCACTACGCCTGTTTTGGGCGATGCTATCCAGCACTTCCCATGGTTGCCTGCTGGAAGGTCCGGCCATCGCCCGGTAGATAGGACGTACGGATGCCGGCGAATACTGCGTGAATCCGTGTGCGGCTACCGATTCAGTTGGCGGAGCGGGCGATGGCGTTGCGACTGACCGCGTCGTCAACGTACTTCCTGACCCACTTCATCCAGAGGTGCACGCACACGGCGGTTTGCACGAGAATGAACACGAACACCACCAGGCCCCAAGACTCTGTCTGCCGGGAGTGACCCATCGCGAGTCCGAGGATGAGACTCACCAGAACGAAGCTCGATGCCCCGGCCGCCAAGGCCGCTCGTTTCAATGCGTCCATGTCAAGTCGCCTCCAGAAACACAAACCCGCATGGGCCAAGGCCCATGCCGCCTGCGGCCTACAGTCTCCAGCCCACAGCCCGGCTCAGCTTTCGGTGATTTCCTTGGACTTGTGGGCGACCAGCTCGTCGACTTTGTCGGTGAACTGCTTGGTCAGGTCGTCGATCTGCTTCTTGGAGTTGTTCAGGTCGTCCTCGGTGATGGCGCTATCCTTCTCCATCTTTTCGAGCACCTTGACGCCGTCGCGACGGACGTTGCGGATGCTGATCTTGGTCTGCTCGCCGGCCTGCTTGGCCTGGGTGACGAGCTGCTTGCGGCGTTCGCCGGAGAGCGGGGGGATCTTCAGGCGGATGAACTTGCCTTCGATGAGCGGCGCGATACTGAGCTCACTGCTCTTGATCGCTTTCTCGATGTCCTTGAGAGAGGCGGGGTCGAAGGGCTTGATCATGAGCATGTCCGCTTCGGGAGCCGATATGGTGGCCAGGGCTTTCAGCGGGGTGGGGCTGCCGTAGTACTCGACCCGGAGATGATCCACCAGGGCGGGCGTGGCCCGGCCGCCGCGAAACGCCTTCAGATCGTCCTGAAGGATGTCCACGGCCTTTTGCATCTTGTTTTTGCTGTCTGAAACGGCTGTTGCGGAAGACATAGCTTACCCCCGATCCTTGTCGTCAATGACAGTGCCTACCTGCTGCCCGCAGATGGCCTTGGCAATATTGCCCTTCTTGAAGATATTCAGCACGATGATAGGAATGTGATTTTCCTGGCACAAGCTGATCGCCGACTGGTCCATGATGCGCAGCCTCTGCTCGAGCACGTCACGATACGACAGGCGCTTGTAGAGAGTGGCATCCGGATTCTTGCCCGGGTCCTCGCTGTAAACGCCTTCGACCTTCGTAGCCTTGATGAGGAGATTCACCTCCAGTTCTGAGGCACGCAGGGCGGCGCAGGTGTCGGTGGTGAAGAAGGGGTTTCCCGTGCCGCCGGCCAGGATGGCGACACGGCCCTCTTCCAGGTGGTGCAAGGCGCGACGTCGGATGAACGGCTCGCAAATGGCGGCCACCTCGATCGCGCTGAGGACCCGCGTTGGCTGACCCAGCTTTTCGAGCGTCTCCTGCAGGGCGCAGGCGTTGATGATCGTGGCCAGCATGCCCATGTAGTCGGCGGTATTGCGGGGGATCTTGCTCTTTTCCGAGAAGGACTCGCCCCGCAGGATGTTGCCCGCCCCGACGACCACGGCGATCTGCGGTCCCAGCTTACAGACTTCGATGACTCGTTCGGCGATCGATTGGAGAGCCGCTCCGTCGATACCCGACTGGCCCGGCTGACAGAAACTCTCCCCGGAGAGCTTCAGCAGCACGCGCTTGTACCTACATTCTCCCATCGATCCCCCAAACGAGTTTTGAGTTTTAAGTGTTGAGTCCTAAGTTATTCAACTTAGCACTAAGGACTCAAAACTTAGGACTGCTTTGCTCAGCCGACTTCGAATCGGACAAACCGCTTGATGCTGGCTTTGCCGCCGGCACTGCGGCCGGCATCGGCGATCACCTGCTCGACGGTCTTGCTATCGTCTTTGACGAACGGCTGTTCCAGCAGGCAGGTCTCGGAATAGAACTTCTTCATCTTGCCCTCGACGATCTTATCGACGATGTTCTTGGGCTTGTTCGCGACCTGCTCGGCATAGATGGCCTTCTCCCGCTCAATCGTGGTCGGATCAACGCCGGACCGGTCGAGAGCCAGAGGCTTGCTGGCCGTGATGTGCATGGCGATATCGGCGGCGGCCGTCTTCACAGGCTCCGAGGCGGCGACTTTGTCGTCGCTCGCTTCGATCTGGAGCATGGTGCCGACCTTGCTGTTGAAGTGGACGTAGGCCGCGATCAGGCCGGGGCCCGTGAGCTTGAACCGGCCGTAGTCTCCGATCTGCGTCTTCTCGCCGGTCTGGCTGACGATTTCCGTCAGAACCGTGCTGTACGGCTTGCCACCGACCTGGGTCTGGAGCAGCTTGTCCGTGCCCTCATCGGCAGAGCAGGCCAGCGCATAATCGGCCAGCGTATCGGCGGCGGCTTTGAAGGCGTCGCCTTTGGCCACGAAATCCGTCTCGCAGCACAACGTGACCAGAACACCGGTCTTGCCGCCGTCCACGATTTTCGAGACCACCACGCCGTTCGAAGTCTCACGCTCGGCACGCTTGGCCAAGGTCGCCAGACCCTTCTTGCGAAGAATTTCCATCGCCTTGTCCATATCGCCGTTGGCTTCTTCCAAGGCATTCTTGCAGTCCATCATGCCCTGACCGGACATTTTGCGTAGCTTCACGACCGTGGCCGCTGAGATTTCCGCCATGTGGTTCGCTCCTGTTTTTCAAATGTCGTAGTTCGCGCACCGGCGTTCAAGACGCTCCTGTGCGGTAATTCCACGAAGGTGTTTGTATCGTTACTGTATGCACGCCCCGAGATCATTGGATCTCGGGGGTTTCAATCCGACCTTCGCCGGATGGAAGGGTCGTTTGACATGCCCTCCGGCCATCCGGCGGTGGGGCGTTCTATGCCGGAGGTTGATCTTGAGACGGGGCGGCTTCCGGAGACTCACCCGCCGGGGCGGATTCCTCCACCGCAGCGCCAGTCGAAGCCGAACCGCCATCGGCACGGCCCATGGGCATCCGCCGATTCGGACGCGGACGCCGGACTCTCGGCTCCGCCTCTTGCTGCTTCACGGAGACCATGGTCTTGCCGACGGCCACTGCGTCCGCTAACTCGTTCAGAATGATCTCGATCGCACGAATGGAATCGTCGTTGGCAGGAATAGCCACATCGACCGTATCCGGATCGGAGTCCGTGTCGAGCACGCCAACCGTCGGAACGTTGAGCTTGGCCGCCTCACGCAGCGCCAGATACTCCTTGCGGGCATCGACCACAACGATCGCTCCCGGAAGCCTCGTCATCTTGCGCACGCCCTCGAGGTTCGAACGAATCTTCCGCATCTCGCGTTTCAGACGGGAAGCCTGCTTCTTGCTTTCGGCCTCGAGCCTACCGTCCTGCTCCATGGCCTCAAGTTCTTCCAGACGCTGAAGTCGCGAACGAATGGTCCGGAAGTTGGTCAGCGTTCCGCCGAGCCAACGTTCGCAGACGTAGTGCATTCCGCACCGAGTCGCGGCCGCTTCGACAGCTTTCTGGGCTTGGCGCTTCGTCCCCACGAAGACAACGTCGCCGCCGGACGAAACGATGTCGGCCAGCAATTTCTTCGCGATCAGGACACCCTTGAGGGTCTCCCGAACGTCGATAATATGGATGTTGCCTCGTTTGGCGAAAATGTAGGACGCCATCTTAGGATTCCACCGGCTTACGCCGTGTCCAAAGTGCGCGCCTGCGTTGATAAGTTCCCGAGCCAGCTGTTTAGCCACAAATACCTCCAACAACTTCTGTCATTTCTTTGTGCGTCACGCAAATAGAGAAATTACAAAAAATTATCGAAAATCGGGCAGGGTGTCAAGCACTTTTGTGGGGATTATTTTGCGAGGGCAGTCAATATGGCCACCCGCCAACACCTCAGTGCCCTCGTTCTGTTGGCTGCCGGAGGGGGTTGGAATACGCAAAACCATCGCAAACCCCCGGAAGGCCGGGGGCCTTGAACTTCATCGGTGCGGAGCTGTGCCGACAAAAACACCACGAATAGCGGCGGCCCTGGCGGTTAGTACCAGATGGTAACGATAAGGTTGGCCTCAGTGGTCTTTCCCTGGACGTCGCCGGTCGAGACGTTCGTTTGTTTGATCGAGATACCGGGATTCTCCTTCAGCCAGTCTGCGATTTGTCCGTCGAGGAACTCAATGGCACCGGGGTGTAGCTTTGCGAAGAAGGTCTTGACCGCGGTAATTCTGTCGGTCGACATTGCGCCCGTGGCCACTTTCTTGCCGACCGGGCTCGATGTGACGATCCTGGGTGCTGCCGGTGCGGCGGGCGTTGCCTGCGGCGCCGCTGCCGGTTTGGCCGGCCCGCCAAGGTTCAGTGGGGCACGAGAAACTCCGGCCGGGGCTGCTGTGGCGTGGTTAACCGGCACTGCGGCCGGTCTGGGGCGATCGCTCTCAACAGGCATCGGTTTGTTGAGATCAGCCTGGAGCGGATGACCACTGGCGACATTGTCCATCTGCTGTCCCTCACAAAGGGGCCGGTACCCTGCAGGGCACCGAACAACATTGTTTATCCGCCGGACTACCTCAGCGCCAGACGTCTGGAACTAAAGGCCGACAGGTCTATGAACGGGACCCACTTACGCCTTACTTGTCTTATCTCTCTGTTCTGCTGGTCTGTTTCTAACGCTGCTCCTTCAGTTTTTCTTTCACCCTCAGCGGTCCTGAGGCGAGTTCTGTTCTCAGAAGAACATAGTACGTCGGGGCCAATGGCCGTGGCAGAGGAAGGGAATTGCTGCCGGGAAGAGGCTTGCCAGTAGTAAATGCTTATGGCAGCTTGGTTTGTGGCGGCTTTTGCTCATCATTACACCACCCGTCGTTCCTGAATGCGACGTACCATCCCTGACTACTGGCCTTTCCTGCCCATCCTCACTCCGGCAGGTCTTGACGGCACTTACGATTCTATCGTCGATTCGTCTCCAGTCAAAGTGATTTCGTGAATCTGGGGGCCTGGCGGGAACGTGGGTCTGTGTGGTCTCTCACAATCACCATAGACAAGCGGCATCCTCATGGTAAGTTATGCCCATATGAGCAAGAAATCACGACAGAAGAGTATCACCATTGGATTCGTAGCCCTCGGTTGCCCCAAGAATGTCGTTGACAGCGAGCGCATGCTGGCTGAGATCGTGGAAGGGGGTTTTCTCCTGGCGGCGGACCCTGCGCAGGCGGATGTGGTCGTTATCAATACGTGCGGTTTCATTGAGCCGGCCAAGGTGGAATCTCTGGAAGCGATTCGACAGGCGATCGAGAACAAGCGGTCGGGGAATGTCCAGCGGGTTATCGTGGCCGGTTGCCTCTCTCAGCGACTGGGGAGTCAACTGGTTGAGGAAGCGAGCGGCATCGACGCCGTCGTCACTCTGGAGGAGCGGGATCGTATCGTTCCCATCATCCAACAGACCTTGGCGGAACACTCGGTGAAGGTCTACGGCGGATCGCCATCCATCACGATGACCGATGACCGCAACCGGTTGCGGATCGGACCGGCCCATTCCGCCTATCTGCGTATCAGCGAAGGCTGCAATCATCAATGCTCCTTCTGCACGATCCCGGCCATTCGCGGGCCCTTTCGCAGCAAACCGATGGAGTTGGTCCTCGACGAAGCTCGAGAGTTGGTCCGATCGGGGGTGGTGGAACTGAACCTCATTGGTCAGGATACGACTCGATACGGTCAGGACCTGACGATGAAGGCGGGCCTGGTCAAATTGCTCGACGAGTTGCAGAAGATCCGCAATCTGCGGTGGATCCGACTCCTCTATGCGTATCCGACGGGAATCACGGACGAGTTGATCGAAACGATGACTCGCAGCAAGAAGATCGTCCGATATCTCGACATCCCGATTCAGCACGTCAACAACGAGGTTCTCAAAGCCATGCGCCGGCCGGACACCAATGAAAGCCTGCGTCGTCTTGTCGAACGGCTGCGGGGTGCCATGTCCGATATTGTGCTGCGCACCACACTGATCGTGGGCTTCCCCGGCGAGACAGACCGGCAATTCGGTGAACTGCTCGACTTCCTCCGGGACATGCGATTCGACGCCGTTGGGGCGTTTACGTTCTACCCGGAGGCCGGCACGCCGGCAGCGTCCCTGCCTGCCCAAATCCCCGATTCTCTCAAGCAGACAAGGCTCGACGAACTGATGCGTACTCAGCAGGGTATTGCCTTTGCCAGGAATGAAGCTCGGATGGGCAGTGAGCTGACATGCCTGGTCGATAGCTGTGCCGACGACGGTACGGCGGTCGGACGTTTTTATGGACAGGCCCCCGAGATTGACAGCGTGTGTCTGATTGCCGACGGTGCCGTCACGCCGGGCCAGTTTGTTGAGGGTCGGGTCGTGGGGACTGAGGGTTATGATCTGCGTATTGAACGGATTTGATGTTGAAGACGATTGGAAGCGTCGGTAAACTTCGTCACATGCTGAAGTCATTGCCCAATATTCTGACTCTCACTCGTCTGGGCCTATCCGGCATCCTCCTATTCATGATTCTCTACTACCCGCATGTCAACAACCCCACCGCGTACCTCGACTCGACGTTCATTCTCTTCCTGATTACCAGTCTGACCGATGTCGTGGATGGTCACATCGCCCGCCGGTTCAACGCGACCAGCAAGTTCGGTCGCATCATCGATCCGCTCGCCGACAAGGTGCTGGTCTGCGGCGCATTCATCTGTTTTGCCATCATCGGACAGCCCACGCTCTTCGGCTTGTCGGCCATGCCTCTGGCCATCATTCACTGGTCTGTCGTAGCGATTTTGGTCGCCCGGGAGGCGTACGTGACAATCCTGCGTCAAATCGCGGAGGCCAGGGGCATCAACTTCGCCGCGACAAAATCCGGCAAATTCAAAATGCTGACGCAGACGTTTGCCATCGGCACGGTCCTAATCAAGATGGCTCATGTCCCGACCGCCGCCTGGGGCGACTGGTTCACCAGCGTGGTCTTCGTCGTGATGATCGCCGCGACGGTGGTGTCAGGCGTTCTGGCCACCCGGCGTTCGTGTTGGCAACAGGTGAAAGCAACGAGCCATGTACGTGAACCCTCAGCAACCTCCGCGTAGGCAGATCGCAGTGGTTTCGGCCCTCGTGACAATCTGTTGTGCGTTTGCGGTGGGTGCCCAGACCACCTCAGACGATCAGAACAAAGCACTCATCCTTCAGGCGGCCCACGTCAAACCCTCGCCGCCGCAGCTCGCCTGGCAGCAGATGGAGTTCATCGGCTTCATCCACTACACCGTCAATGCCTTCACCGACCGGGAGTGGGGCGACGGCACCGAAAGTCCCTCGATCTTCAATCCGACCCAACTCGACGTCCACCAGTGGGTGAAGGTCGCCAAGGATGCAGGGATGAAGACCCTTATTCTCACGGCCAAGCATCACGACGGTTTCTGCCTGTGGCCCAGCAAGTACACCGAGCACTCCGTCAAGAGCAGTCCTTACAAGAATGGGCAGGGGGACATCGTAGGGGAGCTGGCCGCCGCCTGTCGCGAGGCCGGATTGAAACTGGGTCTGTACTTGTCACCGTGGGACCAGCATGAGCCGGCCTACGGCGACAACGAACGCTACAATGCCTTCTACAAAAACCAGCTGCGCGAACTGCTGAGCAACTACGGCACGATTGCGGAAGTCTGGCTCGACGGCGCCAAAGGTCCCAACGCCAGGAACATGGAGTACGATTTCGCCGGGTACTACACAATCGTTCGCGAGCTTCAGCCCAACGCCGTGATCTTCAACGGTCCGGACATTCGCTGGGTAGGCAACGAGCGGGGGTACGCACGCGAGACCGAATGGAACGTTCTGCCGCGCAGCCGCAATTGGCGGTTCGCTCATCCCAACGAGACATCTGCCGATCTCGGCAGCCTCGGCAAGCTGGCCGGCGCCGACACGCTCGTCTGGTATCCGGCCGAGACGGATGTCTCCATTCGGCCGGGCTGGTTCTATCACGCCACGGAGGACGATAGAGTCAAATCGGTCCGGGAGCTGCTGGACATCTACTTCGGCTCGGTGGGCCGCAACAGCGTTCTGCTCCTGAATCTGCCGCCGGATCGAAGGGGACTGATCCACGAGAACGACGTGCGCCGGCTTGGAGAATTCCGAAAAGTGCTCAATGCGATCTTTGCGAACGACCTGGTGGCTGGAGCCACGGCGAAAGCTGTGCCTGTCAAGGGCAACGATTCGGCCTTCGCCGCCGACAAGATCCTCGACAACGACCCCAATACGTACTGGACCACGGACGACTGGACCACCGCCGCGACGATCGAATTCACGTTGGCAGGCCCGAAAACCTTCAATGTGGTGGATTTGGGCGAGCACATCAAAGTGGGCCAGCGCGTGGAAGCGTTTGTTCTTGAAGCTCCCGACGGCACCGGCTGGAAGGAATTCGCCAAAGGTACAACTATTGGCTACAAGCGCCTGCTTCGCTTCGATCCCGTCACCACAGACCGTGTCCGCCTGCGGATTCTGAACGCCCGTCTGTGCCCAACGCTGACTCGCTTCGGCCTGTACAACGCTCCGCCGATCGCGACGATCCTCGGCCAATGAGCATTCAACTCATTTGTTCGGATCCACTGGGACTGCGGATTTCGGGGCCTCATCGATGGGCACCACGTAATATGTCATGCCGTTGAACTCGAACGGTCGCCAATCGTTGGGTACCGGTCTGGACGGCAGGCCGGGTGGGATCGTGATGATCGAGCGACCTCGGCCGCCTCTCGGCACCACTATCGAGTGGTCCCTCATGCGATCTTCGAGCGACTGAACGCGTTGCCGGAGCTCGGCGATTTCTTTTCTGAGTTGCTCAACTTCGGACGATTCTTTCCCAGGTCCAGACGATGCACCCGCCGCACAGAGGACCAGGGCGGTCAAGATGCCGCCGGATAGGAGGCACAGGCTCGCACGTCTCATGGTTTCTCCTTCGCGTCTTTTGGTTTGCCCGAGGTCAGGACGACCCTGGTTCCGTCCTGGAGTGTGAGTTGTTCCCGCTTGAATACGAAAGGACGGCCCCTTATCGGCTTCTCCAACTGGCCCAGGCTTTCCGCCTTTCCGGATTTCCGAAGCCGATCGAGCTCCATCCACGTGGTGTGGGACAAACGTGTGAGAGGGGTCTGGTTGTGGTCATCAGGATCGCCTTCACCGATGGTCTTCGTTCGCCCGCCGGACAGGGTGTACTGGTAGAGATACGTTCGGCTGTCGAGGCGGCCGCCCACCTCGGACTCGACGACACCCACCAGTTCCATGGCCCGTTGCTTGCGCAACAGATCGATCTCCGCCAGATCGTTCGCGGTCTGATCCACGTTCATCGCACCATTGGCGTCGGAGTCGATCGTGTAAGCATGCTTGGAGTCTTTGTCGACAAAGCCATAGCTGCCATCTGCTCTCTGACCTGTGAAACGGTACTTCATCTGGACCACAGCCCCGACAATACCTCCCAGACAGGCCAGAAGCACCACGGCCGCCGCCATCTTCCACACGGCTCCGGTGATGGATGTCGGCCGTTTGCTTCTGCCAACTTCGGCGATGACTTGCTGACGCAATTGCTGTCGATGCAGGTCGCATGCAGGTTGCGCTGCTTCCACGCCTCTCAGGTATCGTTCGAGTCGCTCGGTATTGCTGTCCATGATTCCACTCCTGATCAATCCGGCAGGACTCCGCGCTGCAGCAGAATCTCCTGCAACCGGCAGAGTCCGCGATGAAGTTGTGATTTGACCGTTCCTTCTCGGGCCCTCGTGATGGCGGCGATTTCCGCAATGGTCCTGTCTTCGAAGTGTCGCAGGATGATCACCGTGCGGTACTTCGGCCGCAGTTCCATGAGGGCGGCATGCAGGATGCGGTATTCCTCTTTGGCTTCCGAGCCGGTACTGGCGGCTGGTGCCTCCGCCGCGACATTCTCATGGCGACGACGATCGCGCCCCTGTTGGCGATAGTGCATGCGCACTTCGTTGGTGGCAATCCGATAGAGCCACGCCCGAAAGGGGACTTGCCGCCATCGGTACCGGCCCAGATGTCGGAAGGCCGCGAGGAAGACATTCGACGTCAAATCCTCGGTGGTCGCGCGGTCCAGAGTGCAGTGGTAGATGTAGCCGGAGATCTGGCTGTAGTATCTATCATAGAGCCTGCCGGCCACTTCCGGGTCCTTCTGAGCTGCCCAGACCAACGCCTGGTCCTCATCGGGCACCTCGGCTCTGGACTCCAAATTGTACTCCAATGCACGGTCGCCCATTCCATGTCTCCGGAGGCTTTGTTGCATATCATAATGCGCGTGATCCACCGAGGTTGCATTTTCGTACATAAATTGATAGGGTACGAACCATGTGTCTGGCGATACCGGCAAGAATAGTGGAAATGCAGGCAGATCTGGCGATTGTCGATGCGATGGGCAATCGCTTCAAGGCCAAGACTACACTCTTGCCGGACGCCAAGCTCGGCGATGTCGTGCTCGTCCACGCCGGATTCGCTATCTCCAAGGTCGACGAGGAAGAAGCGAAGAAGACCTGGGAGCTGTTCGCTGAGATCGACGACTTCGAGAAAACCCCCAACAAGGTCTCAGGATAGATGCTGGACAAACTCATCAAAGCTCAGCGCACGATCGAAGAGGCCTGCAGAACGATGGGCCGGCCGGTCACGATCATGGAGGTTTGCGGCACGCACACGGTGTCCATCTTCCGCAATGGCATTCGGTCCGTCCTGCCGGAGAATCTCAAGCTGTTGTCGGGGCCGGGGTGTCCGGTCTGTGTGACGGATCAGGGGTATATCGACGTTGTGCTGGAATTGGCGGTGCGCGGGCAGTGCATCATCGCGACGTATGGCGACATGATCCGCGTTCCGGGCCATGCGGGATCGCTGGAAACACTCGCTGCCAGGAGCGATGTGCGCATCGTCCTCAGCAGTGAAGACGCTCTGCAACTGGCCCGGGACAATCCGGATAAGACAGTGGTGTTTGTCGCCGTCGGGTTCGAGACGACGACCCCCGCCACCGCCGTTGCCGTCAAGGAAGCGGCGCGGGACGGCGTGACGAACTTCTGTATCCTCAGCGGTCACAAACTCGTCCTGCCGGCGATGCGTGCCCTGCTCGGCGGCCTGAACGATCGCGTCGATGGCTTCCTGTGTCCCGGGCACGTCAGTGTGATTATCGGAGCGGGGGCGTTCCAGGAAATCGTGAACGACTTCGGCCGGCCGTGTGTTGTGGCGGGATTCGAGCCTGTGCAGATTGTCGAGGGGTTGGCCGAAATCTGCCGGCAGCTCGCCGCGGGGAAGCCCGAACTGAAATCGGTCTATGGTGCCGTAGTCAGCGAAGAGGGCAACAAGACGGCGCAGGCGATGATCGAGGAATGCTTCGAGCCTGTCGATGGTGCGTGGCGCGGCCTGGGAATGATCAAGCAAAGCACGCTGGCTTTGAGGGATCGCTATCGTCACTTCGATGCCTTCGCGCGGCTGGGCGTGAAGGAACAGCCCACCGAAGAACTGGGTGGCTGTCGCTGCGGCGCGGTGCTCTGCGGACGAATCGAGCCGCCGCAATGCCCGCTGTTCGGCAAGGCGTGTACGCCCGAGCATCCGGTCGGGCCGTGTATGGTCAGTTCCGAGGGCACGTGCTCCGCCTGGTTCAAGTACAATCGCGGGAGTCAGATCACGTAATGGCGCCGAATGAACCGCAAAGAATCCTGCTCGCTCACGGCGGCGGAGGGCAACTCACGAATCAGCTCATTCGCCGGACCATTTTGCCGCAGTTCGACAATCCCGCTCTGGCCGAGCTGGGCGATTCCGCACGCCTGGAGTTGCCATCGACGTCGATCTGCTTCACGACGGACAGCTATGTCGTCAAGCCGCTCTTCTTCAATGGCGGAGACATTGGCAAGCTCGCCGTCTGTGGCACGATCAACGATCTGGCCGTCAGCGGCGCCAGGCCGCTGGCTCTAACGCTGTCGCTGATCATCGAAGAAGGCCTTGAGATCTCTGTTCTGGAGCGAGTTCTGCAAAGCGCGGGCGACGCCGCCCGGAAGAACGGTGTCTCGATCGTCACCGGCGACACCAAAACCGTCGAACGCGGTTCGGCTGACAGTCTCTTCATCAACACGGCTGGGATCGGCGTTCGCCTGCCCGGCGTCGATATGGGCATGAGCAGAATCGCCATGGGGGACAAGATACTGATCAGCGGCACCATTGGCGATCATGGCATGACGATCCTCTCGCAGCGTAAGGGAATCGCTTTCGAGTCGCAGCTTCAAAGCGACTGTGCCGCGCTGGCGGATCTGACCTGCACGCTGTTCGAGAACGTGTGCGGGATCAAGTTCATGCGGGACCCCACGCGCGGCGGCTTGGCGGCGACGCTGAACGAAATCGTCGAGGGCAGTCGGCTGGGCATCGAGATTGTCGAAGCGGACGTTCCTGTCCGACCGAGTGTTCGTGCGGCGGCGGATATGTTGGGCTTCGATGTTCTGGGTATCGCCAACGAAGGCAAATTCGTGGCCGTGGTCGCGTCCAATGCGGCGGAGGAGTGCCTGCGAATCTGTCGTGGACATGCGTTGGGCAAGGATGCCGCGATCATCGGTGAGGTGGTGGCGCCGCGCGGCGTGCCTCTGGTCGAGCTGCGAACCCGGATCGGCGGGCGCCGCATGGTGCAGATGCCGTATGGCCGCGAGCTACCGAGGATCTGCTGATGCACGAGACGGTCGTCGCCCAAAACCTGCTCGAAACGATTCTGCAGGAGTGTTCTCAGCAGGAAGGCAAACCTGTCAGTGCGAAGATCAGTTGCGGCCAGTTGAATGCCATCAACGATGACGCACTCACCTTCGCATTCGAAGTTCTCGCCCAGGGAACGCCGTGCGAAGGAATGGGCCTGTGCATCGAACACAAGCCGACGCAGGCGCGCTGCAAAGCCTGCGACAGAGCGTACACGATAGAACTTGCGGAACTGCGATGTCCAAACTGCGGCCAAGAGGATTTCGAGTTGCTTCCGGATGCTCCCTTGCTGCTGGAGGAAATCGCGTTCGAAAAGGAATAGATGATGGAAATGGACAAGATCAGCATCGGAAAACGGATTCTCAACGCGAACGATCAACACGCGCTGCAGAACAGCACGCTTCTGGCCCAGCGCAGGCAGTTCTGTCTGAACATGATTTCTTCGCCGGGTTCCGGCAAGACGACGCTTCTCGTACGCACGATCCGTGACGTCACAGGCCAACTACGCATCGGCGTCATCGAGGGCGACATTCAGACGGACCTCGATGCGCAGCGCATTCGCGCGACGAACGCTCCCGCGATTCAGATCATCACCGAAGGAGCGTGCCATCTGTCGGCGCTGCAGGTGAGCAAGGCGCTCCAGGAATTGCCGCTTGATAAATTGGACATTGTGATAATCGAGAACGTTGGGAATCTAGTGTGTCCCTCGGCCTTTGAGTTGGGTGAAAATGGGAAGGTTGTTGTGCTCTCGGTTGCAGAAGGTGACGACAAGCCCGCCAAGTATCCGAGCATTTTCGCCAAATCCAAAGTGCTACTGATCAACAAGATCGACTTGTTGGGCGCGGGACTCGTGGATTTCGATCTCGAGCGTGTGAAAGCGGATGCCCGGCGTCTCAACAAGGGGATCGAGATCTTTCCTGTCTCGGCGCGGACGGGCGAGGGCATGCAGGCGTGGTACGATTGGCTGAAGAGCCAGGCGGGTCAGGCACGCGCGTAGAGATGGTGCCGGCGAATGTAGTCGATGACGTCGGGATGCAGGAGGTCCTGCACGTCTGTGCCGCTCGCCAAACGCCGCCGGACTTCTGTGCTGCTGATCTCAATGGAGGGGGTCTGCACGACATTCGTGCGTAATTTCTCGATTTTTTCCGCGCTCCACGATGAAACATATTTGTCGAAGGTCGGCGCGCCGTAGCCACCGCGGTACATGACCGTCAGATGGCAGGCGTCGACGAGTTCGTCGATCTTGTACCAGTGAATCAGATCGTTGATGGCGTCGGCGCCGATCAGCCAGTGGAGCTGCGTTTCCCGGCCGTACAGACTCTGGAAATGACGCACCGTTTCGAGCGTATAGCTTGGCGCCGCGCGCTGAAGTTCCCAATCGCTCACGTCGAATGTCTCCTGCCCCTGAAGCGCGAGGCGAATCATCGCGAGTCGATCGGCATCGCTGGCGATAGGGAAAAATCCCTTCAGCGGTGAACATTTCGCGGGAATGAAGATGACGCGCTCGGCCTGAATCTGCGCGCCAACGGATCGCGCCACGGCCACGTGACCCAGGTGAATGGGATCGAACGTGCCTCCGAACAATGCGACCTTTCGTATCATCATGATGACGCCCAGAAAACCGTGCGAGCCGGCGAATGTCAAGCAGTTTGTTCCGCGGGATTCGATGTCACTCGCTCATGGATTCGCTCCGTATCTTCTCGGGGAAATTGCGTGTCGCTACGCGTGTTGCCGTCACGTTGTCAATGCTCGATGTGAATGTCGCGACGAAATTTATTAAGAATTTGGAAATATTTGGACGATAAAGAGCATGACAGTCGTTATCATCTTTTTTACAGATGCATCGACGTCTTGAAGTGATCTGCTATTTTGGCGTTAATGAGTATAGTAAATACACAAAGTGTCGGTTCATGTTCAGTTTGAAGGAGATGAGTAATGGCCAAGAAGAAAGCCGCGAAAAAGACCGCTAAGAAAAAGGTAGCCAAGAAGAAGACGGCGAAGAAGACCACGAAGAAGAAAGCCGCCAAGAAGAAGAGGTGACTCTGAAGGTCATCGCTGAGCCTGCTCCTTCGGGTCGAACCCTCGTGTAAGAACGACGGGAGACCCGATGGGCTTGGAGCCGCCGGAGTAAAATCCGAGCGGAAGGTCTTCGCGGCAGAGGAAATCTGCGAAACACAGCAGGCTGTGAGAAAATGGAAGGCTCTCCCTGATAGGGGGGTCTTCCATTTTCTTTTGGTCCCTTCCGGGCATTTACTATTCCCCGTTTGCCGTTTACTATGGTGCCGCCGCTGTGCGCCTGGAGCGTGCGGCGCAGACAGAACGTAGAGAGTCAGGAGAAAGTGATTCGATGGATTTCTTCAACTACCAGGGTGAGAAGCTGTTCGCCGAGGACGTCGACGTGGCGGAAATCGCCGCACAGGCAGGCACTCCGGCTTACATCTACAGCAAAGGAACGTTCCTCGATCACCTGAACAAGATACGCGGCGCCTATGCCGCGTTGGATACGACCGTTTGTTTCTCGGTGAAGGCGTGCGGCAATGTGAACATCCTGCGTTTCATGGCGCAGGCGGGCAGCGGCTTCGACATCGTCAGCGGCGGCGAGCTCTATCGTGTCCTCCGCGCGGGCGGCGATCCCGCCCAGGCGGTCTACGCCGGCGTCGGCAAGACCGACATGGAAATCATCGAGGCGCTCCGCGCCGGAATCGGCTACTTCAACATCGAATCGGAGCAGGAACTCGAAAATCTGATTCGCCTCGCCAAGCAGCAGGGGCTGTCCAAAGCTCCGCGGGCGGCGCTGCGCGTGAATCCCGATATCGACTATCAGACGCACGCCTATCTGACCACGGGCAAGAAGCAGACGAAGTTCGGCGTCGATATCGAGCGGGCGCTGGCGGTGTTCGATACCTATGGACACAATGCGCACGTGAACCTCTGTGCCCTGCACGTCCATCTGGGGACCGGTGGCAAGACCGTGCATCCCTACGTCGAGGCGGTGGAGAAGGTCCTGCCGCTGGTGGATGAGCTGCGCCGCAGAGGCTATCGTGTCGAGGCGTTGGATCTCGGCGGCGGTTACGGAGCTGACTACGAGACGGACTCTGTGCCCTCCGCCCAGGAGTACGCCTCGCATATCGTGCCCTTGCTGCAGGGGAAGAATCTCAAGTTGATCTTGGAACCCGGCAAGAGCATCTGTGCCAACGCCGGCATTCTGCTGACGCGCGTGCTCTACACCAAGACCAGCGGCGAGAAATCGTTCGTCATCGTCGACGCGGGGATGAACGATCTGATTCGTCCTTCGCTGTACGACGCTTTCCACTTCATCTGGCCGACGACAGTGGAATCGCGTTTCAACCCCGCCGTGCGCAGTAAGGAGTTGCATATCGAGGGCAGCGATGTCGTGGACATCGTCGGTCCCATCTGCGAAGGCGCCGACTTTCTCGCGAAGGATAGACCCATCCCGCACGTCAAACGCGGCGATCTGCTGGCGGTCTTTACCGCCGGCGCCTACGGCTTCACGATGAGCAGCAACTACAACGCACGCGGCCGTGCTCCCGAGATTCTCGTCGACGGCAAGACCTTCACCACCATCCGCAAACGCGAAACCTACGAAGACCTGATCGCGCTGGAGAAGTGATCCGCTACGTCAGAGGCAGAACGCGTCAGGCCTTGCCGGCTCTTTGAATCGCCTTCTGGCCGTCCGGCTTGAGCTGGAACATGTCCTTCGCGCTGAGCCCGCACTGTTTGGCCATCTGGAGGCAGTACGCGAACTTGCCTGCGTTATTGTTGCGGCTGTCGGTTCCGAACGTGAACTTGGCGCCGGCCTTCTTGGCCATGTCGATAAAGCGCGCCTTCGGAACCTTCGCGATCTCGTTGATTTCAATCGCGATGTCCCTCTTGACTACGATATCGACGAGTTTCTGCATCCGCTCGTCGGTCCAGAGCGTGTCGTAGTCCTGGCTGATGGCCGTTGGTAAATACGTGGGCCAGGCGAAGATGTCTATCGGTTCTTCGGTGAGGACTTGCACGTTGAAATCGAAATAGCGGTCCATGAACGCCTGCTTGTCGGGAACACGCGTACCTGACTGCCATATTCGAAGCCAGCCCCCGTCCTTCTCCGGCAGTGTCAGTGCATCCATGAGGATATAGTCCAATTGATGGAGCAGTTCCTTGGAGAAGGCCTTGGTCGCGTTGGGATAGACGGGTTGCAGGCCTTTGTGGACCGGATGCGGCTTCAGCATATCCAGGTACTGAGCGAGTGCCTTGTCGTCCACGAGCTTGTAGCCGGGACCGGGGTGTTCGACGATGCCGAACTTGACGCCGCGTGTGGTCGCCAATTCGACCGCCTTGTCGATAGTCAATGCTCCGGACAGGTGGACATGGTAGTCCACGATCGGAAAGTCCACCTTGATTTCCTGTGGCGCGCCGGAGGACGCGAAAGATGGTGCCGCAGCCATCGTCGCAAGGCCGACTGCTGTGTTCCTGAGGAAAGCGCGCCGAGACAATCCCTCCACCCGTGACTCACCACATCCGTCGTGATCACTCATGTCCTCTCCTTTCCAATTGAGCCGCAATTCGTTAGAAGTTTCGTTCGACGAAACCGGTGTCGATCTTGCCTTTGACGAACAGGTTGTGCGAGAGGATCTCCAGGCAGGCGGGGATCGTGGTTTTCACGGGACGGATGACGAACTCCCGCAGGGCCCGCCGCATGGTAGCGATCGCTTCGGCGCGCGTCTCGTGATGGACGATGAGCTTGGCGATCAGTGAGTCGTAGTTCGGGGAGATCGTGCAGCCCTGGTGCACGTGGGTATCGATCCGGACGTGGGGTCCGCCGGGCGCCAGGAACTCCGTGATCGTGCCGGGGCACGGAGAGAAGTTGTTGCTTGGATCCTCCGCATTGATCCGGCACTCGATGGCGACTCCCTTGTGCTCGATATTCTTCTGTTTGAGTTTGATGGGCTGGCCGCTGGCAATCTTGATCTGCCACTTGATCAGGTCCTGGCCCGTGACCATCTCGGTCACCGGATGCTCGACCTGAATGCGTGCATTCACTTCGATGAAGTAGAACTTGTTGTCCTTGTCGAGAAGGAACTCGACGGTGGCCGCGTTGACGTAGTGCGCCTCTTTGATGATACGCAGGGCGGACTCCGCGAGCTTCTCCCGGTTCTTTTCGTCTAACACCGGGCACGGCGACTCTTCGATCATCTTTTGATGACGCCGCTGGATCGAGCAATCACGCTCGTAGAAATGCAGGGCGTTGCCTTCGTGATCAGCGATGACCTGGACTTCTACGTGCCTCGGCTCGACGATATATTTCTCGATATAAACGCTGCCGTCGCCGAAAGCTTTCTCGGCCTCAGTCCGGGCCGCACTGAGCGCGCCGCGCAGCGTCATGTCATTATGGACCACGCGCATGCCGCGTCCGCCGCCGCCGGCCACCGCCTTGACAATAACCGGGTAGCCGATCTGGTTGGCCAGTGCCATGGCTTCCTTCTCGTCCTGAATCACTCCCTCGGAGCCCGGGACGATCTGGACCTTGGCCTTCTTGGCGATCTTGCGTGCTTCCACCTTATCACCGAGCGCCCGCATGGCCTCGACAGGGGGGCCCACGAAGATGATCCCGCAGTCCCGACAGATCTCGGCAAAGTTGGCGTTCTCGGCGAGGAAGCCATAGCCGGGGTGGATGGCGTCGACATTCGTGATCTCGGCCGCACTGATGATGCGGGGAATGTTGAGATAGCTCTCGCCGCACTCGGCGGGGCCGATGCACACGGCCTCGTCGGCGAACCGAACGTGAGCGGCGTTTCTGTCGGCTTCCGAATATACCGCGACCGTTTCAATTCCGAGTTCACGGCATGCTCGGATGATTCGCAGGGCTATTTCACCCCGATTGGCAATAAGTATGCGTGATAACATCATCTGTCGGCTGAAGATTGCTCCCTTGTGGCTAAGGACTTATGACACATCAGTCCGGCCGGACTCTGAACAGGACCTGACCGTATTCGACGGCCTGGCCGTTGGACACACGCCGTTCTACGACTGTGCCGCTGACCTCAGCCTTGATTTCGTTCATTACTTTCATCGCTTCAATGATACAGACTACAGACTGCTGGTCCACGTGGGCACCGATTTCTACGTAAGGTTCGGAGTCGGGGCTCGGGGCCTGGTAGAAAGTGCCGACGATAGGTGACTTGATCTCCAGGAGGTTTTCCTGAGCTTTGGAGGCGGCTTGCGGAACGCCCGGAGCCGCATGGCCTTCCGTCGAAAGGGCTGGTGGCATGCCAGCCGGCATAGCCGTCATGATGGGGGTGGAGTAAGACGTCATCTGGACCGGCGGTGTGCGACGAAGCGAGAGCTGATCATCCCCGTGCTTAATGTCGATCTCACTGAGATCGTTCTCCTTCATGATCTCGATCAGTTCTTTGATTCGTTGCACATCGGCATCTTTGTCGGCCATTACTCCATCCTTTCTGGAAGCCGACGGCACGATGCGCCGCATCCTGTCGACCCCCTGACCAGCCACAGTCGCCCCCCGTTCAGAATCATCCGGAGCTGGCCCGCAGCACAGTTGAAGGACCGTTCCCGGGCCAGAGCCGGAAGGGGCATCTGACGGTGACTGGGTTTCTGGGGCAGTATACAAACCGCGCCGCCTTTTGCAATACAATTCCGCTTACGGTGTCTGGTCGGGAACTGGCTGGTGGGATCAATGGTTGGGGGAGGTTCAGGCACAAAAAAAGCCGCGGTGTGGATGGCACACCGCGGCATAAGTAGCTGATAAGTCGTAAGTTACATCATGGCTGGTAGATGTGCGTTACCTCGGTGTACTCCACCGGCACGGCCAGCTTGTCGCTGCCCATGGTCACCTTGAACCGTACATCGCCACCCTGGAGGCCTTTGACCACCACTCGCCACTGGACCTTGCTCTTGGGCTCCAGACTGCGGACGGCAGTGAAAGTCAGTGTCTTACCCATCAGTGTGCCAGGTGTGGTACCGGCCGAGGTTACATACTGCACCCGGTCATCGAGTATGCAGGTGACCCGAACGTTGGTGTCGGCGGCCGTGCCCTGATTCGTTACCGTGACCAGGTAAGTAGTCTGCGCGCCCACCTCGATGGGGTCTTCCAGGTCAACGGCTTCCATGCGACAAGAGGCGATTCCAACCACGGACATCTTCGCCGTGCTGATGAAGGTTTCCGCACAGTACGCGGTGCCCGTAGCCGTGGCGACGAGCTCGCCTTCCTGCTGTGGCGTGTAGGATACGCGAACCTTCTTGGTCTCGGTCGGCTGAAGCGTACCGATCTCCCAGACCAGCTTGGAGCTGATGAACTGCGGGCCGCCGGTGGCCTCGATGTTCGTCACACTGGACGGAAGCTGTTCTTCGAGAACCGTATCACGTGCGACGCCGTCGCCCTTGTTCTGGATGACGATGTCATAGCTGATGGGTCGGCCCAGATACTGACGCTGAGGTCCGGACCGGGTCACCAGCAATGCAGGCTGGCGTACCGTCGTCGTCGTGGGGTCGGAGTCTCCCTTGAGCCCGGCCGGCGAGCTGGCGCTCGCCTTGCAGACGAAGACGCCGGTCTTCGTGGCGCGAACCTTGACCGAGAAGCGCCTGGATTCGCCGGCCATGAGATTGCCCGCCTCGAGCACGATCTTGTCTCTGCCTTCGGCCGTCAACAGTCCGGCCGGCAGTGCATCGGTGATCTGCACGTTCGCTGCGGTACCGGTTCCCGTGTTGGTCACCGTGAAGTCCACCGGAATAGGCTCGCACAAAATGGCCTCTGCCGGTGCCTCGCGGACCAGCTTCAGGGCCGGCTGGACGACGTTGAGCGACGCGGCGCCGCTCATCGTGTGCGTAATCGAGGTTCTGTGCTCCAGCGGCTTGGCCGCATTGGCAATACCTGACACTTTGAAGGTCTTGCTGGCTCGGGGACCCAGCGAATCGATCTGCCAGGTCAGCTTGTTGCCTTCGGTCGTGGCCGTCGGTTCGGCGTTCGTGAGTTGAACTTCCTTCGAGACGACCTCCGTGATCGCGATGTCGGTGAGCACGACGTCGGTCAGGTTGCTGACCTTGATCGTATAGGAGAAAGCCGTGCCGACACGTACCTCTTTCGGCATCAGCTTGTCGATCTCGATAACGCCCGCCTCTTCACGCGGGTAGATGATCTTGAGCAAACCACCGTCGGCATCGCTGACCGCGACCAGCTCCGTGCCACCCTTGAGCGCCTTGGTCTCGTACATAGACGCGGAAGGGATGCTCGCCATGGTGCTGGAACGCTGAGGCGTGACCGGCGTCATATCTTCCATCGCGGCCACATTGCTGCGCGGAGTGGGAACCGATCTGAACGACTCGGCGGGACGAGACTCGCTCGTGACCGGCCTCGTCGTAGGGCTCGTCAGTGGCGCCGCAGCCTGTTCCACCGACTGGGTCGTCGGCGTCGTCACAGGAGTGGGCTGAGTCTGCTTCGCCGTCCGAACCACCGATGTGGCGGGAATGGCCGAGGCGGGGCGCAAGTCCTTGTCGAAGAAGTAACTTCGGTTCGACCGGACGACTGGTGCAGTATTGCTGTCACCAGCTTGTGACCCCTGCTGGGATCCGCAGCCTGACAAGAGCGCTGCCAACAGCAAGAACGAAAAGACACACACCTTCTTCATCAAGCCGCTCCTTTCAATACCTCAAGCTCACCCCCACAAGCGGGATGCCGAATACCCATCCTGTTGTCTGTGCATGACTTCCCAATCATAATATAGGATACAGCATGCACTTGGCACAAAGCCTGGACTCCCACCAGAAGTTTCCTAAGTATACCATTTTACCCAAGTTGTTGTCAAGATGTACCTTGGATTGATCGGACATAATCACAGGGCCGAGTAGGCTTTTCGAGGATCGCTGAACCGACTCCATCCGACGTATGGGACCCAAACGGTCATCTGGTCCCATAAGATGGCTCGATGATCCCTCCTCCGGAGCGCACTGTCTGGGCGTGCCTTAAGGTCCGGAGTTCTCGCAGTCCAGGCCGAAAAGGCTTGCATTGGCACAAAGGGGCAGATATTTTGCCCTCCGTATGGATGCAAAAGGATGCAAACGGCATGAATTGTGACAGTTTCCTTCAGCGGGTCAACCAGCGAGTTCTGATCGGCGACGGCGCAATGGGGACGATGCTCTATCAAAAGGGCATTTTCCTCAATCGTTGTTTTGACGAGCTGAACCTGACGGATGCTGCGACGGTGGCCGCAGTTCACCGCAGCTATATCGAGGCCGGGGCGGAGTTTATAGAAACGAACACCTTCGGCGCCAACCAGGTCAAGCTCTCCAAGTTCGGCCTGGCCAATGAGGTGGATCGCGTTAACCAGTCCGGAGTTCGGATCGCCAGAGAAGCAGCTCAGGGAGGCGTTCTTGTGGCAGCGGCCATGGGGCCTCTTGGCTGCGAAATGACCGAGCACGGTCCCATAACACGTGCAGAGGCTCGGCGAGTGTTCCGTCAGCAGGGGGCCGCTCTGGTGGAAGCCGGTGCGGATCTGCTGATCCTGGAGACGTTCCTCAATACCGAAGAGCTGCTGACAGCCATCGAAGCCGTCAGCGATTTGGGTGATATCGCCATCCTGGCGCAGATGACCGTGGGTGAGCACAATGAAACGGTCTACGGCGAGCGGGTCGATCAATCGCTGGCCAGAATCGCCGCCATCAAGCAGGTCGCGGCTGTTGGGTTGAATTGTTCCGTAGGCCCGTCGAGCATGCTCGGCAGTCTGGAACTGGTGCGTGAGGTGACCGACAAGCCCATTTCGGTGCAGCCCAACGCCGGCATGCCGCGGTCCGTTGAAGGCCGACAGCTCTACATGTGCACCCCGGAATACATGGCCGAGTACGCCAAGCGATTCTATGAAAAGGGGGCTCGAATCATCGGTGGCTGCTGCGGGACGACGCCGGACCACATCCGCGAAATCGTCCGAGCGGTCCGGGCGGTCGACAAGGCGATGCGACGGACAACTGCGCCTGTCCCGATAGGTGTCGTAGGGGCGAATGATTATTCGCCCCTGCCCGAAGGCAAGTCCTTGGCGGAGAAATCACGGTTTGGGGCCAAATTGGCAACGGGTCAGGAAGTGACGACGATCGAGATCACGCCGCCCCGTGGCATCGACATGGCCGCTATCCTGAAGAAGGTCAAGATATGCGCCGAGGCGGGGATCGACGCGATCAACATCCCCGATGGTCCGAGGGCCAGCTCGCGGTTGTCACCCATGGTGACAGCGGTCCGGATTCAGCAGGAGACCTCGATGGAGGCCATCCTGCATTTCTGCTGTCGGGACCGGAACCTGATCGGGATGCAGTCGGATATCCTCGGCGCCGCCGCCATCGGTCTTCGCAACCTGCTCATCATCACGGGAGACCCGCCCAAGCTCGGCGAGTATCCCAACGCCACGGGCGTGTTCGATATGGATTCCATCGCCCTGACGGGCGTCGTGCACAACCTCAATCGAGGTGTGGACATCGGCGGCAACCGCATCGATCCGCCGACTGCGCTTGCGATCGGCGTGGGCGCCAATCCCGTCGCGGCCGATCTCGACCGGGAGATCGAACGCTTCCGCCAGAAAGTGCTGGCCGGGGCGGAGTTCGCGGTCACGCAACCGGTGTTCGACGCCGATTGTCTGTTCCGGTTTCTCGATGCGATCGCGGCGTACCGGATTCCAGTCGTCGCGGGGATCTGGCCTTTCACCAGCTTTAAGAATGCCGAGTTCATGGCCAACGAAGTCCCCGGCGTCGTCGTCCCCGGGCCACTCCTCGATCGGATGAGCGCAGCCCGAACGAAGGAGCAGGGGCGCCGTCTGGGAATTGAGATCGCACGGGAGTTGACTGAGAAACTACGCGGCCGGGTGGCCGGCTTTGCCGTGAGTGCTCCTTTCGGCAACGTCGAGACGGCTCTGGCTGTGCTGGGAAGGATGGACGTTTGATGGATGCACACGGATGTGCGCGCGAGCTCAAGGTCGAGCTCGTGGCGATGACCCCCGATCCGCAGAGCGTGATCGAACAGGCCGGCCGGACCTGCTATCTCAGTTTCGACAAGATGGACGATGATTCCAGCGCCGGCTTCATCCGCCGGTTGCTCAAAATGGGACACGAATCCCCGCTCGAACACGCCTATGCCACATTCCGCATCAGCAATTGCTCGCGGGCGATGACGCACCAGCTCGTCCGGCACCGTCTCATGGCGGTCTCGCAGCAGTCGCAACGCTACGTGGATGAACACGGCTTCACGTACGTCGTGCCCCAGAGCATGCCCGCAGAATTCGTCGACGATTACCATCGGGACATGCAGATCATTCAGGAGATGTACCACAAGTGGCGTGATCGGGGCCTGCTCAGGGAAGATGCCCGGTTCGTGCTGCCGAACGCCTGCACCAGTGAGATCGTCGTCTCCGCAGACTTCCGCGAATGGCGTCACATCATCCGGCTGCGCACGTCACCCAAAGCCCAGTGGGAAATTCGCAAAGCTTGTCAGGCGATCCTCACGATCCTGACAGCACACGCTCCCGATTGCTTTGCCGATGTGACTCCGCAACCGGAAGCTCAGTAGCCGCCTCCTTTCTCCTCGGTGGGCAGAGTGACCACAGAGTACTCCCTGGGGGGAGCACTCCGTACTAGTCATAGAGAAAGGAGATGGGAAGACGGGGTAAGAATGCGTCAGGGAATCTGCAGACCGACGAGGGTGAAGTCATCCACCTCGGAAGGCTCCCGGACCTTGTCGCGGGAAACTTCGGTCAGGCCGTCGACCAGTTCCGTGACCGAGGCATCCTTCAGTTCGAGGAATTCGCGGGAGAACTGGAATACGGTCTGTTCGTCGAGCGCTCCGATGATGGACTCGGCGCCATCGGAGTACAGCAGGACCTTGTCGCCGGACTGGAGCTGGACCACCTGCTGATCGAAGTCCGCCGTGTCGAACACGCCCAGCAGCGAGCCACGGGCCTCCAACTGTCGCGGCGCTTCACCGTCCCGCAGCAGAATCGGATACGGATGCCCGCCGCGGGCGAAGGCCATCTGTTTCGTGCGCACATTCAGCAGGCAGTAGCAGCACGTGACGAACTGGTAGCCGGAAAGCTTCTGGGAAATCATCTTCAGATTGAGGTTCCGGACGACTTCCTTCGGCGGGAAGATGCGATAGCTGTTGTTGGCCGTCTCACGCATGGCCAGGGCCTGCTTGATGAAGATGGTCAGCAGGGCGGCCGGCATGGAATGGCCCACCGCATCGGCGATGTAGAAACCGATGTGCTGCTCGTCGACGCGGGCGATATCGTAGATGTCGCCTGATACCCACTCGGCGGGGATGAAACTGGTCGCCCACTGGGCTTCTGCGCAATTGGGCAGTTGCGCCGGCAGGAAGTCACGCTGAACCAGGCCTGCCAGCCGCAGTTGCTCGGTCAGGTTGCCCATGAGGGCTGAGGAAGCCTGGGGCTGATCTGTCGATTGACTGGCGAGAGTTTTTTCGATCGGGCTCGGAGAAATTGGCGGTTTGACCGCGACGCCCACATTCTGGGACTTTCGGTCGTCCAGATTCACGCTGATCCGTGCCCACAAGGCGTCGAGTGTCATGGATTCGACACCGTTGGCGGATACGGAGAAACTGCTGTCCGTCGGTGCCAGCGAGAAGCTGCGTATCGCTCTTTTGATCTTCTTGGTTAGCAGGATCGTGCCGATGTTGTCCCGCTCCATGGTCTCAAGAACTCGCGCCAGGGTCTGGTCGCTGGTGACATTCATTCCCTCGGCGTCGATGACAACGGTGCCGATAAGATTGGGCTTGGTGTGGATGAGATGATAGCTTTCGAGCGGCAGAACGCAGTATGACACTTTCTTGCGTTTGAAGAGCCGTCGGACCTCCGCCGGCAGTGTGGATTTGTCGGACAGAAATGCAACATCGGTGAATTCCGTCAACGCTTCGCTACGGCTTTCTTCCTGCATCTTTCCCATCACAATCGCCTTTTACAGCCTGCATAAATCGCACGCGGCAAACATCCCTATGGCGTAAGCCGACCCTGTACTTTCGTCTGGAAAAGGAGGTGACTTTGGGGGAAATAGGTGATTTTGCGGGGATCTGCTCTGCCGAAGTGGTCAAAGATGCAGGGATCGTGCGCTAGGCGAAGATGGCCGAGCCGATGCGCAGGATGGTGGCTCCCTCTTCGACGGCCGTCTCGTAGTCGGAGCTCATACCCATGCTCAACTCGGTGAACTGCTTGCCGACGATCCCTTCGCCTCGCATCTCCAGGAAGAGCTCGCGGGCGCGCACGAAGCAGGTGCGGATCACATCCTTGTTGCGGGTCAGCGGGGCCATCGTCATCAAGCCGGCCAGCTCGACATGCGGTAGGGTCTCAATCTGTTCCGCCAGATGGGTGGCCGCACCGACGGGAACGCCGTATTTCTGAGGCTCGTTCGAAGTGTTGACCTGCAGCAGCACGCGCGGACGCAGATTCAGCTTGCCGGACGCGGCGTTGATCTCCTCCGCCAGGCGGAGGGTGTCGATCGAATGGATCAAGGTCGTCATCGACAGGACGGGGCGGACCTTGTTCCGCTGGAGGTGCCCGATCATGTGCCAATGGATCTGCGGCAGCGGTTTCTCCTCGGGGCCGCCTTGCTGCGCCAACTGCTCGATCTGAGCCGCGATCTTCTTGAGCTGCTGAACCCGGTTCTCGCCGAAGTGCGAGTATCCCAGTTGGAGCACCTCTTTGATCTGCTCGAAGTCCGCGGATTTGGTTACGACCACCAGCCGCACCTCCTGCGGATCTCTTCTCGATCTGGCGCAGGCCGCGGCAACGGTATCTTCTACGTGTTTTATCTTTTCAGCGATCCGGCTCATGTCGGAGAATCACGAATGAACGCAACGAAACAAGCTCATTCACCACCCCACAACGAACGGCGTTAGTTTATGGCAATTCGGTCCGGCCGACAAGTCGTTTGACGAAAAATCTTCATCGATCCGCCCTCCGCTCTCCCGGGGCCTTCCCTTTTCACTGACTTCCATGCTGCACGGGTCCTCTGAAGAGATATTATGGATAGACAATCGTGAGAATTATAAAAGGAGGCGGGCTGGCACACCTCTGCCGGCATAGAAGGGCGGTGAGGGGTTTCGCCTCCCGATTTATCGGGCGGGCAGAAGGCTCACAAATGGCGGCGACAGCGAGGGTTATGGTCCGAATATGTCGGGTGTAAAAATGGGGAAAAAGGCGGTTTTTGTCTTGCATTGCCGGGCTTGCCCATGTATAATACCTTTAATGAATGGACTCGCATGGGGTAGGTAATCAAACCCTGAGACTCGCAGTTGTCACGAAGGAATTCTTGACACCAGGCCACGGAAGCTGCCGGCGTTTTGTTCTTTGACGTTGCACTGTTGAAGTGTATTTACGTTGTGAACCGTGTAAACCTCGGCGAGGCAGCGTGGTCCACCGGTCTCCCCCCCAGCCGGAACCACCACCTCGCCATTTTTATGCGCCCGGCGTGAATCCGTTCGCATGACACACCTCTTACTCGCCCTGCACCTGTACGATCACGCTGCGGCTGCGTGGCCCGTCGAACTCGCAGAAGAAGACAGACTGCCATGTTCCCAGTGACAATCGTCCACCATGGACCAGAACGGTCTCGCTGCACCCGACGAGCGAACTTTTGCAGTGGGCGTCGGAGTTGCCCTCGGAATGACGATACCCCGCATGGGAGCGGGGGACGATCTCATCGAGCATCATCAGCACATCATGCTGCACGTCCGGATCGGCGTTCTCATTGATCGTAATCGCCGCGGTCGTATGCGGACAAAACACGACGACCTGCCCGTCCGCAATGCCCGACTCACCGACGACAGACTCCAGCTGGCTCGTGACATCGACCATCTCCGTCCGGCTGCGCGTCCGCACGCCGAATTCCTTCTGGACAATCTTCATGGCAGGCTCCCATCACATCTGTTCGACGACGGCGATGCCCAGCAGCTCCTGGAGGCCGTGACGCATCGTACGGGCCGTCAGGTCGCACAGGAGCAGACGCGTGGGACGTTTGGTGGGCGGGGCGTCGAGAACGGGGCAGTTCGTGTAGAAGGTGCTGAATTTCTGCGCCAGTTCATAAAGATAGGTCGTCAGGTAGTTGGGCCGGTAGTCCGCGGCAGCGGATTCGACGGCCTCCGCGTAGCGGATCAGGTGCTTGCCGAGGGTCAATTCGTCGGGCTCGGTCAGATCGATCGATGTGATGCTGCTCAGCTCGGCGGGGATGTCCACGCCTTTGCTCTCGGCCTTCCGCTCGATCGACTTGATCCGGGCGTACGCGTACTGCATGTAGGGGGCGGTGTTGCCGTCCATGGCGAGCATCTTGTCGAAACTGAAGACGTAGTCGCTCGTCCGGTTGTTGCAGTAGTCGGCGTACTTGACCGCGCCGATGCCGACCGCCTTGGCGATCTGGGCCTTCTGTTCGCCCGGCAGTTCGGGGTTCTTTTGCTCGACGACGGCCTTGGCCCGCTCGACCGCTTCGTCGAGCAGCTCCTTGAGCTTTACGTTCTCGCCGGAACGGGTCTTGAGCGGTTTGCCGTTCTCGCCCAGGACGCTGCCGAACATCACGTGTACCAGCGTGACCTTCTCACCATCCCGCTTGTCCCAACCCGCCATGTCGGCCACAGTGAAAAGCATCTGGAAGTGCTGGGCCTGCCGGGAGTCCGTTACGTACACGACCCGGTCGGCTTTCAGTTCGCCCACGCGATAGCGGATCGCTGCCAGGTCTGTGGTCGCGTAGAGATAGGCTCCATCGCTCTTTTGTACGATGAAGGGCAGGGGCTCGCCTTCCTTCGTCTGAAACCCCGGCGGAAAAACGCACATCGCCCCATCCGATGCGACGGCCAACCCTTTGCACTTCAAGTCATCGACAACGCTTGGCAGATCGTCGTTGTACGCGCTCTCGCCGCGGACGTCGGCTTCCGTGAGCTTGACCCCAAGGCGGTCGTACATCTGCTGGCATTCCTTCAGTGACGCCTCGACAATCTCCTTCCACAGACCGATCGCCTCTTTGTCGTGGCTTTGCAGCCGAACTACCCACTGACGTGACTCTTCTGCGAACTTGGGATCGGCGTCATACCGGGCCTTGGCTTTGCGATAAAGCTCTTCGGTGTCCGAAAGCGAAAATCCCTCAGGCAGGAATCGGCCCGTTGCATTCTGCGAATCGAGCATGTGCCGAATCAGCATCCCGAACTGCGTGCCCCAGTCGCCGACGTGGTTCTGGCGGATGGCGGTGTGGCCTTCGAATTCCAGGAGGCGGCAGATGGCGTCGCCGATGATCGTGCTGCGGAGATGGCCGACGTGCATTTCCTTGGCGATGTTGGGGGCGGAGAAGTCCACGACGACCTTCTCCTGCTTGGACGCAGGCTCAATGCCCAGGCGGCCCGAGGCGTCGGTGTTAATTCGCAGCAGGTTGGACGCAACGCAATCCGCTTTCAGTCGCAGATTGATGAATCCCGGCCCCGCGATCTCCGGCGGCTCGCAGATATCGGCCAAGTCCAGTTGCGGCACGATCTGCTCCGCCAGCTTGCGGGGATTGGTCTTGAGCTGTTTGGCCAGCGCCATGACGCCATTGGCCTGGTAGTCGCCGAATCTGGCGTCGGTCGCCGGCTTTACAATGGCGGCGCAATCACTCCGTCCGGTAGCGACTGACATGGCCCGGGCGATTCTCGCTTCAAGAACATCCAGAATGGTGTTCATCGAGTCGTTAACACTCAATCATTGAAAGTCAATCTTCTTGGCGTCGCCCCAGAGCAGGTCCAGGTCGTAGTAGGCGCGGTACTCGCTGTCGAACAGGTGGACGATGACATCGATGAAGTCGAGCACCACCCAGCGACCTTCTTCGTAACCGGCCCGGCCGAACCGCCTGAAGCCCTTGCCCCGGCCCGCCTCGGAGACCTCGTCCGACACCGTCCGGATCTGCCGGTTGCTCGTGCCGGTGGCGATCACGAAGTAGTCCGTCGCCGGCGAAAGCCCCCGCAGGTCCAAAATGACAATGTCCGTACAACGCCGCTCGGCCGCCACCTTGGCCGCCGCGATGGCGAAATTCTTAGCCTTGATATTCGGTTTCTTGGCCAACTGCAAAATCCTCGTCACAAAACAGAAAAGGGGTGGTCTAACCCCTGACCACCCCCGTAGATTACCCTAACCCACGCGCCACGTCAATCAGTATGGTCGCGGCCGGGACCTTATGTGTGGTAGTCGGCGTTGATGCTGACGTAGCCGGCGGAGAGGTCGCAGGCGTAGCAGAAGTCGCTGGCCCGGCCGGCGCCGAGATCGACGGTGATCGTGTGCTCCGTCTGCGAGACGATGCGCGAGGCCTTCTTGCGGTCGAACTTGGCTGGAGCGCCGTTCTTGAAGACGTACAGGTTGTCGAGCTTGCAGGAGAGCTTGGCTTCGTTGAGTTTCACGCCCACCGAGCCCACCGCACAGATGATCCGGCCCCAGTTCGGGTCGCCGCCGTGAACGGCGCACTTGACCAGCGGGTAGTCCGCTACGGCACGCGCTGCTTTGGCCGCATCGGCCGGGCTGGCGGCGCCGTTGATGACCACCTTGAACATCCGCGTGGCGCCTTCGCCATCGAGGGCCATCTGGTGCGCCAGATCCGTGCAGACTTCCTTCAACGCCGTGGCGAACTGCTTGTAGGCTGCGGCACGTGCGGTGATGGGGCGGTTGCCGGCCAGCCCAGAGGCCAGGAGAATACCCGTGTCGTTGGTGCTTTGGTGGATATCGACGGTGAGCTTATTGAGCGAATCGCCGACGGCGTCCTTCAGGGCCGCAGCCAGCAGCGGCTTGCTGATAGCGGCGTCGGTCGTCAGGAACAGCAGCGTCGTGGCCATGTTCGGACCGATCATACCGGCCCCTTTGACCGTGCCGGCGAGGGTGACGATCTTCCCCGACAGTTTGATCCGACGAACCGATGTCTTGGGCTTCGTGTCGGTGGTCATGATCGCCTTTGTGAAGGCCATGCCGGCCTCGGCGGAGTAAGAGAGCTGCGCCGACGCCAGAGCGATGCCTGTCATGGCTTTTTCGATGGGCAACTGTTCGCCGATGATCCCGGTCGATGCGACCAGTATCTGGTCGGGTTCCGCCGCGAGCGCCTCGGCCGCGGTGTCGCACATCTTGCAGGCGTTGATCAGACCCTTGCGACCGGTGCAGGCGTTGGCATTGCCCGCGTTGACCACGACGCCATAGGTCTCGCGGCTCTTGATGAATTCCCGGCTGACCTGCACGGCCGCCGAGACGATCTTGTTGGTGGTGAACACCGCCGCAGCAGTGGCGCCGGTGGGACACACCAGCAAAGCCAAGTCCGGCTTGCCCGAGTGTTTGATTCCACACGCCACACCGGCCGCCAAAAATCCCTTCGGAGCTGTAATCGTATTGTTCTTCATTTCTGCCTTCTTCGATAAGTTGTCGTGCATTGAAGCCGTTTCACATATTGCGTTCGATCATAGTCCCGCCGCCGTCAACGCACAAGTCCCGGTAAGCTACAGTTCCTGCCTGTTGAGCGAACGGGGGTCGTCGAGGAGGCCGGGGCCGTTGGTGAGGGTGCCGGCGATGGCCAGATCGCGGAAATCCCGCATCGGGTCGTAGAACTCCATCCTGGCATCCACCGTGCCGACCAGCATGTCGGGACGGTTCGGCCGCAACTGAGCGGCCACAACGCCGTCGGGATAGATCAGGCAGGAAGAGTAGGGGCTGTAGTACGCACTCGAATTGGACATGCTCACCCAAAAGTAGTTCGTCGCCGCGTGACACTGCATCGTCTGGCGCATGATGTGCCGATGGACGCTCGGACCCTCCTGGCGCGCGTTGTAGAACGACTGAAACACGCAGCGGACGCCCAGTTTGTAGAGTTCGCGATACAGTTCCGGAAAACGAAGATCGAAACAGATCAGCATGGAGCACGTGACGCCATTGAGCACGAAGCGAACGAATCGATTGCCCGGCGTGTAGTACTCCAGGTCGCGGGGCATGCCGAACCGCTTATCGTAACGGTCCTCGATCCGGCCCTGCGGATTGATCAGGTAGAGACAGTTGTGCGGCTTGTGGGGCTCCGTCAGGCGGTGCGTACTTCCCAGCACCACCCACACGCCCAGGCGCCTGGCGGTCTCCATGATACGGAGCGTTTCTTCTTTGAGCAGGTCCCAGTTATAGCCCGCGAATGAGGGGAAGTCACTGCCGGCGTAGCCGCTCAGAGCGCACTCCGAAAAGTGGACGATGTCCGCCTGTGCCTGCGCCGCCTTCTCCAGGAAAACAAGGACTGCCCGCGCATTGCGCTTCACATCGGCGCTGACCGCGAACTGACATGTGGCGACAGTGAGTGAGCCGTTGCTCATGGTTCTTCTGACCAGCCGCCTATGGCGAGGCGGGAGTTTATCGCTTTGTGGCCAAGCAGCATGTTCAAAAGAAGCAGGTATCCTGCAAGACACCAACCCCATGCCGTTCGGCATCGCCACGGTGCTCAGGTCGCACTCCTGCGGGCCTTATCCCCCGTGACGATCTACGGATTCTACCATATTATGCCGGTTGGCTCAAAGCGATAAACTCAAGAACCCGGCGGGTCCGTTCTCCCCCACAGAACGTAGTCACGCACAGAACCGCATGAACGGTGCTCTTCTTGTTGCCTGGGTCGATGCGGCGAGGTATCATCTTCACGTCAGGAGCAGGAGTATCGGATGTCGGGCGTGCAAAAGACAAATGGGTTGGCCAAAGCATCTGGGACACAGGGGTCAGAATCCGTCGGTCCTAGTGGCAGCGAGAACAGCCCGCTCCGGAGAAGAACGGCCGCTCGCCTTCTGAAGCTACTCCCCACCACAGTGGTCATCGTCGCACTGGTGCTCATGGTTATTCCGGGCACACACACTATCGGCCTTGTTCTCTGGCTACTGCTAGTCGCCGAATGGGTGATCTACCTCGTTCGAACTAAGCCCAACCACTGTCCTCGCGGCCACACCGACATCGGCCTGTACTACGGGAGATGGTCCTGTCGCACCTGCTACCGGCAGTCCCGCAGACGAAGGTCCACGTGAACGTAAGGTAGCATGACGCCCAACCTCTCGTTGCAGCGGACAACACACGCGCGTTCGCTCGTGTGTTGCCGCTGAACTCATACGCTTTTGGCTGGACGACCAGCTTTTGCAGGTCGGTTGTGTCATCCTGCCTCCTGCGGCGGGCGGGAATCTAGCGTTCATCGCCTGCGCGATGACAAGTCTGAGACTAGGTGGCACGCTTACCAGGGGTTGGCATCTATGCCATGCTGGAGGCCAAAGCGATAAACTCAGATATTCAAATGCTACTTCAAGCCTGTGAGTTCGTCGACGCCGAAGAGGATGTTCATGTTCTGAATCGCCTGACCGGCGGCGCCTTTGACCAGGTTGTCGATCACGGAGAAGATGACAACGCGTCCCTTGACCAGCGTCGGGAAAATGTGGCAATAGTTGGTCCCGGCGACGTCCTTCACGGCCGGGGGAACTTTGCAGACCTGGGCGAACGGCTCGTTCTTGTAGAACTCCGTGTAGAGCGGCAGAAGCTGCTCGGTCTTGATCTCGCCCTTGGGCTGGCAGTAGACCGAGGAGAGAATGCCGCGGTCGAAGGGGCCCACATGGGGCTGGAAGAGGATTTGCACCTTCGTCCCCGCCACGTCACCGGCGACTTGCTCGATCTCCGGCCCGTGACGATGCGTGCCGATCCCGTAGGGGAACACGTTCTCGTTGAAACCCGGGAAATGGAACTTCTGCGAAGGGCTCTTGCCGGCGCCGGAGGCTCCCGTCAGAGAGTTGACGATGATCGAATCGGTGTCGATCAGGCCTTCCTTGAGCAGGGGGGCCAGGGCGAGCAAGGAGCCGGTCGGGAAACATCCGGGATTGGCTACGAGGTTCGTCTTCTTGATCTCCTTGCGGAAGAGCTCGGGCAATCCGTACACCGCCTTGGCGAGGTTAGCCGGGTCGGTGTGCTTCTGGTAGTACTTCTCATAGACGGCCACGTCACGGATGCGGTAGTCGGCACTGAAATCGATTACCTTCAGGCCCGCCGAGAGCAACTTGGGCACGAATGCCATCGAAACCTTGTGGGGCAGGCAGCACAGGGCCACGTCGGCCATCTTGGCCAGCTTGTCCAGATCCAGCGGCTCGATCGGCAGATCGCAGCGGCCGCGAAACTCCGGGAACACTTCCGCCGTCGCGCCGCATTCCTCCGGCAGGGCGGTGAGGTACGTCAATTTGGCCTGGTTGTGGCGCAGCAGGATGCGAATGGACTCCGCACCGGTGTAGCCGCTGGCCCCGATGATAGCGACTCGAATCATAGATGACCTCCCAAAGAGCCGAGCGTCCCCGCGCGACCCAGTTAAAAAAACAGCCGCCATAAGGTCGGCGGCTGCTGTGATCTGAATGGTTCTCTCGAGAATTAACGCTTGGAGAACTGGAATCTCCGCCGTGCGCCCGCCTGACCGGGCTTCTTCCTTTCGACCATCCTCGGATCGCGCGTCAGGTGACCGCCATCGCGGAGGGCCTGCAGGTAGTTTTCATCATAGGCTTTCAGTGCCCGGGCGATACCCAGCAGAGAAGCGCCGGCTTGGCCGGTCGTGCCACCGCCGTTGACGTTGATGAAAACGTCAAAAGCCTTCTCGGCGTGAACGCTCTTCAACGGAGCCAGAACGAAGTTACGGTCCTGCTCGCGCTTGAAGAACTCGAGCATCTCTCTCTTGTTGACCATCAAGATGCCTGTGCCGGGGCGGATTCTGACGCGGGCGACCGAGGTCTTTCTTCGGCCGGTGCCCCACCAAAAACCGAACTTCTCTTTGCCCTTGTTGCCTGGCGCCAGAACCACCGGCTTGGGCTCGGGTTTCGGCTCGGCCTTGACGGCGACCGGCTTGGGCTCAGGTTTCACTTCAACGGGTTTCTTATCAGGCTGGGTTTCCGACATAGTCTTCTATTCCGCTTAGGATAACTGCAGTTTCTCAGGTTTCTGGGCTTGATGCTCGTGGTTCGGACCGGCGTAGACCTTCAGTTTGCCGTACTGCTTCGTGCCCATCTTCGTCTTGGGCAGCATGTGGCGAACCGCGTGCTCGATTACCCAGGCAGGCTTCTTCGCCATCATCTCTTCCAAGCTGGCAAACTTGTGGCCACCCGGATACCGGGTGTACCAGTCATAGATGTGCTGTTCGGACTTCCTGCCGGTGACTCGCACCTTCTCCGCGTTGACGACGATGACATAATCCCCGACATCCGCATGAGGGGTGTACGTGGGCTTGTTCTTGCCCATCAGGATCGTGGCGACCTTGGCGGCCATCCGCCCCAGGATCAGCCCGTCGGCGTCCACCACATGCCACTTCTGTTCCACCTCGTGATTCTTAGCCATGTAGGTTTTCATAGACATACTCTCTTCATCTATTCGAGTCAGAAACCCTGCATTTTAGCAATCGCGTAAATCCTGTCAACCCATTTTCCGTTCAGTTTTCACGGATTTTGCGGAGATGTCCCCTTTTTCTGGTGCGAAATCGCCGATTTCCTAATCCGGGGTCATGCCACCACTTCGAAACAACAAGGGCGGGCGACATGATCTTCGCCCGCCCGATTCGTCAGCGGTTAATCGCAAATCATCGATCTCAGGAGCAGCCCATGCTGTTGCCGCAGTTGAAGCACTTGTAGCAGGTGCCGTTTCGGACGGTGATGGAGCCGCAGATGTCGCAGGCGGGGGCATCATCGCCGAAATGCTCGAACTGATTGTTAAACTGTTTCATCAGCTCGGCTTGCGCCTGAAGCCCCGCCTCATCCGTCGCCCCGACTGTGGCCGGTGACAACTCGGTCGAGCCGAGGAACACCCTTATTCTGTTGCTCTCGTCGGTCGCGATCTGGCTCGCGTGAACCGAGGGTGTCGGCGGGGCCTGAACTTCTTCGGCTTTGGGATCGGTCCGCTTGGGGGCCTTCTTCTTGCCGTCGCCGGCGATAGCTTTCGCCTCAGCGATTTTATGGGCCAGATCCTTGGTCTTTTCGACCAGTTCCCTGGCGGTGGTAACCGTCTTATTCTCCGGCGTGCCTGCGGCACGTATGCGATTGGGCAGGTTTTTGTCGGCGTAGCCCGGAATGAATTGGCAGCCGAGCCAGCAGTAGATGTAGTCGATCAGGCTCTTGGCGAAGGGGATGTCCCTATTGGACGTCATCCCGGACGGCTCGAAGCGAGCGTGCCTGAACTTGTCGACCAGCGTGATCAGCGGGACGCCGTATTGCAGGGACATCGACGTGCAAGTTCCGATCACGTCCATGAGGCCCCCGACGGTGCTGCCCTCCTTGGCCATAGTGATAAACAACTCACCAGGCTGTCCATCCTCGTATAGCCCCACCGTCAGGTAACCTTCATGACCGGCCACGGAGAACTTGTGTGTAATGCTCTGCCGTGTGTCCGGTAGTCTTCGTCGGAAGGGTCGGGCCGGGGCCTCGGCAGCCTTCGCCTTCTCTTTTTCATCCTTGTGCTTGCCCGTGGAGACCGGCTGCAGCCGTTTGGATCCATCCCGATAAATCGCCACGGCCTTGAGACCCAGCTTCCAGCCTTCCATGTAGGCAGCCATGATCTCTTCGGTCGTGCTCTCCTTGGGCATGTTGATGGTTTTGCTGATTGCCCCCGAGATGAAGGGCTGGACCGCCGCCATCATCTTCAGGTGGGCAGAGTAATGAATAAATCGTTTGCCGTTCTTGGGCTTGAACGCACAATCGAACATCGGGAGATGATCCGCGTTCAGTTTCGGTGCCCCCTCGATGGTCTCGTGTTCATCCACGTAATCGCAGGTGGCCTTGATGTCCTCCGGCGTGTAGCCCAGCCGCTCCAGGGCCATGGGGACTGTGTGGTTGACGAGCTTGAGCATTCCGCCGCCGGCGAGGAGCTTGTACTTGATCAGGGCGATGTCCGGCTCGATGCCGGTCGTGTCGCAATCCATGAGGAAGCCGATCGTACCGGTCGGGGCCAGAACGGTCACCTGGGCGTTGCGGAAGCCCGCCTTGGTGCCGGCGTCGAGGGCCTCATCCCAGGCGTCCTTTGCGGCATTGCGCAGGTAGTCCGGGCAATGCGTCTCGGGGATGTCATAGGCGTGCTGGCGGTGCATGTTGATGACCTTC
>CAYQXM010000008.1:0-85447 GCA_964421295.1 uncultured Pirellulales bacterium
ACCCAACACGATCCTCGCATTCTCCCCTTCGGCCGCGTATTGAGAGCCACCGAGATCAACGAGCTGCCGCAACTGGTGAACGTGCTGTTGGGGGACATGAGTTTGATAGGACCTCGGCCGCAAGCGAAACCCCATTTCGATGTGTTCCCGGCACATGTGAAGAAGGAAATCATCAGGGTGCGCCCAGGTCTCTCGGGCATCGGCTCGATCTTCTTTCGGGATGAGACGAACATTCTGGCCAGGTGCGGAAAGGATGCGGTCCGGTTCTATGCGGAGGACATAGCGCCCTACAAGGGAGAACTGGAGATCTATTACGCGAAGCGTCAGTCAACCTCTCTCGATGTGCTGCTCCTGCTGCTGACGCTCTGGGTGGTCCTGTACCCCAAGAGCCGGCTGCACATGAAACTGCTTCCAGGCCTGCCGCATCCAACCTCGAAGGCCTTGGCCGGATGCTTGGGCATTTCCCCGGCAACAGAGGCGGGGGAGCAGGCAGGGGCCGGCGTGCCGGCTACGGAACTGGACGTCAGGGATCTCCCTGCAAGGATGGGACTTCCGGTCGCCCTCCCCCGACTAGAGGTGACTTACCCGTCGGCACACACGTGTACAACACGTGAGATTCCGCCCTTGGTCGAAGGAGGATCGAGGCAGCGAATCCTGGAGACGAGTCGCGAGGACCCGATCAACGTGAGATGAAGACGCAGACGGCTCGGGTATTCGCCCACGTGACGGCATGTCGGTGAAATGGGCGAGCGGCTGTCGGGCACAGACGGGAGCTGTCGTAGCATTGTGGCCTGCCATGCGAGTTGAATCCGCCTTCCACATCGATGTTGAGAAATGCTGCCTGGTAGTATACGGAACGACTACCCCCGGGGTGCTGCGCATCGCCAAGTTGCTGGTCATGAACATGGGTCTGCACTGCATCGCGGTCTATAGATTCGGCCGATTCGCGATGAACGTGGCCGCGGGGCACAAAATGGTGGGCAAGCCGATCCGATTCGCATATCTGTTACTGAAATACCTGATCTTGCTCATCCACAAAGTCGAGCTTCAAGAATCCTGTGAGATCGGGCCGGGCTTCCACATAAGTCACGTCGGCAGCATCTTCATCGGTGCGCGCCGGATAGGAGAGAATTGCACGGTGACGCACAATGTGACGTTAGGCCAGGGCTTTGAGGCGACCGGAAATCGACTTCCCACGATCGGCAATCATGTCTGGATAGGAACCGGCTCGGTCATCGCGGGCGATGTGACGATTGGTGATGGGGCCACTATTTCCGCCGGGTCCATAGTGACTAGGAGCGTTTCGCCGAGGTGTCTCATAGCCGGCAATCCTGCCCGGGTGATCGAAAGAGAGTATGATAACACCAGGATGATCCTGTATGAGATGGCCAATTCCGACGGCGGGCCCTCTGCCAAAACGCCCGAGTTGGTTACGGCTGGCGAGGCCTCCCCGCAAGGGGGCGGGGAATGAACACCGGTCCGGTGACGTATGAATGCCCGCACGCTGCGAGGCACGTAACCATGGCATACCGCCTGTCATGTCGAGTGGGTGAATCCTATGATCTTGCTCGTCGCAGCCATGACAGTCGTAGTCGTGGCAGGACTGCTCCTGTGGGACTCCATCTGGATACGAGAGGAAACGGATTTCTCCCTGATGCCGCCTTCGACGGCGTGTCCACCGGCCGCACGGGATTGGCTGAGAGAGCAGAGCATCTTCTTTGGCCATCAGTCAGTGGGCTACGACATCGTCCAGGGAATCCGGGAGGTTATCAGCCGCAGGGTGGGGGCAAACCTCCGCATCGTCGAAACAAGGAACGCCGACGAGATACGCGGACCCATGCTGGCCCACGCGAGGATCGGCCGCAACGGTGATCCCCTCTCCAAAATAGAGGAGTTTCAGGCCCTGATGAAAGGGGGGCTGGAAGACAAGGTGGACATCGCTCTGTTCGAATTCTGCTACGTCGATGTGGGTATCCGGTCGAATCCCGACGCGATCTTTGCCTCGTACTGTCAGGCAATGGACCGACTGAAAGTGCGGTTTCCCAAAGTGACTTTCGTGCACGTCACCGTCCCGATGCATGGGCTGCCAAGAACGACGAAGGGAAGGCTGAAGACCAGCGTGATGCAGCGTGTCGGCCGGCCGACGGAGCTGGATGAGAACCGAGCAAGGGGGCATACTACAACGTCCTCCTGCGCGAACGCCCCGAGGACAGCGAACCCGTGTTTGACCTTGTCCTGCATGAGTCCCTGGGGCCGGATCGTACGCTCCACCACAGTCCCAAGAACCGCATGGATGTACCCGTGCTCGCAGCCACGCACACGGATGATGGGGGACATCTCAATGGGACGGGCCGACGTCACGTGGGAGAACAGATGTTGATTACGTTGCTGGACTTGGAGGGACGGGGTGGGGGTGTTCCGTGTATGCAGGGCCTGTCGTGGTCAGAGGGAACAGACGCACCATCCTTTATCGATCAATGAGAGGGAGACTTCCTGTGGAAATCCAAGATGAGATTCGCAATCACATCATAGAGGACATGCTCTTTGGAGAAGCACCCGAATTGGAAGCGGACACATCGTTTCAACAGAGCGGCACCATCGACTCCACAGGTTTTCTGGAACTCATCACGTTTGTGGAGGAGAGGTTCAAGATTGATGTGGCTGACCACGAGGTTATCCCGGAGAACTTCGACAGTCTGCGGAAGATATCCGATTTCGTGGAGCGGAAACTGGCGAGCAAGGCGCCGGTTGGGAGCGATGTCCCCTCCGTGTCGGATGGGAATCAGTAGTGGGAATTCCAGATGTGCGGCATCGTAGGTATATGTAACCTGGGGGCCCGAGCGCGCGTGGAGGAGGGGGTGGTACGCCGCATGATGGGCATGATCAGGTACCGGGGTCCCGACGAAACCGGTATGTACATTGATGATACAGTCGGACTGGGGCATGTCCGGCTCAGCATCGTCGATCTGGAATCCGGCTGCCAGCCTTTGCACAACGAGGACGAGACGCTCTGGATCGTGTACAACGGCGAGATCTTCAACTATATCGAGTTGAGGCAGGAACTGGCAGCGCGAGGACATCGTTTCTACACGACCACGGACACGGAGGTTCTCTTGCACCTTTACGAGGAGGAGGGACCGCATTGTCTCGACCGCCTGAACGGTCAGTTTGCGCTGGCGATATGGAATCGCCGCGACGAAGAGCTGTTCATGGCCCGGGACCGGGTCGGTATCCGGCCCCTGCACTATACCGTGCATGGCGGGCAATTGGTCTTTGCCTCGGAAATCAAAGCCATCCTCGCGGTCCCTGGAGTACCGCGTGAGATGGATCCGGTTGCTTTGGATCAGATCTTCACCGTGTGGACCACGCTGGATCACCGCACGGCATTTCGTGACATTCACGAAGTGCTGCCGGGGCATTACGTCAGGGTCTCGCACGGGGTCATCAGGGAAGAGAAGTACTGGGACCTCCCAATCTGCGGCCGGCAGCAACTGAGTGTATCACCGCCCGATGTCCTGTGTGAAGAGATGCGGTCACTGCTTCTGGACGCCATCCGGCTCCGTTTGCGTGCAGATGTCCCTGTCGGATGTTACCTGAGCGGAGGTCTGGACTCCTCGGGGATTGCGGCCACAGTGTCACGGCGGTTTGACGCGCGTCTGCGTACCTTCGGCATCCGTTTCGATCAGGAGGCCTTCGACGAAGGCCCACATCAAGCGGCCATGGTGTCATTTCTGGGGACAAATCACCAGGAGGTTCTGGCCACGGCGGAACGGATCGGTGCGTCCTTTGCGGAGACACTGTGGCATTGTGAGAAGCCCCTTCTTCGCACCGCCCCCGTGCCGTTGTACCTCCTTTCCGAGGCCGTCCGGCAATCGGGCCTGAAAGTCGTGCTCACGGGGGAGGGCGCGGATGAGGTATTTGGGGGGTATGATATCTTCAAAGAGGCGAAAATCAGGCGATTCTGGGCCCGTCGGCCTGATTCCCCCGCTCGCGCGGCCCTGTGCGCCGAGTTGTACAATGATGTCTTCCGAGACCCGCGCGTCAGGCCGTTTCTTGCCGGATTCTTCGGTCGAAATCTGGGCGATCCAGACGATCCGTTTTTTTCCCATGCACTCAGGTGGGAGAACACTCACCGAATCAAGATCTTCTTTTCAGATGAGATCAACGCGGCGATCGGCACGACCGATCCGTATGAAGTGATTCGACACAGCTTGCCGGAGCGATATCGTGATCTGGATGCCCTGGGCAGGGCTCAGTACCTGGAAATGCGGATGTTCCTGAGCAACTACCTCCTGTCGTCACAAGGCGATCGAGTGGCCATGGCACACTCCGTTGAAGTCCGCCTTCCATATCTGGACTACCGTATCATCGAGTTCATGTCGAGGGTTCCCTCCCGCTGGAAGCTCCTTGGCTTGAACGAAAAACACATCCTCAAGAAGGTGCTCGAGCCGGTTCTGCCGAAGGAGATTGTTGGCCGGAGAAAGCAGCCGTACCGTGCGCCGATTGTCCCCTGTCTGTTGCACGGACGAAGTCGGGAGGGTGCCATGGATCTGATGAGCGGTGAGGCCATTCGCCGCGCGGGACTTTTCAATGCGGACAGAGTGAGCAGGCTCCTGCACAAGCTCCAGGTCGTCAGATACCCAGGCGAGGTTGACGGCATGGCGCTGGCAGGAGTGCTATCCGCACAGATCATTCATCAACAGTTCATCTCGGATTTCTCTGCACGCGGAGCGCCCGACCTACATCCTGACCTGATCATCGACCGGCGTACGGGCGCGAAATGTGCCCAGCCGCGACGTCACGGCAGTTTTGACCCACGTGTTTTGCAGGCATGACCTATGATGGAATTCGATCCAACACTGGTTCACGAATGGCTCAGACGTTCGGCCCGGCGGACGCCGGAGAAAGAAGTGATGATAAGCGGTGTGGAGAGGTGGACCTACCATCATCTGGAGGTCTGCTCGGACCGCCTGGCCCAGATGCTGATAGGCTTGGGCGTGCATAGACAGGATCGAGTGGCCATCCTTGCGGGGAATCGGCCTGAAACCGTTGTCGGTCTCTATGCGGCTCTGAAAGCGGGGTGCGTCTTCCTCGTCCTCGATGCCCACATCAAGGCCCGCAGGCTTGCGTATATCCTTCAGGACGCGACCCCCGCAGTGTTGATCGCACGAACCGATCAGGCGAACACCGTTACAGAAGCTCTGGCGGAACGGAAGGGCGGTCCTCAGATCGTCTGGCTGCCCGCGAAGATTCAACCAGACGCGTCAGCAGACGTCCTCGAGGTGGATTGGGATTCTCTGCTTCGTGAATCGTCCGACAACCAGGGTGGGCCCTGTTCGCCATCCGCACGCGCCGTCCATCCCGGCATCGATATCGATCTGGCGTCCTTGATCTACACGTCGGCAACGACCGGCAACCCCAAGGGGGTCATGTGCACACACCACAACATGATCTCGGCGGCGCGGAGCATCATTCAGTACCTCGGCAACGAGCCACGCGACATCATCCTCAATGCGTTGCCCCTTTCTTTTGACTACGGCCTGTATCAAATCATCATGGCGGTCATGTTCGGCGGGACCGTCGTCCTGGAGTCGTCCTTCCTCTACATGAGTGACATCCTGAGGCGGATCGCCGACGAGCACGTCACGGGGCTGCCCGTGGTCCCCACCATGGTCGCGATGCTTCTCAAGGGGTGCGATCTCGGGGCGTACGATCTGACCCGCCTTCGGTATGTGACCAATACAGGCGCCGCGCTGCCCGTGCGGCACATTCAGTGCTTGAGGCAAGTGATGCCCCACGTCAAGATCTTCTCCATGTTTGGGCTGACCGAATGCAAACGGGTCGGCTACTTGGATCCGATGGAGTTGGATACCCGGCCCGGATCGGTTGGAAGGGCTATGCCGAATTGCGAGACCCTTGTCGTGGACAAAAATGGAAACGAAGTCTCTCCCGGCGAGGTCGGCGAGCTGATCATCCGAGGCTCCAACGTGATGCAGGGCTACTGGAATGACTCCGAAATGACGGCGCGAGTCTATCGGCCGGGCGGCTACCCGGCCTCACGCTGGCTCCACTCCGGCGATTGTTTCTGCCGGGACCGAGAAGGCTTCCTGTATTTCTTGGGTCGCCGGGACGACATGATCAAGACTCGTGGGGAACGGGTCAGCCCGAAGGAAGTGGAAAGCGTCATCTGTGAGCTGGACGGCGTGGCGGAATCAGCCGTCGTGGGCGTGCCGGACAACGTGCTCGGCAGTGCGATCAAAGCATTTGTTGTGCGCCGGGACAATGATCTGGACGAGAGAGCTTTGTTGGCACACTGCGCACGCAGGCTGGAATCCTACATGATTCCCAAGTACATTGAGTTTGTCGCAGCGTTGCCCAAAACCGCGCACGGCAAGACAGACAAAGGCGCGCTGCAGAGAACCGCAGTGCCCGGACGCATAGAGCCGATCGCACCTCCCCATGCCGGGGCTATCCCCGCGACACGGAATCAGGGTCTTGCCGGCGCGGCGTCGGGGGCTTGGAAGGAGAACCACCATGAGAAATAGTATTCTGACGGCAACGGTAATCGTCTTCACTATTCTGCAGGGTGGAGGATTCGCCATGCGTCCGGAGCCACTGATTGTCGATCATACCTGCACTGACATCACTCGCATACCCGAGCCCATGATCCTCCAGGCCAAAGCGGTGTTGCATATTGCCTACGGCCATACGTCACACGGTTCGCAGATCACCACTGGCATGAGCGGACTGGTCGCGTTTGCGAACGGGGGAGGTCGAGGGCTTTCCTTGCCCAAGGATATCTTCGCCTGGAGACATGGTGGGGCGCCCGCGCAACTCGACCTGCACGACGAAGCGATGGCAGGGGACGCGGGGGTATATCCGGACTGGGTCAACCACACGAAAGCCTATCTGGACAGTCCGCAGAACGCGGATGTCAACGTCGTCATGTGGTCCTGGTGTGGTGAAGCGAGCAGCAAGTATGCCAACGACACGCTGCTGACAGAATATATCTATCCCATGGCTCAACTGGAGAGAGACTATCCTGGTGCCACTTTTGTTTACATGACGGGACATGTCGATCACTGGAACGACGCCAACAATAAAGCGGCCAACAAGATCATTCGAGACTACTGCATCGCCGACAACAAGGTACTCTACGATTTCGCCGATATTGAGAGTCATGATCCGAATGGCATCTACTACCCATTTCCGCACGACAATTGCGATTACTACGCTTCGCGGACGGGGTCCCTTTTGGGCAACTGGGCCAAGGAGTGGCAGAACAGTCATACCGTCAACGTCGACTGGTATGTCTGCGATTCCGCGCACAGTGAGGCGCTGAATGCGAATCAGAAAGCCTACGCCGTGTGGTGGCTGTTCGCGAGACTGGCAGGGTGGCCCGGAATTGGGAAAGAGGTCACCGGGACGGCGGGCAACAGCGTCAGTGAATGAGTCTCTCTGCCCGGGCCATGCCGGTCCGACGGGATCGCCAAACTCGAACGATGCAAACGATTGCAGAATCTGATAAGGCTCTCTATGAGCGATACGGACGGTGCGTGAATTCCCGGTATCCCTCTTTTCTGGAGCAGTTGGGATTAGACTGTCCGGCAGCCGGGGCTTCTGGGGCCGTCATCACGGACTTGAAAGGCCGCCAGTATATCGATTGTGTGGGTGGATATGGTGTGTTCAACCTCGGGCACAATCATCCTGCCATTGTCGCAGCTCTGATCGAGCAGCTCGGTTCGGGACAACTGACGACAAGACCGTTGCTCACGGATGTTCAAGTGAGATTCGCCGAGATGCTCAATTCCATCGCTCCGGGGGACCTGTGTCATTCATGTCTGCTCAACAGCGGTTCCGAGGCCATCGATTATGCAATCAAGCTCGTGCGTCTGATGACGGGACGTCCGGAGATCATCACGGCGAGAGGATCCTTTCACGGGCACACGCTTGGAGCGTTGTCTGCATCCGGCATCCCATCGTTTCGACGGGAATTCGAGCCGCTGATTCCGGGGTTCGTTGCCGCGGCCTACGGCGACGCGGACGAGATCGAGCGATCAGTCTCCGACCGGACGGCGGCGGTATTGATTGAGCCGATGCAGCATGAGGCGGGGATCATCCTACCCCCCAACGGCTACCTGCGGGCCGTGCGAGAAATCTGCGATCGGCACAATCTCCTGTTTGTGTTGGACGAGGTGAAGACGGGCATGGGCAAGACCGGTCGATTCTTCGCCTGCGAACATGAGGATGTCCAGCCGGATGTGCTATGTCTGGGGAAATCCCTTGGGGCAGGGCTCATTCCCGTGGGCGCGGTAATGACTGATTCAGCGTCTTGGCGCAGATCCAGCTTGAGTTTCTCCATGACCGCATCATCGTATGCCGGAAACGCCTTGGCGTGTCGTGTGGGCATTGAGGTGATCCGGTGCCTGCAGCAAGAGGACCTTGTAGCACAGTGTGCCCACAAGGGTGAGTATCTCATCGGCCGGTTGCGCCGGTGCTGTGCAGAATATCCGGACTTGCTGCAGGCCGCGAGCGGGTTGGGACTTCTGCTTGGCCTGGAGTGCCGTTCCGTCAAGATCGCGCGCCAGTTGACGCGAGCGATGATTCGAACAGGGGTTCTCGTTATGATGGCTTTCGGGAATGCCCGGGCGATTATGATCGAGCCACCATTGGTGATCTCGATGGAACAGCTGGAGCTTGTCGTGGACGCTCTGCGGCGAGCCTGTGAAACCAACGCAAGCCAATTGTGAGGACCGACGAATGCCCGTTTGCACCAATTGCGTTCTCGACGATCGTTTCCCGGGGATCTCCTTCGATGAATCCGGTGTCTGCGGCTATTGCCGCGCTCGGCAGAGACGAAAGGACGCCCGGGGGCAGACAGCGGCGTTCGAGCGGCGTTTCAGGGACCTGATCGACACACACAGGCGGACTTCGACCTACGATTGCCTGGTGGCTTACAGCGGTGGAAAGGACAGCACCTATACCCTTCACCTGTTGAAGGATCGTTACCATCTGCACGTTCTGGCGTACTCGTTTGACAATTGGTATCAGTCGGAAGCCGCGGCTCGCAACATCAAGACTGTGCTGCAGAGCATGAGCATTGACCACGTAACCGTGACACCTAGCTATGACACGATGAGAGCGATTATCCGAGCCTCGATCTCCAAGGACCTCCACCCGCCGGTGGCCTTGGCCAGAGCGTCGAGCATCTGCACGAGCTGCATTTCGCTCATTCGTTTTGCCGGCCTCAGGATTGCCATTGAAAAGGGAATTCCATTTGTCGTCTTCGGTTTCTCGCCCGGCCAGGCATCCTTGGCAACCTCCATTGTGAAGACAAATCCGAAGATGGTGCGGATGATGCAGGGAATGCTCCTTGAACGGCTGGCCAAACGCGCGGGTGAAGACGTCAGAGAGCTCTTCCTGGAAGAGTCGCACTTCGAGAAGGAAGCAGCTTTTCCGTACACTGTCAACCCGTTGACGTTCTCAGACTATGATGAATCGCGTATTTACGGAATCGCGCATCGCTACGGATGGCGTAAACCGGGCGATACGGACGCCAACTCCACCAATTGCCTCCTGAATGCTCTGGCGAACTATGTGCATGTGAAGCACTTTGGGTTCAATCCGTATGCGTATGAGGTGGCGGAGCTGGTAAGATCAGGACGCATGAGTCGCAGCGAGGGTCTGGCCCGGCTCGCCTCTGCCCTTCCTCTGGAACGAATCCACTGGGTAGAGCAGACACTGGAAGCACTCCAGCAGAGTGACCCGTGTGTGGGTGTAGAGACTCCGCGATGGTGACCATGATGCACAGGATGAATGCCCTGTCAACGATACGTAGCACATGCAGGGTGTGTCGATTGCTGCTATGAAGACCTATCTCTGCGTATACCTTGGTTCTCTGGCACTTGCCCTCCTGACTACACCGGTAGTGATATGGCTGGCGCGCCGCCTCCACGCAGTTGACTATCCCAATGCGCGCTCCGTGCACCGGCGGCCTCTTCCTCGCATCGGCGGGGTGGCCATCTACGTGTCAGCCATGAGCCTCATCATAGCGGTTCTCTTCTCGAACAGCACGGTGGGAGCCGCATTCAAAGGCATGCAGGTGCAATTGATTGCTCTGCTCGGCGCAGCGACGCTCATCTTCCTGCTCGGCCTCATGGATGATTTGAGACACCTGCCGGCCAGATTCAAGTTCCTGGTGGAATTGATTCTGACCGTGGCACTGTGTTTTGCCGGCGTGCGGATCGATAGTATTACGATCACGGATAACCTCGTGCTGCACCTCGGTAGTTGGGGTTGGCTGCTCACCTGGCTCTGGGTGGTGGGGGTGACGAATGCTGTGAACCTCTGTGACGGACTCGATGGATTGGCGGCCGGCGTATCGGCCGTCACCTGCAGCGTGATTGCCATCTTCGCGATTCACAGCGGTGACAGAATCTTGACCGTCGTGATGCTTTCTCTGGTGGGTAGCCTGTGTGGTTTCCTCGTCTTTAACTGGAGCCCGGCCAAGATCTTCATGGGTGATTGCGGCAGCCTGTTCCTCGGTTTCGTGATAGCGGCGGCGAGCGTCCTGTGCGTGGCCAAATCAACCGCTCTGGTCGGCATCACCCTGCCGGCTCTTGCTCTCGGGATCCCGATCTTTGACACCCTGTTTTCCATGTTGCGACGATTTCTGGATCGCCGATCGCTCTTCGCCCCAGACCACAGTCACTTTCACCATCGGCTGTTGGACCTGGGCTTTCATCATCGGCATGCGGTGATGAGCATTTATCTTGCCACCTTGCTTGCCGCTGGCCTGGGACTGTTCATGCTCATTCGCAATGATGTCGGCTCGCTGGTCGTTTTCGTCTGCGTGTTGCTCTTGATCATTCTGCTGTTTCGCGTCGTCGGTGCCGTCCACTTGAAAGAGACTTTCGACCAACTCCAGACCCGACACGCCTACGCGCGGCAAGAACGGCAGCTCAGAGAGACGTTTGAAGATCTGCAATTGAAGTTCCGCCGCATTCGTAATCAAACGGACTGGCGACAAGCCGCCCGTGAGGCCGCTCAACGGCTGGACTTGGCATGGCTCTCCTTGCAGACCAAAGACGCCGATGGTTCCGTTGATGTGTTCATCTGGCGTCTGTCAAGCACCCCCAGCGGCCCCCAACGTGTCATCACGATGACTCTCCCGATTGACGATGCCCGCCGCAACGGGAGAGTAGAACTTGAGATTGCTGTCATGATCAACGATTCTCTTGAGTTAGCCAGCCAGAGAGCTGGCCTCTTCAGTCGGCTGATTGATGAATGCACTTTCCGCGATCTGGCCGTCATCCCCAGTTCACCACCCCCTGAGACTCCGAACGCTCTGTCACTGCCTGTTAGCGACGTAGGGCCCTATGCGGCGACAGCCGAGAGTCCCCATGCAACCGCATTGGATCCTCGGTCGTTGGCGGTCTCAGATGAATCGTGATCGCGTTGGGTGCCATCAGATAGAATGAAAGAATCACAGCCACAGGACAAACAAGCGGCCCGCGTCACTCACGTTGCCCGGCCCGCATCCATAGCGTCGGGACCCCATGCCTCCGGCACGCGGCTCTTCCGCTTGTCTGGAGTACTTGTATGTGCCCGTGATTCAACGGTTCATGCTTGTCGAACCAAGGCTTGGGACGCTGATCGAAGCGCGACAGCGGGCCAACCGAAGCCCAAAGACAAGCAGTAGTTGCATGTATGGCTGCGAAGCGACCGGCTCGAATGAGCCCGACTAAGCAACGCCAGAACACCTCCATCATATCTCAGTCCAGCGACCCGCCACTGTTCGCCGATGCCACCAGACCCCGCTCCCTGTCACGCGAGACTCGAAGTCGTGCATGGCATCGCCCATGACGGTGAACTCATTCTTCCCACGCATCTGGCGGCCCTCCGGTAGAACTGCGAGAGCCCGCCGAGATGCTCCCGGCAGGTGATTCCCCCATCCAACGGGCATCATCAGGAACATCCCGGTGGTTTCACTCTCATCACCACTCCAACCTTCTCACCCTTCGACCCTCCGTACAGGGATCTAGCGCAGCCAAGGCTGCACTTTCTGTGTCCAGTCGGTTGAGAGCGGCCGCAAAAGACGAGTCAAGACCGCCGCTCGCGTGGTCAGGGAGATGAAGCATGCCCGCGACCGTTGCGGGATCGGGTGCTTCAGGCGGGCGGGCTCCAGCACACCAGCCAGTGTGACGCAGGAGATAGCATCGGAGATTCTCAAAGAAGGCCTGGATTTCAGCTACTGCTCCTATGGGCACGCGAAGGAGTCCCGGCTGGAATGTGCGGCGATACTGAGGCGGTCGGGCCTGTTCGGGTTTCTCTTCGGGATGGAAGCGGGCAGCCAGAAGGTGCTGGACCTGATGGGCAAGCCTACGACGGTCGGACCGATAAGGTCCGTCGTGATGACGGCCAAGAGAGCTGGGATATGCTATCACGCGGGAGCTAATGGTGGATACTCCCGGGACGAAATATGATCAGTGTTCGCGGGATTAAAACGGGAGCATTTCAGAGCAAAACAGAGAGAATCCTGAGCAACGGTGATGAACGGTGGAAAATTCTTAAGTGCCCGTGCCGACAGGGCGTAAGCTGTAATTTCTTATGCGGCAAGGACTTGCAGAAGCGCCTGTCCCGGGTCCGAATCCCCCCGCCTCCATTCTGCGTCGCTCGGCGGTGCCGAGCTATGCAGAATGCCCTCCGTAGCTCTCGTTCTACGTAGCCTTGGCGGAGTACGATGGCGTAGGAGGGCTTTGTCGGGAGCGTGAACACGTGCTTTTCGCGGAGGGGCGCCCATGACGCATGTGTATCTTCTCGAAAGTACCTCACATCCCGGGAGACGCTATGTCGGCATTACGGAGGATTCGCCGGAACGCCTCAAGGCACACAATGCAGGCAGGTCCCCTCACACGAGGCGATTCACGCCATGGCGGGTCATCGTAGTCGTACGGTTCAGCGATGACCGAAAGGCCGCCGCATTCGAACGTTACCTCAAGTCCGGCTCCGGGCATGCTTTCGCCGACCGCCACTTCTGGTGACACCCCATCCATAGATTGCCCCCGCTTGCGGTTTGAGCGAATTGTGGTATGGTGGAAGCGGCAGGGGGAGAACACGGACGCGCAGGCGGCGGGTGTCACGAAAGGATCATGGGATGGGGCAGAAACTGATCGCCGGAATGCAGATCTATCGCTGGCTCATTTTTGCGGTCCTGGCGTTTGGATATTTCTTCGTATATTTCCACCGGTTCTCGACCTCGGTGGTGGCGGTCGACCTGATGCGTGACTTCGATGTCAAGGCCGGGGTGTTGAGCCTGTTCGGGTCGATTTACTTCTATTGCTACGCGGTGATGCAATTCCCGGCGGGTCTGCTGTCCGATTCCGTTGGTCCCCGGCGTACGGTGACCTGGTCGCTGGTGCTGGCCGCGGCGGGCAGTCTTCTCTTTGCACTGGCGCCGAATATCTACGTGGCCATGGTGGCACGGGGTGTGGTCGGATTGGGTGTCTCCATGGTCTTCATACCGGCCTTGAAGCTGCTGTCCCAGTGGTTTCGGCCGCGGGAATTTGCCCTGATGTCGGGTCTGTTGAATGCGGCGGGGGGCCTGGGCATTCTGGGAGCGACCTGGATACTCGGCCTGTTGGCGACGCGGGCCGGCTGGCGGGTGTCATTTCATGCCGTGGCTGTCTGCACCGCAGGAGTCATTGGCGCCGCATGGTTGATCCTCCGGGATCGGCCGACGGACCGGGGGTGGCCCTCCATCGCTGAGGTCGAGGGACTTCCCGCGGCGCATGGACCCGCGCGGACAAGAGCGGGGCTGTGGCAGGGGGTGCGCGGCGTGCTGTGCGAGAGAGCTTTCTGGCCGGTCGCGGTGTGGTTCTTCTTCGATTGCGGGATCTTCTTCGGGTTCGGCGGCCAGTGGGGCGGGCGGTATCTCTACGACATGTACGGCATGAACAAGGAACAGTCCGGCGCCGTCCTGAGCATGATCGCCTGGGGCATGATCGGCGGCGGTCCGCTGCTGGGCCTGGTGTCACAACGGGCCCTGCACAGCCGCCGTGTCACCCTGCGGGGATGCATGGTCCTGCTGGTGGCGCTCATGCTGTTTCTGGCCGTGTTCCCTGCCGGTCTGCCCCGGCCGATTCTGGCGGCGTGGTTCCTGTTGTTCTCCGTAAGTTCTTCGGCCGCCGTGGCGATTGCCTTCACCACCACCAAGGAGCTGTTTCCCCTCGAGATCGCCGGCACCGCCGTCGGCATGGTGAACTTCTTTCCTTTCCTGGGCGGGGCCGTGTTCATGTATGTCATGGGTCGGCTCCTGGACGCCTACGGTCCCGGTGGAGCAGAACCTTATCCGCCGGCGGCCTATCGCGTGATTTTCGGTCTGCTTTTGGTCGCCGCTCTGGTGGCTCTGGTGTCCACCTTCCGGATGAAGGAAACCTACAAGCATTAAGATGTCGCGACCTCGGACGACATCCCGCCGGATCCGGCCGGCAGCTTTGCCCCTTAGGCATTTCCACCCGCCGCGTTGTCGTGTTTTCCCCAGGGGTGCGGGCGGTGCGGCCCAGTATGCTTTCAGCAGCGAGAGCAATACCGGGTCGTGAACGCTTCACGCCGGTGGAAAGGAGCCGATTATGGAAATGTCCGATGCAGCCCAGTGTCAGGTGAGCGATTGCGCCTATAATGAGGGACGTGAATGCCACGCCTAGGCCATCACGGTAGGGGGCGATGTCGACCATCCTCAGTGCGACACGTTCGTCCATGCGGCCACGAAGGGAGGGAATCCGCGTATCACCGCCGGCGTCGGCGCGTGCAAGGTCGTTGGCGGCAGATTCAACGACAGTCTGGAGTGTTCCGCCGACAACATCGACGTGTTGTACGAGGGTTCTGAGCCGGATTGCGGCATGTTTGAACCGCCCCGGGACTGAGGCGACTCCGCCCGGCCCGGGGGCGCCACGGAGGAAGAAGCGGGAATCGTTGGGAATTGGAACGGGTGAACTCAGCACTTCTCCTGCGACCTTGCCTCCAGTCGTTTCCACGCTCCAAGTAGCTTTCCGGTGTGTATTCAGAGGATTAGCGGAACACGCGTGAACCGGTGGCCCTGGCGTCGTGTGAGGATCATGGACCACGCGGATCGCGAGCCGAGGCAAGGGGGGGTGAGCCGACGAGCAGGAGGTTGAACAACAGGGTCCGGGATCGTTGGGTATAAAGACAAGCCGTCTCTAAGGCGGAGGGAAACGGCTTTCTTTCAATGTGTCCATCCGGGAGTGCATGCGACGAAACAGAGGAGTTCGCCGCGTGACGGGACGTGTCCAGGCATGGCGAGACGTGCACAAAGTCGCGGGATGCAGCGAGGACTGTACTGGGCCATCTGCGGGGCTGGGACGACGAAACGGCGTGTCAGCAGCCCTTCCAGGGCGGCACTTTAGGATAACGTGTGCAGGTGAAGCGAAGACGGAAGATACGAATTGAAGGGAGTCAAACATGAAAAGATGTTTGTGGGTGTTGAGCACATTGTTGTTTCTGACAGTGCCGGCCGGTGTGCAGAATGGCCTGATCTTCTCCACGAATCTGAATGCCGCCGAAGGGTACGCCTGGCAGTTGACGTTCACCAACGGCGCCTGGGCGCTGTCGTTCCCGGATGATGCGATCGTGGCGGATGCGAGCAGCCCGGTGGATTCCTCGTTGAAAGGCGATCTGGTGTTGCTGCCCGACTTCACCGTGACCAATATGACGACGGAGATGACCTCCGTCGGTCTGGTGGCGACGGCGACTCTCACGCCGCAAGGGACCATGTCCATCGTCGACACTGCCGGCAGCGGAACGGTGCTGGTGGCCACGATGCCCTCTGATAGGCTGTTGACGTTGGATCCGAACGTCATCGCGTACGGCCTGCAGGGTGATGACTTGACAATCACCAGCTCGTCATACCGAGCTTGGTCGCGAATCAGAACGCGGGCATGACCATTGACATGAGCTTCTCGGGCCATGATCCCGGTGCGGATATCTCCAGTCTGATTCTGGGTCGCAATGGCACGTCCCAAGGCGGACTCAGTGGGCAGATTCACAGTATCCCGGTGCCGGGAGCCATCCTGCTGGGCGGTATCGGTCTGGGCCTGGTGGGTTGGATGCGCAAACGCAAAGCGCTGTGACGATATGTGCGGCGAGGATTCAGGGAACAGGGGGATGAAAACGACATCCATCCCTCTGCTCCCTTTCTATAGCTGTCGGGAGCAAGGCTCAAGCAGAGGCAATGCCCTCCGTTGACCCGGGCTTGTTTCTCACCTGTTGCCGACCCTCAGCAGATTCCAGCCTGTCTGCGGATCGAATCTGCGGGTGGCGTCGATTCCCGTGACCTCGATGATGGTCACTTCAAGAATCAGGAAGATCCTGGCTCCGCCGCGTGGGCAGCCGACGAGCGTCTGCTCGCCTTTGCCGATGGCGGCGTGGACGTGCAGCTTCGGTCGCGTGTCCTCCCAGTAGAGCGTACCGACGCCGAGGGTTTCACCCGGTCCGTCGAACGCCCGGAAATTGGCCTCGATTTTCGGCACTTCGCGCTTCGGCCCGACGACCACGTCGGCTTTGCGGAAGCCCCCGGTAATGAGAACGGCCGCACAACGGATGTTCTCCGCCCGAGCGATCTGCTCGACGGACTCGTAGAGGTCTTCACCTTCGAACAGCCGGGCCACCACGACCCGGCCGACCTGACCGACACCGTATTCCATCTTTCCGCTTTCCGGATGCGAAAACCCGATCAGAGCCTCGATCCGCCGCTGCTCCGCTGCGGCTGGGCCTGCTGCTTCTGCTGCATCTGTTGCATCTGCATCTGCATGACAACGCCCATGATCTCCATCACGTGCGTCTTCGGCAGGGCCACCTCGATGGTCATCTTGCCGTCGCCGCAGTTGCCCACCAGGGCGATATTGCCTTGTGAAGCCACGGGCGTTTGCGGTGCCGGCATGGCGCCGCCTGACATGGCGGAGGCCATCTGCAGCAGCCGCGTGACATTGACCGTGGCGAACATGTTTCCCTTGTCCGCACCGGGGATCAACTGCATGGCGTTCTGCGCCTCGGCGGCCGTCTTGCCCGGGCCGCCGGCCTTCACCTGGTCGATCAGCTCGCGAATGGCGTTCGGGTCGCTCGTCAGGGCGTAGGTCATGAACCCATTGGTGGTGGCCATCTGCACCGTCATGCCGCTGCCGTACATCGCGGCTACCGCCTTGGCCTCCGGCGTATTGGCGTCGGTCATGGCCATCGAGAACGTCATCGAGTCGATGTCGACGCCCTTGTAGCTCGCCGCTTTGCGTTTGAGATCGAGCGTCATCTTCATGCCCATGTCTTTGTACATGTCACCGAGGGCTCCGCCGGGCCCCATCATCTTGGTGGCTTCGTCCAACACTTGGCTCAACTTAGCCTGATCCTTCAACGCGGCGACGTAGCGCATCTCGAACGGGGGCTTGTTCTTGGCGTTGATCGAGAAGGAGCCGGCAAACGTTCCGCTGAGCGCCTCCGTGCTGTCGGTCATCATCTTCTTGAGTGCTGCGACGTTCTCCGGCGAGAGGCTCTTGCCCATGAACTTGACCATCATGTCGGCGTACGTCGCGTTGAGCTTGCTCCACTTCGCCGGATCGAGCGAGAAGGCGAAGTTCATGGCGGATCCATCCCGCAGGTAGCCGAACAGCTTCGGATCAAGCTTCGCTGTTGCGCCCTTGAACTGCTCGGCCATTTGCGTATTCGGCACGGCTGTGACGGCGACGGCCGCACGGATGGCCGCGGCATTGGGATCGAGCGTCAACGTGACGAGTCGCGTCTCATTCATCGCGGAGTCGAGCATGGACGAATACATGTCCATCGCCATCTGCAGTTGGGCTTGTCCGCCTTTGTTGCCTTGTCCCTGCATAGCGTCGGCCATCGCCTTGAAACCCTCCAGAGCGCTCTTGAGCATGGGGCCGTACTTCTTGGCGACCGGCGGAACGTTCAGGCATGCCCAGACAGGCATGTTCTGCGCCCGCTTGAGCTCGGCGGCGTCGAGACCGGCGCTGAAGCCGGTCGTCGCCGCCGTCATGGTCTTCTTCATCGCCAGCAGGGCCTGATCGCTGCCGTCCAGACTGGCCAGAGCGTAGCTGCCCACCTGAATCACCGACGCGGTGGATTCTTCCTGCTGGGCCGTGATCTTCGATATGCCCTGCGCGTTGGCGGGTTTCACGTTCGGATTGCCTGTGGCGAACTTGCTGTAGTCGCTGACCGGGACCAGGATCCCGACTTTGCTGATGTCCACGTCATTGCCGTCCGGCAGGGGGCCGAACACGACGAAACTGCCCGCCATGTCCACGCCCACGGGTTCAGCGCCGCCCAGAATCTGCGCCAGCATGCTCTTTACCGGCATGGAGACCCCCATGGGTATCAATCCCGTCAGGAACATGTCCGTCTGGCCCAAGGCGCCGTTCAGATTGTTGATCCGTATGCAGAACATGGCGTCGGCCGGGACCATCTTGAGCGGATCTCCCCCCGACGCGGCCGCCACGGCGATTCCGGATAAGGTCAATACCAGTGCCGATACGATCAGAACCCTGTTCAGTTGACGCGACTTGATCATAGCCAAAGCTCCTCAGACCGCCCAAATAGTAATGGTTTCAGTACCGCAAAAAAGTCACGCCATTATACTCAGGCGTCGACGAAAGCCAATAGAAAAACGCGCGGTGCAGACTAGCGCTTGTACTTGCCCAGCAACTCGCCTTCCGCGAGGATGTGGCCTTTCATGGCTTGCAGCAGCTCGGCCTTGCGGGCCCCGGGACGCAGACTCACGGCCGTGTCCAGGGCGTAGAGCTTGAAGTAGTATCGGTGGATGCCGCGGGGAGGGGCCGGGCCATTGTACCCGGCTTCACCGAAGTCGTTCGTCCCCTGGTGGGCTCCGGCGGGCAGCGTCCCGTCTGCGGCGGTTCCCTCCGGCAGTTCTCGCATGTCGGCCGGCAGGTTGTAGAGCACCCAATGGACGAACGTGCCGCCCGGCGCATCCGGGTCGTCACAGATGAGGGCGATGCTCTTCGTTCCCTCCGGCACAGAGGGCCACTCCAGAGCAGGGGAGACGTCCTGTCCATCACAGGTGTGCCTCGACGGAATCATGCCGCCGTCTTGGAAGGCTGAACTGGTCAATTCCATTTCCATGAACTGCCTCCTGCAACACCACCCGCGAGGCGCCGTCACATCATGGCGCGGCGAACTTCACGGGTGTCCCGTAGGGAATCGTCACCGGCGTGGGCACCGCCTTCTTGGCGGTCAGCGCGGCCAGGACTTCATCCACATGGTTCACGACACGCGAATTCTCGCCTATCTCACCCATGGGAGCGTTGTCGATAGCGCCTTCGTACACCAGCGTATGCTGCGGATCGAGGATGAACATCTGGGGCGTCTTCTGCACACCGTAAAGTCGTGCCGCCCGGCCGGCGCGATCGTCCAGCAGCGGATACGGCAGCTTCTGATCCTTGACGAAACCGACGTTGGCCTCCGGTTTGGTCGATTCCGTGCTGTTGATCGCCAGCCAGACGACGTTCTTGCCCTTGTACTTGTTGGCCAGATCGACCATTGTCGTCTTGGTCTTGTGGTGATACATCGAGAACGGGCACTCCAGGTTGATCCATTCCAGCACGACGATTTTGCCGCGATAGTCCGAGAGCTTGACCGCCTTGCCATCGAAGGTCTTCAACTCGAATTCCGGAACCTTCCGCGGTTGCCGCACGACGCGGTCGCCGCCGCCGGTGCTGTCGCGCAGCGTCTGGCGGATCTCCTGCATCTGGCGCTGCAATCGGCGCAGGTTCTCCTGGTGGGTCGTCTGTTGTTTGCTGATCATCGCCTCGACGGCTTTGACGGTCGCGGTGGCCTTTTCGTTGGTCGCGATCGTGCGCAGAGCCGTCAGTTGACTGATCAACGCCTGATGGTCGGCCCGCAGATCATCGATCTGGTTTTGCAGTTTCTGCATCTGCTGCTCGGCCGGAGAGACCTGCCGCAGGGCCGCCGGTCCTTGTGCGGCTGGCGGTTTGCGGGTCGGCTCCGCCGTCTGCGCCGTCGCCACGAAACATAACGCCAAACTGGCCAGTATGACAACGCTCCTGATGAACTCCCTGCTCATGCAAACATTCTCCTGATAGCAGCCGGTAGTTTCTCTGTGCGTGGGTAGCGCCCACTTGTGTGCTTTCTACTCTATCAGGTTTCGGCGATCATGCAAGCTTAGTTACTGGCAGGAATTGCGGCCAGTTCAGCTATTGGGCCGCGGCCAGCGCCGTCTTGACCTCTTTCAGGAACGCCGAGACCTCCTTGATCGCCTGGAGCGGAGCATCGAGATTGGCCTCCACCATGCCGACCAGCTTGGAGCCGATGATGACACCATCGGCTCCCGCCTTTGCCACCGCCTGGGCGTGTTCCGGCTTGCTGATACCGAATCCCACAGATACCGGCACGTCCGCCATGGACTTCAACTGCCGGACGAGACCGTCGACCGAACCGGACAAACTATCGCGACTTCCGGTGACCCCCATGAGAGAGACCGTGTAGATGAAGCCGGTTGTTTTGGAGGCGATGGTCTGCATCCGTCCCGGCTCGGTGTTGGGTGTGACCATGAACACGCTGTCCAGCCCCGCTGCGGAGGCCGGGGCCAGGACCTCGTCTGCATCGTCGATGCTCAGGTCCGCCACCAACACGCTGTTGACACCCGCCTCGTGAAAGTCGTGGAAGAACTTCTCGATCCCGTAGCGGCTGATCAGGTTGTAGTACATCAAGAGGCCGATCGGGACATCCCTATACTGCTTGATCGTCTTGATGAAGTCGAGGGCCTTGTGGACATTCATGCCGGCCCGCATCGCGCGCACGTCCGCTTTCTGAATAGTCGGGCCGTCCGCGATCGGATCGGAGAACGGAATCCCCAGCTCCAGCACGTCCGCCCCGGCATCGACCGCCGCTTTGACCAGTTCCACGCTCGTATCGAAGTCGGGGTCCCCAATGACGAAGAACGGTATGAGGGCCGCACGCTTTTGTTTCTTCAATTGCGAAAACACATCGCGATATGATTTCATGGTTGGGTGTCCTATCCGTCCTATTTCAGTGGCCTGTGCTGTTCGACGATGCCCACGTCCTTGTCGCCGCGGCCGGAGAGATTGGCCACGACGACTGTCTTCGGATCGAGCTTGCCTTTCAGCCGGACAAGGTAGGCCAATGCATGTGTACTCTCCAACGCCGGCAGAATACCTTCGATGCGTGACAACAGGAAAAAGGTGTCGAGCACTTCCTCGTCTTCCGCCGCAACGTACTTGGCCCGACCGATGTCGTTCAGATAGCAGTGTTCAGGACCGACGCCGGGGTAGTCCAGCCCCGCGCTGATCGACTCGGTATCGACGACCTGCCCGTCATCGTCCTGGAGCAGATAGGATCGGGCGCCATGCAGAATCCCAACCTTGCCGGCGCTGATGCTGGCCGCGTGCTTGCCCGTGCTGAGCCCTTTGCCGCCGGCTTCGACGCCGACGAGCTGCACGCCCTTGTCCTCGAGGAAACCGGCGAAGATGCCGATTGCGTTGCTCCCGCCGCCAATGCAGGCGACGACCATGTCGGGCAGCCGCCCGATCTGATCCAAACACTGTTGCCTTGCTTCGATGCCGATGCAGCTCTGGAAGTGCTTCACGAGTGTCGGATACGGGTGCGGTCCGGCCGCCGTGCCGAACAGGTAGAACGTATCGTCGACATGGCTCGTCCAGTAGCGCAGCGCATCATTGATGGCATCCTTGAGCGTGCTCGTGCCGCCTTGGACGGGAATCACTTCCGCCCCGCACAGTCTCATCTTGTGGACGTTGACACTCTGCCGCTCCACGTCGGTGGCGCCCATGAAGATCTTCACCTGCATGCCGAGCAGCGCGCCGGTCATGGCCGTCGCCAGGCCGTGCTGTCCGGCCCCGGTCTCGGCGATGAGCTTGGTCTTGCCCATGTACTTGGCGAGCAGACCCTGTCCGAGCGTGTTGTTGACCTTGTGGGCGCCGCCGTGGAGCAGGTCCTCGCGTTTGAGATAGACCTGGAAGCCCACGTGCTCGCTGAAACGCTTGGCGTGATAAAGCGGGCTGGGACGCCCCGCATAGTGCGCGTACAGATCGTTGAGCTCGGCCACGAACGCCGGATCGTCCCGGAATCGATCGAACGCCGCCTCCACCTTCTCCAGCACCGGAATCAGGACTTCCGGCACATAGTACCCGCCGTAATCACCAAATCGACCCTTATGTTTCATAGTCTGGTTTCCTTCGCCAATGGTTCTATTTCGGATTGCGGATTGTGGATTTCGGATTGGTGTCTTTGGTGGTATCCAAATCCGCAATTCCTCTCATCCTCGCAAATGCCGAATATTGTCGAACAGTTGCTTCATCTTCTTGTGGTCTTTCTTGCCGGGCTTGGACTCGATCCCGCTGCAAACATCGATGCCGTAGACGCCCAGCCGGACCGCGGCCGAGGCGTTGTCCGGCGTGATCCCGCCGGCGAGGAAGACCCGCCGGGTCATGTCATGGACAAGCAGGTTCCAGTCGAACTTCATCCCCGTCCCGCCGTATCGGCTCGGATCGTAGGCATCGAGCACGACGGCGTCGGTGCTGTACGTTTCCACCTCTTTCAGGACGGACCTATCCTTGACACGGATCGCTTTCATCGTCTTGACCGAGTCGTATGCCAGCCACCGGCAGAACTCCGGCGTCTCGTCGCCGTGCAACTGGGCCCAGTCCAACTGGCACGTGCTGGCGATCTCCCGCGTCTCTTCGAGCGAGCTGTTCACGAATACGCCCGCGGTGTCGATAAAGGCCGGGAGTTTGTGGATGATCTGCAGGGCTTTCTCGGGATGGATGTAGCGCGGGCTCTTGAGATAGAAGTTGAAACCCAGAATATCGGCGCCCATATCCATCGCCGCGGCTGCGTCTTCGTAATTGGTAATGCCACAGATTTTGACTTTAGGGATTAGCATAAAAGTAACCTGTCACGTACGATTCGAAACCTCGATCAATTTCTCCAGACACTCCATGGCCTTGCCGCCGTCGATGGAGTACTCGGCCAGCGCGATGGCTTGTTGCAGGTCCTCCGCCAGGTCCGCCACGACGATGGCGGCGGCCGCGTTGAGCACGACGATGTCCCGGCGTGGCCCGTGGATCTTCCCGGCCAGGATGTCACGAATGACACACGCGTTGGCGATGGCATCGCCGCTGCCCAGCTCGTCGAGGGACGCATGGTCGATGCCGTAATCGGACGGGTCGATCTCCATGTTCGTCACGACGCCGTCGCGCAGCTCGATGACCTTGGTCTTTCCCAGCAGGCTGATCTCGTCCATACCCTGGCCGTGGACGACCATGGCGCGCTTCGTCCCGAGCATCTTCAACGCCTCGGCGATCCGCGGCAGCAGCTCCACGTCCGACACGCCCATGACCTGGGCCTTCACCTTCGCCGGGTTGGCGAGCGGCCCCAGGATGTTGAAAGCGGTGCGGAAGTCCAGGCTCTTGCGGATGGGCTGGACGAATCGCATCGCCGGGTGAAATTTCGGGGCAAACATGAACCCGATCCGCGCCTGCTTGATGCACTCCGCCACGATTTGCGGGCTGGGATCGATCTTGACGCCCAGTTCCGTGAGCACATCGGCCGACCCGCACTTGCTCGTGATGCCGCGATTGCCGTGTTTGGCGACGTACACACCCGCCCCGGCCGCGACCAGCGCGGAGGCGGTCGAAATGTTGAACGTCTTGACGATCGCGCCGCCCGTGCCGCACGTGTCGACCATGTTGGGGATTCCCGTCTCGACCGGCACCGCATGCTCCCGCAGCGAATAGGCGAGTCCCGCGATCTCATCGGCGGTCGCCTTCTTCATTCGCATCATCGCCAGAAACGCCGCGATCTGGACTTCGCTGACCTCGCCCTCGAAAATCCGGTCCTGCAGGGCCTTGGCCTGGTTGAATGTCAGATCCTTTCCGTTGAGGATGATTTCGAGGTACTCGGTAATGGTCGCCATAGTCAACTCCCCACCTTTCGTCTGCGACTGGCTGCGATTTGCAGCACGTTTGCGATGATCTTGCCTCCCGCGGGCGTCAGGATACTCTCGGGGTGGAACTGGACGCCGAAAATCGGGAACTCCTTGTGCTGCACGCCCATCACGATGCCCGCGAACTCCGCGGTCCTCTCCAGGCACTCCGGCAGGCTTTGCGCCGCGAGGCTGTGATAGCGTCCCGCCTGGAGCGGATTCTCCACGCCGGCAAACAGGCCTTTCTCGTTGTGGCTCACCCGCGAAGGCTTGCCGTGCATCGGCTCGGGGGCGTGGCTGATCTTGCCGCCGAAATATTGCACGATCACCTGGTGTCCCAGGCAGACGCCGAAAATCGGGCGTTTGTCCTTGAAGTAATCCACCGCGGCCAGCGACACCCCGGCGGTGTCGGGATTCCCCGGTCCCGGCGAGATCACGATCAGATCGGGATCGAGCTCCGCCGCGATGGTCTTGAGGCTCTCCAGCGGCGTGTCCGCCCGATACACGGTCGTGACGCACTGCCGCTTGCCGAAGTCGTCCACGAGATTGTACGTGAACGAATCGAAGTTATCGATGAACAGGACTTTTGTCTGTGTCGTTTCCATGATCGGTTCCTTCACCAGGCCGTTGGTCGTGCGTCCGGTTATTGTCCTCGAATGGCCCGCAGGCACGAGCGGGCCTTGTGCTCGGTTTCCTCGAACTCGGTTTTGGGGACACTGTCGTGTACGATGCCGCCGCCGGCGCGGATGTAGGCGAGGTGATCCCGCACCTGCATGCTGCGGATCGTGATGCAACTGTCGAACTGGCCGTCGACCGTCAGGTACATGACCGCGCCGCCGTAGTAGCCCCGTTTGTTCTTTTCGAGCCTCCGGATGATCTTCATCGCCTCGATCTTGGGGGCGCCGGTCAAGGTCCCCATATTCATCGTGGCCAGATATGCGTTCAGGGCGTCAAAATCTTCTCGCATGGTGCCTTTGACGTTGCTGACGAGGTGCTGCACGGATTCGTATTTCTCCACGGTCAGCAGCTCCGTCACGACCCGGCTCCCCGGCACGGCCACGCGGGCGATGTCGTTACGCGCCAGGTCCACCAGCATCATGTGCTCGGCCAATTCTTTGCGGTCGAGTTTCAGTTCCGCCTCATAGCGGAAATCGGTGTCGGGATCGATCTTGCCGTCGATCCGGCCGCGCGGCTTGGTCCCGGCGATCGGGCGAATCTCCACGTGGCGGGGCCCGGTGCCGTTGACGCGCAGATTCAACTCGGGACTCGACCCCATCAGCACACCCTGTGACATATTCAAATAGAACATATACGGCGAGGGATTGAGCTTCCGCAGCCTCTTATACACGTCGAGTGGCTCATCGGGGCACGGCTCGATCAGTGTCCGGCTCAGCACCACCTGGAAGATGTCGCCATCGATAATATGCTGCTTGGCCGTGCGCACCATGTCCTCGTGCTCCGCCTGGACGGTGTCCGTCGATGCGGCCGGCAGGGGGCCTTCGTACCGCTTGCCCTTGGGTGGGTTGAAGCGAGCCATGTTGAAATAGTAGTCGAACATGTCCCGGGCTTCGTCGATCACGGCCTGGCGGTCGCCGTCGGTGATGATGCAGTTGACGACGATGTAGCCCTGGTTGTGCTCGTGGTCCATCAGGAAGATGTTGTCGGCGAAGAACAGCTCGTAATCGGGGTTGCTCAGAACATCCTCCCGACTCGTGGGCAGCTTCTCGAACTGGTCCACAAAATCGTAGCTCAGCGCGCCGAACAAACCGCAGGTGACGCGGAAGGGCTGGCTGGCCAGTCGGAACGAGAACGCTACGGCCCGCAGTACGTCCATCTGGTTGGTGCTGCGCAGCCGGCTTTGCTCGTCGACCGTGCCCTCGGTCCGGTGGATGTGTCCCGCGATCGACTCGGGCCCGACCTTGAGCGACTCGCAGAACGCGAAGCGTTTCTTGTCGGAGGCCAGGTAGCCGAGCATGCGCTTGCCGGTCTTGGTGAGGGCCTTGATCGTGAAGTCGGATCCCGTCCCTGTGACGTACAGGGCTGGGCGGGCCGTCCCGAAAGAGAGGGCCCCCGTCCCGGCCAGGTACTCGCGGGACTCCAGCAGGCAGCAGTTCTTGGCCCGGCCGTAGTCGGTCAGTTTGGCGAAGAAGTCCAGGGGGTCGCCGATGTCGATCCGCTTGACGACGGGAACGATCTGCCCCGGTTCGGCACTCTCAATGATCTGTCGATAATCTTCCATAGCCCAGCCTTCAATCCTGTTTTCCCGTTCTCGTGTCCGCGACGTGCAAAAAAAAACGCAGCCTGTCGGATTTCCAACAGGCTGCGTCAAAATTCGGGTCTCGGGTTTTTCTTAGAAAGCAGACGACCGTTCGCCTGTCAGAAGTATTTCCTCAGGCCACCACCAATAACCAAAAAAGAATGAACGGTTCTTCTGCCTCATAATCTTCTTATTATATAGGAAGCCGCTCCACCATGTCAATACTCTTTTCCCTAATTTTCCACATTTTCTGTCGCTCTTGCGTCACGTCCCGTAATAGGGCCCATCACGATACGATGTTGCGGTGTTCTGGGTCGTGAAGCCGCTGCTCAGTGCGTTTCCTCGGCGATAATTTCCACGTCGTCGATCCATACGGTATCGCTGCCCCGGCTGTCCGACGCATCTTTCTCATAGCGCCACTCGAAAGTGGTCTCGCCCGCGGCCGTGATGGGGAAAGAAACCTGTTTCCAGTCGGTCTCGCCGGAAACCTGCTCCTGTGCCACGTTGTTGATGAAGAACCGGCAGAGGTCGAAGTAGTTCTCACATGAGGTCTTGCGCCAAAAGCGAATCGTCCCCCGCGCGCATGACCGGGTCAGTATCTGGCTGCTGATTTGATTGTCGCCGATGTACCCCGCGCGCAGGCTGTGGCCGGCTCCGTGTGACTGTTCCGACGTGACCAGCCAATCCGCATCGCCCGCCCCGGACCACATATTCGCCAGAGCACTCTCGAATCCCTCGACGAACTGACCGGTCAGGTCGGGGTACTTCGCTCGTTCCGCCTCGAAGGCCAGACGGTCCGTCTCATCGACTTTCCCGTCCGGGATTCCCACCACGATCTGCCCGTCCTTCAAACTGGCGATGTCCGACGCGGACGAACCGGTCACGCCGAAGTCCTTGACCCAGGTGGTGTAGTCATTGATATCGACGATGCCGTTGGCGTTGTAGTCGGCGACAGACACCTTGTCCGTGCGCAACTCCAGGATGGCATACGCCCGTTCGAAGACGAACTTCTGCTGCACGAAATCCGCCAGTGGCACGGTTCCCACACGCTGTCCGTAATTGATGGAGGTGAGGGACGTATCGATGCTGCCGTTCTCGATGATCTTCCGCAAATCGTAGGGCGGATAGGTCCCGTGCGTGGCGCCGGATATCTGCTGCAGGGTGATCAGGCCGTTGCCGAACACGCCGGTGGAGGGGAGGGACACGCTCAGGTAGTTCCGCGCCTTCGGTTCAACACCCGCGCTCCCGGCGGGATACTGCGGGCCGTAGACCCAGCAGAGACTCAGTTGGATCGGCCCTTGATGTCCCTGCGGGCGGACGTCCCGCTGCAGGTTGAGCTTACTGACCGTGGACATTGCGGCCGGCAGCATCTGGTTGGGGTACGCGAACACGACGTCGCAAGGGTCGATCGCCTCGGCGCCACCCTGCGTGTACCAGAGTTCCCAGGCGGGGCCCGTGACCTGGCGACCGTCGTTATAGCAGTTCAGGATTCTCAGGATGACCGGCTCCGATTTGACCGGCGTCGAAGGCTCTTCCTTGGGATCTTCCTTGGGCTCCGTGCCGGGCTCTTCCTCGCCCGTATCCGTTCCGGGTTGCCAGTACGGGCTCGGCGGGTCGGGGAAGGAATCGGGATTGGCCGCCGGATCATAGGCGCCGGCGCGGTCCGCTCCCGGCACCACGTACACCACGGTCAATTGGGCATACTTCAGAGTCACGCGGTGGCCGACACCGGCCTGGTCGATATCCATGAAGCAGTCGAGACGCCTATCCGCCAGCAACTGGCTGAGAACGCCGGAGGGCAGACTGAACGAGAAAACCTCCCAGTTGGTGGGCGTGCCATCCCAGCCCAGGCTGCCGACATCCACGCTGTTGGTGTAGATTGCGTCGATCTCATTGCTGCTCGTGTCCATGCTCCAGGCTTTGATCGTCAGGGTGGCCGAGGCAATGCCCGTGGCGTCCGCCGGCGTCAGGGCCGACAAATCGTAGCTCCAGCCCCAGTCTTCCCCGGCTCCTCGTTGCCAGGGGGAGTGGTCGATAATCTCGTCCGGCACGACGAAGTAGCCGCCGTTCTGGTAATCGCGGGTCTGACTGACGGTCATCGTGCCCGCCTCAACGGCACAGGCCATCAGCAGGATACAGATTTGTATGCTCAGCACTCTCGTGGTATTCATCACCTTGGGCCTCCAACGCACCTCGCCTAACGCCGGGTGCGACCAGTATTTGCGGATATTCATGATATCGCATGCAGCCCTCTGGTGCAAGCGTCGAGGGTGCTGTGGCAGGCCCCATAACCAAGAACCGGCGGACGCTGTCGCCACGGCAGGGGGCCTGCGCGATCCGAAAGTCTACATCGGCATTTGGGGGAAGCGAAATCGCTACGGTTTCCAGCGAAGCCCGTCGAGCTCTTCTTTCGTGCGGAGGAACCTGACGGTGCCGTCATTGAGCCGGACGCAGCCGCCCTTGGGATCGTGGTTGTCGAAGTTGAACAACTCCGGCCCACTCTCCTCAGAGTGAGGACAACACGTGCTCCTCACATTGTGTCTTTGGGGTCTTCATCGATAGGATGAAGATATCATCTGAGCCTGGCTCACGACTCAGGGCCCTGATTTCCTCGTCGGCGCTCTCAGCCAAGTCCGCAAAGGAGTGGGTGTACAAGATAGAGGCTCCTGCTTCGTAACTGTGTGACCTCACGAAATTCAGAAGCTTGCGGAAGTCTTTTCGATTAGCTTCGGCGCCAATCTGACCCTTGACTTCAATGACCAGAATGTTGTGTTCATTCGTACCGGGACAGTGGATGACAAAATCGGGGTTGACTTGGTCTTCCCCGAGATAATCTCGATGGCCGCGTTTGTCGATCTCGCCGTGAATTGAAATCGAGGCTTCGTCGTTTGCAGTCAGCAAACGCACTTGGTGGTAGAGTTCATAGCAGAAGACCCGTTCTCTCAATATGCGCACGCTACTATTTGCCACTGCAAGCCCAAAACAGGTTGGCTCGACCCGACAAATTGCCGTCTTCAGGAGATCAATGTACTTTCTATACATGCTCTCTCCATTCTGCTCCCGTGGGAGCTACGATGTCCCGTCCAACCATGTCTTCACGCGAAGCCTATTACCACTCGGCTTCGGCCCAGGGGCCGACGGGGCCTGCGGGTTTGGGCTTGGGGCGACTCGCGAGGATCGCCTCGGCAATCGCGATATCGGTGGGACGCGTGATCTTGATGTTGGAGGCGTCGGATTCCACGATGGAGACTTCGTGACCGAGGGATTCGACCAGGAAGGCGTCGTCGGTGACTTTGTTCGGGTCGAGATTCTTCAGGTTATCGTAGGCTTTCCGCAGCAGGGCGACTTCGAAGGTCTGCGGCGTCTGGGCTTCATAGAGGCCGGCCCGTTCGACGGTGCGCGTGATCTTGCCCTCTTTGGCTTCCTTGATGGTCGCGACGACCGGTGCGCCGGGAATCGCGGCGCCGCTCTGGGCCGCGGCGGCGAAGACGTCACTGATCAATTGGTCTGTGATACAGCACCGAGCCGCATCGTGTACGGCGACCAGCTCGATATCCTCTTTCAGGAGCTTGAGGCCTTCGATCACGGTGTCGAAACGCTGGGAGCCGCCGAAGAAGGTGCGAGTGTGGTGGAACTTCAGGCTGGCGCCCCACTTGATCTGGAGGATTTCGTCGTCCTCCGGCGCGATGCCCAGGAGGATCTGTTTGACGTCGTCGCGGCCGGCGAAGACCTCGACGCTGCGCAGGAAGACCGCCCGGCCGGAGACGTCGGTGAACTGCTTCTTGCGTTTGCCGCCAAAGCGTTTGCCCGGCCCGGCGGCACAGATAATGACAGCGACGTTCTTGGACACGATGTTCTCCTCAATATTCGATGCCGCACCGGGCGGGAATTCCTTTATCGAAGGGGTGCTTGATGCACTTCATTTCCGTCACGAGGTCGGCCAGCTCAATCAACTCTGGCGTTGCGCCGCGACCGGTCAGCACGACTTCGACCGCCGGATCCCGACCATCGATGATCTTCTTGATATCTCCGAGTCGCGCGAGGCCCTGTGACAGGCAGTACACGATCTCATCCAGAATGATCATGTCGTAGGCACGCCGGCGTGCGTCCTCCGCGATCTTCGCCAGGACGGTCGCGGTGGCTTCTTGTGTTTGGGCGACGGCCTGGCGATCGCCCGGGGAGGTGGCCATGTTCCACGCGCAGGGGAGGGCCTCGATGTGGATGCGGTCGCCCAGCATCTGCACGGCCATCCGCTCGCCGGTGGCGAGGGAGACGGGCTTGAGGAACTGATACACCAGCACGCGGTGGCCCTGTCCGGCTGCGCGCAGAGCCAAACCGAAGGCCGCCGTGGTCTTGCCTTTGCCGTTCCCGGTGTAGACTTGCACCAACCCCTTTTCCAACATGGCCGTATCTTATGTGCATCGCACGCGAGATTCAAGTCGGCGGCCTCTGAACGAGGTTCGTATTGACGGCTTGGCGGCCGGCCGATACCCTGTGCCGCGATGACAATGGTAGAAATGATACGGGAACATGTGCTCATCGCCTGCAAGAGCGACGAGAATGCTTTTGGCCCGGCTTTCTTCGATCAGCATCTGCTGGTCGTGCGTGAATACGGGTTGAAGCTGGCGGCGGTCTTCAGCGCGGACGCCGAGATCGTCGAGCTGGCCGCCTATATGCACGATCTGGCCGCGATCGGGGACATCACCCTCATTCCCAAGCACCACCTCCTCGGCGCGGATGTGGCTCGAGGGTTGCTCACAGAGATCCACTATCCAGCCGACCGCATCGAACGTGTGGCCCGGTGCATCACGTCTCACTCGGCGCCCGTCCAGATCGGCGCCGGCGCCCCGGAAGAAGTCTGCGTGTCGAACGCCGATGCGATCTCGCAGATCGTTCGCCCGGTCTACTGGCTCAACTATGTGTTCGGCATCCGTCGCTTCGATTTCGAGACCGGTCGCGGCTGGTACCGCCAGCGTTTGGACAGCAACTGGAACCAGTTGATCCCGCAAGCCCGCACGCTGATCGAGGCGGAATACCAGTTCGCCCGCGACCTCATGAGCCGGGCCGGGTAACGGCCTTCCATCAGCCCAACGCCATCACCGTGTTCTGCGTCTGCGGAACGCCTCAACAAGACCTGCGCCGATCCCACCGAGCAGCAATACGCCGGGGGCGGGGATGCACTGAACTTGCGCCGTCACCCAGACCCTGGCGGAGTCGGGCTCGCAGTAGCTCGCATAGGCTGAGCCCCATGCCGTCAGGCACAGGCTGTAGTCGCCGGGCGCAAATGTGTCCGTGGAGGACAGCCGGAACCAGTGATCGTCCATGCCTGGTACCCAAGTTTTATCCCACTCCTGTACCAGATGCATGTCCGCATCGAAGAGTTGGACGCCGATGTCGCCGGACAGCCACGGACCCCATCCCTCGCCGGAGAGGGTCAGTGTCCAGCTATCCGTTTGACTGATCGCGAAATGAGCTTCGGCACTGCCGTTCGCCGTGGCGGAGGTGTCGCACCGCAGGTCCAATCCGCTAACCCCTTGGGTGGCGCCGCAATCGATGCCGACCGAAAGATAATCCGCGGCAGCGATCGAATCGGCGTGCGGATAATAGGGGTCCTGTCCGTCCCATACGTAGTCGTCGGGACAAGCCACCACGGAGACCTGGGACGACACCGGTGCCGCACCCGTGGCGCTATCGGTATCCGCCGCCCCGTAGTGTGCCGTAATGGCATACGGACCACCGTAGCCGTTGCCCTCCAGATGGGCTGTCGCCGCCACGCTGGCTGAATAGTAGTATCCGGTCACCGCCCCCGATGACATGGCAGCCGAACACAGAACCACAATGGACACCAGGCACGCACCTTTCAGCACCCTCATCCCTGCCAACATGTTCGCTTCCTTTCATCACCAAACAGCTCCGCACTACTTTTCCGGCCTGCTCGCTGCGGTCATCGAACACGCCGGCAACAGTTTCAGCGAGAGAGAATAAGAGGTGAATGGACGGTGGGGCGTCGCCATATTCTGTCCTGCGGAAAGGCTCGGCAGGGGCGGTTTTCAACCCGTCCCTACCTAATACGCAACCAGGACTCCCCGCCGCAGCTTGTGCGGGGAGCCGTAGTCTACCGAAGCAAAGTCAGTTATGGCCAGACGTAGAGTTCTGCGGCTTGCAGGGCTTTGCCGGCGCGGGACTGGGCGTCGGCTTGCGGCTCGGGCATCATGTCGCGGAAGTCGCCGCGCAGGGCCTTGAGGGCGAAACGCTCGTGGTTGATCTCCTTCGTCGTGCGAATGCCCATTCGGCGAATGATGGGCACGGGGGGGCACCATCCCTGGATGGCGTGCTGGACGAGAAATCCCGCCACGACCGCCGGCACCACCAGCCAGCGGCGTCGAAACGTCGCTATGCCCAGGGCGAACAACGAGATGACGCCGGCGTTGGTCTCCAGAACTCGCTCGACGTCCCACTCTTCGTCGAGTTCCGCCAGCCGACTGTCGATCTCTTCCGGCCGCTGGGCATAATAGAGCACCCGTACCTCGATCTCCCGGCGTATCCGTTCGTTGATCCGCTCCTCCGTATTCAGTTCCACCCGTTCTTCCGTATTTGGTGCGACATCGATCATACACACCTCCTCTGTTACATCAGACACAATTCGCAGGATGCCTATAAGGTCAGCGACAGAAGTGCGACGTCGCGCGTCTCACACTTCACACGGCCAACCTCCTACGCTTTACGAGAGGAGACGACTACGCCCAAAGCTACTATCAGTGCGCCCACCGTGACGAGGACGCCGAGCAGTAAGGTCCCTCCCCCGTTGCCGATGGCTTCCGCCAGCAGAATGCGACATCCCGTAAGGATCAATCCCAGGCCAACGCCGAAGAAGACCACTGCCAGAATGACAGCCAGCACTTCCACGAGGAAGCGAAGCGCCGCCCGTTTTATCGTCGTGGTCTCCTTCTGGAGCTTGTAGCGGATCGTGTCGGCCCAGATCCGTGCCGCATCATGGCTGATGGAAGCGACATCCTTTAGTACGCTCATTTAGGTCTCCCGTACGCTCATTTGTGTCTCCGCTTTTTGCATACATGACCCAGAGCCGCACCGCTGGCGAAGGCGACCGTAATGGCTGTCAGCGGCCGGCTATCGACGACTTTTCGCCCCTTCTCCATGACCTGACGCCCACGCTCCTTCACCATCACGGTGGTGTCCTTGAGGCGGCTTCTTGCCCGTCCTCCCATATCTTCGAATGCTGACTTCAGTCTGTGCCGAGTATCCATTATGGTCTCCTTACTGTACGAGCCGATGGACCCGAGCATCTCACCCAGGTCGTTTCGCAACTTCTCTATATCCACTCTGAGACTCTCCCTGTCTTTTACTAGAGCTTCCATCTGTTCCTGATTATCCATACTCGCTTCCTTCTTTCGTGTGGAGTTGAACGCCCATGTTTCACCATAGCTCCTTTGCATAGGTATGCGGTTCACCACGCCTTCACCGCAAATCCACAGATGGTACGCCGGCGCGGGTAATGCCCGGATTGAGGCAGCTCCCTATTAACTATTATCCGAATCCTTAGTGCGTAGAAGTGGTCCTTGGCCTCTTATCGGACGCCGGACACTACGTGCCGTCCTTCGTCGCAAGCTGTCAGTCTTGATCCGACTCAACACTAAGGACTCAGAACTCAGGACTTGTGTAGTGAGTTTCCGCTCACACGGCGGGGTCAGATCGCCGATAATTCATTGTTTGGACGGATGTTGCGATTAGTTGCCAAAAACACGGTCTGGCTGTAGGATAGGGCGATGCGACAACCCATTGAGCATGAAGGATGCAACATTGACCGGCAAACGGCGTCAGTCGAGTTGTCCGTTGTGGTGCCTTTGCTGGATGAGCAGGACAATCTCCGCCCTTTGTACGACCAGATCAAAAAAGCTCTGGATGGGCGTTTCCGGTACGAGATCATCTTCATCGACGACGGCAGCACGGACGACAGCTTCAATATCCTGAAAGGGTTTCACGATTCGGATCCGTGTGTTCGGATCATTCGTTTCCGGCGTAACTTCGGTCAGACGGCCGCTCTCAGCGCGGGCTTTTGCCATGCCCGGGGCGAGATCATCGTGGCCACAGACGCCGACCTCCAGAACGATCCGGCCGACATCCCGATGCTGGTGGAGAAACTGAGAGAAGGTTACGACGTCGTCAGCGGCTGGCGCAAGCAGCGGCACGATAAAGCCTTGACGCGTTTGCTGCCGTCGAAAATAGCCAACGGGCTGATCTCGTCGATTACCGGTGTCCGGCTGCACGACTACGGCTGCACGCTCAAGGCTTACCGTCACGAGGTGCTGGCCGAGACGCGGCTGTATGGCGAGATGCACCGCTTCATCCCGGCGCTGGCCAGTTGGGCGGGCGCCCGGATCGCCGAGTGCGTCGTCAATCACCGGCCCCGCACCGCCGGCAAAGCCAAGTACGGGCTGGGACGGACCTGGAGAGTCATCCTCGACCTGATCACCGTCAAGTTCCTCGGTTCTTTCTCGACCAAGCCGATCTACATCTTCGGCGGTCTCGGCGGCATTACCGCGTTGTTCTCCATTCTGCTGTCGCTGGTGGTTGTGTCTCAGAAGCTCAATCAGAATGTGGACATGAGCGGAAATCCGCTCCTGTTGCTCTCGGCCGTATTGGCTCTGACGACGGTCCAGTTCATTCTCATGGGTCTGCTGGCAGAACTTCAGGTGCGGACGTATCACGAGTCGCAGAACCGTCCCACTTACGTGATTCGAGAAATCCTCGATTCCAACGATCAAAAGGGCTAGATCGATGATGAAACATGACATCCACGGAAGGCACGGTCATGTCGGCTCCGTCCCTCCCCACCCGACAGAGCTGAAACCTCCCTCGCTTTGGCGCCAGGCGGCACCTTACGTGATCGTAGCGGTGCTGGCGGGCGTGCCGTTCTGCCTGGGCAAGTACTTCGAATTCAACTCGCCCGAGCCGTTCGACGGTGGCGCGTATCTGTATTCGGCCAAACATATTCTCGACGGGGCCCGGATCGGCGTGGACGAAATCCCCAGCGCCCATCCCGGCACGCTGTTCGTCAACATGCTCAGCGTCAAACTCTTCGGCTATCGTGACATCAGCCCGAAGATCCTGCAGGGTCTCCTGCAGGCCGCGGCGCTGATCGTGATGTTCCTCACGCTCCGGAAGCTCTGGGGCAGACTGGCGGCGGGAGTGTCCGTCGTCATGGCGGCGGTGTATCTGTCGGCGCCGGTCATCGCCAAGTATGGCAATGTCAAAGAGCAGTTCATGATCGCCTTCATGGTGCTCGGCGTGTGCTGCTTCATCCTGCAGCAGTTGAACTCGCGCTGGTGGTATGGACTGCTGGCCGGGGCGTTTCTCGTCTGGGCGCCGATGTTCAAGCCTACCGGCATCTCCGCGGCCGGCGCCGTCGGGCTTTTTGTCCTGGTGCAGCCTGTCCTGAAGAATCGCACGTGGCGCCAGATGGGTATGGACCTGGCTCTGCTCCTCGGCGGGGCGGTTCTCGCCATGGCCCCGATGTACCTCTGGATTCTCGGCTGGCACGTGCAGATGGCCCTGCCATACTGGTTCCTGGCCGATTTCATCGTCAAGCACCTGCCCGGGTATCAACCCCCGGCCGGCGGCATCGCCACCGACTACGTCTCGGCCAGCCACGCGATGATGCCATATTCCGAGCTGGTGCCGCGGATCATGCGCTACTACCTGGTCCTGGTACTGCCCATCGCCCTGGCGCTGGCCGCGCTGGGGATTCGTGTCACGCGCTGGGGCCTGTCGTACGTGAAGACCGCCGGCATCGCGACGAAGGGATACGAGCGTTTCGTGCTGGCGCTGGGCATCTGGTGGATGCTCGACATGGCGTTCATCTGGGTCAGTGCCCACTCCTACGAACAGTATTACCTGCCGCTGACCGCTTCGGCCGCCATGCTCGGCGGCTACGTGGCCGCCCTCTACCACGAGCGGCTCCGAACCGCCGCCGTGAAAGTCAAATGGTACACGCTCGGCACTCTGGGCTTGATACTGATGTTCCTGCTGGCCTGGCCCGTCTTCTTCGGGCTGCGTACGAGTCCCTACAGCGGCACCCGCTATCCGGAGCCGACGCCCCGCAACGGGTATCAGCAGAAATGGGCGGAGATTCGGGAGCGGCGCAGCAATGACAAGATGCGAGGGCCGTGGGAATATCTGAGCAGCTACATCAAGGATCATTCCGACTCGAACGATACGATCTACGTGTGGGGCTGGTATCCCGGGATTTATGTCCTGGCCGAGCGGGTGAGCGCGACGCCGATCGCCTCCGAAGGTTCGATGCACACGCTGACGCCGCAGGAGCTGGGGCAGCGGGTCAACGACATCGTCGCCACGTTCCAGAAGCGGCCGCCGAAGTTTATCGTGGACTCGTACAAGATGCATTTCCCGTTCAACCGGCCGCCGCTGGAATTGTGGCCGCAGGTGCCCAAAGGATCGACCTTCGCGGACAAGAACAACTTCCTGAAGGTGGATCCGGCGACCGTCAAACAGTACGAACAATTGTACGGCCAGATGCTCCAGGAGAAGGTCGACGCCGATGAAGCTCGGCGCTTCGAGTCGATGAAGCCGTTCCGCGACTATCTCATGCAGCACTACCGGCTGGTCGGCGTCTTCGGGACACACGCACTCTTTCAACGCCAATAGCAGGGCAGGTAGGGCCGCCGTTCCGCATGGATGAGCAAATCCTTCGACAGCAGCAGCGGTACGATCAGGGGTGGCACGGCGCCATCGAGCAGGGCCGTGCCCATCGGGGCAATCTGCAGACGAATACGGAGTTTCTCGACCGCACCGGGCTGCTGAAACCCACGGACAAGATCCTCGAAATCGGCTGCGGCGCCGGCGGCATCGTCGCGGAGCTGACCCGGCGCGGTCACGATATCATCGGCACGGACCTCTCGCACGAGATCATCGCCTACGGCCTGAAGCTGCACGGCAACATCCGGCTCGAAGTCCAGGCGGCAGAAGAGTTGTCCTACGCCGCCGAAGCGTTCGACGTGGTCCTCAGCTTCGACCTCTTCGAGCACATCCCGCAGATCGACCGGCATCTCGAAGAGGTGCGCCGGGTCCTGAAGCCGCAGGGATACTACCTGTTCCAGACCCCGAACAAGTGGAGCAACGCCCTGTTCGAGACGCTGGTGCACAAGTCGCTGAAGTGGCGCTGGGCCCATCCTTCGCTCCACACGCCGGGGCAACTGCGGCGGCGCCTGGCCCGGCACGGGTTCGAGATGCAGTTCCTCAAGATGAACCCGGTCAACGAATTCACGATCGCCAAGGTCCGCCGGTGGTTGGGGCCGCTGGCGTCGGTATTCCGGCACATCAACTTCGTCCGCCTGCCGCTGGGGCTGCAGACGAATCTGTACGTGGTGGCGCGTAAACGATGAAGATTCTCATGCTCAACTATGAGTTCCCGCCCATCGGCGGCGGCGGCGGCCAGGCCCACCGGTCGCTCCTGCAGCACTACGCGCGCCGGTCCGGACTGGAGGTCGACGTCCTGACCTCCGCGCCGCAGCCGGGGTTCTTCACCGAGTCGTTCGCCCCGAACGTCACGATCTACCGCGTGGGGATTCACAAGAAGGACCTGCACCTGTGGCGGCGCGGCGAGGTGATCGAATGGCTCCGCAAGGCGGGGCGGTGCTATCGCAGCCTGATCGCGACGGAGGACTACGATCTGGTCCACGCCTTCTTCGGTTTTCCGACCGGGTGGCTCTGTTACCGCACGGCCCGGCAACTGCCGTATCTGCTTTCGCTGCGCGGCTCCGATGTCCCCGGTGACAACGCGCGCTTGCAGCTGGAATACAAAATCCTCGGCCCGCTGGTCTTCAAGCCGATCTGGAAGAACGCCGCCGGCCTGGTGGCGTGCAGCGAGGGACTCAGAGCCAGGGCGCTGAAGTTTCTCCCGTCCGCGGAAATCGACGTGATCCCCAACGGGATCGATCTGGAGCGGTTTTCTCCTGCTGCCGGACCGAGCGCCGAGAAAGGGCCGGCGCGATTGTTGACGGTGGGGCGGCTCTCGTCGACGAAGCGTCTGCCTTTACTGATCGATACTGTCGACATTCTCAACCAGCAAGGTTGCCCGGTGCAACTGACCGTGGTCGGAGGCGGAGCGCTGGAAGCGCCACTGCGTCAAATGTTGGAAGACAAGAACCTGCGCGGCGCCGTCACGCTCGTGGGACGCCGGGGCGCCGAGCTGATGCCGGAAACCTATCGCAGCCACGACCTGTTCGTCAGCGCCAGTGCGCAGGAGGGAATGAGCAACGCCATGCTGGAGGCGATGGCGTCGGGGCTGCCCATCGTGACGACACCGTGCGAGGGCGTGGACGAATTGATCGCCGACAACGGCATCATCGTGAACTCGACCGACCCGGCGGAGTTGGCCACCGCCATCCGGACGCTGGTCGAAGATGTCCCGAAGCGAAAGGCGATGGCCGCGGCGGCGCGGACGCGGGCGGCTCTGTTCTCGTGGTCGAGCGCCGCGGATCGCTATCTCGAACAGTATCGCAGGATTCTGGAGCGTTAGATGTGTGGAATCGCCGGGTTCAACTGGTCGGACCCGGGCCTGATCGCCCGAATGACCAAGACAATTGAGCATCGCGGCCCCGACGACGAAGGCGCGTACGTCGACGAACGCGTGTCGCTGGGCAACCGCCGGCTGGCGATTCTCGACATCTCGCCGCAGGGCCACCAGCCCATGGCGTTCGAGCACCTGGTCATCGTCTTCAACGGCGAGATCTACAATTTCCGCGAGATTCAGAAGGAGCTGGAAACCAAGGGCTATCGCTTCCATTCCGACTGTGACACGGAAGTGATCCTCTACGCCTATCACCTCTGGGGTCCGGCCTGTGTCGAGAAGCTCAACGGCATGTGGGGCCTGTGCATCTACGACAAGAAAGCCCGCACGCTGTTTCTCTCGCGTGACCGCTTCGGCGTCAAGCCGCTCTACTACTACTTCGACGGGCAGCGGTTCATTTTCGGCTCCGAGCTCAAGACGATCCGATGTCACCCACTCGACTTTTCCATCGATCCGGCGGCGGTGAATTTCTACCTGTACCAGAAGTACATCGGCAACGACCTGGCGATCTTCAAGAATTGCCACAAGCTCAAGCCCTCCGAGAACCTGCTCTTCGACCTGGAGCGCCGCACGATCACGCGGACGAAGTACTTCGACCTCGAAGCCCGGATCGCGGAGCAACAAGCCGTGCCGCTGCACGAACGCCTGGAAGCGGTCAAAAGACTGTTGGTCGACGCGGTCGAGAAGCGGCTCGTCTCCGATGTCCCCATCGGCAGCTTTCTCTCGGGCGGCGTCGATTCCTCGCTCATTTCCGCCATCATCAGCCGGAGCCACAGCAACTTCAAGACGTTCTCCGTCGGCTTCAAAGAGAAGTCCTACGACGAGCTGGATTACTCGAAGCTCGCCTCCGCTCATATTCACACGCAGCACAACGCGGAATATGTCGAGATCACCGACGACGACATCGACCGCGTGCTGAGCACCCTCGATGAGCCGTTCGGCGACGCCTCCGTGATCCCGACGTACCTGCTCTCGCGCATGACCCGCCGGACCGTGACGGTGTGCCTCTCCGGTGACGGTGGCGACGAGGTCTTCGGCGGCTACGACACCTACCGCGCCTACCAGCTCGCCCGCTATATCCCCCGACCGCTCATCGCGGCCTCGCGGGGATTGGTCGGCCTGCTGCCGGTTTCGGACCGCAAGCTGACGCTGGCGTTCAAAATCAAGAAATTCGTGGGCGAGCACGGCGCCGACATCGGTCGCCGGCACCTGGACTGGATGGCTACATTCACGGAGCCCAGCCGGCGCCGGCTGCTGGGCGAGCGGTTCGTGCCGATTGAATCCACCATCGAGGCCGGCGCGGGGCAGGGGCTGCTCTCGCTGCAATTGAGCGACATCCACAACTACCTGGCGGAGGATATCCTCAAGAAGGTGGACCACGCCTCGATGCTGAATTCGCTCGAAGCACGCGTGCCGTTCCTCGACTACCGCCTCGTGCCGCTGGTGCTGTCGCTGCCGGAGGAGGTGAAGATCCGCCGGCTGACGACCAAGTGGCTGCTCAAGCGTATCGCGTCGAAATACCTGCCCGGCCGGATCGTCCATCGGCCCAAGCGGGGCTTCACCGCCCCCATCGCGCAGTGGATTCGCGAAAAAGACCTGTTCCGCGAGTTCCTCACCGGCCGAACATATTATCAGCATGGCCTGTTCGATTATGACTACGTGCAGGACCTGTTCGCCGCCCACGCCGGCCGCAGGGACAACTGCGCCCGGCAGTTGTGGCTGGTGTTCGTACTGAATTACTGGTGGCAGAAGGGTGGTCAATGCCGGTAAGAGTGCTCCATGTGATCGATCATCTCGGCTTCGGCGGGGCGCCGATGGTCGTGAAGAACATCGCCGAGGGGCTGGACGGGGGCCGCGTGGAGACATTCGTTCTGCCGCTGCGGAACAACCCGCGTGAGCTGCCGATCAAGACCAACCTGATCCACCTGGGCTACGGCAAATACGACCCACGCGTGATTCCGGCTCTCAAGAGAATCTGCCGCGAACGCCACATCGACATCCTCCATGCCCACCTGGGCAAGTCGATGATTTGCAGCCTGCTCGCGGGTCCTGCGTGCGGGGCCCACGTCATCCTCCACGAGCACGGTCCGCTCTTCACGCCGGGCACAGGCTGGGTACTCAGCCAACTCCTGCAACTGCTCGGCCACCGCGCGGCTCTGGCGATCGCCAACTCGCAGGCGACCGTGACGGCCCTTCATGAAAGGGCAGGTCTGCCGCTCGATGCCATCCATATCATCGACAACTTCATCGATTTCGCCCGCTTCGACCCCACGCTATACGACCGCGCCAAGGCCCGCGCCGCGTTGAACCTGAGCGAAGACGACATCGTCGTCGGCTTCGTCGGCCGACTGGACCCCGCCAAGGGCGCCGACATCCTCATCGAGGCCGGGCAGGTCCTGATCAACCTCAATCCGCGTTACCGCCTGGTCATTGTCGGGCAAGGCCGGGAGGGGACGAACCTGGAAAGCCTCGCCGTGCGGCTCTTCCTAGGCAATCGCATCGTTTTCGCGGGCTTGTCCGAGAACCCGGCCCAGGCGATGGCGGCGTTCGATATCGCCGTCGTCCCCAGCCGGCAGGAAGCGTTCGGCATTGCGGTGGTGGAGTTCATGCGCATGCGGATCCCCGTCATCGCCTCCGCGGCCGGAGGGCTGATCGAGTTGGTCCACGATGGGGAAACGGGCCTGATCCTGGACAACCTCGATCCGCCGTCCATCGTCACCGCCGTGCAGCGGCTGACGGGCGATCCGACGCTCCGCCAGACGCTGATCGAAAACGCGACGGCTTTCTCCCAGCGTTTCGACGGTCGCCGGCAGTTGCAGCAGCTCACGCAATTGTACGAACAAATCGGTCCCCGGCGGAGCCAGGAGGCATGATGGACGAACGCGACTCGATACGATTCAACGCCCGGACGCACGACAGCATCAGCAACAAGTACGACCGCACGCACGGCGAGATCTTCAATCCCATCGAGCAGGCCCGACTGCGGGAGGCTCTCCAGCGGGCCATCGCCGCGGTGCAGACGGGCAGTCCCTCGACGCTCCTGGCGCTGGACTACGGTTCCGGCTCGGGCAACCTGACCCGGCATCTCATCGAGTTGGGCGTGCGCACGGTTTCCGCCGACGTTTCCGCGAAATTCCTGAGCCTGATCCGCGAAGGGTTCGCGACGACGGGACTGTCCAGCACGCTGAAGCTCAACGGCCGGGACCTGGCGGAAGTGCCGGAGGGCCGCTTCGATCTGGTCACGACCTATTCCGTCCTCCATCATGTCCCGGACTATCTGCGCATTGTCGAGGAGATGTGCCGGGTGCTCAAGCCCGGTGGCGTTCTCTACATCGAGCATGAAGTGACCGAGACGTACTACGACCGTCCGCCTCTCTACGTCGAGTTCTTGAAGAAAGCCCGCCCCGTAGTCAACTGGCGGCGCGGGGTCCGCCTGCTGCTGGACGTACCGGGCTACATCCACATTCTCCGCCGCCTCCGCAACCCGCGCTACAAACGCGAGGGTGACATTCACGTCTGGCCCGACGATCGCGTCGAGTGGCACCGGATCGAGGAGGTCCTCGCCGGGCGACATTTCGAAACCGTCCTCAAGCAGGACTACCTCGTGTGCACCAACCTCTACAATCTCGAAATCTACAATCAATACAAAGACAAGTGCGCCGACCAGCGGCTCCTCATCGCGCGGAAGACCCGCTCCGGCGGGTAGGAGTCACCCCCAAATCCGAATTTCGAGTTTCGGATTTCGAGTTTTCCTTCATGTAGAGCCTCGTGCGCGAGACATCGCGCTTGAGGTTGAGGGCGTAGGCCAGGCGCAGCAATCTGTGGAGGACGGCCGAGGTGAGTCTGGGGAAGACCGTCAGTACGATCCCGGCCAGTTGCAGCCGCAGGGGCAGCAGAGTGGGGAACTGGCGGACCGTCGCGCGGGCGTCGGCTTTCAGGCCGTGGAAGATGTTCGTGACCAGACTCCGGCGTAACGCCTTCTTCGCCAGCGGCGTGAACTTGGCGAGCATGTTGCTCTCTTCGGCCAGCTTGAGGTGCCGCTCGATGAGCCGGCGGGCGTCGTCGCCGCGTTTGCCGGCGATATGATAGCGCATGGCCGCGACGTTGAGGGCGTCCAGATGCATGATCCCCAGCGGCTGCGGCAGGTACCCGATGCGCGGGTAGCGGTAGGTGATGCGCCACCACATGTCGAAATCGGCGCACAGCGCCCAGCAGGAATCGAAGACGCCCACCTTCTCGAACACCTCGCGATGCACCACCATCGTGGTGGTCACTAAGGCGCAGCCTTCCCGGCCGACGGCGGTGAAGAAGTTGTCGAAGTACTCGCGTCCGGCCAGGCGTTTGGCCAACTCGTCCGGATTCCCGGCAGGCCGGCGCAGTTCCTGGCACGATAGCAGGTAGTTCGTCCCGCACCAGCGCAGGTCGGGGTTCCTTTCGAGCAGGCACATCTGGGTTTTCAGCTTGTTCGAGAGCCACTCGTCGTCATGATCGAGAAACGCGATCCATTGTCCCTGGGCGGCGGCGATCCCGGCATTGCGGGCGGGACCGTCCCCGGCGTTGGCCTGGTGGAGGTAGCGGACTTTCGGGCCGTAGCTCTGCACGATCTTTCCCGTATCGTCCGTGGAGCCGTCGTCTACGACGATCAGTTCGAAGTCCGTGTAGGTCTGGGCCAGGACGCTGTCGATCGTCCGGCGGATGAACGCCGCGGCGTTGTACGCCGGTATGACAACACTGACCGTGGGCATGAAACTAACTCCGCAACTCGGATGTCTGGCTGTACCTGCCGATCAGGCCGTGGCCGAAACCTTTCAGCATGGCCAGGACCAGGGACCCACGCCGCCGGCCGAACAGCAGGGTGGTTACGATGTCACTGCCGATCCGTTTCACCACGCCCCCACAGTAGCGTCCATGCCGCCAGTGCTTCTTCAGCATGTAGAGCGCGTTGCGGGCCATGTAATACCGGGCCGAGGGGCCGTAATTGCGATAGATGAACTTACGGCCCAGGAAGAACCGCTCCTGGCGGAACCCTTCGCTGTGCAGGAGGCGCGCGGACCGGCAGACGTACACCTGCCAGCCGCTGTCGGCGCACCGCAGGCAGAAATCGTCGTCGACGTAATACAGGAACAGGGCCTCGTTGAAGAGGGCCACGTCCGCGAACACCTCGCAGGCGATGAGACTGCCGGAGGAGATGCAGGTGGTGACACGGCGCAGTGTGCCGTCTGGCCCTGGCGCGGGCGGGCTGGGCACGTTGCGATCGACCATCTCCGCCGCGACGATCGCGATCTTGGCCCCCCGGATGCCGCTGAGTGTCTCATACGCCGCCCGCAGCTCCCCGACCATGCCCTCGGTCGCTTCGCTGTCGTGATCGAGCGTCAGGACCCAGCGATACTGTTTCTGCAGGGCATAGCGCACGCCGATATTGAGCGCCGCGGCGATCCCGACGTTCTCGGCGTTGTAGAATACCTTCACGTCGTTGTCCGTCTGCTCGATCTCCCGCAGAGCGTCGACGGTCTCCCGGTCTCCGCCGTTGTCGACAAAGACGACTTCCTGCACCCGCCCGCGCACGGATTCGAAGCACCGTCGCACATCCCTGCCGATGCGATACGTCACCACAATGGCGCACACGCCGTTGGTCATGTCATTCCACGGAGCCTCTGATCAGATGAAAGGCGGCTTGATCCCCTTGCTGTCGGAGATTCAGGTCCCGTGCCATTTCCTGGAATCGCCGCATCTCCCCGGCCGAGAAGATGCTCTTCCGGGGGGCCACGACGTACGAGTTCGGGGCCGTGTACGCGATGCCCTGGAGATACTGTTCGCTGCCCCAGAACTGCATCGCGGTCGAATCGAAGACCGTGTCTCGAATACGGAGTCCCGCCTGCCGGGTGAGAATCTCCATGCTCTGAAGCGTGTGGATGAACAAATGGCGGGGGGCGTCGATCTGAATCCAATGGACCCCGTAGCGTTGCCAGATGTAGTCGCTCTTCACGGGAATCCGCACCAGGCACACGCCGTCCCGGGCCAACAGGCGGCCGGCCTTCTCCAAGGTTTGGCGTTGGTCGGGGACATGTTCGAGAGTGTGGCTCAGCACGATCAGGTCAAAAGGTTCCGCTTCGGGTAGCTCATGGATGAAGCCTTTGCGGATGTGGACCGGGCCATCGTCGACGTTAGCCGCGATGAAAGCATCGACGCCGTGCAGGTTTCGGCACCCCAACTCCCTCAGCGGATAGAGCAAAGAACGCCCATTGCCGCAGCCGACATCGAGAATGCGCCAATCGCGGCGGAGGTTCAGGTCTTTGACGATGTCGATGCTGAAGAAGGCGTCACGATAGAACCCGTGGACCATCCGCCCGAGGAGGCCGGTATGGAACACCGCGTATTCGTTCCTCTTCCGTTTCAGCATCCGCTTGAGCGGATTCCCCGCGTCGGTGGCACCGAAGGAAAGGTAGTCCTGCGGATAGTATCGATCCATCCGCTCGGGCACCTGCACGAGTTGGAGGCAGCCGCAGGCGGCGCATTCGAGATAGACGAAGGCCTCGCCCGTGCCGTACATCATCTCACGGACCGTGTGCTCTTTGTTGCCCGCTGAATTGTCACAAATCCTGCATTTCATACTGTTGTGCAAACCGCAATGAAGTCCAGGCAGGAGGCGGGGTCCGCCGGACGGACCGTGTAGTCCGAGGCGTCCACCGTCATGCCGCGGCCGGGGGCGAGCCAACGTTTGATCGGTTTCGGGACGATCTTCTTCACGGCCGCGAGGAACGGGCTCCCTTTGATCATCTGCTGGGTGTGCTCCAGTTTCTGCGACAGCGCTGCGGCTCGCTCGCTATGGTAGACCCCCATGATGTCCACATGGTCAAAATGAGGCTTCAGGAGTTCCTCGTACTGGGGGAGGTAGTATTCGCGCACGTGAAACGGATTCTCCGGACCGGGGGTGTTGGGCGAATAGGTTTGTTTGTTCGGCGTCGAGATCAAGGCGACACCGGGCGTTTTCAGCACGCGGCGAATCTGCCGGACAAAGGCCGCGTCATCCTGCACGTGCTCGATGACCTGGAACGACGTCACGACCTCAAAGGCCCCGTCGGGGAGGTCGAGCCGGGTGATATCGGCGGGGCGGAACTCCAGGTTGTCCGCGGCATACTTACCCCGGGCAAACTGGATCGCCTCCGCGGAGACGTCGACGCCGACGACCTGCCGGGCTCCCTGGCTCGCCAGGAATGCAGAGCCGTACCCCGAGCCGCTGCCGCATTCCAGTACGAGCTTGCCCTGGACGTAGGTCTGGGCGAAACGGTACGCGGCCATGTGTCGGAGGAACATGGGGCTGTGACTGGAGTTGGCGTCTTCGATGACTCGTTCGCCCGTATCCTGCAACTGCATATGCTCTTCCCGAGGAGTTGTCTGCCATCCCGGTGGGAATCCACTCATCCGTGATGCCACGCGGCAGCACACGCACCGGTCAAGAATGAAGCAAGGGCCTGATCTTCATTCGGTAATACGCTTCCATTATAACCACGCGGGCGAAATACGCCACCACTGTCGCCGCAGCCGCCGCCAGAAGACCGCCACGCGGCACCAGCAGAACGTCCAGGCCGAAGTTTACAATCAACTGCACCACGTTGACGACCTGCATGAAGCGGTACGCTTTGCGGGCATAGAGAATGGGCTCGTAGAATACGACGTACAGGACCAACGCGCAGCCGACGAGCAGAATCCGCAGGAGAACCACCGCATCGGCGTAGCGGTTGCCATAGATCAGTCCCAGCACACCCGGCGCGAAGACGAACAGCGCTGCGATGCAGGCGAGACCGATCGCAAGGATCTTCAGCCGCTTGTTGAACAGGTAGCTCCTCATCTTCTCGGCGTCGTCGATGTGCTGGCTCACGAAGGGAAGGAAGTAAGCGTGCAGGACCAGCGCGACGGTGACAACGCCTTTGAAGATCAGACGGGCAAAGTAGTAGACGCCGATGCCGCCCATCGAGATGCCGCAATAGCGCAGGACGAGGTTATCGCCCCAGTAGATGAAGTAGGCGGCCGCCGCCCCGATGCCCAGCCAGAGCGTGAAGTCCAGCATCGTGCGCAGGTGCCCGCGGTCGAATTCCAGCGGCAGGATGGACCGAAAATCCACCCACGCCAGGAAACACATGAGGGTGATGAAACCGGCTGCGCCGTGAACGGCGAAAGCGGTGCCCAGGGTAATGCGGCCGCTGAGACAGAGCACGGCGATGGGGGCCAGGACCAGGACGCCGAACACCAGCTCCAGCGCGGCACTGCGAATCCTCTGACCCAAAGCCATGAAGAGGTTGCCGAGAAAGGTCTTGGCCGTGAGTCCCAGGTAGGCCAGGCAGGCCCAGGCCAACTCCGCCACCGTGATCTCGGCGAAGGCCATGACCGCCTTGTGGAACGCGAGCATCAGCAGCAGAAACAGGGCGGTGCTGGCCGCCAGGAAAAGGACCTGGACCGTGAACGACTTGTTGATCCTGCCGGTGCGCTCCCGCTCCTGATTGGCATGGACGATAAACGGCGTTTGTGCGGCGGAGATCAGGATGGACACGAAGAAATAGACGACCATCCAGGCCAGCGAATACCGACCGAGCTGATCCTGGGAAAAGAATCCCGCGATCACCAGAGGGGTGGCCATCCAGAGCGCCTGTCCCACCGCCTGGAGGAAGCCAAACGTCAGCAGCGTCTTGCCCTGGCTCAAGTTGTACCGGATCGTTCGAAGCACGGCGGCCATCCTAACACGGACGATTCCTCTTCGCCACGCGAATCCCCGCTGGGGCGGGGAGGGGGCGGAGCCCATGGTATGTTCCGAGAATGTCCCTTTCGTGTTGACAGGAACCGGGGTCATCGCCTATAGTGAACTCATCGCGGAGTCATGAATTCGACGGCGTGCAGGGATGTTCCGGGAATTGCGCGCGGGTGGATCACGTATCCCGGTCATTCGGCGCTGGGCACAATTCGTTGTTCCTGGTTGAAGGAGAGGTCTTATGTGGCGACGAAGCGGCACAATAGCGGTTCTTCTGATCGTGCTTGGCGTCAGCGTCTTGCAGGCGCAATTCCTGCCTGGGGATGGACTGGTGAGCTGGTGGGACTTCGATGAGACATCCGGGGCCGTCGCCCACGATTGGTTCGGCGGGAATGATGGCACGCTTCAGGGCGGTTCCTGGGCCACGGGCGTGTTTGGCGGCGCGTTGGCGCTCGATGGACTCAGTGACTACGTGGAGGTCCCGCACGATCCCAGCCTGGATGTTACCGGCGACCTTTCAATCATGGCCTGGGTCTATCAGTCCCGCCGTGCGAATTGTGTCATTCTGTGCAAGGGGCCCACAAATTCGGCGCGCTCCAATTACCCCGGCAACTACGAGTTCACCATACGCGTGGAAGGACCTTTGCGATTTGGCTACGAGACGGGCGTGGGTGATTTTTTGTTTAGGGCCTACCAGTCCTCATCTCTGATCACCCCCGGTGTATGGCACCACGTTGCGGTGACTCTGAAGAGAGGCGGGGACGTCGTCTTCTATCTGGACGGTCAGGAAGCCGGGACATTTCTGCAGGAGGGACAATGCGGATGGACGAATCACGAGCCGGTTCGGATCGGTACCCGCAAGGACCTCCCCAACTTCTTCAACGGTTACATGGACGATCTGTGCCTCTACCGGCGTGCGCTGCCGGCAGAGGAAATCCGGCTCATCGTCGCTCCGGCCCCCGGCACGACGTACTACGTGAATCGTCTCACGGGGGCCAACTCGAATGACGGGCGCAAGCCCGGTCGTGCCTTCGCGACCATCCAGAAAGGGATCGACACCGCCCAGGAGAACGACACGGTACTCGTCTATCCCGGGACCTATCACGAAGCGATCTCGTTTCAAGGCAAGGCGATCACCGTGCAAAGTGCGGAGGATGCTGCGGTCCTCAGGAATCCGGGGCAGTCGGGCGTGACGTTCTCCCACGGCGAAGGGCCGCGGAGCGTCCTGAAGAACTTCGTAATCAAAGACTGTCACACGGGCGTGCTCGTCACCGGCGGCATGCCGACCATCAAGAACGTGACGATCACCGCTTGTTGGTGGGGCGTCAAAGCGTTCGATGGCCTGCCCACGGTGACGAACTGCATTCTGTGGGGCAACTCCGATGCCGACCTGGTTGGGTGCAGTGCCAGGTACAGCTGCGTTCAGAACGACTATCTCGGAATCGGCAATATCTCGGCAGACCCATTGTTCGTCAATTCGCTCGGCGGAGACTATCATTTGTGCAGCCAGGCAGGCACGTACGCGCCGTCGTCCGGTACATGGATAACGCATGCCGCGACGAGTCCCTGTATCGACGCCGGCGATCCCGCGGACGATATGTCGATGGAACCCGAGCCGAACGGCGGCCGAATCGACATGGGCGCCCACGGCGGTACGCCCTATGCCAGCAGGAGTATGGCAGCCTCGTCAACAGCGCCGAGGGCTAGGTGACGCATCGCTCGAATATCATATCGCGACGGAGAGGTCTTATGTGGCGACGAAACGGCACAATCGGTATTCTCATGGTCGCGTATGGCGTCGCAGTTCTGCAGGCGCAATCCCTGCCCGACGACGGATTGGTAAGCTGGTGGAGCTTCGATGAAAGATCTGGGACGATCGCCGCCGATCGCTCCTCTGGGAATAACGGCACGCTTTATGGTGGCTTCTGGACGACAGGTGTGCATGGCGGTGCTCTCGGATTCAATGGCCTCAGTGACTACGTCGAGGTGCCACACCGCGACAGCTTGAACATCACCGGCGACCTGTCGGTTACAGCCTGGGTCTATCAGACCCGCCCCGCGAACTGCGTCATCTTGGGCAAGGGCTCCACAAATGCGGCGCGGCGCAATTACCCCGGCAATTACGAGTTCACGCTAAGGGTGGAAGGACCGCTTCGGTTTGCCTATGAGACCGGTGTGGGGGATTTCCTGTTCAAGGCTTACGAGTCCTCTTCCGCGATCACCCCCGGCGTGTGGCACCACGTGGCTGTGACCATGGAGAAAGGCAGAAACGTCGTCTTCTACTTGGATGGCAAGGAAGCCGGGAAATTCACGCAGGAAGGGCAATGTGGGTGGACTAATCACGAGCCGGTTCGAATCGGTACGCGAAAGGACTTTCCCAATTTCTTCAACGGATATATGGACGATCTTTGCCTCTACCAACGGGCACTGTCGCGGGAGGAAATCCGGCTGATCGTCACCCCGTCGCGGGGTGAGGCGTTCTACGTGAATTGCCTCACGGGAAGCAATGCAAATGACGGGCGAGGACCCAGTCGCGCCTTTGCGACCATCCAGAAGGCAATCGACGCCGCTCGGGAAAACGACATGGTATTCGTCTACCCCGGGACCTACTGCGAGACGATCTCATTCCAGGGCAAGGCGATCACCGTGCAGAGCGTGGACGATGCGGCGATCATCGAAAGTCCCGGCTCGCTGGGCGTTTCATTTGACCATGCGGAAGGACCCAACAGCGTCCTGAAGAACTTCGTGATATGCAACGCGGCAACGGGCATCTCCATTTCCGGGGGTTCTCCCACGCTCAAGAACCTGACCATTACCTCCTGTGGTACGGGCCTCCAATCTGTCGAGGGCCAGCCTGTGGTGACCAACTGCATTCTGTGGAACAACGCCGACGCCGACTTGGTCGGGTGTGGGGGCAGGTACAGTTGCGTTCAGCGGGCGGTCTCCGGCGTCGGGAACCTGTCCGGGGACCCGCTGTTTGCCGATCCGAGTGCGGGAGACTATCATCTGTCCAGTCAACGTGGTCAGTACTGGTCCGAGTATGATCTGTGGATGCTAGGTGATGCGACGAGCCCCTGCATCGATGCCGGCGATCCCGGCGACGACGGCTCCTTGGAGCCGGCGCCGAACGGAGGACGCATTGACATGGGCGCCCACGGCGGCACGCCCTATGCCAGCAGAAGTATGACACCATCGTCAACGAGTCCTGGAATCAGGTGACGTGTAGATTTAACATCTTGGGAAGGAGAGGTCTTATGTGGCGACGAAGCGGCACAATAGCTATTCTTCTGGTTATGTTCAGCGTCGGCACCCTGCAGGCGCAATTTCTGCCCGAGGATGGACTGGTGAGCTGGTGGGACTTCGATGAGGCGTCCGGGACCATTGCCCACGATTGGTTGGGCGGGAACGACGCCACGCTTCATGGGTGTTCCTGGGCCACCGGCGTGTCGGGCGGTGCGCTGGCGCTCAACGGTGTCAGTGACTTCGTGGAGGTGCGGCATGATCCCAGCCTGAACATGACCGATGAGATGGCCATCATGGGTTGGATCTACCTTCGGTACCCCACCGACTGCGTCATTCTCTGCAAACAGCCGACCAATCCCAAGCGGTCCAACTACCCCGGGAATTACGAATTCACCCTGAGAGTGACAGGGGCGCTGCGGTTCGGTTATGAGACCGCCGTGGGTAACTTCGACTACGTGTTCTACGAATCGACTGTGACCGTCAGCACCGGTGTCTGGCACCATGTCGCCGTGACGCTGAAGAAGAAGGGCAGCGTGGTCTTCTACCTCGACAGCCAGGAGGTAGGGACATTCGCCCAGCGAGGAGAATTTGGTATGGTGAACCGGGAACCGGCGCGCATCGGCACGCGCAAGGACCTCCCGAATTTCTTCCCCGGGTACATGGACGACCTGAGTCTCTTTAGACGAGCACTGACGGCACAGGATATCGCCCGTGCCTGGAGCCCCATCGGGGACGGCATTTGTTATGTCGATGGCAGCACCGGGAATGACGCGAACGACGGACGAAACCACGAGCAGGCGTTTGCCACCATTCAGAAGGGCATCGACGCGGCCAAGAGCGGAGAGACGGTGCTGGTCTATCCGGGCGTGTACAAAGAGGCGATCTCCTTCAAGGGGAAGGCCATCACCGTGCGCAGTGCGGCGGATGCGGCGACGATCGAGTGTCCCGGATCGGCCGGTGTCTCGTTCACGAGCGGTGAAGGATCCCTGAGCATTTTGAAGAACCTCATCATTCGCGATTGTTCGACCGGCGTCTCCATCAAAGGGGGTTCGCCGACACTTCAGAATCTGACGATCGTTTCGTGCGGTACCGGCATCAAGGCGACCGGTGGGTTGCCGCAGGTACGCAACTGCATTCTGTGGGGCAACACGCAGGCGGATGTGGTGGGGTGCTGGATCTGGTACAGCTGCACGGAACGGTACTACGCCGCGACGGGCAATATCTCGGCCGATCCGCTGTTTGTCGATCCGGTCGGTGGGGACTATCATCTGTGCAGCACGGGCGGCATGTACTCGCCTCTGAGCGGAACCTGGGTCACCGGCGCCGCGACCAGCCCGTGCCTCGATGCGGGCGATCCGGGGGATGACTGGTCCATGGAGTCCGCGCCGAATGGCGGCCGGATTGATATGGGCGCCCACGGCGGCACACCTTATGCCAGCCGGAGCACGAAGTAGTCATGACCTACGTCCGGATGTGGTCCTGCATACTTTTCACGAGATGGAGGTTCTATGTCACGAGCTGTCGGTGTAGTGGTCGTTCACATCGTGCTGTGTAGTACGGGCCTGGCGTTGCCTGCCACGGTCGGCAACATGAGCAGTCTCCTGGGTTCGGTCCCGCTCCTGACGTCGGTGGACCCGGCAGCGCTCCAGGAGGGCTTGGTGGGTCACTGGGCATTCGACGAAATGTTCGGGACCACCGCCCATGATGCCACCGGCAAGCACAACGGGACGCTCTACGGCCCAGAGTGGGCCTCCGGTGTCTTTGGAGGCGGCCTGTGGTTCGACGGGCTTGGCGCCTGGGTCGAGGTGCCGCGCAGTACCGATCACGACATGACCTCGGAAATGGCCATCGCCGGCTGGATTTGTCAGCTCAAGAGCGCGGACGCCGTGATCCTGTGCAAACAATCCAGCCCCTCCGTGTACGGCAGTGATGGCCTCCCTGGCAACTATGAATTCAGCGTGACGTCCGCAGGACGCCTTCAGTTGGGACACCAAACAGGACCGGGCCTGCAAGGGTTCACCGAGTACACGTCGTCGCGCCAAGCCAGCGTCGGTGATTGGCACCACGTGTGTGTGACACTGCGGGCGGGCGAATGGGTCACGTTCTATATCGACGGTGCGGAAGCCGGCAGTTCGCCCCAGTCGGCCACGTTTGGACTGGTAAACGCCCAACCGATCAAGATCGGCAAGCACAACGCCGGGCCTTACGGCACGCTCAGTCAAAAGAACCTTTTACACTTCTGTGGATACATGGATGACCTCTATCTCTATAACCGGGTACTCGCGCCGGAAGACGTCAACCACATCTACATCTACACGGCGTCGTCGATGCATGACTACTTCGTCAACGGCAAGATCGGCGATGACTCCAACTATGGAACCAGACGCGACAAGCCTTTCGCGACGATTCAGAGGGGCATCGATGCAGCGAAGGATGAGGACACGGTCTGGGTCCATCCGGGGGTGTACACTGAGTCACTCTCGTTCAACGGCAAGGCGATCACGGTGCAGAGCGCGGAGGATGCGGCGATCATCCAGAGTCCCGGCTCAGTGGCCGTCTCGTTCGATCACGGCGAGGGACCGAACAGCGTCTTGAAGAACTTCGTGATACGAAATGCCACAACGGGCATCTTCGTTTCCGCAAGTTCTCCCACGCTCAAGAACCTGACGATCACCACTTGCGGCACGGGTATCCAGTCGGTCGAGGGCCAGCCCCGGGTGACCAACTGCATTCTCTGGAACAACACCGAGGCGGATGTGGTCGGGGGTGAGGCGCGTTACAGCTGCATCCAGCGGCCGGTCTCCGGCACGGGCAATCTGTCGGCGGATCCGCTCTTCGCTGATCTGGACAGTGGAGATTATCATCTCTGCAGTGAGCGGGGGCAGTACTGGCTGGAATATGGGTTATGGGTGCTGGGCGAGGTGACGAGTCCGTGCCTCGATGCGGGCGATCCGGCCGACGATTACTCGCTGGAGCTTACGCCGAACGGCGGCCGGATCGATATGGGGGCCCACGGCGGCACGCCTTATGCCAGTCGGAGCACCAAGACGCCCTGAGAGGATCGCCGGCGGAATTCGATTTGAATGGGGGAAGACGTGTTCGCTGAGCATGCTGCGGAAGGATACCGGCCGGTGCTGCCCGGGATTCGCATGAAGACGCTCTGTCACGGGGCTTGCACCCTTATGACGGAGTTCCTTCTGGACCAGGGCAGTGCGCTGCCCCTGCATGCCCATCCGCACGAGCAGACGGGCTATCTCGTCCGGGGCCACATCCGCCTGACGATCGGCGGCGCGCCGCACGATGTCCGGCCGGGCGATAGCTGGTGCATCCCCGCTTCCGTCGAGCACGGAGCGCAGATCCTCGAAGACTCCGTCGCCATCGAGGTCTTCTCCCCCGTGCGTGAGGACTATCTGTCGAATCGCTGATCCACTACTTCTCGCAGAGGCAATACCCTAAACTCCCCGAAACCCCGATGGCCCCAACCCCTGAGGCGAAGTCGTCGACACTCATGCGTCGAGGTTCGTGCCTGAGCAGCCATTCAATGGCTCCGGCCCTGTGTAAAATGGTCATACCACCATAGTTTTCACAAAATCGCAAGAAATCATGTAACACAGTTGGGTTGTCATGCATCTAATATGGTGAAACGGATATATGGACAATTTGGCTGGCCATTTTGGCGTGTGGAGGCAGCATGGATAAGCGACGTTGTGCCCATTGCGTTTATGCGGTCCGGCCGCTGGGGCGGTGGTTTCGGATGGCTCTGCGCGGGTTCGGCGGGTTGTTCGCCTGCCTGAACCATCCCGACGCCCCCGGCCGGATAATGGGGGTCTCGCACATCGATACCTGCCGCAACTTCCGCGGCAAAGGCGAGCGCCGGCCTCGGCCGGAAGTGCCGGAGCCGCCGGACAGCCAGACCCGCTGCATCCCTCTGACGCAGGGCAAATTCGCCCTCGTGGATGCCGCCGACTACGACAGGCTGAGCGGCTACCGCTGGCACGCGTCGGCAGATAAGGCGGGAAATCGGTGGTACGCGATGACCAGTACTCGTGGCAAAGTCATTTCCATGCACCGTTTCATCATGAACCCGCCCCCCGGCATGGTGGTGGACCACTACGACGGCAATGGCCTGAACAACCGCCGAGCCAACCTTCGCATCTGCAGGCAACAACAGAATGTGTGGAACCGCAGGTCGCGCCGGAACAAGACCTCTCGGTATTTCGGCGTCTTCCAACGCAAGAACATGCCCAACAAGTGGTATGCCACCGTCGCCTCTGGGCAAGATAGGACCGTTCTCGGCCCCCTCACAACCGAACTCGAAGCCGCCCTCGCCCGTGACCTGGAAGCCATGAAACAACACGGCCCCTACGCCCACCTCAACTTTCCCGGCCTGGCTGGCCGCTACCAGGCCACCGCCCGGGGCCGACGAACATAGGATGAAAAGCCGACGACGGAGATCAGGGAGAATTGCAGTCGTCCGGTCCTCCGGTCATGCCCATGTCATTTCGAGACGTCCCTTTGCCAAACGACGGACACGCGTCATTCAAGCCGGAAGCAGGATTGCCGGCATCGACACACGGTGAACCATCGAGGAGGTGGAAGGTGGTCGGGTCAAGCAGAGGGTCGGAAAGGATGTTGCCCGTCCCCGGCCAGACGACGGTTCCCTGAACACAGCAGTAGCTGACGGCCGGATGGGTTCCCTGCGGAATGCCTTCCGGAGTGTTCTTCCAGACGATGGAGGAGTCCATCTTCACGGTGCCGGATGAATCCGTGTAGATGCCGCCGGCGGTCAGACCGTTCGCCTTGTTCGAGAAGAGAGTGCAATTCTGAAGGGTCCCTGTGCTCTTGGAAGTGAAGAAGGTGCCGCCGCCCGTGTTCTTGGCCGTGTTGGAGACGAACAACGTGCTTCGGAAGGTCAGGTCTGCCTGCTCGTCCGCGCCCACGCCGCCGCCATCGTCGTTCGAGACGTTGTTCATGAAGGTGCAACAGACGAACTGCCCTTTGGCGCTTCCTCTGAAGAAGGCGCCGCCGCCATCAGCCGACACTCCGGTCGTCGCGTTCCCGATGAACTTGCACCTTTCGAACGCGGCGTCGCTGCTGCTGGAGGCAAAGAAACCACCGCCGAACAGAACTGCCTGGCAGTTGCTGAAGGTCAGGTCGGTGAATTGCGGGCGGGTCTTCTCAACACTGTAGATGCCGCCGCCGTAGGTCGCTCGTGCGTTCTGAATGGATCCGCCCAGGAATGTGGGATGTGCCGTCCCACCCAGATAGATGGCCCCTCCGGCCGTGCCGGCCGACGATCCCACGATGTTGCACCGCTCAAAGACTGAGGCATCGACGTTGCCGAGAAACACCGTGCCTCCGTTGTCTCCGGCGGAACTGTCGGCGAAACTGCAGTCGCGGAAGTGCGTCTGGGTCGTCAGCAGGTGGAAGGCACCGGCATCGCTGTTGCTGGACGTGGCTCTATTTCCGTTGAATTGGCACCTGTCGAAAACCGCTTTGCTGTTACGCCGACCGCACCCGACTCCTGCACCCCTCGATGCTGTGTTCTGGAGGAAATTGCAGTCGGTGAAGGACGGAGCGGTGTTGTCATTCACGTAGAGGGCTCCGCCCCAATCGCTGACCGTGTTCTTGTTGAATTGCGTGTTGGAGATGACACTCGCCACCCGCTCCTGCACCATGTCGAGGGCCCCGGCATCGGATGCGGAATTGGACTGGAAGATGCTGCCGGAGATCTGGATCCTGCCCAGCGAACGGAGACCGCCCCCGCTGCCGCTGGTCCTGTTTGATGAGACGGAGGAGTCATGGAGGGTCAGCGTGCCAGTTGACTGAACACATATCCCGCCGCCGCTGACGGCCGTGTTCTCGACGATATTGGCGTCGGTAATGGACACCGTCCCTTCAAGATAGACCCCGCCGCCGACGTTGCTGGCGGCGTTGGCCGAAACCGCGGTATCCGACAACAGCGAAGCGACGCTATTCTGACCCAGGCCCAGACCAGCGCCGTTGGTTGCCCTGTTGCCTTCGAGGCGGGACGAGACCACGTCCAGCGTCGTCTCGGGACAGAGGTAGAGGCCTCCCCCGGTATGACCGGTGCAATCGTTCCGCGACACGAGCGTATCGGTCATGACGCAATGGCCCTGTGCAATATAGACGCCTGCTCCGTCGGCCAGTGCCATGTTGTCTGCAACGCGGCAGTCGACGAAGTTTACGTCGGCCCGGACCGTGATGCCTCCGAAGATGTCCTCGCCTGTGATGCACACGCGTTCGACGGAAGCACCCTCGACGCAACCGAGAACGGCGTGCTGGATCGCGGAGGTGTTCGGATCATTGCCCCGGATGTCCTTGGTGAAGACAATGTTGCGGCCGCGAATGTCATAGGTACCATTGGCGAGTTGCAGTGCGGCGGTGACATTGCCGGCTGTGCCTCCCGTACCCGTTTCGGCTCCCATGTTGCCACCGTCTCCGGCCGTGGTCAGGCACGGCGAGTCCGCGGCGAGGCGCAGATCGAAGCTGTTCAAAGCCGATTGAAGGTCTCGGTAGGGGGCGGCTGCTGTGCCGACACCGGGGCCCGGCACCGAGGCATCCACATGGATGGTATCAAGGCTGCCCCACGCCACATACCGCGGATCGCCCCCCAGCACTCCGTTGGCGGCGTTGGCCCCATCTTCGTTCAGAGAAGTCGCCACAGTGACGGTGGCGCCGTTGGCTCCCACGGAGCCGCCGGGGTTCCGCCACAGAATGCTGTCGCGGATATCCACGATCGCGCCGGCATCCGCGTAGACCCCCCCGGGGTCCGCTTTCGCGAAATTGCCGACCAGAGAGCAATGACGCAGGTCGATGCGGCCGAGCCCCGTCACGCGAATGCCTCCGGCCCAACTGCGTGCGCTATTGTTGCAGGCGATCAGGCAATCGTTCATCACCGCACCGGCCTCCACCAGAAGCAGAGCGCCGCCGGACTGGACTGACGAGTTGCCGAGGAAATCTGTCGAGTCGAATGTGCCTTGCGCTCCTCCTGCGAGGTAGACGCCGCCTCCGCACGAGGTGGCCTCGTTGCCCTCGATCAGACAATCCGCATCGAAGGAGACTCGGCCTTTGCCCGCGGCCACGAACACGGCTCCACCGTTGGCTCCGATACTGTCGAAGACGGCCTTGCCTTTGTCGTCGACTTTCTTGGCGTCGTTTCGATAGAACCTGGTGTGAGAGAACCCGAGTTCGCCGCTGCCGGCCAGGTAGGCCCCGCCGCCCGCGGAACCGGCGCAGTTCCCGGCGAGGTTGGAATCGGACACGTGAGAGGCCGGCGGTCTTTCGCTGCAGGCACTGCCTGAGTCGAGCCGCCCGCCCTGGGTGAAGATGCCGCCGCCGAAATAGGTCGCGCGATTATCCAAGACGCTGCACTGCGCAAGCGTGAAGAGACCGTAGCTCTCGCAGGCCAGTCCGCCGCCTTTGCCACCCCAGTCCGGCCTGACCGGGTCGCCCGGGCACTCGTTGGCGATAACGTCGCAATGAGTCATGTCAAGCCAGGCGAAGACATCCACGAATAGTCCGCCGCCGCGGTCGTCTGCGACGTTCCCTTGCAGCAAGGTCGTTCTGATGCTCACGTTACTCAGCAGGGCGCAGAAGACACCGCCGCCGCAGCCGGGGGTGACATTGTCACGGATCGTGCAGTCCGAGATATTGATCTTGAAGCACAGGCAATAGGTCCCGCCGCAGTAAATGCCACCGCCGCAACCGTCGTAGGTTTCGTCATTGGGGCAGATGCAGTCTTCGATCAGACAATCGGCGATGTTCACGTCCCGCGTCTCGCCCGGCCCGACGAATACGCAGATGCCGCCGCCATCCATGCTGTTGATCCCCTCAGAGCCGCGGGCGTCTGTAATCCGAAAACCCCGCACGGTCACGCCGCCGCTGGAGATCAGCACGGCGGTGTGTCCGTTGTCCCCCTGAATGTGGGGCTTGTTATTCGGATCGCCTTCGAGGGCGATTGCTTTGTCCAGACGCAGTGGGAAGAACTCCCCCTTCGCTGCGGAATAGGTCCCCGGTGCGACGTGGATCGTGTCACCCTCGTGCGCCACCGCGACGGCCGCTGTGATCGTAGGGTAATTCACGGTTGGGACCTCGATCTGCGACGTCCACGCCTGCGTGGTGATGGACACCAGGACCAGCCACAGCGGCATCTTGAACCTGATCCGGTTCGCTCTGAACGATTCGATCGGAGCTTGGGCGACATGATGCGTACGTGAATGTGAATTGATCGTTGACGTGCACGCTCGGTGCTGCTTCGGGCGTCTAGCCATGGTCCACCTCCAGAACTGTCTGACAATTGACGTTCCAGCTCACCCGCAGGCCAACCCCCCGCGTGGGGACTTCCTGACGACCGTGATACATCCAATCCACCGCTGATTGTGCAGACCTCACTCCGGCTTGTCAAGAGCATAAACCGTGAATGTGGGGCCATTTTGTGGACTATTCAGAGATCCGCTCGCCCGCGACTTGAAAGCGATGATCCAGCACGGCCCCCACGCCCGCCTCAACTTCCCCGACTTGGCCGGACGCCACCAGGCCACCGCCCAGTCGCGAAAGGCATAGGACCTATAGGATCTATGGGACGAATAGGACGAATGAACGGCGATGGCATCTGAATGGCAGTTCTCTGGTCAGAAACGGTCCTCTCGGCATGCCGCGGAAGGCTTCAGTCCTTCATATGCTTCTTCGCCGACTTGATGAATCGGCCGAAGGCTTTGTCTTTTCTCCGTTTGTCCGGATAAGACATCTCGTGGTACTCGGACTCTTTCTTGAGCTTGAGATAGTCGTCGTAGCGATCTTTATCCAGTTCACCTCTTTCCACGGCGGCTCTGACGGCACAGCCGGGCTCGTGTTCGTGACTGCAATCCGCGTAGCGACATTGGGCTGAGAGTCTGGTGAATTCTTCGAACTCCGTGTTGACGCTCGCGCCGGCACCCGCGATGCCCAGCTCGCGCATCCCCGGGGTATCGATCAGCATGGCGCCCTGGCCCAGAACGATGAGTTGCCGACGGGAAGTCGTGTGCGTGCCTTCTCCTGTGCCGCTCACGGCCTTCGTTTCCAAGGCTTCCTGGCCGAGGAGACGGTTGATCAGAGTCGTCTTCCCGACCCCCGAGGAGCCAAGGAGACAATAGGTTTTGCCCGAGGAGAGCGTCTGTTGAACCGCCTCAAATCCGATCCCCGTGACATTGCTGAGGGCAATCACTCTGGCTTGGGTGACGGAGCGGATGAGCGTGAGCTTCTGCTCCAATTCCTCCGAGGTGACCAGGTCCGTCTTCGTGAGAATGACAATTGGCTCCACCTGTCCGTCCGCTGCCATGATCAGGTAACGCTCCAACCGACTGGGGTTGAAGTCGTAATGGCAGGACTGGACAATGAACGCGGCATCGATGTTGGCGGCAATCATCTGGAAATCGACGTTCTTGCCGGGGGTCTTGCGCCGCAGGAACGTCTTGCGTGGAAAAACCCGGTGAATGATCGCGGCGGCATCATCGCTATGATAGCGCGCGGTCACCCAGTCTCCGACACAGGGCAGGTCGACAGAGCTATCCGTCTGGTAACTCAGCTTCCCCGCCAATTCTGCGGGGACTTCCCCTGATTCATCCCTGATGACGTAGGAACCGCGATCGACCGCGGCTATGCGGGCGAAGCGGCAGCCGTCCCGGCTCAACTCCGTGGCATGTGTTTCAAACCATGGGTCAAAACCCAAATCGCTCAGTTTCATCCGACATTTCCCATGTGACCTTCACCAGCAACAACGCCGATCTCCTGACACACAAATATAGCGCCCGTCCCACCGGGAATTCAATCGTAAACTGCCCATGTCAACTTCCCGCAATTCCCCAGCCGCTACCAGGCCACCGCGCGGGCTGGACATGGATAGGACTGATAGGACCTATGGGACGATGAACGGAGGACAGAGATCAGAAGCCAGAGGTCAGCAGGGCCGGGCCTAGACCCCACGCGTACTATCCCTGTTGGACTGACGCCCAGTCGAAACAGGATTCCTTGATCGCGCGGTAGTTCTCGTCCAATTTCGGTTGAAGCAGGATGATGGCCGCAATGCGGCGGGCCATGTTAGTCACTTCGCGTGCTTCCGCCGGCGTGATCGCTCGGCCGAGCAACCTCTCTTCCCGGTAGCTCAGCCATTTCTTGATGACCTGATACCCGCCGATGCGATACTCCCACACATTGACCGGTATGTTCCGCCAATAGGCCGTGTCGTTGAGGTACACATCGCAAGTCTTGGCCCCCAGCAGCCGAACCACCTCCTTGACGGACATCCCCCGTGTCTTCGCCTCCGCCTCGATAGCCTCCATTTCCTCCTTATCGTACGTGCGGTCGAGGACCTTGCCCTTTCCCGGCATGGTGACCCCGTCACCGCCCCCATGTCCCCAACCAGCCGTAACGCCGAGGTCGGCACTCGATGGATTCGAATCGCTGGTGCGGATGTTGCTCATCCGCGCGATGGATTTCATCGCTTCTGTGATTCTGCCACCCGTGACGCTCGGCACGTCGGCTTCGCCGTTCAGAAGGTTAGCTACCATCTCACCCAGAGCCGCAGACGACTTCAAGGCTTTGTTTGTGCGAGGGAGAGGGATTCGCGGCCAATCCCGGCGGATGCCGTCTTCGTTGTCGCGCACAAACGCGGGGCTGTAGCTGATAGCCAATGCGTTCATCCAGACCATTCCTGCCGTGCACATGTCCTGGTCGGGATCGTCGATTCCGAGGCTAGCGAGGTACGTGCGCGTCGGCTTGGAGAGATTGGCGGTTGGCTTGCGGTCAGATGGGGCATCTCCCAACGAATCGAACAGGGTGGCGTGATCGTGCTTCGAGAGACGGTCGCCGTTCAGCAAGAGCACTGGAATTGCGACGGCATCTGGCATGATGTAGTGGTCATCCAGCAATGCGCACGTGAAACTCACCGGAACGCCTTCTCGATCAGAGCTGGTCCGAAATCGTGCAATCATGAATTGATTGTCTTCCCAGCATTGTGCCCACAGCGAAGGGCGTGGCTCATTCCAAACAGGGCGCACTGGTGTGTAGTAACACCATCGCGTGTCAAACGGGCGCAGGGCGTAGCGGCGCAGCCGGTCGTCCTTGAATGACTCGGCCTTGATGGCCTTACGTCGTGCATCTTGGGCGACGAAGCGTCCTGCATCCTCAGTCAGTGCGGTCTGTCTTGCTTTGTATTCCTCCCAGGAAACCTGAGCGTCGAGATAGTCACGCATTCGGACTGCCAATGCTTGACGATCAACGTCGATGAGCGCTCCGCCGCGTTTCTCCATGAGACCGTTGGAGGGGCTCACCGCACAGAAATCAACGATCTTAGGCCAACTTTCATAATCCTCCGCTACATTCTCTGGGCGGAAGGAAAGGCGGTTCTCCCGAGATGGACGGGCCAACGCATATGTGGCATCAAATCTCTTCTTCTTGAGACTGTCGAGCAAATCCATCCGCTTGTTGACACCCCAGAACTGGCGAAAACGAACGGTCGGCTTCTTTCGTTCCGTGTTCCTGCGGACGGCTACGCAGACAGCGGTGCCCACGCGAATCCCCTCTCGGTTGTACTCCGTGGAGAAGACGGATGGATCGGGTTCACCATTTGGCGTCAGTTTTCCCGTCTCACGACTGTCGCCGTTCATACAGTCTATCCAGAGCTTGTCAAACTCCGCGAGCATCCGCTCTCGCATAACCACGAAGGACGGATCGCCGAGATAGGAGAAGTTGGAGATGAACGAGATGACTCCCTTGCCTGTCATCTCTGCGATGCGGTGTTCCGCCAGACGGAAGAAACGAATGTAAAGGTCGTCGAGGTTGAACTTCTTAATGCCCCAGCCACCGAGTTCGGGTGGGTCATTCAGGCGATAGCGGGTGACAGTGTTTTTCTCTGGAATGGGATTCCCATTTTGGTCGTATCGTATCTTTCCCTTGACCGCCGGCCTCGTTCCCCTTCGCTTCTTCGGTACTTCATAGGCCCCTTTGTATACTTCAACCAGACCCTCCTCTTCTTCGGGGCTGGTGCCGTCGAAGGCATTGTAGGGCGGATTGCCAAGCACCACTATGATCTTCTCCTCACGTTTCACGCGGCCGGCGCTGCGCCTCTCTTCCTCCAGCTCCGGATGAGGGATGGGACGCTGGCCCTTTGCCTCCCACCCGGTGAGGGCATTGGTCAAGTACACGCCGACACGTTCGGATCTGGCCACTGACAGCGGTAGACCGGTCTCCTGGAGCAGAAGACCGATCTGCAGGTGGGCTATGACGAACGGTGCGGGAAGAATCTCGAAGCCAAACACACGCGCCATAGCAGCTGTCTTGATATCGTGTCCGATGAGCGCATCGTCGTGCTTCTCACGAAGGGTGCGCTCGATACTGCGCAGCACTTCCACCAAGTAGGCACCGGTGCCGCAGCAGGGGTCGAGGACGATGACGTTCGGATCGGCGAGACCGTCAGGCAGATCGAGTTCCTCGCGGAGGACGGTGTCCACCCTGGCGACCTGATACTTGACGATTTCGGGCGGCGTGTACCAGACGCCCAGCTCCTTGCGCAGTTCCGGGTCATAAGCCTCCAGGAAGGGCTCATAGAAGTACTGCACCGCATGCTCATCGGCAAAACGCTTGAAGAACTCGTCCTGATCCACGCGATTGAGAACGTTGCCTGCCCAGTCGAGCACTTCGATCAGATGGAGCTGGCCGAGGCTGCTGGCCTTGGCGATTTCCTCGTAGAGCGTGCGAATGAACGGGACGTGCAACGACCATTCGGCTTTGCGCCAATCGAACCTGCCATTGGGACCCGGGTTCTCGCGGCACCAGAGGACCCACGCGGAGAAAACCCCATAGAAGAGAGTCTGCACCAGCGTCGAGCGGAAGAAGTGCTCGCCCTTTTCTTGGGAGAACTTCATGCCCAGAGCCTCTTCCAGTGCGGAACGGACCATTTGCAGGGCAGCCAATTCCTTCTGCTGCTCCACACGGGCCAGGCCATCCTTCGCGTAGGATGCGAGAAACCACGCGACATCCTTGGGGTTGATCAGCGGTGCATTGTGCAGACAAGCGCGTTTGATGAATTCAATGAACTGCATTCCCCTCTGTTGGGCGGTCACCTGGGGATGGGCGACCTTGGTGCGCCAGAAGTCACCTGGGGCATCCGCAAGTGAGAAGGATTCCCGTTCGACGGTCTTTTTGCCGGGTCCTTGCTCCACGATGAGGAAGCTGCGCAGGTTCGTCACGATGACGATGCCAAAGAGATCGAGGTAATTGCGGACCTGTTCACTCGCGGCAATCGCCTTCACATCCTTGTCTGCCGGCTTTGCCTCTACGGCGCCGCGCGCGGGCAGGGGAGTGTCTTTGGGATCGATCTGACCCCCTCGGCCAAGCTGGTCGGCAGTGAAGAGGCCTCCATCAGGCATGCCTGCGCCCGAGTTCTTCAGATTCATGACGCAATGCACCTTCGGCTTGAGGAGCTTGCCCACGGCATTGAAAAGTTCGGATAAGGCCGGATAATACGAGGTTTCAGGTGAATTGGCTCGCGTGGCATGAATATCCCGCAACTGGGTCAAGTAGGCTTCAGTAATCGCTGCCGCTTGACTCGCTGTCGTTGAGCCGACCCCCGTGTCGCGTTTCGCCATAGCCAGAATCCGTTAGCAGTCCTGAGGATGAATCGCACTGGCGATCATCTTAGCGGGTAGAGACTGCCTGTCAAATCAATCCCGTGTCCTCGTTTCAGAGGAGTACTGTACCACGAATGAGACGGATGAACTGCGCGCTTGGTCACGAATTTGAATCAGCCCGGCGTTCATGGCGTCAATCTGGTGTCGACGGTAAGGACTGGCCGAGCAGGGCGGTGGGCGCGTTCTGAGTGAGCTTGACCGTGAGGATTTGGTTTTTATCGGGCCGAGTGGACTTTGTGGACGGGGGGAGGGCGTCCTCGAGTTGGACGGTGAAATAGCGTTCGGATCGGCCGGAGGGAGTGGGCTTGAGGGTTTCGATCAGGACTTGGGCGGTTTCGCCCTGAAACTGGCGGCGGAATTGGCTTTGGAGATCGGTGTCGAGGTCTCGCAGGACGCGGGATCGCTCTTTCTTAACTTCAGATGGGACTTTGTCTTGCATTCGAGCCGCGGCGGTGCCTTGGCGGGCGGAGAAGGCGAAGACGTGCATCTTTGAGAAGGCGACCTCCTTGGCCAACGCCAGCGTCTGGGCGAAGTCGGCGCCCGTCTCGCCGGAGAAGCCCACGATGATGTCGGTGGTGATGGCAGGGCGGTCGAGGCGGGAACGGACCAGGTCGATCTTGGCGCGGAACTCGTCGGCGTTGTAGGGGCGGGCCATCCGGCGGAGGATGTCGTTCGAGCCGGACTGGAGCGATAAGTGCAAGTGGGGCATGATGTTGGGATTGGCCGCGAACACCTCCATCAGCCGTTCCGTCACGTCGGCGGGGTCCAGCGAGCTGAGGCGGATTCGGGCCAGACCTTCGACTTGAGCGACCTCGGCGAGCAGGTCGGGCAATGTCGCAGACGGGGGGGCCGCAGGGCGGTTGCGGACGCTGGGCAGGCCGTAAGCGCCGACGTGGACGCCGGTTATGACGATCTCCTTGTGACCGGCGGCGACGAGACTGCGGGCCTCGGCGACGACCTCGGCGAGAGGTTTGCTCTGAACCTTTGGGCGGGCGATGGGTATGATACAGTAGGAGCAGAAGGCGTCACAGCCATCCTGGACCTTCAGGAAGGCCCGCGTCTGGCCCTCGAAAAAAGCGGGGGCCGGGAGGGCGTCTTCGGTGTCTAAGTCGTGTTTACGCTTGATTTTCTGAGCGGTTTTTGGTCTAATAATGGTGTCGTTGAAGTGCCTGAGACCCGAAGAAACCGTCGGGTCCGTTCGAGCCTGATCTGGGGTGGTGGGGTAGGTCGCGACCAAGAGGCTCAGGGTGGAGGCAAGCTGGTTGCGGTCGTGGACGACATGGAGGTTCTCCGCGTCAATGGCCAATTCATCGGTGCCCGCGGCGGGCAGACAGCCGCAAACGACGACAGCCTTCGGGCGGTGACGCTGGGCTTGATGCACGGACCGGCGGCTCTTGGCCGAAGCGGTGTGCGTCACGCAACAGGTGTTAATGATGACCAGGTCGGGGCGGTCGGCCGCTGTGACTTGGGTGAGTCCCGATTGGATGAGAAACTGGCGAATTTGCTGGCTCTCGTACTGATTCACCTTGCAGCCGAGAGTGAAGATAGTAAAAGTACGCATAATTTGGTATAATGTAAGGTCTTGGAGCACCAATTACAAGGCCGGCTGTCGGTATGCAGCGCGATAGCGTGGGAGGTTTTTGATGGCGGTAGGATCGGAATCGGTTTGGGCGGTAGACCTGGGTAATGCCTCCCTGAAGGCGATTCACTTGATGGCGGTGGGGGATGCGGTCCAGGTGATCGGATTCGATCATATTCCGCACGGCAAGATCCTGTCGGGCGGCGGGATCAGTGCGGCCGAGCGGGACGAGCTGATCGCGATCTCACTGCGGCAGTTCGTGCAGCGCAACGACGTCAGCGAGGACACGCTCATCATCTCGGTGCCCAGCCAGAACAGCTTCGCCAAGTTCGTGACCTTGCCGCCGGTGGAGCAGAAGAAACTGCCGGAGATCATCCGCTTCGAAGCGGCTCAGCAGATACCCGTCGACATCAACTCCGTCCAATGGGACCACCAGATGCTGAGCGAGCCGGGCAGCAAAGAGCAGAAGGTGGGCATCTTTGCGATCAAGAACGAGATCGTCAAGGCGGCGATGGAACACTTCGAGAGAGAGGATTTACAGGTCGGATATGTCCAGATTTCGACCATGGCGATGTACAACTTCCTGCTCTACGATCGCCCGGAGATGGTCCGCTCGGAGACGCAGGCGACCGTCGTCGTGAACGTCGGCGCCGATTGCACGGATCTGGTCGTGTGTACGAAGTCGGGCGTGTGGCAGCGGTGCATCCCGACCGGCGGGAACGCCTTCACGCAAGCCATCGCCGAGACCTTCAAGCTGAGCTTCGAGAAGGCGGAGAAGTTGAAACGAACCGCCCCGGTGAGCAAATATGCCCGCCAGATCTTCCAGGCCATGCGTCCGGTGTTCACGGATTGGGCTGCCGAAGTTCAGCGTTCCCTCGGTTTCTACACCAGCTCCAATACCGACGTCAAACTCACTCGCGTCATCGCCATGGGTGGTGGCACGAAGCTGCGTGGATTAGTCAAATATCTCACTCAGACTCTTGAGATTCCAGTGGAGAAACCGGAGACATTTAAGCGACTTACGATTGCGGAAGGGCTTTCTGCGGCGAAGTTTCACGATAATGTGGCGGACTTTGGCGTCGTCTATGGCTTGGGCTTGCAGGGCGTGGGCATGGCACGGATCGAGAGCAATCTGTTGCCGGGCAGCGTCGTGAGGTCCATGGCCTGGGCGAACAAGACACGCTATTTCGTGGCTGCCGCCATCATGGTGCTGGTGTTCTCGCTGATGGGTTCGGCCCGGGTCGGCGTGGACTGGATCGGCTATGCGAAGAAGGGGCCCGTGCTGGCTGCGAACCAGGCCCAAATGGCCCGAGCTCAGAGCCTGCTGGACAGCACGATGGGCAAGCAGACGGAAAGCGAGACGTTCCAGGAGAAGATGAAGAAGCAGGTGGAGGCCTTCAAGTATCGCGAGGTCGTTCCGCAGCTCTATCAGACCGTTCTTTCGGTTTTGCCCAACACCGAAGACAAGGCGCAGCTCGCCTTGTATGAGGCGTATGCCCGGGGTGACGCGGCCAAGGTCAAGCAGACGCCGCGCCAGCAGCGGAAGCAGTTGTTCCTCGTGAGCGTCGCGATCAACTACTCCACCGACCTGGCGAATGCCCAATTCGGCGAGACGGCGGTGGCGCGGAAGGACGCCCTGCAGCAGCAGGCCCAGCTCATGGATCAGCAGTCGGAGGAGAGCGGGCGGGGCGGCTACGGCGACCGCGACGGGCGCGACGGACGCGGCCGCGAGGCAGCGACCACGGCCGTGGTGGGTGACCTGGGATTCGTGGTCACAGTTGTCGGTTACAGCCCCTACAAGGGGGTCGCGGCCCTGCTCGATCCGCCCCGGGTCGAGAAGGACGAGACGCAGTGGGGCTTCATCACGCGGCTGGACAATCTGGACCGGGTCGTCGACGGGAACAGCCCGTTCAAGCTCTACAGCCGGGCCTCGCAACACCTGAAAATCGAGACGTTCCCTGTCGACTATTCTTCGGCCCCTTGGGGCGTGGGCGTCGAGCAGACGCTCGCGCCATTGCCCGGGCAGGTGGTTCCGCGCAAGATCCTGGTGGATCCGCTGACGCAGGAACCCATCAGCGCCGACCCCCGCGTGGATAGCCAGGGCAAAGAAGTGGTCGACGCGACCGGTAGCAAGTACGCCCAGGAACGCGATACCTGGTTCGCGGTGAGCTTCAAGATGAAGTGGAAGGATGCGCCCCAGCCGCCGGCGTCCACCGGCGCCGAGGCCACCGCCGGCTTCTGACAGGGTCCGGTTCAACGAAAGACAAGTGAGGTCAAATGAACGCGCCGAACATCAACATAAAAGACATCCTTGCCAAGCTCAGTGTCCTCAAGAACAACCTGAACTTGCTGGTGCCGATCGCCATTGCGGTCGTGGCGCTGCTGCTGGTGATCCCCACCCGGATCCTCAGCGCCCGGCTCCGCAAGACGGTCGAGAAGAACAGCGTGGCTGTCGGGACAAACATCGACGGCATTACCCGGTCGCTGGCCCCGGAGAACCTGAAGATCGTGTCGCCCAAGCAGCTCGAGGCCATGGCGCAGGACGCCAACGAGATCGAGCGGATGATGGATCGGGCGTCCCGGCGGGAACTGCTCATGTATGGCTTGTTCCCCGATACGAACGACCAATCTCAGACTCAGTTCTCCGACTTCGGCGAACGCTACCGCCAGGGGGTCACCGCCCTGGTGCAGGGACTCAATGCGACCGAATGTCCGACCTGGCCTGAGGTCCAACAGGCGTTGGCCAGCGTCCCCATGCCGGCAGATCAAGCGGGCAATTACGGTCGCGGTTCCATGATCGGCGTCGGCGATCGGAGCGGTGGCATGGGCACCCTGACGCTGGACACGCTGACCGACGCGCAGCGCAACATGTTCGAGCAACTCTGCCTGGACAGAGCGTCCAAGGCCAGGATCTATGTCACGCCATTGGACATCGCGGGCTACACGTACTGGCCCGGGTGGGTCTTTGAGGACCGCGACAAGGCGTTCCAGGATTGCTGGTACTGGCAACTGGGCTATTGGATCGTCGAGGATGTTCTCGCCACCGTGCAGCAGATGAACGGCTCCGCCGAGAGCGTGTTGACCGCTCCGGTGAAACGTCTGATGAACGTGAGCTTCATGCTGCGCCGGTCGGCGATGGTCGGCAGCCGGTCGGTCTACGGGGCCACTGCCCGCCCCGGCGTGGCGGAACGGCCCGCGTATGTGACGGGACCGCTGAAGGGCTTGACGACGATGTGCACGGCCCGGATTTGCAGCGAAACCGCGGACATCGTGCATTTCGACGTGCAGGCCGTGGTGGACTCGAGCCAGGTCGTGCCGTTCATGCAGGCGCTGTGCGCCGCCAAAGGGCATCGTTTCCGCGGTGCCGATGGCGCTGAGCCGGAGCAGAAATACCAGCACAATCAGATTACGATTCTGGAAGCGACGGTGGAACCCGTGGAAGCCACCGCGGCCACGCACCTGCGCTACCGCTATGGCAACCGTCCGGTGTCGACGGTCGAGCTGATCTGCGAGTATATGTTCGCCCGGGCGCCGTATTATCAGAGCATCAAGCCGGACCAGGCCAAGAAAGATCTGGGTGAGCCGGTGGAGGCCGCTCCTGCGGCCGGGGAGCAGGCGGCTGAGGGGCAGGCCGTAGCGCCGTAAGGTCATAGGACTGAGGATTCGAGAGAACCAACCGCAAATGTAGGACAGGCAATGCGAGAAATCTTAGGAAAAATCGGAAGGCTGTGTGAGAATCACGTCGAGAAGATCGTGCTGGTCGTCGCCGGGATTATCAGTGCCTGGCTCTTCATCACCGGCGTGCTCTTCACGCCCGACGTGGTCCAGTACCAGGGCAAGAAGGTCCCGGTCACGCGCATCGACGAGGAAGTCTCACTGAAGCTCGACCAGCTTCGCAACGCGATGGACAGGGTCACCAACAAGGCGGACGAGACCAAGTATGTGTCGCGTCTGAATGGTCCCGTCGGGCCCAGCGATCCGGTCCTGTCGGTTTTGGGCAACCGGCCGCAGCCGAAGAGTTTCGCGGCGTTGTTCCACTCCCCGCTGGCGTACCTGGCGGGATCGACCCAGCCCGGCCCGGCGGTCGTGGTCTCGACAGAGAGTGGCGGGGCCCAGTATCGCCTGCCGGCGATTCCCCGTCTGACGGACGTGGCGCTCGAATATCTGCGGGCCGCCGCGTATGTGCCCCTGGTGGACGTGACGCAGGAGCGTCCGTATGCGGTCGGGCAATCGGATGTCAACGACATCGACCTGGTGACGGTGGAGGCCAAGCTCGACGTCGCCGGTATCTACCGGCAGTTCCAGGAGTTCTTCAACGGGTCGGAGGTTCAGAACGCGCGGTGGCGCGATGCCGGCCTGGCCACACCGAAATTCGCGGCCCTGCAGTTGCAGCGGCAGGAAGTCCAGGCTACCGGGCTCTGGAGCGAGTGGACGACGGTGCCGCCCAACCGGATTTGCCCGTACCGGAGGCTGTTCGACATCGTCGAGAACGTCAAGGACCTGCCGGTCGGTGGCATGGGCATTCGCATGGCGAGCTACGACAGTCTTCTGGTCACGATGGCCCTGCTGCAGCCCGAATCCTATCAGATCGCTTCGGCCGATGAACGCTGGTATCCCCCCAGCTTCTACGGCAAGTTCAAGAAGATTCAGCGGCAGATCGAGGCGGCCGAGCAGCGCAAGGAACGGGAAGACGCGAAGAATCAGGCCGCGACCGCGGCCGGCACGGCGACCAATCGTCGCGGTGACACGGGACGCGGTGGCACCATGACCGGCCAGGGGGGCCGGGGCACCATGGGCGGCCGCGCCACGATGGGTGGCATGGGCGGTATGGCCGGCGGTGACGCCTACGGCGGCGGGGGACGCGGCGGTCGCGCCACCATGGGCGGTCGTGGGGGCGCCATGACCGAGGGACAGGGAGGCCGTCCCGGCGCTACAACCGGCCGGGGAGGAAACACGCGCACGGGCCGTCCCGGCACCATGAATGAGGGGTATGGGCAGGAGGGGTACGATCCGCGGAATCCGATGGGTCAGCAGGGACCGTCGATCGCGGAAGTCGAAATCGAGTATCAGAAGAACCTGATCGTTCCCCCGGCGGCTCAAGGGACGGGAACCAATCTGGCGATGTTGAAAGAGCCCGTCCTAGTCTGGGCCATCGATGACACCGTCCAGCCGGGCACAACCTATCGGTATCGCATGCGCGTCGGGGTCTTCAATCCCGTGGCCGGCTCCAATCGGGTGGCGGAGCGCGATGCGGCCCGGAAGGACCAGGTCATTCTGTGGAGCGAGTTCACGCCGGTGACCTCCACGGTGTATGTCCACAAGAAGATGTACTTCTTCGCCCGCGATGTTCAGGAGCAAACGAGAACAGCCTCGGTCGAAGTGGCCCGCTATCTGCGCGGATACTGGCGAACGGAGACGTTCCAGGTCCGACCGGGTGAGACCATCGGCAAGGAGGTCGAAACCAAGAAGGAACGCAGGCGAACCCCGACGACCCCGGAGGCCGGCGGTCGCCTCACCGCCATGGGTGCTCGCGGCGACGATCTGGCGGGTCTGGATTTGAGGAACGCCAATCTCGGGCTGGGCATGGGCGAGCAGGTCGACGACATGAATCCTCCGACGATCGACTTCTCCACCCACGTCCTGCTGGTCGATCTTGTGCCGGTCAGTGACTGGTCGGGCGGCGCCAATGTGCGTCCCCGGGACTACGTGGATCTGCTGTACACGGAAGACGGTACGCACATCGAGCACATGGCCTCCAATTCCCGGGGCTGGCCCAGAGTCCTGATCGATGCCCGTGAGGAAATCGCCAACAGCGCCCGGAAGGACAAGAAGCCGCTGAAGGCTTTCGGTCCGACCGGCCGGGGCAACCCGGAATCTCGCGGCGGGCGCTACTGACCGACGCGCGGGTCCCGGACCTGCCGGGGCGGACGGCGCGTCCCCATGCCTGGGCGGGGGACCGCAGACGCTTTTTTCGGCATTTCCCTTGCGGATGGCCCCTATCTGATGGACCTTACATCGGAGTGGGCCCGGCCTTGGCGGGACGTTCTTCCTTTCCGCAGCGCCTGCCTGCATTTTACAGACCACCGAGGGCCGGAGGCATTCCGGATGTCCCGCAGTCTTGACAGCGCGGCGCAGATTCCCTATGAACAGAGCAGCATCCCGGGTCATGAGGATGGAATCGATTACGTAATGGATGGATCTGTGGGAACTCTGGAGTGTGCAACCTATGATCAAAATGCCTGCTGTCTGGGTGACGAGTGTCTGCGCCGCATCGATGGTGTTCTGTGGATGTGCCACCACGTCCCTGGATTTGAATACGAGCACGGGTAAGCCGGAGGTCATGGTGCGCTCGGCCCGGAACGTGGTGGCGGAGTACCTCACGGGCCGGATGCTGTCCTGGGACTACATGATCAGGGACCAGAAGGAGAACGTCCTGGTGTTCAACAAGTCGACCAGCGTCTTCGTGTCTGACTCTATCTGGTCCAGCGACACCGTGCCGGGGGAGTTTCGCGTCACCTACAACCTGGTGAACGTGTCCGAAGGTGTGCGGGTCATGACGGCGATCACCGTCGTCAAATCACCGGGCTCGGCCTTCGAGCAGGTTGTGGAGGACCGCCGCAAGGCGACCGAGGACGCCCGCAGCTTCCAAGGCCTGTTGAACGACATGAAGTATCGCCTGGAGAGCCCGAATCCGGGTACTCTCGGAGCGTCGGTCAGCACCTCGGACGGCCGGACCATCGTGGAAGTCGAAGCGGGCACCGCCGCCGCCAAGGCGGGCCTCAAGGTAGACGATGTGATCATGTCCATCGACGGGGTCGCCATGACCGATGACGTTCTGGGCAACCTGGCGCTCGGGAACAAGGACGCCGGGACCACGCATCAGTTGACGATCCGGCGTGACGGTGACACCGAAACAGTGTCTGTCGTATACGATAAAGCGGACGTGCCGGGGAAGTCCGCCTCCGCTTCGGCCGCGGAATCCAAGCCGGGCGCCGCCGGAACGAACGCACCGGCGGTGGGTGCGACCACCCAGATCGTGATCGAAGGGCTCGGCCTGACCGTGGCGAACAACATCGTCGTGGACATCGCCGCCGGCGGATCGGCCGAACAAGCCGGTGTCCGGAAGGCCGATATGATCACCATGATCGATGGGGAGCCGGTCGCGGCCGATGTGGTGGAGAATGCCTCCCGGATGGCCAAAGGAAAAACCAATACGTCCGTCGTGCTGACGCTCAAACGCGGCGATCAGGAAGTGACAGTCGCCGTGATAAGGAAGAACCCGGCACACAACTGAGCGTGGCACGGCTCGTTCGCCCCCACGTTCGACGGTACCCCCGTAGAGACGCAAAATCTTGCGTCTCTACCCTTGCCTGCTGACATCCTGGGCGGCATCAGACCCCTTCAAGAATCAGTCGTTTACCGAGGAGAAGGCGTACCAGGCCACGCCCTCGTAGACCCAGCGGCCGGCGCCGGGGCCCAGCAGCTCGTCCTTCTCGTCTTCGTTGACCGTATAGAAATGGTCGGCGGACTCCAGGGAGGCAAAGCGGTACACCGGGACGGCGTTGGCGGGCTGCTTACGCTCCGGATACGTGTAGAACACCACGCCCTCGTACCACCAGTCCTTCGACATTTCCCTACGCATCTTCTCCTTCTCCGCGTCACTGGTCGTATACATGTGCGCGCCGGACAGAGGGGACCAGAAGCGGTAGACCGGCGTCAGATTCGTTTCGGACCGCTTGAAGTACGCGTAGAAGGCGATGCCCTCGAAGCGCCACTGCTGGGCGTACTGACTGATCAGCTTGTCGCGTTCGGAGCCTTTGAGCGTATAGAAGTGCGTACCTTGCGACGCCGACCAGAACCGATAGACGGGCCCGCGTCCCTGGAACTCGAAGGCACCGAGATCGACCAGGCTGCCGAATACGCGGGGACTGCCATCCAGATCCACCTCGTCGGCGGGGTCGAACTTGGGATCGCCGGTATCGATGCAGGGCGAATCGCACGAGAGATGGTAATCGTTCCCGCTCGCCCAGATGAAGAGCGGATTCTCTTCGAGGTTGTCCTGGCCCCAGTCGAGGGTGCAGCCGGCATCGACGGCGGCGCTGGTTTTGCCGCTTTGGACGTCACAGTATTGCACGGTCATCATGGCGGCGGAGCCGGACCCGGCGCCGTAGCTGCCCACGTACAGATTCTTGCCTTTGGCGGCCGTGTTGTTCCATAGAATGCACTGCCGGAAGAGTGTGGTGCCGCCCAGATTGGCTGCGGCCACGCCACCACTGCCGGCCTGGTTGCCCACGAACGTGCAGTTGACGATCGTCGGGCAGCTTTGATTCCAATTGGCAACAGCGCCGCCGGTGGCGGTGGCGCTGTTGCCGGCGAAGACGCAGTTGCTCAGAGCCGGGGAAGTCCAGGTATTATAGATCGCACCGCCGTCGCCCTTGGTCACGTTGGCGGTGAATATGCTGCCGCTAACGGCCGTGGAAACGTTCTCGAGGCACAGGGCCCCGCCGAACAGCGTGGCACCGTTTCGGGCGAACGTGCCGCCGTTCACGATCAGGTAAGTCCGCGGAATGGAATCCCGGGCGACATAGCTGTAGACCGCGGCACCTTTGTCGCCGACGTTGTCCAGGAACGAGCACTGGTTAAGGCTGAGGCTGCTCTCATAGGCCTGGACGGCACCGCCGGTGTTGGATTCGAAGCGGCAGCCGCGGATGTCCAGAACGCTGTTCCGGCAGCAGAGGGCACCTCCGAACGAAGCCTCCGAGACGTTGCCGCGGAAGGTGCATCCGCGGAGGGACGCCGTGCTGTCGGCCAGGTAGAGTCCGCCGCCCCAGCCGGTGGCCGCATTGTTGCGCAGGACACAGTTGGTGAGGGTCAGGCCGGCCTGGATGCAAAGCACGGCACCCCCCTGATACGTCCGGGCGCCATTGATCAGGGTCAGGCCGGCAATCGTCACATCGGTGGCGGATTCAACGCCGGTGACCGAGAAGGCGCGACAGTACTCCGCGTCACTCATCGAACAATCGACAACGGTGGCCGCGACGACCGCAGAATCATTCGGATCGGTGCTGCGGATGGTCAACGATTTGTCCTCGATTCGCACGTTGGTGTTGCCGGAGCCGCGGTACGTGCCCGGCCGGACGACCACCGTGTCACCGCTGCTCGCGACGTCTACGGCTGAGGCGATCGTGGGATAGCCGGTGACACCGTTGGCGTCGACGTAGAGAATCCCCGCGCAGGCAATCTCTGTGGATACGAGCAGAGAAAGGACAAGGCGCACGAGGCCTCTATGAGAGAATTGTAAAGCGTCCATCTTTCACCCTCCTCCAAGAAGGTTCCTAAGTGACAATCCGATTGGCTGGCATTTTACCCAAAGCACCTAAGTTATCAAAGGAAATTTTTCCATTTTTCCAGGTATTTGACTCATGGAAGTCGCGGGGAATAAGAAAAGATTGCAGGGGACGAGCCCTTCGCATAACATTACGACTTTGGTTGGACCTTTTGAAAGGAAGGATGAATGAAGTACGATGTGGCTGACCTGAGCTTGGCTGCCGGTGGTAAGAAGCGGATCCTGTGGGCGGAGAAGGATATGCCGGTGCTGACGGCGATTCAGAAGCGATTCGCCAGGACCAAGCCGCTGAAGGGGATGAAGGTTTCGGCGTGTCTGCACGTGACGGCCGAGACGGCCAATCTGATGCGAACGCTCAAGGCCGGCGGCGCCAATGCGGTGCTGTGCGCCTCGAACCCGCTGAGCACGCAGGACGATGTGGCGGCCTCCCTGGTCAAGGATTTCGGGATCCCCGTTTTCGCGATTCGCGGCGAGAACCGGGCTACCTACTATAAGCACATCGACGCGGCCATCGATCATCAGCCTGTGGTTACGTTCGATGACGGAGCCGACCTGGTCCACCAACTGCATACCAAACGCAAGCAGGACGCCGGTCGGATTATTGCCAGCATGGAAGAGACGACCACGGGCGTCATCCGTCTTAGAGCACTGGCCAACGAAGGCAAGCTCAGAATTCCCGTCGTGGCCGTCAACGACGCGGACAGCAAACACCTGTTCGACAATCGCTACGGCACAGGCCAGTCCACGGTGGACGGCATCGTGCGTGCGACGGCTTATCTGCTCGCGGGCAGCCAGGTGGTGGTGGCGGGTTACGGCTGGTGCGGTCGCGGCTTCGCGGCACGGGCCCGCGGCATGGGCGCCATCGTCACCGTTACGGAAGTCGATGTCATCAAAGCACTTGAAGCCGCGATGGACGGTTTCCAGGTCATGCCGATGGCCAAGGCGGCCAAGTTCGGCGATGTGTTCGTTACGCTGACGGGCGACAAGCACGTCCTACGCCCGGAGCACTTCCGCTCGATGAAGGATCGCGCCACGATCTGCAACAGCGGGCACTTCAACGTCGAGATCGACATCCCCGGCCTGGCCAGGATGAGCAAGAAAATCAACAAAGACGTGCGGCGTTGCGTCGACGAATACGTGATCAGCTCGAACAAGAGCATCTATCTGCTGGCCGAGGGCCGGCTGATCAATCTGGCTGCCGCCGAAGGACATCCGGCGTGCGTCATGGATATGAGTTTCTCTACGCAGGCCCTTGAAGCTGAGCATGTCGTCAAGAACCGCGGCAAGCTCGTCGCCAAGGTTTACGATGTTCCGGTGGAGATCGAGGAGACTGTCTGCCGATTGAAACTGAAGTCGATGGATATCGATATCGACACGCTGACGCCCGAGCAGGTCGAGTATCTGGCCTCCAGCGGGGAAGGAACGTAACGCCGGCGAAGTACGCTGTTACTCTTGGGCTGACAACAGGTTAGCGATGTCGCCCGCCATGCGCGGGCGTGGATGAAATATGGAAAGCCCGGAGACCGAAAAAGCCCCGAAGTTGTCGAAGTCGTTTCTGGCTGTCGGCCCGACGCTGCACTACAGCCACAGCAACGTGCAGCGGTGCTGGCTGCTGGCGGCTTTTCTGTTCTCGCTGGCCTGCCTGCTGTGGTCGCGGATCGTTACCGGAACATTCTGGGCGTTCGACCTCCAGTCGCAAAACGTACCCGACTTTTGGTATCTCGGCCGGGCTACGGTTACCGGCATCAGCATCTTCGAGTACCCTTGGCAGATCGTCGTTCTCGGGCTGCTGATGGGGATTCTGGCAATCGTGCCCGTGCTGATCGCTCAACTGATGAGCTTCGGGCACAGCCTGATCTTCATCCTGGCGGTGTTCTTCCTCGCCAATCTGCCCGGCTTCGCCCTATGCTTGTTCGTGAGTTGCTTCGCCGTGGCATGCCGACCGCTGCGATTTCGGTCGCGCATCATCGCGGTGGCGCTCTGCACGGCTCCGCAGCTTCTCTACTGGGGATTTCTCGGGTCCGCACGGGGTGCCGAGCCGTTGAAGTGGGGGTTCTCTTTCGCCCCCTGGATTTGGGCGTGGGTCGTGGGGCTGGCCATCGCGGGCCTGGTGCTTGGCATCGGGCATTTCAATCGCTACAAGCCCGACCTGAGCTGGATCTTTACGGCCACGACGCTGTTTCTGGCCGTGATCATCTTCGAGTGGAAGATCGGCTTCGACGAGCTGGACTACCATTTCTATATCGCCCCCAACAACCCTGAAGAAGTCCCCGAGTTCCACGACCAGAGCCTGCGTCAGTTCCTCGACCGAACCATCCTCGATCCCGCGACGCGCCGGACGTTGTCCAGCTACTTTCTGCCCCGGGACCCGATCCCGCTGCGGGAAGAGCTCAAGCGGGAAATCCAGATTCAATTGAGCCGGGCCTCCTATCGCGAGAAGCCGTGGCCGGACTGGCTGACGGTCCCGTCGGAGCTGCGCTTCCAGGAGAAAAGGGCGTGGCTCAACGAACAGTACGATCGCTTCATCTATCCGCGCAAATCCTGGTGGATGCCTGAATCCGTGCACAAGGAAATCGTCGCCCGACGCTCCAAGAGCGGCCGGATGGCGGTTGCGTGGTACTTCAAGGCGCTGCTCAGCGAACTCAGCCCGGACCTGCCGCGGATCAGCCAGGACGAGGTGCTGCACTTCTACACTGAGTACCCGCAGGATCGGTCCAAGGAAATCTGGTTCAATCTCTACAAGAGCTACGGCACCACCCCGGAATCGGCGGAGGCGCGTCTGCGTGTCGCCAAGCACCTCGCGGGTTGGGGGATCTTCACCGCGGCCGACGCCGCCGCCGGTCAGGACCCGAACGTCAGTGCCGCCGTGTTGCTGGAGGATGCCAACAACATCGTGCAAAAGCAGTTGGCCCTGCAGGAGAAGACGCCCAACAGCGCGGATTCGTGGCTCAGCGCGTTCAAACCTCCCACGCGAACGGTGATGACGCTGTTCAAGTTGCGGGAGTTGCAGAGACGCATCTACGAGCTGCGAATGCTCATCCGGAAGGAGAATCGAACAGGTGGCAGCAAGGCCGACGAGCACCTGGCTCGCTTCGTCATGCTGAATCCGCACGGCCTCGACTACGAAAGCCAGTTGGATGCACTGGCCAAACAGCTCGAGCCCGGTGCAGGGCTGCTCGACAATCTTCTGCTGGCCAAAGCCAACCTGATCCCCGACGACCTGCACCGCGCGGAGCGGCTCAGCGAGTTGAACGGGAAGTATCCGAGCACGGACGGTGGCATGCAGGCCTTGCACGAGCTGGCCCGGCTGCGGCTGCGTCAGTTCCAGACGGAAGCCGATACGAACAAGAAGAAAGAGTACCTTGTCGCGGCCCGGGAGACTCTGACCGGCTTCCTCAACCTCTACCCCGTCAGCTTCTACGCCACCCAGGCCCGGCAGAATCTTGTCGAGCTGCCCAAGCCGGACTGATCATCAGGTTTGCGGGTTGATGTTCGATGCCTGATTGGCGTTGGGCGTCACGGGTACGCCTTCACTTCAGCCATCAAACATCATACATCGAACTTCACCTGCATCCGCGTAGTTGACTAATCCACGAATTCTGCTATGATGAGTGGCGTCGTCATTTACACGAAGGGCAGCTTGGAGGCCTCATCCCGGTTGAGGGAACGATGGCTTTTTTCGTGAAGATGGACCGCGCCGAGCGGTGTGATGGTGGAAGGTGACTTGAAGCTGGATCGGTGTCTCATCGCGGTAGGGGATCTGGGCCCGACCGCCCGGGGTGACCTTGCGCGTCTGGCCGGCGAATATGAGGTTGCGGTGGCCGGGTGCGAGGACTCCTACGCGGCGGTGGCGGAGCTCGCGGTCCGGCCGGGACGCAACGCTCTCGTCGTCGGTCACCTGGCCGAGTTGACGAGGGACAACGGCATCTTCTTCACCATCGCGGCCCGCAACGGGGCCAAATGCTGCTGCCTGCGGAAACCCGACGGCCCCTCCGATCACGAGCACGTCCTGGCCGCGGTGCACGCGGGCGTCTATCTCGTCAGCGGCAACGGCGATCTGGCCGCTGCCATCGAAGACTGGCTGGCCCAGGAACGACGCCGCGCCGCTTCTTCCCTCGAGGATTACCCGTTGTTCCGCAACGACGAGGAGTTTCGTGCCACGGACGCCGAGTTGAACGCGTTGCTGGAACCGGAAGTGGACGGTTGATATGGACCGAGCGAAGCCATCCCGCCATCCCACGCTCCGGGTGCTGCTGGCCGGTGACATCCGCAAGACCTTCCTCGACGCGGATCAGGCCGACGGCTATGCCTGTGACGTTCGCCCCGGCGTGCTCGAAGCCATCGAGGCGGCGGCCCAGGGCCATTACGATGCCATCGGCGTCATCACGGACGATGCCGGCGGCCGGCTCACTGCGGCCCTGCGGGCCTTCCGCAAGTGTACCTCCGCGTCCCTTATCCTGCTCGTGCGCATGTACGAGGAGCCCCTGGCGCTGTCCCTGGTCAACGACCGGCCGAACCAGCCGCGCCTCGCGGACGGCTATATCGTCTGTCCGACGACGTTGTCCACGCTGTTTCATTCGGTGCCGGGCCACTCGCCCGAGCCGGCGCCCGCCCCGCGGGAAGCGGAGCCGGCCGTCCCGCCGCCCGCCGCCTCCGGCCTGCAACCGGTTGAGCTGGAGACCCGGATTCGCCATCTGGAGTGGCTGGCGACGACGGATGACCTGACGGGGTTGAAGAACCGCCGGTACCTCCGGGAGTTCCTCCGGCAGATTCTCGACCGCGCCCGCCCGACCGCGGGACATGTCACGCTGCTGGTCTTCGATATCGACAATTTCAAGCACTACAACGACGTCTACGGTCACGCGATCGGCGACGAGATCCTCCGCCAGGCCGCTCTGTTGATGAAGCAGTCCTGCCGGCCCTACGATGTCGTCGGCCGCATCGGCGGCGACGAGTTCGCCGTGGTCTTCTGGGACGATCCCCGCCAGGCCCGGCACCGCGACGCCAAAGAGCGGCGTTCGAAGGACTCCGACCCTCCGACCGAGGCCATCTTCATCGCCAAACGCTTCCAGCAGGCGTTCGGCCGCTCCGAACTGCCGCTGCTCGGACCCAACGCCGAGGGCATCCTCACCATCAGCGGCGGCCTCGCCGGTTTCCCTCGCGACGGCCGGACCGTCGATGACCTCTTCGCCCGCGCCGACGCGGCCCTCCTCGACGCCAAGCGCCGCGGCAAGAACCGCATCTACCTCGTCGGCCGCCCCCAAAACGACATCGCCGACATGTAGACGATATGCCTTCCGTTCGGGCGACGAGCCACGCGGGGGGGACTGCTTCTACTCCTTCTTCCGCTCGCTCTCTGTCACGTGTTTGCCGCCTTGGCCGTTCCGGGATTCGAACAGTCCCACGATCTCTGATTGCCCACGGTCTCTCGCTGCATCCAGCGGCGTGCGACCTTGATCGTCCTTGACAGTGACGTCGGCTCCATTGGCGATCAGTAGCTCTACGATGTCCTTGCCGCCGTGGGACGCCGCAGAATGGAGCGGCGTCCAGCCCGATGTAGTCCTGGCATTCACGTTCGCACCGGCTTTGATGAGCATCTCGACAATCTGCCTGTCGCCGGGACCCACCAGGTCCCGCGGATGGCCTGACGTCGTGGCTTCGTGCAAGGGCGTCCAGTCCTCCTTGTCCCCGACGTTGACATCGGCGCCGCGTGCGATCAGAAGACTCACCACGTTCCGGCGATGGCTCCACGCGATGGCATCGTGGAGTGGTGTCAACCCCTCGCCATCCCGCGCATCGACCTTGGCTCCGTGTGAAATCAGCCAGTCTGCCATTTCGAACGAACCGCCTTGGGCGGCTCGATGGAGCGGCGTCTGTTGCTGACCATCTAACGCGTTGACATCGGCACCCTGGGCGACGAGCAATTCCGCCACGCCTTTGTGGTCGCCGTAGGCGGCCGCACGCAAAAGCGAGTCTTTCCTTGAGAGGTCCGCCCCGGAGGCAATCAAGGACCTAACGATTTCGGTGTAACCGCAGCCGACTGCAAAGCCAAGCGGTGTCTGCCCCATCCTGTTCTTCGCGTTCAAATCGGCGCCTTTGGCCATCAGCAGGTGTGCGGTCGTTGCCTGATGGCGCATGACGGCTTCGAGGAGAGGCGTCCCGTTCGAATCGCTCCTCGCATCCAGGTCGGCACCCCGCGCGATCAGGAGTTCGGTCACCTCCCGGTGGCCCTCCGCCGTGGCCGCGTGGAGAGGCGTCCAGCCGACCTCGTCTCTGGTATTCACGCGGGCGCCGCGCGACAGCAGCCTTCGGACGGTGCGCAGGTCGCCCTGCTCGGCGGCGTCATACAACCGGGAAGTTGCATCCTGTGCGATCATAACCCACAGCAGAGCGGCGATGACGGCAACCCCCGTCATCCCGCCGGCAAGTTCCCTCCAATTGATCTGTCTGCCTCTGATCCGCATGCGCACGCCCGGAATCGTCCTGTTCACCCAGCCGATAGTTCCACCATTGTAGCGGTAGAGCTCTCTCTATGAAAGGCACGGATTGGTAGGGCCGTCACGGAATTCCGTCGGCGGAGGCGCTACTTCGGAGCGTGGCAGCCTCAAGCGAAGCTTGGGGATGGGTGAACGCCAGGCTTCTTTGCCGCCCCCAAGTCATGCGGACCTGAGGGTGCCACCCGGAAACCGGATGCTTCTGTGTGACGGTGGTGCCACGCACCCTTGGCAGACTTTTTCCGGGATTTTCTTTACAGGGGCCTAACGGGCCGGAGAATCGGTGCGTCTGTAGAGGGGAGAAGAGAACAGAATGACCGAATGCGACCAGGGGCAACGTGAAGTGGCCGAGTGGGTGAAGGCCTCCCAGGCAGGAGACAGGCCGGCCTTCGATATGTTGGTGCGTGGGCACCAGCAGCAGGCCATGCGTCTGGCCGCCAGTATCCTGGGCGACGCCCATGATGCGGCCGAGGTCGTGCAGCAGGCGTTCATCAAGGCGTACGTGGGGCTTGATCGGCTGAGACGGCCGGAAGGGTTCAGAGTCTGGCTGCTGAAGATCGTGGCGAACGAGGCGATCAGCCGGCAGCGCCGCCGGCGGGTGCAGGGGCGCCTGTCCCTGGCCGCCCTGTGGCGACGAACCGAACGCATCGCTGCCAGTCCCGAGGACAAAGAACATGGCAAGGAATTGCAGGCGGCCGTGCGACAGGCCATGCAGAAACTGACGGCCAAAGAAGCCCAGGCCATCTCGCTGTTTGCGCTGGAGGATCTGCCGCACGAAGAGGTGGCCCGGATCATGGGGTGTTCGTCGAAATCGACCCGGTGGCATGTGTACCGAGCGCGGCAGAAGTTGAAGGTGTTGTTGAAAGAGTTCCTGGAATGAACGAGAACGAACGTGAAGTGGACAAGTTGCTGCAGAACAACGTCCGGGAGCTGCTGTCCGGCTTCGACTGGGACGGGCAAGCCGAGGCGACGACCTGGTGTTTGGCGGGTTGCGAACGCGGCCGTATCCGACGCGTTGGCCCCTGGGCGACCGCCGCGGCCTTTGTCCTGGGAATAGGCCTACTGATCGGCGCCGTCGTGATGCTGAAGGGCGTCACGCAGAGACCTCAGGCCACAAGCGGATGGGCCAAGGTCTCTCTGGCCCAGCCCTTGGCGGGGAAGGCGACGGTCTCCCTGGTCGAGACTGCTCGCGGCGCCAGGGGCAAATGCGAGTTGATTCCAGCGCCGCCGCGCGTCTCTGCAGAGTCCAAGCTGTCCCGACCAAGCTGGTGTGTCGTGGTGGGGCCGGAGCCCTCCGCAGACGACCGCGAGCGGCAAAGCGATGTCAAAGCCATCATGCATCTGTTATGAACGCATCTCTTTAGTGAGGTAAAGCTATGAACGGAAAGGACCACAACAGGTTCAACTCGACATTGGTTCTGGGTCTGATCGGCCTGCTGGCCACCATGGCCTGCGGCGGCACGGAGGCCATACAGCAGAAACTCAAGCCTGAAGTGAGCATCAAGCTGGAGAATGTCACAATCGCCGAGGCCTTGGAGCGCATCAGCGAACAGGCCGGCATTCGCATTGCGCTGTCCGAGGCCGCCATCTGGAAACTGCCGGAAGGCAAGGACACGCGTATCTCGGCGACGCTCGAGGGCTCGCTGGGGGGCAGTCTCGATCAGATGCTCAACGATCTCTTCCTGCGTTACAGCATCGGAAGCGAGCCGCTGATGATCTATCCCCGGCCGGAATTGCGACACATTCTCGGTCGGCCCACCGCCCGATCGCTCAAGCTGCTCAAGAACATCTACACCCAACAGGCGTCGATCAATGCTGACAACTGGAACATCGCGTTTGCGCCGATGAACTACTCATTCGTGCAGAAGACGCTGGACACGCTTGCCGGTGAGCCGGTCACGGTCGTCCCGATGCGGCAATTTGAAGCCGTGGTGAACACTGTCGGGGGAATGGCCCTCCGCGGGGACTCATCGGAGAAGGACCGACCGGCGCCGGGGATGATCGTGACACTGGCATCCATTCTGGATGACACAGCCGGGAGTCTGGATGGACCTCACGAGTGGTTCATCTCCATCCCCGATCTTCCCAATCAAGTTCCGCAAATCAGAATTGAAAAGAGATCTGAGTTCGCGAAGGCCAGGCTGGAGCAGGTTGCGGACGTGTCGTTCGAGAACGAGGAAGGCCGAAAGGTCATTCAATCGCTGGTCACTCGAGTGGACATGACCCTTATGGTGATGCAAGAGGCGGTACGTCGGATGGGGATGAAAGTATCCCTGGACGCACAGAACGTCACACTGGAAATGGCCTTGCAGAAAGCTTTGAAGGCGCTTGGGATTCGATGGACGGTCCATTTGGATCTGGACCGGATTGAGCTGACCGGCGTGGAGCCGAGCGCAAACGAGTACACCGGTCCGACCGAGGAGATGCCGGTGCCCCCCAAGCCGGCGGAGGACGCCTACGTCGGGAAAATCAGCATCCCGATGGAAGGGGGACGCTATTTCATCGAGTTCATGCTGCGGGAGAGCGACCTGACCGACGAACTCCGGAAACTGCGTGCCGAGAAGATCCGTGAAATCCTCAAGGCGTCTTCCCCAGCCGATGTGAACGAGACCCGGAGGCAGGGCAATCGATAGTGTCAAACGCCGGAACCGAGCCGACAGCAGCTTTCCCTGAAGCTATTCTGCCGGTAAGATGCCCTTCATGAGTGGCGGTCACTGGGAACACTACGCGCATCCGTCGGACGTCGGGATTCGGGGCATCGGACCGACGCGGGAGGAGGCCTTTGCGCAGGCGGCGCTGGCCATGACCGCCGTGGTCGCGGATCTGACGAAGATCGAGCCGAAGGAGGCGGTGGAGATCGTCTGCCGGGAGGACGATGACGAGCTGCTTTTCTTCGGGTGGCTCAATGCCGTGCTGTACGAGATGGCGACCCGCGACATGCTGTTCCGCCGCTTCGAAGTACAGGCCATCCCCGGCGGGCTGACGGCCACCGCGTGGGGCGAAGAGGTCCGTCGCGACAAGCACGATCCCGCCGTCGAGGTCAAAGCCGCGACGTATGGGGACTTGAAAGTCGTGCGCGGCGCCGACGGCCATTGGATCGCGCAGTGCATTGTGGATGTGTGAAGTATTTTATACGTCCTATTCGTCCTATACGTCCTATTGGTCCTATCGACTCTCATAGGACAAATAGGACCAATGAAACGACAGGAGTTCGGCCATGTGTGCTGAGAAACTGATACGACGGAACGAGTGCGAGTGGGTCCTGGAGCCTACGGGCAATATGCGGGTGCCGGTGGTGATCTTCGCCGACAAGGGACTGATCGACGCGCTGGACGAACAGGTCTACAAGCAGGCGGCCAATGTCGCGGCCTTGCCGGGAATCGTGAAGGCGTCGTACTGCATGCCGGACGCGCACTGGGGCTATGGCTTCCCCATCGGCGGGGTGGCGGCTTTTGACTACGACGAGGGCAT
>CAYQXM010000008.1:85457-98841 GCA_964421295.1 uncultured Pirellulales bacterium
GACCCGGACGAAGGCGGCATCATCTCCGCCGGGGGCGTGGGCTTCGACATCTCCTGTGGCGTCCGCGCCATTCGGACCGGCCTGACGCTCGACGACATCGAGGGACATCGCGAGCCGCTGGCCGCCATGCTGGCCAAACGCATCCCGGCCGGGGTGGGCAGCCGGGGCAAGGTGGAGCTGACGCCGTTCGAGATGGACGAGATGCTCACAGGCGGCGCGCTGTGGGCTATCGAACGGGGCTACGGCCGCAGCGAGGACCTCGCCCGCATCGAGGAGAACGGCAAGATGGCGGGGGCCGAACCTCGCTACGTCTCCGAGCAGGCCAAGAAGAGGCAACAGGACGAGGTTGGGACACTCGGCTCCGGCAACCACTACCTGGAAGTGCAGCGTGTGTGCGAGGTCTTCGACCGCGAGATCGCTTCCGTATTCGGAGTGGCGCTGAACGACATCGTCGTCAGCATTCACTGCGGCTCCCGCGGCCTGGGTCACCAGATCGGGACGGACTTCCTGCCCCGCATGGTCAAGGGGGCGGCGGGGGTCGGCATCGAGCTGGGCGACAAGGAGTTGGCCTGTGCTCCGATCCGGTCCGACCTGGGCAAGCAGTACTACGGTGCGATGAACGCGGGGATCAACTGCGCCCTGGCCAACCGCCAGGTCCTCACGCATCTGCTGCGCCAGGCGTTCGCGGACGTGCTGCCGAAGGCCGAGCTGAAGGTGCTGTACGATGTCTCGCACAATACGTGCAAGCTGGAGGAGCACGTCGTCGACGGCCGGAAGAGGAAGCTCTACATTCACCGCAAAGGCGCCACGCGCGCCTTCGGGCCCGGCCATCCGGCGCTGCCCGCCGAGCTGCGCGGCGTGGGCCAGCCCGTTCTGATCGGCGGCACGATGGGCACGGCGTCGTACATCCTGGCCGGCACGAAAGAGGGGATGGAACTGGCCTTCGGCTCGTGTTGTCACGGGGCGGGGCGTGCCATGAGCCGGACCGCTGCCATGAAACGCTGGCAGGGCAAGGACGTGGTCAACCATCTCGCGAGCAAGGGCATTATCATCAAAGGGGCGTCGTTCAAAGGGGTCGCCGAGGAGGCGCCCGGCGCGTACAAGGATGTCACCGCCGTTGTGGACGCCACCCAGACCGCCGGCCTGGCGAAGAAAGTCGTCCGACTCGAACCCCTCATCTGTGTTAAAGGCTGAATGCGATGCGAACATGTGTGTGGACTCTGGTGAGTTGGATGTGTCTGGCAGGGCAAGCTCTGGCGCAACCGTTGGCGACGATCACGGTGGACGCGGGGAGCGTACAACGGGTAGATACGCCGGTGGCGGCGCCGGTGATGGGGCTGGTGGGGGAGGCGCTGCGGCTGGAGGAGATCAGGGGAACGGAACGCGTCGGGGTGCCGATGCAGATCGAGGCGGGGGACGTGCCCAAGGTCTGGTGGATACTGTCGGGGACGACGGAGGCGGGGCAGAGCCGGACGTTCGGACTGGTCAAGGGCGAACCGGTGCCGGCGCCGGCGGTGAAGGTCGTGAAGAACGACAAGACGCTCTGCGTTCAGATCGATGATGCCCAAGTGCTGCAATACAACTGTGCGGTCGTGCCGCTGCCGGAAGACATCAAGCCCGCGCGCGGAACGCGGGAGCTTTACAGCCGCAGCGGGTTCATCTATCCGTTGTGGTCGCCCCAGGGGAACATCGTCAGCGAGATCCATCCGGCCGATCATCGCCACCACTTCGGCCTCTGGATGCCGTGGACACACACCGAGTACGAGGGCAAGCTCGTCGACTTCTGGAATATTCAGGACGGGACAGGAACCGTGCGTTTCTCGAAGTATCTCTCCACGAGCGTGGGACCCATCTACGGCGGCTTTGAGGTCGAGCAGGATCACGTCGCCTTGAAGACCGCGCGTGGCGAGAAGACGATTCTGAAGGAGGTCTGGGACATTCGCGTCTACAACGTCGGCGGCCCCGACAAAGGCTACTGGCTGTGGGACTTCAAGTCTACGCAACGAAATGTCACGGATAAGCCTTTGATCCAGGACGAGTATCGCTACGGTGGCTTCGCTTACCGCGGGGCCAAGGAGTGGAAAGGCCCCCGCGCCGGTTACCTCACGAGCGCGGGCAAGACCCGCGACAACGCGAACGGCACGCGCGCCCGCTGGTGCGACGTGTACGGGGACATCAACAGCGTTCCGGAAGGCGTCACGATCCTGAGTCACCCCGGCAACTTCCGGCACCCGGAGCCGGTGCGGATCGTGCCCGGGAAAGAAGGGGACTACAGCTACTTCGTTTACGCTCCGTCGGTGCTGGGGGCGTGGGAGATGAAACCGGGCGCGGACCATGTCTTTCGCTATCGACTGTTCGTTCACGAGGGCAAGCCCGACGCCGAGCGGGATGAAAGGGTTTGGAGAGATTATGCCGAGCCGCCGCAAGTGGCAGTAGAGGTCAGCCGGCCGGCCGGTGCGCAAGTGCTTTTCGACGGCAAGGATTTCTCGCAATGGCAGCGCGACGACGACAGTGATATCCGGTGGAAGATGGTCGACGGCGCCATGCAGATCGTTCCGCGCAGCGGCAGCATCGTGAGCAGGCAATCCTACCGTGATTTCCTGCTACACATTGAATTCAGCACGCCCAACATGCCGAAGGCCAAAGGGCAGGCCCGCGGCAACAGCGGTGTCTATCTCCAGCGCCGCTACGAGATCCAGATTCTCGATTCGTACGGTCTGACGTCCAAGGACAACGATTGCGGAGCGATCTACCTGGTCCAGGCTCCCGATCGCAACGTGTGCCGGAAGCCGGGCGAATGGCAAAGCTTCGACATCCTGTTTCACGCGGCCCGGTTCGAGAGGAGCAAGAAGATCGAAAATGCCCGCGCGACGATCCTGCAGAACGGCGCGCTCATCCACGACAATGTCTCGATCCCGAACAAGACCGGGGCGGGCGAAGACGAAGGCCCCGATCCCGGCCCGATTCTCCTCCAGGACCACGGCAACGAAGTCCGCTTTCGTAACATCTGGATAAAGGAGATCGAGTGACGCGATACGAACTACCGCCACGACACCCACTGGGCTTCTTCCCGACGCCGCTGGTGAGCCTACCTCGTCTCACGGAGCGGCTTGGGGGGCCGCGTCTCTTCATGAAGCGGGACGACCTCACCGGCCTGGCCCTGGGGGGCAACAAGACCCGCAAGCTCGAATTCCTGATTGGTGAGGCGCTGGCGCAAGGGTGTGACACCGTCATCACGGGGGGAGCGGCGCAATCCAACCACTGCCGACAGACGGCGGCCGCGGCGGCGGCCTGCGGCCTGGACTGTCACCTTGTTCTCGGCGGCGCAGCGCCGACGATGCCGGAAGGGAATCTGCTGCTCGATCAACTTTGCGGGGCCGTGATTCACTGGACGGGGGAGTTTCGCAAGGGTGAGAAAATTCCCGAAATTGCGGCGTCGCTGCGGTCGGCCGGACGCAAACCGTACGTGGTGCCGTATGGTGGCTCCAATACGACGGGAGCCATTGGTTTTGTGGAAGCCATGCGGGAACTGACCGGGCAACTGGCGCAGCTCCGCGAATCCCTCACGCACATCGTGTTCGCCTCCAGCTCCGGCGGCACACACGCCGGTCTGCTCGTCGGCAAAAGGGTCTGCGGCTGGGAGGGCGAACTCGTCGGGATCGGCATCGACAAAGGGGTCGCGGGAGAGGTTTCGCTGGCCGAGCATATCGTGCGACTGGCGAACGCCACGGCGGAACATCTGGACGTCCCGAATCGTTTCTCGGCCGCCGAGGTCACCCTCCGAAACGACTACCTGGGAGACGGCTACGGTGTGGTCGGCGCACTGGAGCGACACGCCATTCGGATGGTAGCGCAAACGGAGGGAATTCTTCTCGACCCGGTATACACGGGGCGCGCTATGGGCGGCCTGATCGACCTGATCGAGCGCGGCGTGCTATCATGCGAGCATTCCATCCTTTTCTGGCATACAGGGGGCACACCCGCTTTGTTTTCCTACGCCCGCACACTTCTTGACGACCCGACGTAGGGGGGGTATACTCATTCCCAATCGCCGAATCCTGCCGTCAGCAGGAACGGGGGACCCGAGAATTGGGGCGCAGCGCCGTTTTGGCGCAGGGCAACACGGGTTCCGGACGTCTCTTATCGCATCCGGAACTCTTCCTTCGGCCCAAGCCCGTCAGCTAACCCCGTAGGTGTCGAAGGAGAGAACCTCCTCCCAGCAGAGGCCGGCTCTCCGCTGGAATAATAGAGAGGTTCTACATGGACGAAAACGTTACCGTCTCCAACGGCGGCTCAGAAGCCGCCCGGGATGAGCCACAAACTTTCACCACCCGCCTGAAGCGCCTTCTCTTCGGTCCTCCGCGCGACCTGAACGATCGCCACCTGCTTCAGCGCCTGTCCGTCGTGGCCTTTCTGGCCTGGGTCGGCCTGGGGGCCGATGGTCTCTCGTCCTCGGCGTACGGCCCGGAAGAGACGTTTCGCACGCTCGGCGCCCACACCTATCTGGCGGTCGCTCTGGCGGCGGCGGTCATCCTGACGGTCTTCGTCATCTCCATCGCGTACAGTCGTGTGATCGAGCATTTCCCAACGGGCGGGGGCGGCTACGTGGTGGCCAGCGCGCTCCTCGGCGAACGGGCCGGTGTCGTGTCGGGCGCGGCCCTTCTTGTCGATTACGTGCTGACCATCGCTATCTCCGTCGCCGCGGCGGGGGACGCCTTGTTCAGCCTGCTTTCACCTGCCTGGTCCGGGTTCAAGCTGCCGACGGAAGTGTTCCTGGTCGTGGCGCTGACGATCATCAATATCCGGGGCGTCAAGGAGTCTATCCTGCTGCTGATGCCCATCTTCGTTCTCTTCCTGGCAACGCACGTCATTCTGATCGGGGGCGGCCTGATCGCTCACGCCGGGCAACTGCCGGCGACCGCACGCCAGGTCGGTGGCGGCTTCCGTGAGGGCTTTGCCACTCTCGGGCTCGGCGGCATGCTGCTACTCTTCGCGCGGGCCTATTCGCTGGGCGGCGGCACGTACACGGGTGTCGAGGCGGTCTCCAATGGTCTCCCCATCATGCGGGAACCGCGCGTCCGTACGGGCAGACGCACGATGCTCTACATGGCCGTGTCACTGGCCTGCACGGCCGGGGGACTCATCCTGTGCTATCTCCTGTGGCAAGTTCAGGTGGTCGAGGGCAAGACGCTCAATGCGGTGTTGACCGAGCGATTCGCGCACGAGCTGGGGCTGGGCCGGCTCTTCGTGATCCTCACGCTGGTTTCGGAAGGAGCGTTGCTGGTGGTCGCGGCCCAGGCCGGGTTCATCGACGGCCCTCGCGTGTTGGCGAACATGGCGCTGGATTGGTGGGTCCCGCGGCGTTTCGCGAGCTTGTCCGAGCGGCTCACCACGCGCAACGGCGTCGTGCTGATGGGGGCCGCGGCGTTGGCCACCCTGTTCTATGCTCACGGGGACGTTCGTCGTATCGTGGTCATGTACAGCATCAATGTGTTCCTCACGTTCTCGATTACGGAGCTGTCCATGTGCCGCCTGTGGGTGCGCGACCGGCGGCAGAAATCCGACTGGACCAGGCAGATACGCATCCATGTCATCGGCCTGAGCATGTGTGTGACGATCCTGGTCGTGACGGTCTGCGAGAAGTTCCGCGAAGGGGGCTGGCTCACCCTGACCGTCACGGGCGGCCTCGTCGCCCTGTGTTTCCTCGTGCGGCGCCATTACCGTGTGCTCCAGGGGCAGCTCGCGGCGTTGCTGGGGAGTATCGCGCAGGTGAAGCCCGACAAAGTGACATCGGCGCCGGTGCTCGACCCCTCGCTGCCCACCGCCGTCATCCTGGTCGGGGGGTACAGCAGCCTGGGAATCCACACGCTGGTGGCGGCTCTCCGCAACTTCCCCGGCCAGTTCAAGAATGCGGTCTTTCTCTCCGTGGGCGTGCTCGATTCAGGTATGTTCAAGGGCGAGCATATGCTGGCCGGGCTGCGGGACAAGACACGGCAGGCCCTGCAGCAATACGAGCAGTTGGCCCAGGGCTATGGACTCGCGGCCACGTCACGCTGCGCCGTGGGGACGGATTTGATTTCGGAGTTGGAGCGGCTCTGCCTCGAAACGGCCCGCGACTTCCCGCACGTGATCTACTTCGCCGGGCAACTGGCCTTCCAGCGCCAGCGCTGGTACCATGCCTTCCTGCACAACCAGACCGCGTTTGCCCTCCAGCAACGTTTGCAGCCCCGAGGTCACACGCTCGTGATCCTTCCGGCACGCATTTGAGCGGTGGGACGCCTCACCACAGCTTCTGCTGGTCGGCGGTGTCCTCGGCCATCTTCTTCTTGCCGGCAGCTTTGGCGATGGAGACAATATCGATCGCGGAATGGGGGCAGGCGGCCTTGGGGCATTGGCCGGTCCAGCAGTAGAGGCAGAGCTTGTGGCGGGGCAGGCCGATCGCGCTGACCATGTCGTCGATGATCTGATAGCGCAGGGTCGTGACGCCCAGATCCTTGGCGATGCCCTTCACCATCTGCCGGTGCTTCTCGGTCGTGGGGTCGATGTACTCCGACACATCGGCCACGTCGCGGCCCTCGATGCCGCGAATCGCTTTGCGGGCGGCCAGCTCGTCCGTGGAGCGGGTGGACAGGTTGAAGAGGCAGGGGAACATCAGCGGGGGACACGCGGGGCGCACGTGAATCTCCTTGGCGCCGCAGCCCCAGAGCTTGGCGATGGTGAAATTCTTGAGCTGGGTCCCGCGGACGATGGAGTCTTCACAGATCACGATGCGGTTGCCGTCGATGACCTCCTTGATCGGGATGAGCTTCATCCGCGCGATCAGGTCGCGCGTGTGCTGCGAGGGCGGCGTGTAACTGCGGCCGTAGCCGGGGGTGTACTTGACCAGGGGACGCCGGAAGGGGATGCCGGACTCCATGGCGTAGCCCAGACCGTGGGACAGGCCGGAGTCGGGGACGCCGGAGACCAGGTCGGCCTGGATGTCCTTGTCACGTTTGGCGAGGTAGCGTCCGCAGCGTTCGCGTACGATTTCCGTATTGATGCCTTCGTAGCTCGACGCGGGAAAACCCGTGTAGATCCAGAGGAATGTGCAGATCTGCTGCGTGCGGCTCCGCCCGGAGCGGCGCTGCACGATGCCGTCCTCGTTGATCAAGACGATTTCGCCTGGTTCGAGGTACTTGACGATCTCGAAGCCGAGGTTCGCGAACGCGCAGGTTTCCGTGGTTACGGCCCAGCCCTGGGGACCTTTGCCGGCGATGAGAGGCATGTACCCGAACCGGTCCCGGGCGGCGTAGATGCCGGCCCGGTGGAGCAGGAGCAGCGAGCACGAACCCTGGATGATGTCGAACGTCTTCTCGATGCCATCGACCAGATCCGTCCCGCGGGTGATGAGCTTGGCGATCAGTTCGGTCGTGTTCACGCCGCGGGGGCTGACCTCGCTGAACGACACGCCTTTCTTGAGCATCGCGTCGGCGATCTCCTGGGCGTTTTCGATCATGCCGCTGGTGGCGAGGCAGAAGGGGCCGAACCTCGAGTTCAGGTAGATCGGCTGTTCATCCAGGGCACTGACCACGCCGATGCCTTTGTTGCCCTCCATGCGGCCGACATCCGGGAAGAACTTCGATTTGAACTGGCTCTGGCTCAGGCCGTGGATCTGACGGGTGAAGCCCTCCCCGAGGACAGCCATGCCGCCAAATTCGGTGCCGAGATGGGAGTGGTAATCGGTGCCGTAGAACAAGGTTTCTGCACAGTTCCGTTTCGAAACCACGCCGAAGATGCCACTCATACCATGCCTCCTTACGCCGTGCGTGCACGCAACGGGAGTGACGACGCTTGACGACCAGCTGAGACCATAGCGTACCACATTCGGCTGCGGGCGTCTACAGGGAGACGGCAATCGGTGGAATTGTGAATGGAGCTTGAGCCGCCGGGAACAGGCCGGTAAGATAGAGGGTTGATGGTGCTACCCAATTGCCCAGGACCACGAATGGAAAAGGAGAATTCCGCATGTTGACCGAGATTACCGTCAAGAAGCTCGACACCAGGAGGTTCATCGCTGCGCAGGTCGCACAAATCCGGGAGGCCGTGGGCCAGGGGACGGCCATCAACGCCCTGTCGGGAGGCGTCGATTCGTCCACGGTCACCATGCTGGGTCACAAGGCCCTGGGTAAGCAGCTCCGAACCGTCTTCATCGAGAACGGCCTGATGCGGGAGGGGGAAGCCGAGCGGGTGGTCCGCCTGTTCAAGAGACTGGGCGTCAAAGTCGAAGTGATCGACGCACGCAACGAGTTCTTCCGGGCCCTCAAGGGCCTCACCGATCCCGAGCAGAAACGCGAGGCCATCACCCAGACGTTCTATAAGAAGGTCTTCGGACGTATCGTCCGTAAGAGCAAGGCCAAGTGCCTCCTGCAGGGTACGATTCTGACGGACGTCGACGAGACGGTGGCGGGGATCAAGCGGCAGCACAACGTGTTCGCCCAGCTTGGCATCGATCCGCAGAAGGCCTTCGGTTATCAGATCCTCGAGCCGCTCATTCAGTTGCGGAAAGACGGCGTGCGGAAGCTGGGCAAGGCGCTGGGCCTGCCGAACGAGCTATTCGCCCGCATCCCGTTCCCGGGCCCGGCCCTGTCGGCCCGCGTGATCGGGGAAGTGACACGGGAACGCATCGCGATCGTGCGAAAAGCCACCGCGGTCGTCGAGAAGCTGCTGAAGGGCACCAAGGCGTTCCAATATCTGGCGATTCTGCACGAGGACCGCGTGACGGGCATGCGGAATGGCAAACGCGATTTCGGCTATCAGATCGAGGTGCGCTGCTGGGACAGCGTGGATGCCCGGACGGCGACGCCGACGCCATTACCCTTCAAAGTCCTCAGCGCCCTGGCTAAGCAGATCACTCAGGATGTCCCCGGCGTGGTGAGCGTGACGTACAACATCGCGACGAAGCCGCCGTCAACGATTGAAGCCGTATAAAGGAGCGGTGGACATGCCTACGACTTTACGGTTCTTGAGTGTCCTGTGTGCTGTGGCGTTACCCGTCTGCGTGGTCAGGAGTTTGCTGGTCGTAGCGGGTCTGGTGATCTTTGCCGGGATCGTATTCTATGCGTTGGCGGCCATTCTGGAGCGGCTGGCCCGCATCGAGAAACGCCTGGCGGCCGGAATGGGTCATGTCGCGACCGACCTGGGCGATTTTGAGAAGCTGGAGGCGGTCGAAGGCGAGGCCATGTGCGTCGGCTGCAAGAGGACGGTCGCCAAGACGGGCCTGTACCACCATAAGACACTCGACATCTATTATCATCCCGAGTGCCTCAGACGCGACAGCGGCATGTGATAACCACGGGCGATATCACAGAGAGCGCCGGCGCCGCAGCCAGCCGAGCAGGCCTGCACCGAACGTCCCCAGGAGCAGGGCGCCGGGGACGGGGACCGTCGTTTCGACGCCGGCGTCGGCCCAGCCATACAGGCCGAGAGAGTAGGTACCCGGGCCGAACGAGTTGAACCAGAACGTGTCCGAGGTGAAATCGTTCACGCTATTGACGTCTTCCAGCATTTCGGCGGCAAAGAACGGCATGGCCTGGATCGTGTACCATTCATCGTCGTCGATGAAGGTGTCTCCATCATCGTCCTGCCACCGGTCGAGGTCGGCCCACATCAGGATCTCTCCGTACGCGGTCTCGTCCGGAGTGCTGGTCGAAAGCTGGAGGGCGAGCGAATAGCTGACCCCGATGGTGTTGGTGGTATCGGTGGTCGTGAAGTCGATCCAATGGTCGAAATCGCCGTATCCTTCGGCGTAGGTGTGGCCGGGCAAGAGGGAGGCGTACCCCGCGGAGCCCGCAAAGCCGGACTGCGTCATGGCGCCGCCGGTGGCGCCGCCTGAGGTGGCGGAGGCCGACAGGATCGAGACATTCTCCCAGGGGTCATCAAAGGGATCGTACTTGTTGTCGGAGACCAGGACGCCGTTGTCGAACGCGTCCGCGTAGACGCCGCTCCAGTAGTACAGGTGGTAGGTATCCGGGGCATTGAAGATGGTGCCTTGTGCCGTGAGCAGGCCGGTGGCGTAGGCTGTTGCAGCTTGTCCCGCTGACGAAACGATCAAGACCGCTGCCAGGGTGGCCAGACATGCTGCTCGCGCTCTCTTCATGCACTCCTCCCTTCCCTACACTCTGCCAACGGCGGCGCGGAAATACCGCCGGCCATTCGCGTGTGAGTTGGTGCAGACATCCTGTCGGACCGAAAAGTGGGCACGACCATGCGCTTCCACTTCCCGTGAGCTTCCTTGACCATATCCAGTCTATGCCCATGATCCGGGGGAGTCAAGCGAAAAAGGGCCGCAAGAAGGGCTGTTTTGTTGTTCCGACGCCCCGAAAAGGCGTTGCCGGGGCAGGCGGAGTCGGTATACTGGCTGCAATAATAGGAGGGCCGGGAAGCGTTCTCCTTGCACGGGTGGACGCTTGCGGCCAAGGTTTCACGGGCACTTGAATAAGGAGATCAAGACATGGCTCGACCTGTTACGCTATTCACCGGACAATGGGCGGACTTGCCACTGGAAGTTCTGGCCGAGAAGGCCGCAAGTTGGGGCTATGACGGGCTGGAGTTGGCCTGTTGGGGGGATCACTTCGAAGTCGAAAAGGCCCTGGCCGACGACAAGTACTGCAAGGCCAGAAGGGATATGCTCAAAAAGCACGGCCTGCAGGTCTTTGCGATTTCGACCCACCTGGTCGGGCAATGCGTCTGCGACAACATCGACGCCCGCCACAAAGCCATTCTTCCGCCGGAGATATGGGGCGATGGCGATCCCGAGGGCGTCCGCAAACGTGCGGCCCAGAGCGTTATCAATACCGCCAAGGCGGCCAAGAAATTGGGCGTCAAGGTCGTCAACGGTTTCACCGGCAGCTCGATTTGGCATCTTTTGTATTCTTTTCCATCCGTACCGTCCGATATGATCAAGGCCGGCTATGATGATTTCGCCAGGCGATGGACGCCGATTCTCGATGCGTTCAGAAAAGAAGGCGTGAAGTTCGCCCTGGAAGTGCATCCGACCGAGATCGCGTTCGATATCGCGTCCGCACAGCGGGCGCTGGAAGCGGTAAAAGGGCATGAATCCTTTGGCTTCAACTACGATCCCAGCCATCTGGGCTATCAGGGCGTTGATTACGTGAAGTTCATCCGGACGTTCTCGAGCCGCATCTTCCATTGCCATATGAAGGATGTCTGGTGGAATCATGGCGATGGCACGGTCGGTGTGTTCGGCGGTCATGTCGATTTCGGCGATCATCGCCGGTACTGGGATTTCCGCTCCATCGGCCACGGCGATATCAACTTCGAGGAAATCATCGTCGCGTTGAACGACGTCGGCTATCAGGGCCCGCTCTCGATCGAGTGGGAAGACACCCGGATGGATCGCGAGCACGGCGCCAAAGAAGCGTTGCTCGCCATCAAGACGGCGGACTTCAAGCCGTCCCAGGTGGCTTTCGACGCGGCGTTTGAGAAGAAAGGCAAGGCAGAATGAGTAGCATGATGAAGGTTGGAGCCGCGGTGTTGGTCGCAGCACTGATGACAGGGTTGGTGTGGGCACAAGGTAGAAGAGGGCCGCAAGGACCGACGGCCGAAGAGATCGCCAAGATGGAAGCTGCGATGCCGGCCAAGGCTATCGTGCCGCCGGCAAAACCCCGAAAACTGCTGGTCATTGATCAGCGGGGGCCCGGCGGGTTCTATCATGACTGCATTCCTTACTGGAACAGTGCCCTGGAAATCATGGGCAAGAAGACCGGCGCCTTCAGTGTCACGCTCGTGCATGACGTCAACGCCTTCAGCGCCGAGAACCTGAAGAACTTCGACGCCATCTGCTTCAACAACACGGTGACCCTGCCGCTCAGTCCGGAGCAGACGCCGGAGTTGTGTAAGGCCTTGATGGATTTCGTCAAGGGTGGCAGAGGCGTGGTCGGCATCCACGCGGCTACCGACACCTTCTACACCAAGTACGTGTGGCCGGAAGGCCAGGAGATGTGGGGCGGCAAGTTCTCGGGGCACCCCTGGACCAGCAACCCTCCCGGTATTTGGGCGATCAAAATCGACGAGCCCAACCACCCATTGATGGCTTCGTTTGGCGGCAAGGGTTTCAAGCTCCACGACGAAATCTATCGCACGGAACCGCCGCTGTACTCGCGTGACAAACAGCTCGTGCTGATGAGCTTGGACATGAGTGACGAGGCCACCAAGGCGGCGTCAAAGAAGCCCACCGATGCTGACACCGGCATTTCCTGGGTGAAGGATTTCGGCCAGGGCCGCGTGTTCTATTGCTCGCTCGGCCACACCCACGAAGTGACCTGGACCGCGCCGGTGCTGGAGCACTACCTGCGCGGGATTCAGTTCGCGCTGGGCGACCTGAAGGTGGACACGAAACCCAAAGGCAACCCGAAGAATTAGGCGGCTGCTGCCGGTGCAAGCCGGCACGAGCAAAAAGGAGACGTGGTATGTCAGAAATCACGCGTCGTCAGTTCCTCAAGGGTACGATTGCCGCCGGAGCGGCGTGCTCGGTCGGTTTCCCGAACATCATCCGCGCCCAGGGGCTCAACGAAAAACTCCAGGTCGGATTCATCGGCGCCGGCGGGCAGGCGGGCTCCCATACGGGCTTCTGCCACAAGGCCGGCCTGCAGTGCGTCGCCTTCGCGGAGGTCGACAAGACTCGTTGGAACGGCGTTGTCGGCAAGCAGGGCTGGGAGCAGGCGACGGGGTATACGGATTGGCGCAAGGTCTTTGAAAACCACGCCAAGAATCTGGACGTGATCTTCGTGGCGGTGCCGGATCACAGCCACTTCGCGCCGTCGATGACCGCCGTTTCCATGGGCATTCACTGCTACACGGAGAAGCCGCTGACGTGGTCGGTGCGCGAGGCCCAACTCCTGGCCGCCGCCTACGCCAAGAATCCCAAAGTCGTCACGCAGATGGGCAATCAAGGGCACGCCGGGGAGGGATGGCGCAAAGCCTGCGAATTCGTGAAGGCGGGCGCCGTCGGTGACATCGTGGAATTTCACACGTGGACGAACCGGCCGATCTGGCCCCAGGGCGGCGACCGTCCGGCGTGGACTGATCCGGTGCCCGACACCCTCGACTGGGAGGCCTGGATCGGCGCCGCGCCAATGCGGCCCTTTGCCGGTCCGCGCGAGGAGAGCAGAAGGGGACGCGGAGAAGTCCGGGGTCCCTATCATCCCTGGAACTGGCGGGGCTTTGTCGATTTTGGCTCCGGAGCTCTCGGTGACATGGCCTGCCATACGACCGACGGCATCTATGCGATCATGAATCCGGGCTACGCGGCGACCGCCGAGCCGATCACCATGACCGCGCCCGTCAAGGATCAGTGGCCGGCCGGGATGGTGGTCAAGAGCACCTA
>CAYQXM010000009.1:0-67419 GCA_964421295.1 uncultured Pirellulales bacterium
CATCGTCCATTACGCGTACGCCATCGAGTACGATTACTGCCCGCCGGTGCAGTTGCAGCCGAGTTTGGAGACCAAGCAGATTTCCGGGCTATTCCTGGCCGGGCAGATCAACGGCACCAGCGGTTACGAAGAGGCGGCCGGGCAGGGGATCATTGCGGGTATCAACGCGGCACTGAAGCTCCAGCGCAAAGAGCCGCTCGTACTCGCACGCGATCAGGCCTACATGGGCGTGCTCATCGATGACCTGATGACACGCGGCATCGACGAACCCTATCGGATGTTCACCAGCCGGGCCGAGCACCGCCTCGCTCTGCGTCACGACAACGCCGACCGGCGGCTGACGGAAATCGGGCATTCTCTTGGTCTGGTCGATTCGAGCCGCTATGCCCGCTTTCAACGGAAGTTGGCCGTGATGGCGGAGCTGCGTACGTTCCTGCAAAGCACGCGGCGGGACGGAAGCAGCCTGTGGGACTGGCTGCGGCGACCCGATACGGAGTTCGGCACGTTGACGGCGGATTGCGGACTGAATTATAGCCGTGAGATCGAGGAAGAAACGGCAATCGATGCCAAATACGAGGGCTATGTCGCCAAGCAGGAGCGGACGGTCGCCATGCAGCGCAGTCTCGATGGCAAGCACATCCCGGCGGACGTGGACTACCTAAAGATCGACCACCTGCGCATGGAGGCCAAGGAAAAGCTGGTTGCGTTCAGGCCGGCCACACTCGGCCACGCCTCCCGCATCAGCGGCATCACCCCGGCGGACATCACCGTGCTGCAAGTGTATCTGAAGAAGAACTGCAAATCGTGAGATCGAACGGAGTGCCGACCTTCACGTGACGGCGCGCGCCCACTCGGCGGTGGCTGGGCGAAGAGAAGTTACTCTTTGGTCGATGCCTGATCGATCTTCTGGGCGATAGCCGGCCGCAGATTCGACAACTGTTTCAGCGTGTTATACCAGAACGGAGCTCCCAAGCTGAGGAAGACGGCCGTTACCAGCGCCCCCCAGATGTGCATTCCGTCTTCCCGCCACCAGCCCTTATAGTGCTGCCAAAATCCCTTCGACATATCCGGCAGCTCGAAGATTGTCAGAGTGGAATTGTCCAGGCTCGCCTTGATTCCTTCCGCGCATTGGGTCAAACCGTGCAGGTGCACAGCGGCAACGCCATCGAATTCTCTGTTGTAGGTTGCCAGCAGCACCTTGGGGTGGTTGGGATCCTTCGGCTTTTCGAGCTTCTCTTTGATCCATCTGGCTCCCTGGTCGCGGGTGGCGAATCCGTCGGGGACGTTCTTGATCTCGTAGATCGCGGCTATTTCGGACTGATTTTCGCAGGTCAGTTTGAGGGCCATGGACGCCAGGCCCTTGGATTCCTCGGTGAGCGCAAAGACCTGTGCGGCCCTGTCCAGCGTAGCGTTCGTCATCTGTCCCACCTGGGCACGCAACTCCGGATCGGATGCCAATTGACGCAGAATCTGCAGCGAATCGACGTGAAAGGCAAAGGGCAGCACCAGGGCACATCCGATGGTGATCCAGCGGGTCCATTTGCGGAACTCGTCCGTGGTGCGGTCCATCACGGTATCGAACCAGGCGGTCACGTTGGCGCCGAACTCACTGGCACGCGTTCTGGCCTCATCTATGATCCGCTTGATCTGGGCGCTGTCACTGGCCAGTGAGAAGACACGGGTCAAGTGGGTCTGTATGGTATTGGCCAGCACGTCCATCTGGGCCAAGGGCATGACTTGCATGGCATCGTTCAGCAGTTTCTTTGCGTTGGCGTTCAACTTGCTGTTCGAGCTTGAGGCGAGATCACTCAACAACTGAATCAATTCCCCTTTCTTGAGGGCCGTGGTGCAGCGCCATCCGGAAGCGACGGCCGGATGGCGAACTACCTCTGTCGCGATCGTCTTGGCGTGGTCCTGGAGGCGGGAATCGACTTGCGTCAGCAGACGCTCGATTCCCTTCCTCAGGATTCTGGACCGCAGGGACAACGCCGTGGCGACAATCTGCACGACGGTGGTCACGAGCAGACTTAAAAGAAGCATGACGACCGCGAAACTCAGAACGGTGTCCACATGTTCCAGCATAATGTCTCCCTTCGTTCCTCGTTGCTCCCCGTTTCCGGGTAAGAAGTCTCCACCGCCATGCTGCCGGCGGTTCACGTTGCGGAACACTTGGCGCCTCCATCCAGACTCTATTGTCAGGACGGTGTATCCAGAATGCAAGAGGAATCCTCCGATTTTCATCGTGCGGGAAAAGGCGCGACGTTGAACCTTTTTCCCGTGGCGCTGGACACCGGCGGCCGGGTGTTGTATGGTAGGTGTGTGCTCGACCTATCCGAGAACATCTATAATCGCCATCTATCCCGTGACGAACCCAAGTTCAAGCTCTGGACGTCGGCGGGGCTGATGCTGACCTACAAGTGCAATGCGGCCTGCGCGTTCTGCTACTATCATTGCTCGCCCGAAAAGGGAGGCCTCCTGCCGGTCGAGACGGCGCTGGGGGCGTGGGAGTCCATCAGGATTCTGGGCGGGGAGCGGGCAAGGATTCACCTTACCGGCGGCGAGCCATTCCTTTACTGGGAGCACCTGGTCGCCATTCTTGAAGCAGGCACCAAGAGGGGGCTCGGCCCGGTCGACCTGATCGAGACGAACGGCTTCTGGGCCACGAGCGATTCGCTGGTTCTCGATCGCTTGCGACGGCTCAAGTCGCTTGGAGTCCAGCGGCTGAAGGTCAGCGTCGATCCGTTCCATCAGAAGTACGTGGACATTGCGTCGGCGTCGCGTTTGGCTCGCTTGGCGAAGGAGACGTTCGGATCGGAAAACGTGCTCGTCCGCTGGGAAGAGTACTTGACCTCAAATCTCAACTCTCAAATCCCAAATCCCTACCACGACCATCCTTTCCGTTTCACCGGCAGGGCGGCGGGGGAACTGGCGGAGGACTTGGCGTCAAAGCCCATCAGCGAAATGGTAGGGGCGGACTGCTTGGCTGGTTTTCTCGGAGCCAAGGGCGTCCACATCGACCCTTATGGCAACGTCTTCAGCGGCACGTGCAGCGGGATCGTCCTGGGCAATATCAACCAGACGCCATTGGAAGGAATCTGGCGGCAGTTCGATCCTCGACAAGACGGTCTGATCGGGACGCTGTGCCAGGAAGGGCCCTGTGGCTTGCTGAGCCAAGCCGAGCCTCTGGGCTACCGGCGGCTCGATGCCTATGCCGGCAAGTGCCACCTGTGCACGCACGTCCGGCAGTTCCTGCGTGAGGCCGGCGTTGCTCCGACGACGCTGGGGCCGGCGGACTGCTACAAGTAGCCCGGAGACTTTACCCGGCGGCGGCGATCGCGTCGGGGAGCGTGATCGTGCCTTCGTAGAGACTCCGACCCAAGATGACCCCGGCGACACCGATGGGTTTGAGCCTGTGGATGTCGGCGACCTCTTTGACGCCCCCCGAGGCGATGACGGGAAGGTGGATGGCGCTCACGAGCAGTTCCGTCCGCTCGATGTTCGGGCCCGACAGCATGCCATCCTTGGAAATATCCGTGTAGATGACCGCGGCCAGAGGCAACCTGTCCGCCTTGATGGCGAAGGCCAACATACTCTGGGGGCTTTCTTCGGTCCAGCCGTGTGTAGCTATCGTCCCGCCGCGGGCGTCCAGGCCCAGCACGATGCGATTCTTGAACATGTAGGCCATCTCGCCGAACCACTCGAAATCGCTCACGGCCTTGGTGCCGATGATGACGCGGGTGACTCCCGCCTCGAGGAGTTGCCGGATCGAGGCTTCGTCGCGCAGGCCGCCGCCCACCTCGATCTTGAGCAGTCTCAGCCCGGCGATGGCCGCGATGCAGTCGGTGTTGACGGGCCGGCCTTCCTTGGCTCCGTCCAGGTCCACGATGTGCAGCCACCGGGCGCCACCAGCATGGAACTGCCGGGCCTGTTCTACCGGGTCATCGCAATAGGTGATTTGCTTGTCATACTGCCCTTGGATCAACCGGACGCACTTTCCCCCTCGCAAGTCGATGGCGGGAATGATATCCATAGTTCCGACTCCTGTCACCTGTCCAACCTGAGGCGCCCCGGCACAGGTCCCATGTCATCCTGACGGCGGACGCCACCCGTGCCACAATATACCACAATTGTTCGCTTGACAAATAGCGTTCCGTGCCGGATAATGCAAGGTAGTGCAACTGAAACCCCGACGATGGAGATACAAACTATGCGTCTGGTGGTTAAACAGAAGGACGGAGAAACGAGGGAGTTGCAGTTCATTCAAGGTCCTGTGCACATCGGCAGGGCCGCCGATAGTCACGTTTTTCTGCCGGACCGCACCGTCTCGAAGAAGCACGCCGTCATCGTTCGCGAGGCGGACGGCAGTTGGCACGTCCAGGACTTGGGCTCCTCCAATAAGACCTACCTTAACGGCCAAGCCATTCAAAAAGCCCAGATTAAGACGGGCGACGCCATCAAGATCACGGACTTCACGATCGAAGTCAACGTGGAGGACATACCGAAGGCGGAAATTAACCCGGAGTTGGAGGATACGCTGAATCTGGAAGCCGGGCTGGCGACGCCTCAGAGTGAGACGGTGGTCCGCAAACCCGATGCCGGTCACGCTCCGGCGATGCGTCTGCCCGCCAAGCGTCTCTCCGATTTCTCTCATGCCTGCGATGCCATCACCAAGGCCAGCAGCCTGGAAGACTTGCTCGTTGCCTTGCTGAACGTCTGTGTGCAGCAGTTCAGCGCGTTTCACGTCTGGTGCGCCCTGCGAGAACAGCCCAGCGGCCCCATGACCTATCACGCCGGGAAACGGCGGGACGGCAAGGCCGTCGATCTGAGCGAGCTGAAGTTGGGCGACAGAATCAATCAGTCGGTCGAGCGGGCACAGTCCCTGGTGATGCCCCGCGTGGCGGCGGACGTGGAGGAGATGGATCGTATTCGCTCCGCCATGATCGCGGCCATTTGTGGGCCGGCGGGCTGCTATGGCGTCGTCTACATCGACAACGCCATGATCCACGATCACTATACCCTCGGTGACCTCGACTACCTGATGCTGGTTGCCATGCACACGGCCGCGGTGCTGAAGCGGTTTGTCACGTGAGCGACCGCCTTTTTCCTTGACAAGTGACAAGAAAAAGGGTATGACAATTCTCAAACTTCGAAGTTGGGCGGAGCCCGATGGAGGAGTCACCGGTCGAACGGAGTAGACCGGCAGCTTGATGTCTCATTTCACAGGGAGGTGGTCTATGAAGAAGTGCGCGCTCGCACCGGCGCTCGTGCTGGCATTCAGCACGGTCACGTGGGGTTCCCTCTGTACCGGGATTGAAGTTACCCAGGCCTGTCCCCTCAACACGATTTCGATTGGCATCACGACGTCCCTTCATTGTGGTGTCCATTCCTGGGTGGTCCATCACGTGACGCACATGTCCGGAATTTCGATTGGCTGCCACAACACGGGCACGCCGCATTGCTGGCCCGTGCCCAACTGGCCGTGCCCTGGACACCACGGCAACAACAGCAATAACGCGACTACGGCGAACTCGAGCACGAGCACGATGGCGTCGGGTCCGGCTGGCGACGCCGTGGCGGACTCGAGCAGCAGCTCCACCAGCACGTCGGGGCACGGCAGCAGCTCGAGCAGCTCGACCAGTCATAGCCAGAGCATCGTGCAGTAAATCCCGAACTTCAGGTTTCGGAACTTGCCTGCTTCAATGAATCCGGCCGAACGGAGTAGGTCGGAGAAAGGGGAATGTTCGTCTTCACAGGGAGGTGGTGTATGAAAAGATGGGTTTGGTTGTTTGTGTTGGTACTGGGTGTCGCCGTCGTGGCTTGGGGAAAGCCATCCGACGACAATACTGCGGACGAGGGGCCGACCGGCGACGGTGCCGCGGCCGCCGAAGCGAATGAGCCGGTGGATGGGAACGGCGTGCAGTATTCCGCCACCAGCACGTCGGATCCCAATGCTGTCATTACGTACGATGACAGCAATATCCACGACGTGTGGGATATCATCAACCCGATCCGCCTGAGGGCGGATAATAGCGGGGCGACTCAATCCCTGGTCGAGCGCTCGACCTCGGCGGAGCCGACCCTCACGTCCGTGACCGTGACGCCGACCTCTGCTCGTTCGTCGGACCAGATCGTTGTCACGTTCGGGGGCCGCAAGGGAAGCCACTATGTCGTCAGCCGGAAAGACGTCGTGGTGGACGGGACCCGGATCATGCTGGACACGTTCTGGATTCGGGATGCGGTGCTGGACGGGCCGATTGTGGACTACTCTCTGACGCAGTCGCTGGGCACGCTGAACGCGGGTACGTATACGCTGCAAGTGAGGAATTACTACGGGGGGCGGGTTTGCGCGACCCGAGCGATGTTCTTCACCGTCACGGCTTCTGCGGCGGGTATCGATCTGGATTCGTTGTCGGACCTTCTGGGCGGCGGCTTCACGTTCCCGCATACGGGGGCGTTTGAGAATTGGCCCCAATTCGATCTGCTCGACTGAAAGTTGGAAGACACAGTCAGGGTGGATAGGACACAGGCACGTCTCGTGGGAATCGGCCTACAGGGCGAGGCCCTCAGCCAAAATCAGACCCCGTCTCGTGCGAGACAGGGTCTGACCTTGGTGGAGGCAGGTGATAGAGAGCTGTTATCGTAGAACGATAACGAGTGTAGGGCAAATCGCGGTCTGGAATCTGAATTTTGGGTTCTTCAGGGCTAAGTTAGAGAGTCCGGACCGTTCTTTGGGTCTCCGGCCCAACCGTTCGCAGGATGACGGCGGGGCGGGCGACACAGGTTCTTTGTTACGCCTGTTTCAACTGACTGGTTGACTTCTCAAAGAGCCTGTTACCTACGAAAAGCTGAGTGCTTTTTTGGCACCCGCTCAGGCAAAATCGAAGTTGTGTCGTGCAACTTACTTTTCTGCCTATAGGTGCCGCCATGGATCGTGTCCATAACACGTTTTTTCGGGACTCACGCGAATTTTTTTTCCGAAATTACCTCCGAGATAGGGGGGCACGATTCCGCGCCGTAATCGTACGATCCGGGATTGACAGAACTGCCGGGGGGCAGTACACTTGCTGGCCTGTCGCGCCTGTAGCTCAATTGGATAGAGCATCAGCCTACGGAGCTGAGGGTTAGGGGTTCGAGTCCCTTCAGGCGCAATGCTCAATCCCCCCGTGTTCCGGTCTGAATTGCTTGAACTCGTGGGGTTCTCTGCTGTATAATAGCCGGCTCAAACGCATTTCGTGCACGTGGCCGATGATGGAACGGAATGGAATCCCTCTGAGAGACATTTTGATCCGGAATTGAATGCATATCATAGCTGTGGCCAATCAAAAGGGAGGTTGTGGCAAGACCACTACCGCCATCAATCTGGCGGCGGCTTGTGCTACCATGGGGCACCGTGTCCTGCTGGTGGACCTCGATCCACAGGGTCATGCGACGCTCGGCCTGGGGTATGATCCCAATGAATTCGATCAGACGGTCTACCACGTCATGATCAGCATGTATACGTCGTTGGCGAAGACGGTCGTGCATACGGGTCTCAAGAGGCTCGATCTCTTGCCCAGCAACGTGCTCCTGGCCGGGGTGGAGCTGGAATTGCGGTCGGTGAGCGGGAAGGAACTGATCCTGGGCGAGCAGCTTCGCACGGTCGCCAGCAAGTACGATTACTGCTTCATCGACTGCGCTCCTTCGATAGGAGTGCTAATGCTCAACGCCCTGGTGGCCAGCTCGCACGTCGTGGTTCCCGTTCAGGCCCAATTCTACGCCGTCGACGGCCTCAAACGTCTGCTGGACACCATTCGCCTGGTCTGCACGAGGTTTCAACCGTGCTCCGTCCGGCCGCTCGGATTGCTCATAACGATGGTCGAGAGCCGGACTCTGCTGAGCAAGCGGATCGAAGACGGGCTCCGAAGGCTGTTCGGGCCTTTGGTGTTCAATGCCGTAATTCACAAGTCCACCGCGCTGGGCGAAGCGCCCAGTGTCGGACAAACCATTATGACCTATGCTGCGAACAGCAGGGGGGCCATGGAATACATGGCCTTGGGCCGGGAGGTGACGGCTCGCCTCAGACAGACGGAAGTCGTTGAGGCTGCGGCAGTTAGCCAGTCGACATAGGTCATGCCCATGAAAGTCATCCAAGTCGCCAACATCCGCAAGACGTTCGGCAAAGTGCATGCCGTCTGCGATCTCAGCTTCGAAGTCGAAGAGGGAAGATGCTTCGGATTCCTCGGACCCAACGGCGCCGGCAAGACCACCATGATGAAGATGCTCTACGGCATGGTCTCCATGGATCGGGAATGCTCGGGCACGATCCGCGTGTTCGGCTATGATCCCTCGCGCGAGGAATTGGCGATCAAGTATCTCTCCGGCGTGGTGTCCCAGGACAACAATCTGGACGACGAGCTGAACGTCATTTCGAACCTCATGGTTTACTCGAAGTTCTACGGCCTGCCCAGCGGCGTGGCGCAGGAGCGGATCGAATCCTTGCTTGCGTTTCTGGAACTCTCCGAGCGGACCAAGGCCCGGATCCGCGAGTTGTCGGGCGGCATGAAGCGTCGGCTGGTCATCGCCCGTGCCCTGTTGAACAATCCCAGGCTGCTGATTCTTGACGAGCCCACGACCGGCCTCGATCCCCAGGTACGTCACCTGATCTGGGAGAAGCTGCGGCAGTTGCGCCAACAGGGAACGACGATCCTCCTGACCACCCATTATATGGAAGAAGCGTTTCAGATTTGTGATACGGTGCTCATCATGGACAAGGGGCGCAAGGTCATGGAGGATGCCCCCACGGCATTGCTGGAGAAGAACATCGAGCGGTATGTTCTGGAGATTTCCGACGCGCAGACGCAGCAGGAGGTCGACAGGGCCCGGCTGCCGCACGGCGTCCGCGAGGACCACGCGCAGGGTGTCAGCCGCTTCTACAGCCATGACTTCGATCGTCTGAGAGAGTTGGCCGCGTCACTCGGGAGCGATCACTATTATCTCCGCCAGGCCAACCTCGAGGATGTTTTCCTGAAGACGACGGGCAGGGGGCTGAATGAGAACCAGTAAGACCATCGCCTACCCGCCGTTGCGACAGAGACTGTTCAGTGTCTGGTTCAGGCACATGCGGGTCTACACCAAGAATCTCCTCAGCAACGGCCTGCCGCCGTTCCTTGAGCCGATCCTGTTCCTCATCGGTGTCGGCCTCGGGCTGGGGACGTACATCCGGCAATCGATGGACGGACTCCCGTACCTCGAGTTCCTCGGAACGGGCTTGTTCGTGACGGCCTCGATGTTCACGGCCGCTTATGAATGCACGTTCGGGACGTTCATTCGCATGGAGTTCGACAAGGCATACGATGGCATGCTGGCGGCGCCGATCACCGTGAACAACCTGATCGTCGGTGAGATCATCTGGGCCGGCACGAAAGGACTGTTCTTCTCCTTTGCGGTGCTGTGCGTGCTCACGGCATTCAGGATCATCCATTCCCCGCTGGCCCTGCTGACGCCGCTGGTGGGTTTCCTGACGGGGCTGATGTTCGGCTCACTGTCGCTCTGGATCACGTCGTTTGTCAGGACGATCAATCATTTCAACTTCTACCTGACCGGTTTCATCTCGCCGATGTTCTTCTTCGGCGGGGTTGTCTTTCCGGTGAGTGACCTGCCTGCGAGCATACGATTCGTGGCGGAGATCGTACCGTTGACGCATGCCGTGAGACTGGCGCGGGCGCTGTGCGTGGCCCGGTACGACCATGGGCTGTGGCTCGACCTGGCCTACACGGTCGTTTTCATCCTCATCTTCAGTGTGCTGGCGGTGAAGCGGCTGCGCGGCCGGCTGATCGGGTGAGACGCTAGAAGCGGAAGTAGAGACTCACCGAAAGCACGGGATACCACTTGTACTTGTCCACTTTGTTCTGAATATCCCGCTCCTCCTTGGCCAGGTTGCTGCGGAAGATCGGGTCGTTGGCGTAAGTGCCCGTGGCGTGCAGGCTCACGTCGGGAGATCCGGTGTAGGCCGCGCCTACATCGCACAAGAGTCCCCAGCGGTTGCCTTGGCGGAACGGATTGCCCCAGCCTATTCCCAAGTAAGGAGCGAGGCGATTGAAATCCACATTGCCGCGCAGGGTTCCGGCTTCCTGGGCGCTGTAGGTCTGATCGCCGACGGTTACCGTGGTGGATGAGGAGCCGGTGAAGTCGACATTCGAGTTGTTTAGGATTACTCCGCCGGTAAGGTGAAAAGCGTCGTGGAAAGGATACCAATCGAGCATCAGGGGAACCGTACTCAGATCGACCTTGAAATTGTAGTCTATCTCGTTGATGCTGTTGTCGTAGTCGAAGGAGAAGGTGCCGAAGCCGGCCCGAAAGTTGAAGTCCTCGAAGATATTCACCGAGGCCTCACCCCCCAGGCCCAGCGTGCCGGCTTTGCCGGCGATGGCAAACCTGCCCTCATCTGCACCAGCCAGGGGGCCTGTGATCATAATCGTGAACGCAAGTACGAAAGCTACTCTCAACCTCATGGTTATCGGTCTCCTTCATGATACTGGAATGAGCGTCATATGACAGTCCATTTGAACCCGGTGCGGCCCAGCCGCTACTGTCTTCGGCGGCTTTTCCTCGACAACTCAAGAAAAAGCGGGCAGAATCTGCAATGTGGTGGTTGAACACGGCGTCCTATCGATAGCGGCGCCATCTATCAACGGCGGTGGGCATTGAGGGAATAGGAATGGCACAAATCGTTCTGTCAGGTGAAGAGCTTGTCGGCATCGTTCAGGCCAACGGATGGATTCCCGAAGAGGTGTCGGTCGTGGAAGTCAACGGCCGGGAGATCGGGTTGAAGGTACGCACGCCGTTGCCGCTGTTCAAGTCCGTAAAGTTGTCCGTTCAGTTCGTGGATTATCAGGACGGCCGAATCATCCTGCAGCTTGCGACGAATCGCCTGATGGACAGCATGGGCCCGGTTATCGACAAGATGCTCGGCTCCCTTCACCTGGAAGACCACGGGGCCCGGTGGGAGTACCCGCGCCTCTATCTCGCCATCAATCCCCTTGTTCGTCAACGCGTGCGCGGGCTCGAGATCAAGAGCGTCGCTTTTCAGGACGGGTGTTTCCACATTGCGACGACGTGTTCTGCGGTGGACACTGCGACGGATGCATCAAGCACGCACCCGACTCATCGCCCAGCCATCTCCTGAAGACTGGAGAGCTGACGCCCGATCGACATCCGGCTTCACCGTCGTCTCGATGCACGGCGTCCGGCGGTTCGTCCTGTGGCGCGTTATCGCGGCTCAACCTTCTTCACACTCCGGTACGTGCGTCCCACGGTATAGCCGAACGCAAATACGGCGAACGACCAACTGGCCCAGGCGAATACGACGCACCAAAGGACATGATATGTGGCCATTGTCGGATTCCTTTCTGCCAACTCCAGATGAACGGCGCTGATGGGCTGGCGTCCTGCAGAACCGCTGCGCCTACGATGCTTCCATGGTCGAGGAAAAAAGGAAGGGCGGGCTGGCACGGCCCGCCCTCATGGTAAAGGCCATTTGTACCGGGCTCGTCAGGCCGTCGTGGAGGCCGACCACCCGTCAACATCTGGCTCTAGGTCTCTCTACGCCTATCCTATACCCACGGTGTGATCCGGATCGTGAGCGTTGCTACCTGAACATCTTTACTGCCGGCCCACTGACTGCCGATGTTGGCATTCTCCAATCGGACATACACCCGGGCGGTGCCGCCGGGAGGCGTGAGGTTGCCGCCCTCCGTCCGGCAGGTATATTGCCCCGGGACTGATCCATTCGGGCTCACCGTACACTGCATCGAGAGATTGAAGTTGCACGCGACCTTCAGATCCACACATCCCTCATACGTGCACAGATCGATCTGCTGCAGCTTGACCGTGTCGGGCGGATTGACAAAGTCGATCCAGTACCCGATATCCATCACGACGCCGACGTGGATCAGATCGACCGGGACGAAATGGGCCGGCCAATAATGGAACTTGAACTCTGTGCCCGAAACCGTGGCGGCCAGCACGGCCGACAACAACAGCGCAGACCATCTCCTCCGTGACATGTTCACTCCTTTGATCTTCAGACCTTCAATCCCTTGACGTCGCTGTCACGCGCTTCCGGCAGCGACCCGAATTCCCTTCGGCCGCCGTTCTCCCGTCCTGCTTCCCGACTCGGTGCGGAGCCAAACCTGGCGTCAAGGGAGAGGGCTCCCTTGACGCCAATCTCCATGAGCCTTTCAGTCCTCCTTGACCAAACGACCCACTTCGACGCGAGCGGTTTGAAACAGGAAAGGAAGATATTGGCAGTGTCGTGACATCGAGAAGGACACGCCTCCGGTGTGAGGAACCGGCGCCGCCACGAACCGGCAATGGCTCGCGCGTAGAAGGGGTGAGCGGCCAAGAAGATGAGGGGAGGCTCCGGCAGACCCTTTGGTGCGGGTTCCGGAACGCCTGTTCGGGAAAGGCTGGGACCTCAGCACGGCTTTCCTTGCCGCCGTGGCTGCATCCTGCACTCCGTTACAAGTCCCCAGAGGGTACATGACCCTACCTCCTTGCTGTGGCCCGCATCGACGCATCACGAATCGATCGGCCCTTGTCGGACGCGCACTCCTAACGTGCCTTCATCCTTGATAAGACCACCGTCCCATTTGGTGGCTTTCGGCATGCCCCTCCTCCTAAGAGGGACGCCATTTGGACTTTCTTTTAGCACGCACAGGGCGGAAAGTCAAGGGAAAAATCGACAAAAGCTCACGCAGAAGTCACTTTGTCCGCGACGGCACGCGCGGCGCGGAAGGTCAGGAAGGGCGCTGCAAGAGCACACGCCGAATAGTGGGGATCAGCGTCTCCGGAGCGTTCTGCTTGCAGACATAAGCCGCGGCGCCGGCACGCTCGGCGCGGGCGCCGTAGACGCTCGCTTCGTGCATGGACGGGATCAGGACGCACGTTTGCGGATAGCGCGCCCGCAATTGAGAAGCCAGGTCCAGCCCACTGGTTTCCCCGAGGGAGATGTCAACAAGCGCCAGATCGATGGCTTCCTGTGTCACGACCTCGAGGGCTTCGGCGGCGCTCGCCGCGATCGCCGCCACCACCAGATCGGGCTCTTCGTTCGAGAGGGCTGTCAGGGCGCTGCGAATGGCTTCGTGGTCATCCACGATCAGGATGCGTGTCTTCCCGGATGCGGTTACATGGTTGCGCGTGCTCATCGTAAGTGTCACTAACTGCCTGACTCGACCCTGTCATCACCACCGTCACCAAGAACCGCCCGCCGCATCGATACGGCCGGCGGCGAGCCGCCGACGCACAGAGCCCTCTCCGCGTAGATGGCCTCCTCGTGCGCCTGGCCTTCAAACGTGCAGTGGACCCCGCAGGCATTCTGAGTGACATGCGCCAGCGTGCTCAGGGCGGAGGTCAGCCCGGTCTCATCCAGGTTGATGGGGTATAGACCCCGTGACAACTGGCGCGTTTCCGTGAGGGCCTGGCTCACCAGCCGGGCAATCTCTCCCGCCTCCGGCGCGTGACGGTGTTGGAGCTTCTGCTCCAGCGCCAGAATCTCCCGCTCCAGGCGCTTGTGGCGTTGCACCTCGCGGTGCAGAAGGTGATTGGCCGGGGTCAGTGCGCCGGTCCGGTCCTGGATGTGTGGATTTGAGTCATGGCCCGGAAGGGCAACGTCGCGATGTGAAGCCGGCCGGGAGGGTGTTGCTTCCGGTTCTATTTGTCCGCTCTCTTGTTCCATCGGTGAACCCCTTACATGGAGAGCCTCGGCCTGTCTCCAGATTGGTACACGGTGCAGCTGTCTCATGGTAACCTTTGTCTCTGGCAAGGCTACTTAAGTACACGCGGGGCATAATGGCAATACAAAATGTCGAAATCATTCTGAATGCGACGGTCCCCAGCATGTATCGGGGATTCCCCTATGCCGCACCTCGGGACTCGCCGGATAGCAGAAGCAGGGAAGCACTGATTTTGCCCGGCGTTGTCGGCTGTTACCATGGCTCGCGTACCCAGAGACATGAAAGGAAGGGAATGCTATGGAAAGTGAAGAGCTGTTGAAACGGTACGCGAACGGTGATGAGGATGCATTTCAGGAGTTGATGAGTCGGTATAAGGACATTGTGTATGCCTTCCTGATCGCTTTCTGAGTCAGACGGACATGATCGAAGACGTCTTTCAGGAGACATTTCTGCAGGTCTATGTCAGCCGGGACACGTTCGATGTGTCGCGGCCGTTGCACCCGTGGCGGTCAAACGCGTGCTGGCGCGGATGCCGCAGAAGTTGCGGGAGATCGTCGTTCTGGCCTATTTCCATGAATTCTCGTATGAGGAAGTGGCCCGGATTCTGGGCATACCGATCGGCACGGTCAAAAGCCGCCTGCACACGGCGGTCATGCGTTTTGCCGAGGGTTGGAAAGCCATCATGGTATGTGAGGTGGCGAACTGAGGGAGGCCGAGCTAGCGGCGGAACGATCCGTCGGATAAGAGCCAGGACAGGAGAATGTCGTATCAGCCCTGCTGAGACAGAAGGGGCCTGAACTGGAGGGTGCTATCCTCCGGCTCAGTCTCCAGGGGTTGTCCTTCCGGCTCCGAGGACATGCAGCGCGGAAGTGCGGATCGGTTTGCCCATCGATGGGTGTCGATTTCCATTGAGGCATAGAAATCGCCGTCTGATCGTTGTTGCCACCACCTTAACAGTCGGCCAAGCGTTCTCATGTGTGTGCTCCTTGCTGCGGATGGCCACCAGGTCACACAGGCAGGATCACGCGATCTTGCCTCTAATAGATAGAGGCAACTCGCGGGCCGTCAGTCACACAATAGAGAGTCGCACGCTGACAGCTACAACTGGCGTTTGACGGCCTGGGCGTGGATGATCTCGAACAGGGCCTTGATGAAATCACCGTCCAGACCTACCTTCTCGGCCTTGGCGATGTGGTCTTCGAGAAGGCTTTCCCAGCGGGTGATCTGAAGCACGGGGATGCTGTGCTGCTGTTTGAGCCGGCCGATTTCTTCCACCCACTTCATTCTTTCGGCCAGGTCCTGGATGATTTTGACGTCGATCCGGCTGATCTCGGAGCGAAGATTGGCGATCTGCTGTTTAACGTCCCGGTCCGTAATGCCGGCGTCCCTGGTCCGCAGCCGGGCCAACAGCCGATCGAGTTCGGCCGGGGTAACTTGCTGTTCGGCGTCGCTCAACGCATGAGCGGGGTCAACATGCGACTCGATCATCAGGCCTTGAATACCCAAATCCAGAGCCATCTGAGAAAGGGGTTCGATGAACTGCCGCTTGCCGGCGATGTGACTCGGATCACAGATAAGCGGCAGGTCGGGCAGCAACCGCTTCAGCTCGATGGGGATTTGCCACTTGGGATCGTTACGGAACTCCATCTTCACATAACTCGAGAAGCCCCGGTGAATTGCGGCGATCTTGCGAAGGCCCACATTGTAGAGCCGTTCGATCGCCCCGAGCCAAAGGCCCAGGTCCGTGTTGATCGGGTTCTTGACGAGCACGGGGATATCGACACCCTTGAGGGCCTCGGCGATTTCCTGGACAGAGAACGGACTCACCGTCGTCCGAGCGCCTACCCAGAGAATGTCCACGCCATGCTTGAGACACATCTCCACGTGCTCGGTATTCGCCACTTCGGTGGCCGTAGGCAGGCCCGTCTCGGCCTTCACCTGGCGGAGCCATTCGAGACCCACTTCTCCGATCCCTTCAAACGAGTTCGGGCGGGTCCGAGGCTTCCAAATCCCTGCCCGGAAGACCTTTATGAAGGGGCATGCTGCCAGACCTTTGGCCGTGGCCATTACCTGTTCGAGGGATTCGGCGCTGCATGGTCCTGCAATGACCCACGGAGCCCGATCGTGCGGCAGCCAACCGTCTACAGGAGCGATGGCGTGATTCAGCTTCTTAAGCGATTCTTCGGTTTCTTTCAATGGACCCGTCCTTACCTAGCCTCAAGTACAGTGTCGATGTTTCCAAACTGATTGGATTATAGTGCCCCGCCCAAGCGATTCCAGCGCAATCCGGAAAGCGAAGCGAGGCACCGCCCAGCCAGAGAACTCTTCAGTCGAAGAAGGAGGCATTGACAATCCACCGCTCAAATTTGTGGATTTTTCCAGAGAATGTGCTTGCCTATATTACCCAGCTTACTTATACTCTCAGCCGAATTATCGGTTATGGTCGAAGCACCTCTGACCTAGGCCAGAGAGACCCGTCCCGGTGGGGCCTGAGAATCTCGCCGCTGCGGAGCAACACAGGACATATTAAGGAGGAGACCGTGAAAACCGAACTTACCTCAATCGCACGTGTCGTCGTAGGGGTCACACTCATTTGCGCACTCGTTGCCCAGGCCCGCGTCCGCTACGTCGCCGTTGACGGCGGCGGACAGGATGGTCTGAGCTGGGCCACCGCCTACACGTCCGTCCAGGCTGCAATCAACGATTCCGCCATGGACACCGGAGATGAAGTGTGGGTCAAGGCGGGGACTTACTCCACCGGCATCACGATCAGGGTGACTAAAGCCGTGAAGATACTGGGCGGCTTTAGCGGTGAGGGTGATACACGCGACTGGACCGCCCACACGACCACCATCAGCGGCAACAACTGGGTGGCCTGCATGATTGTCACGGCGGATGCCTATTTCGAGGGACTCACCTTCACGAAAGGGGCCGCCTGGTTGGATGAGACCCAGAGCCGCGGCGGCGCGTTGTACATCAGTGGGTGCAGGCCCACCGTGACAGACTGCACCTTCTCCGCCAACACCGCCAACGCGCGGGGGGGCGCTATCGCGACCAAGAACGCCAGCGGCACCACCATCACGAATTGCCTGTTCACGGGGAATACCGCCAATCAGTTCGGCGGGGCCATCGCCAATCAGGCGTCCAATCTGACGATCAGCAACTGCACGTTCCAGGCGAACAAGGCCAGTCTGCAAACGGATTATCTGGGTGGCGGCGGCATCTTCAATGACAACTGCGCGCCGACGATCTCCGACTGCACGTTCACGGGGAACGCGGCCTGTGCCGGGGCCGGCATCTGCAACTACCTGGCCGATGCTTTCATCGAGGATTGCACGTTCACCAACAGCGACCGCAGCACCGGCGCCGGTGGCGGGATCATGAACTACGGCGGCTCGGCCACGATCAGCGGCTGTCTGTTCCAGGACAACCGTGCGGATTCCGGCGGTGCCATCTGGGACCAGTCTACCAGCACGATCGTCAATTGCCTCATGTGGGGCAACGATTGCGCCCGGTACGGTGGCGGGATTCACATCGAACCCTCCGACGGTACCGTCACGGTGAAGCCGAACATCGTCAACTGCACCATTTACGGCAATACCGCGTCGAACGGCGGCGGCTTGCACGCCACCGTTGTCATGGCCACCGTCCGCAACTGCATCATCTGGGGCAATGCCGGCTATGCGGCGGGGGACGGCATCTTTCAGCCAGCCTCAGATTGGCAATTGGACGTGGCCTATTGTGATGTGCAGGGAGACAGCGTGTACCGCGGCATGGGCAATGTCTGCGTCGAACCGGGATTCGCCGATGCGGACGCCGGGGACTTCGAACTGGTCTGGAGCGCGCCTTGTGTCGACATCGGCAGCAGCACCGCGACGGGGGTGGGCTCTCAGGACTACGCCGGCAAGGCTCGTGTCGTGGATGGGGACGAGGACGGTACGGCGGTGGTCGACCTCGGGGCTCTGGAGTTCCGCGGACGCTACATCGATGACTATCTCAGTGACGTCGAGATCTCCCAAAGCGTCGTGTATGACAGCCCGAGTGACAGCAGTCCCGACTATGTCTTCCTGCTGACGGCCGAGACGGGCAGTTGTGTGATTCAGCTTCAGTTCCACACGCCGGGCGGAAACACCTATACGATCACCTCGGCCGCACACGCCACTCCTTCCGCCTACGTGGATACGTACCATACCGTCAACGGCGCCAGGCAAACCTGGGAGTACCGCGGGACTTTTCCCTCCTTTCCTTTGTTGGACGATTACGGGGACGGCACCTACTACCTGAGCGCGCTTTACGAAGACGGCACGAATCACCAAACGACTTTCTGGTACGGGATTCCCAACAGTCTGTCGGCGCTGCAGACGCCGTCGCAGGTGCCCAACATCAGGGCCCCGACTTACGGCGGTTCCGTGGCCTCGCCCGTGGTCTTCAAGTGGGATGCCTGCACGGATACCGGCGCCAACGACATCTGCGTGCGCATTCTGAATGCGAGCACCAACGAGACGCTGACGGCCGAGCTGCTGCAAGTCACGGCGACACAGAACACCGGGTTCGCGCTGGAGGAGCGGCAGTACAACGCTCAGATCGCCTTTCAGAATCACTATGAAGTCACGACGACGGATGGCATTTCTTTCGTCTACGGCAAAGCCGTGATCGTTCCTTACCAGATCGACGTGCCCTACAGCACGATCTACCGCTTCTGGTCGCCCGTGAACAAGAGGCACTTCTATACGATCAAAGAGAGCGAGAAACAGAAACTCATCGATCGATACTCAAGTGCGTGGACATATGAAGGGCCGGTCTTCAACGGCTGTGCCACGAATTGCCACAGCCAACTGGTCCCGGTGTACCGCTTCTGGTCGCCCAAGGCGGGCACGCATTTCTACACCGTCAAGGAGAGTGAGAAGCAGAAACTCATCGATTTCTATTCCACCGCGTGGACCTTCGAGGGCGTGGCCTTCTACGCCTACCCACCCGACACTCAGCCGTCGGAGTGCAAGCCCGTATACCGGTTCTGGAACGCCCGGGCCGGGACACATTTCTACACGATGAAAGAAAGCGAAAAGGACAAGCTGATCAATACCGTGGATTGCCCCTATGCTTACGAGTCCATCGCGTTCTATGCGTATGAGCGACAGGCGTTGCCGTAGTCGGATTTCAGGCGGTTATCGATTCGGATCGGTAGGTCCTGAGTGAGGAAACGTGTCCTCGCGGATACGCTCGTTGCGATACTGAATGTAGGCTTCGCGCAGGGCGACGTAGGGATCGACGGTGGCGGCCTTGAGGGATTCGTATTCTCCGAGGCTGAACGAGGCGCCGTTGACCGCGCCGGTGGCCGACATGCCGATCGACACGGCCTCGGGTTCGACGTAGCGAACCGGGTTCATGAACTGGTCGCCGACCATGCCGAGGGAGTCCCTGAGCGTGGACGGTCCCAACAACGGCCACACCAGATAGCACCCGTCGCCGAAGCCATAGACGCCGAGCGTCTGGCCCAGATCCTCGTCGGAGGGTCTCAGTCCCCAACGGTCACGCGCCGGGTCGCCGAACCCCAGCACGCCGATCGTGGTGTTGATTGCAAAGCGATTCACCTCGGTCCCGGCCTCGGAACCCTTGCCTTGCAGCAGGCAGTTGGCCAGACGCCCCGGGGTGGTCAGGTTGTGGAAGAAGCTGCGAACGCTGGTACGCACCGGCTTGGGCACCACCCCGGTGTAGGCCTGCAACACCGGTTTGACGACCCAGAAATACAGCACGTCGTTCACGCCGAACATGACTCGGTTCACCGGCTCCAGTGGATCCGGAACGGACGCCTGCTTCTGCGTGAGTTCGGCGTCCAGCTCATCGAAGGTGGTGTCGCCGGACGAGTGCAGGTCGCTCGCGGGGGCGACATCAGTGTGCGATTTGTTCTGGGGAGAGGTCGCACATCCCATTCCGGCGAGGATCGCGACTGCAAGGAGCAGGCATGTTCTCATAGGTTGTCTTTCCGGCCCGTATCTTTGGCGGGACGCTCTTTGCCATAGGGTTTGATGACGACGAGCAGTTGGGGCAGCAAAGTCAGCGAGGCCAGCAGGGCGACGGTGATCGCCAGGACTGTCAGCAGACCGAAGTAGACGGTGGGGACGAAGTTGGACAGACTCAGGATGGAGAAGCCGATGACCAGCGTCACCGTCGTGTAGTAGATGGCGTGACCGATGCTGTCGTGAGAGCGGTGCAGAGCCACCCGATAGCTGCCTTCCGCTTCGACCTCGTGTTTGAACCGGTGAATGTAGTGGATGGTGTCGTCGTCAGCCAGACCCACCCCGATCGCCGCGATGGTGATCGTCATCATATCCAGCGGGATACCCAGCCAGCCCATGACGCCCAGCACGCAACTGATCGCCAGCAGGTTCGGGAAGATGGCGATGAAGGCCACCCGCAAGGACCGGAACACGACCAGGAATGTTCCCATCAGAAAGAGTGAGGCAAACCCCATCGTCGCGACCTGGGAAGTGTACAGACTTTGCAGCATATTGTTGTACAGGACGAGAACGCCGGCCAGATGCACTTGGTCGGGGCGCAGGGGCTCCAGCGTCCCAGGCTGGGCTCCCGCGGCCTCGCTGGTGAGATCGGTACGAATCTTCTGGAGCAGCCGGTTGCGCTGCATCCCCGGGTCGGAGTCGCGGACCCGCACGGCCAGACGCACCTGATCGTTCTCCACCGACACATACGGGCGCACCAAGATGTCCTTCAGACGCTCCGGTATCTTGTCGAAAAGCAGGGCCAGCTCGAGGTTGTCGAGAGGTTCGCCCCCGTTGACGCGCTCGATCATGCGGACCAGGGTCACGACGGACAGGACTTTCCCCGTCTCCGGCAGTTTGTCAAGGTAATCGTGGACGGCCGCAATGCGGGCCATCTTCTCCGGCGTGAACCAATACTTCTGCTGGTTGCCGCGAGCCGCGGTGTCGAGCTCCTCGAATTGATCGAACACGTCGTCTTCGGCTGCGACCTGCGCGGCCGGGACGGATTCGCAGGGCTCCACGGACCCAAGATCGACGACCACGTCCAGGGGAGTCGTTCCACCCAACTGCTGGTCGATCACTTTCATGCCCTGGTGGATCTCCGTGGCCGATTTAAAGTAGTTGATGAAGCAGTTCTCCACCTGGAGCTTCCGGATCCCGCCGGCGTTGAAGGCCAGCAGCACCAGGCTGCCCACCACAACCCAGGTACCGTGCGCGACGGTGAAGCGGCCCAGCATGGGAGTGAGAGACCACCTGGACTCGTGCTTCACCCAAGGCCTGTCCCGCGGCAGCAGGATCAGCACGGCCGGCAGGAACAGGAAGGGCACGAGGATCGAGAAGGCGACGCCGACGACCATGATGTAGCCGAAATTGATCACGGGGCGAATATCGCAGAAGATCAGAGAGGCAAACCCGGCCATCGTCGTCAGCCCCGAATACACGCACGGGCGCAGCATATTTCCGATCGTATTCACGATCAGCTCATGCTGGCCGGCGTCCGGCCGCTCGGCGGCGAACTCCCGGTACCGAACCATCAGGTGGATGGTCATGGCCAGCGTGATGATCAGTTGCAGGGAGATGAAGTTGGAGCTGACAACCGTCACCTCCCAGCCGAACCAGCCCAAAAAGCCCACGGTGCACGCGATGGAGATCATGCAGACCAGCATGGGCAGAAGCACCCAGTACACCCGGCGGAAGATGATCGCGATGGTGAGCACCAGGAGGAGGAAGACCGCCGTCCCGAAGATTTTCAGGTCGCTCTTGATGAAGCTGATCATGTCGTCGGCGATCATGCTCACCCCGCCCAGGAACAGCGTGCCTTCCTGGCGATAGCGATCCATGACGGACCGGATGGCGAGGATGTCCTGGTGATTCTGCCGGCGGCACTGGTCGCGGTACTGCGTGAACTCCCGGGTCACTTGCCTGAGCTCGACTTGCTCGGCGGGATTCAGGGGGCTCACCTCCCGCTTCTCATGCAAGGCGTTCCGCCGCTGGACGAGCGCCGCATAATGATCGTCACGCGGGAAGTTGATCACGAGCATCGTGGTCTTCAAGTCCTTGCTGACCAGCAGTTCCTGGTACAGAGGACTCTCCTGCAGCTCCTTGCGGGCCAGGGCCTTGTCGACATCCGGCGACTCGAGGGTGCGTGTCGCCGAACTCAATTCCTTGAGCGGAATCAGCGGGCTCTCCAGCAACGGCACATCGAGAATCGTCAGAACGGACTCGGCTGTCGTCGCCTTCTTGAGATCGTCCCGGAGTTGCGCCAGCACACGCAGAGTGTGGTCCGAAAGGACATCCTCGTTCGGCTTGAACGTCAGGGCCAGATAGTCACTGCTGCCGTACCGGGAGCTGACCAGACGAGAATACTTGAGGTCCTGGTCGTCCTCCAGGACCAACGTCTCCGCGGAAGCGTCCAGCCGGAAGTGCCTGGCCTCGAACCCGAAGAACAGGACCGCCCCCAACAGGCACGCAAGCACGAGGTAGGGATGTCTCAGGAGAACCCGGTCAAAAAGGAACTCGGACGCCGACCGATGTCTCACCGGCATGCCGGTTTGATTAAGCAGATCGTGCTTCATTGACTTGGCGGTTTCTCCAGCTGCGCGAGAAGGTCCTGAACGGTGCCGCGACGGAGAATATCGTCAAATTGCGACCGGTATGTCAGAAGGATACTGACGCCGTTGATTTCCACGTCGTAGATCTTCCAGCGCCCACCCATCTTGATCTTGGCCGGGTCATTGGTCTCGTTGAGTTTGTACAGCAGGGTGATCTCCCCGTCCTCCGATATCAAGGTCATGGGTATCAGGACCTGGTTCTTCCTCCGCTCTCCGGGTTTTAGTATGGTCTTCTGGTTTCTGTAGAGCGAGGTCTTCTCCAGGTAAAGGGCCTTGAGCCGATGCGTGAAGAGATCGACGAACTTCTTGCGCTGGGCAGCGTCCAGTTTGGGCCAGTGCGTCCGGCCCAGGGCGAGCTGGCCCATGAGCTCGAAGTCAAAGGCAGGGCTGACGATGTGGTCGATGATCCGCTCTTTGAGTTTCTGATCCAGATCCCGATTCTCGAGGACCTTGACGATGGCTTCCCACTTGACCGCCAGCAGTTGGTTGGGATCATTGGGGTCTTTCGCCTTGACGTCCCATTTCGCCCACCAGGCGGAGTTGGGATCGTTCACATCTTCAGCGCGAACAGCGGGTTCGCTCTTGGCGCGAGCGTCAGCCTCTCTGGATTGCTTCTCCGCCGCCACGGCGCTGTGCCCCAACAGCAGCAGAATCGACACGATCCATACGATACTCCCCATGCCCACCGGGGTCTGTTGGATGTGCGCAGCCCAAGAGCCGGCACCAGAAAACGGAACAACCGATCCAAGACCCGAAAACCCTCGACCGGCAATAATCCCCACCGATTCACCCCTCTGAGAAGGTGCAATGCGAGCCCTTCTCGTGACCGACATTTCCATAAACATGCCTCGACAGTGGTGATGAGTCAGCCATCCTGACTATCGTCCATCAATCCGTTAATGTTGGTTATGTTGCGCCTTTCAATTCACAGCCGGTACTTCATACTACTACATTCTATAATACCAGTGCCCGGCACTCAAACTCAATAGTCTGGGTAGTGCGATTGAGATGTTGCCGTTGAATGCCGATAGATGCAGGCCTGAGAGGATACGGCATCATCACAGCCCTGTTGCTTCTGCCTCCGGCAGTCAGGGGCGGCGTTCCCTTCATGTCGGCAGCATACAGCGGGCTCTCGAATGAAGACTTTCCCATTTCTCCTTTTGGCTGCGGAGATGAACGCTTGTGTACGGGCATCGTCGGTGGTGGGTATCCTCTTCTGAAGGGCGAAGGCTGGTCGATCGGTCCGGTCCTGCGCTCTCGTCCGCAGGACCACAAGTCCGGAGATCGCCCGGCTTTCCATGGCATGGAAAACCATGGGTTTGCGCTGGACGCGGGCATCGGATTCTCGTGGCAGATGAATTGGGGCACGCTCAGTGCCTCCTACGTAACGGACATTCTGGGCCGGCACAAAGGCTTCGAAACGGAGTCTGCCTGCACTTTGTGGTTTCCGTGGAAGGGGTTCGATGTGATTCCTTCGACCGGCGTGCGGTGCAAGAGCAGTGGTCTGACAGATTACTACCATAGCCTGCAAGGTGATGAGGTCCTGCCCGGCCGGCCTTCTTACAAGGCGGGCTCGACTATCGATCCCTTTGTGCGGATCGCTATCACGAAAGGACTGTCGGGGCGGTTGAGCATGTTGGGCGCCTTTCAGTGCGAATGGTTCGACGACGAGATACGGGATAGTCCCGTCGTCGATCAGACCTACAACGTCTCCCTCCTGCTCGGACTCCTCTACAGGTTCTGACGGCATCTCCTCGGCCTATCACTCCCACGCGAGCATCGGGTCGGCGCGTTCGATGAATTGCAGTGCCAGTCCCCAGGGGTCGCGCAGCATCGTGATCTTGTCGCCGGAGGGAGTCATGAAAGTCTCTCCCACGGGTGTGGCGCCGGCGGCGATCAGACGGATGCGGAGCGCATCGACATCGTCGGCCATGAACGCCAGATGGAGCAGCAGGGGGTCCATGGAGGCGTAGTCGGGCACCGCGTCCGGGGGATTCGTGTAGAGCTCGAACATGGCATGACCATCGTGGTCCGCGAAGAAGCGGGCATTCACCGGCGGCGGTCCCTCGCGTGTCACTTTCATACCCAGGTTCTTCCTGTACCACTCCGCCATTTCGACCGGCTTGGCCACGTTCAATCCCACATGCTCGAAGCGCGGACTGCGCGCCGAGGAGGGTTGAGTCTTGGCGTCTTTCTTCATGTCACACATCTCCTGATTACTCGAAGCTGATACGCCCGTCAGCATACGGCGGGTGCAGGCGGTCTGACAACAGAAATCCGGTCGCTAACGCAAGGGCCTGTGTCGGGAAGACACAGGCCCTGAGAATTGCCGTGATCCTTACGTTGCGCAAGCCGCGCCGTTACGGATTTGCCAGCTTCTTGATCTCGGCCGTCGGCAAGGCCCCGCGATAGATCCGGACCTCATCGATCGTGCCGGTGAACAGGCGGCCCGACTGCTCGGAGTTGCTGCCGATACTGACCGTGTGCGTCGCCGTGTCGATGTCGCCCGTGTGGAGCGAGCTGGCCACCATGGCCCCGTCGACAAACAGCTTCAACTGCACGCCGTCAAATGTGCCGGCCACATGATGCCACGTGTTGTTCATGGTGGAGGCCACGGCCGCACTGCTGGCCGTATACCAGGTGCCGTCGTAGACGAAGAACTCGATCGCATTGCCCTCGGTGTGTTGGATGTTGTAGGCATGGTCGCCCTTGCCGACGAAGGTCTGATAGGCGCTGTTGGCGAAATTGGTCGGCTGGATCCAGGCCGAGAGCGTGACCTGGTCGGTGATGTTCAGGCTGGCAGCGGCACCGCAATCGACGTAATCGGTTGTGCCGTTGAGCTTCAGGCCCCAGCCGACTTTGGCGGCGGCATAGGTCGGCGTGCCGGTGATCGTGCCGTTGTTGCTGTTGCCGGAGCTATCCTTCACGTCGCTATCCAGCTCCCACCAGCCGACGAGCGTTGGAGTGATCCCCGCCGGGGTCGCCGCGGTGGGGTACAGACGGATATCGTCGATGTACAGGGTGCCCGCGCCGGAACCGGTGCCCAGACCGATGGTCATCGACGTGATCTTCGTCAGGGTGACGCCGCCGAAGCTGCTCAGCGGGATGTTCCAGGTTGTCCAGGCAGGATCGGCCAGCAGACTCATATCCTCCCCGGCCGCTGTACCGAAGGTCACCTTGGCGCTCTTGCCGTTCTGATCGGCTATTTTGACCCACAGCGGAACGTTGGTCGCGTTGGTCGCCTGACCATAGAAATTCACCGTCAGGAACTTGACGCCATTACGCGTCCAATCCTGGGCCGGCGTGAACGTGCGGGTGGTCTCGGAATTGGTGATATTGTTGGTCCCGTAGAACAGCGGCATCGATTGCTTGCCGGCATAGAAGATGGTCGTGCTGCCGAATGTGCCGGTCTCCTTGGCATCGTTGACACCGACGATCGAGCCGTTATTGTCCGAGCCATAGCCATCGACCCAGGACTCGAAGATCTTGTTCGTCGTATCGTTGTAGCTTTCCATGTCGTCGACGGCGATGAACTCGCTGGTCTTGAAGTTCCAGATCTCGCCCGTCCAGGTGCTGATGGCCTCGACGGCGTTGACCTCATCGACACGCCAGTAGTACTTCGTGCCCAGGTTCAAGCCGGCCGGGGCGTAGCTGTTGGCGGTCGGCGCACCGGCGAGCGTCAGGGCGTTCGGATCGGTGCCCAGGTAGACATTGTGCAGAGCGGCCTGGCGTCCCGCCCGCCAGCTCAGGGTCACGTCCGGGGCAATCTCGATCGCATTCGAGGCCGGGCTCGGCTCGCGGGCCACGACCGGCATATAGTAGAACCGGACCTCACTCAGGCCATATTGAGCCCGACCGCTCCAACTGGTGTTGGCCGTGATCTTGACCTGCCTGACGGCCACGCCGCCAAAGTCGACCGTCGTGTTATGAGCGTAGTCCGCCAGAGCTGAACCTTGGGCGAAATCGTGGGTGGCGCCCAACGTCGTCCAGTTCGTCCCGTCGGTCGAGTACTCGATGCTGGCATTCTTGATGCCCATGCCCATACTCAATTCGTAGTCGGTGTTGTGGTTCCACACCCACATCTCTTCGAGCTTGTAGATTCCGCCCAGATCGTACTGGATCCACGTGGGCTGAGCGCCGGCCATGCTGCTGTTCCACATGGTCTTGTTGTCCGTGCCGTGGAGGTCAGCCGTCAATCCGGAACTGTTGATCGTGTTCTCAGGTCCTTTCCCGGTATCGAAGCTGGACGCGGTGGCCGTAACGTTCGTGACCTGGTAGAACATGGGCTCGACGGTGAAGCTCCAGAGCGGTCCCTTGAAAACAGTGGTGCTCGGGGCGGCGTTGACTTCATCGACACACCAGTAGTAGGTCTGACCCAGTTGGAGTTGGCCGGGGGTATACGTGGCGGCTGTCTGTCCCTGCGACACCAGAACGCCGAGAGGCGCGTTTACGGTGGCGGTGTTGACGTCGTTGAGGCTGGTTCCCAGGTACACGTCGTGCGTGGCCGCGTAGGGACCCGGCGTCCAGCTGAGGCTCATGTTCAGGCTGACATCCCTGGCTTCATCCATGGGATTCGGATCCTTGGCCGAGCCCGTTACGGGGGGCGCCAGAATCGCCGCGATCTCCGCCGCCGTCAAAGCGCCCGTATATATGCGGCAATCGTCTATCGCCCCGGCAAAGTACTTGTTGTTACCGTCGGAATCCCATCCGATGTACGTGGTGCCGTTGAACCTCACGCCGCTGTGAGTTGCGGAGTACGACTTGGAGGTATCGTTAAGGTATATCGTGGCCTGTTTGGGTTCTATGACCAGTGCGACAAAGGCCCATTGGTTGTCTGGAGCTACGAGACCGGAAGCGAAGTTCCAGCCCGCTGCCGCACTGCCCCAAGTATACCGAAGCTCGCGCGAGTTGGTGATCCAGATACCCGCCTGCGAGCCCACCCGGGTGAAGATGACGCCGCACCAATCTCGTTGCGTCGTGGCCGATTTGATCCACGCGGTCAGTGTTGCTCCGCTGGAAGTGTCCAGTTCCATCGCCGGGAGATCGATTCTATCCCCGACGCTGGTGAGTTGGATAGCGCCGCCGTTGGTGCCGGCGATCCATTTGGCACCGCCGACGACTGTGCCGTTGCGGCCGTTGCCCGATGAATCCGCAGCCGCCGTGCCGGAAGTCTCGTCCAGCTTCCACCACCCGGCGAGCGTCGCGCCTGTTGCGGGCTGGGCCGATAAGACCGTGGACAAAGCGAAGCTGATAATCAGAAGACTCATGGTAATCGATCTTTTGCGCATGATAATCCTCCTTCTCACCGTGATCCGTAATCTGATAGCAGGTTGAACGCATTGTCGAGAGGCTTTGCACGATGGAACTGGACTATGAACCGACCGACACTCATGCCCAAAGCCTCAGTAAGAAACAGAGCCGAAGACCCTCCTATGATCCGCACTACACGGGGACGAAACTCCCACCGTCCCGGGTCCGGACACCCTGAAGCACCACCTGCACATTATAGGCCTCCGGCGAGGGCAAAATCAAGGTCAAATACACAAGTGGGTTCTTGAGTGAGGGCTCATGCTGAAGAAGGGGAGCGGGCAGGCGGTCAAGGATAGACAAATGCTGGTGGGGAGCCATGTCTGCCCCCCGGCGCGAGCAAAGGCACACCGGGCCTGCTCGCAAGGTCGCGATCCGCGAAGAAACTACTTGGTCGTAACGCCCGTCAGGAAAAGGAGCATCACAAACAGCGTGAGGAACAACTCGTTCATGGCTTAACACCACCCTAAAAAGTCAATTCTGCCTCGTCAGACCACGTAGAAAGTCAAGCCGGCAAACGGCCTTTTCAGTATAGACCGTCTCGCATCGAGATTCATACACTGCGGGTAAGACAATCACTCGCCACCCGCAGCTTTACCGAACCGATTTGTCGCGGGTTCGGTAAAAGTGCAGATCGAATGGCAATGTTGGCTACAAGTCGAAAGATGGTCGTCTTTGGGGCCGGGGCCGTGGGGGCTACCTATGTCTATGCCTTGCTGCAGACCGGCCTGGCAGGGGAGATCGTCCTGATCGACGTCGATGCCAAGCGGGTCGAGGGAGAGATCATGGATCTTTCCCACGGGTTGCCCTTTGTGCCACCGGTGTTCATCCGTGCGGGGGATCCTTCGGATTGTGCCGGGGCGCATCTGATAGTTGTGACGGCAGGGGGCAAGCAGGCTCCGGGGCAGTCACGGTCGCAGTTGATCAAGAAGAACGCCTCGATCGTCAAGGCCATTTGCATTGAGATTGCCCGTCGACCGAGTACGGCGGTTCTGCTCATGGTTACAAATCCGGTCGACGCTCTGACGCAAGTTGCCCTGGATCATCCTGGGTGGCCCCACGAGAGAGTGATCGGGTCGGGGACAGTTCTGGACAGCGTCAGATTCAGGTTCATGCTCAGCCAACATTGAGGAATCGACGCGAGGAACGTTCACGCCTACGTCCTGGGTGAACATGGAGACAGCGAGGTTGCCGCCTGGAGTCTGGCTCACGTTGCCGGCATTCCCATCGTCGAGTACTGTCGCATCTGCAAGATCTGCGACCACCAGCAGAGCCACGCCCTGATTGCCGAGCGCGTACGCGACTCCGCCTACCACATCATCGACTACAAGGGATCGACCTACTATGGCATAGGACTGTCGCTCATACGTATCTCGGGTGCCATGCTGCGTCACGAAAACAGCGTCCTGACGGTCTCGACGCTGCTGAAGGGAGAGTACGGGATTCGGGATGTCTGCCTCAGTGTGCCCTGTGTCATCCGTGAGAATGGCGTGGTTCGGGTTATTGATAGTCAACTTGCCCAGGTCGAGCACGATGCTCTGGTTCAGTCCGCCGAGAAGATCAGACAGATGGCTGACCTGGCAAGATCGCGAGGTGGATACTGCGTTGCCTATTTTCTCATTTGTCGTGCGCGTGAGGAAGTGACTTGCGGGCAACGCTCAGATTGAAAGGGTCGCTCTCGGGTATCGTCACATATTCGGGAGCCGCCGCAAGCCTTGCCCGAAAGAGCTCCCACTTCACGTTTCGATTTCGGCTTTTTCCGGGTTGAGCATTTCACCCATCCCGCGATGGCCGGTGTGACACCAGATGAGCTGGACCTGGTCAGGCCGTTCCGGAGCAGCGGGCAGATGAAAGAAGGAGTTGAACGACGGGGTGTTGGTCGCTGGGCAAGGAAGCAGGATCGAGGTCTCTCGGAAAATGGCTGATGGGGAATGGGCTAAAGCGGGCAGAGAAAAAAGTGCCGCATGTGACAAATCGGTGAACATTCCTCTTGACCGCGTTCGTAGATTTAGTAATTCTATACTCGATCCGCGTGCGCGACCGTAGCAATAACCGCAATTCAGTCGCGCTGAGGTCCGTTAGGTGGCGTGCAGTGCGTCGTAAGGATTGCGACGCTCACCAGGATTACGCAGGGAGGAATGAGAAATGAAAATAAGGACGCTCATGCTTGGCTGGGAATTTCCGCCGTATATCAGCGGCGGGCTAGGCACGGCGTGCTTCGGCTTGACTAAGGCGATGGATCGTCTTGGCATGCCAGTAGTATTCGTCCTGCCTAAAGCTCAGCCCATACGACTGTCGAGCGCGCGCGCTGCGGGGGAGTCGGAGGGTGGTCTTGCGGAATCTTACACCTTTCATCACGTTAAGATTCGTCCCATCGCGGCGCGATTGAGTCCGTACGCCGGGTCTGCGGCGAGCCGTCGTGTGGTGGCGGTAGGGGCCGGCGCGCAGACGGCGGTTGAAGGAGAAGAGGCTGAGGCAGAGGGGCAGGGCGTTTATGGACCGGACATTTACGGCGAAGTCAGGCGTTTCGCCCATAAAGTGCTCCGGGTCGCTCAGGGTGAGGAGTTCGATGTCATTCATGCCCACGACTGGATGACGTTCCCTGCCGGCGTGGCATTGGCGGCCCAGAGTGGCAAGCCTTTGGTGGTGCAGGTTCATTCCACGGAATTCGATCGCAGCGGCGAGCATGTCAATCAGTACGTCTACGATATCGAACGACAAGGCATGCATGCGGCCACCCGCATCATCGCGGTTAGTAACTACACCCGCAATCTGATCATCAGCCGCTACGACATAGCGCCCAGTAAAGTCGAGGTCGTCTATAACGGTGCGGAACTGAACGGCAATGGCAACGGCCATGGAGAGGCTCCGACGGGGCAGACCTGGCCGGCCAAGACGGATAAGGTCGTGCTCTTTCTTGGACGCATCACGATGCAGAAAGGGCCGGAGTACTTCCTGTATGCGGCCAAGAAAGTGCTCGAGAAGATGCCGAACGTCAAGTTCATCATGGCAGGCGATGGCGATATGCTCTATCGCAGCATCGAGTTGGCGGCCCAGATCGGCATCGGGCAGCAGGTGCTTTTCACACGCTTCCTGAGAGGCGACGATGTCAACAAGGCTTACCAGATGGCGGACCTGTACGTGATGCCTTCGGTCTCCGAACCGTTCGGCATCGCGCCGCTGGAAGCCGTGCAGCACGATGTCCCCGTCATCATGAGCAAGCAGAGCGGCATCGCCGAGGTGTTCCGGAATGCCTTGAAGGTGGACTTCTGGGACATCAACGAAATGGCCAACAAAATGATCGCCGTGCTGAGATATTCTCCGTTGCACGAGACTTTGCGGACAGAGGGACGTAAAGAAATTCACAGGTTCCGGTGGGAAGATTCCGCTGCTAAAGTGAATGAGATTTACCATCAGGCGCTAGGGGTTGCCTGATCGTAAAGGAATGGGGAAATAGATAGTGGCTTCAGTTTGTTTCTACTTCCAGGTACATCAGCCTTTTCGGCTTCGGCATTACACAGTTTTTGACACGTCCACCGAGTACTTCGATGAGGCGAAGAATGCGCAGATCTGCCGGAAGGTCGCCAACAAGTGCTATCTGCCGGCGAATCGCGTGTTGTTGGACCTCATTCGGAAATACGACGGCCGTTTCAAGGTAGCCTTCAGTATCACGGGGGTGGCGCTCGAACAATTCAAGCGGTACGCTCCCGAAGTATTGTCCAGCTTTCAGGCTCTGGCGCAGACCGGCTGTGTGGAATTCCTCGGGGAAACGTACTATCACAGCCTGAGCTTTCTGTATTCGCAGAATGAGTTCGTCGAGCAGATCCAGGCGCATCGGCGTCTGATGGAGGAGTTGTTCGGTCAGACGCCGCGCGTGTTCCGGAATACCGAGTTGGTCTATAGCAATGCGGTGGCGGAGGCGGTGGAGCGCATGGGCTGCTTCGATGCCATCCTGGCCGAAGGTGCCGATCCGATCCTCGGCTATCGCAGTTCGAACTACGTCTACCGACCGCCGAACTGCAAGAAGCTCAAGCTCCTGTTGAAGAACTACCGGCTCAGTGACGATATCGCGTTCCGTTTCTCGAATTCGGGCTGGAGCGAATGGCCGTTGCAGGCGCCGAAATATGCCCAGTGGATCAGCGCCGTCAACGGCAATGGCTATGTCGTGAACCTGTTCATCGACTACGAGACGTTCGGCGAGCATCAGTGGGAGGACACGGGGATCTTCGAGTTCATGCGTGCGCTGCCTGCGGAGGTGCTCCGGCATCCCGACAACGATTTCAAGACGCCGGGAGAAGTGGCGGACGCGTACGAACCGGTCGACGTGGTGGATGTGCCCCGGCTGATCAGTTGGGCCGACACCGAACGCGACCTATCCGCCTGGCTGGGCAATTCGATGCAGCAGAATGCGATCTATCACATCTACAATATCGAGCGGCAGGTCAAGCAGTCGGGCGATATTCAGTTGATCGGCGATTGGCGGAAGCTGCAGACGTCGGACCATTTCTACTATATGTGCACGAAGTGGTTTGCCGACGGCGATGTCCACAAGTACTTCAATCCGTACGACACGCCTTACGATTCGTACATCAACTTCATGATGGTGCTGGACAACCTGCGGTCGCGTTGCGCGACCAGGATTGTCAGCGTGCCGCATCCGCGCAGTGGGGAAGCCGCCCTGATGCCGGCGTAAGACGCCGGCCGGCGGTCTATCCGTGGCACAGGCACCGCTCCAGCGATTGCAGAGCGGAGAACTCGTCGTCGGCGAAGCGGAACAGGCCCACCAACTCGACCCGCCGGAAGACGTCTGTGATCTGTGGTGCCACGGAGCACAGGACGAGTTGACGGTCGATCTCCTCGAGCAGCCGGCTTAGGACCATCAGATTGCAGATGACTTCTGACGGCATGATCTCGACCAGGGAGAAATCGACAATAACGTGCCGTGGGCGAGTCGGACCGACCATCATGGCTACTGCCTGCAATTCCGCGCCTGACTGAGGTTCTCTCGGTAGCGTGACCAAGAGAGCTCGATCCGACAGATGCTGGATCCCCATGAATGTTCCCTCTTGAGACCGGCGATTCTTGATTCCCGTACAGATACTATGGAACATAGTGCCCAAAGTATCCCTCATACAAAGTTTAAGACAGATGACGCCGAATCCAAATCACCGGACGGGCGAAACGGTACTTTTCTTCACCCAAGTCTTCCCCGGCGGCCATCCTGTCTGTAAAGATAGGCCATCCCGAAGGTTGTAAACCGCTCCCGCAATCGTTACACTTCACCAAACTGAATGTCCGAAACAAAGACTCAAGAACCGAAGCTGCCAGCCATGTTGAAGTTCGTCGCCGATAGAGAAATCTATGAGGAGGTCATCTGCGAAGCCGTCCCGAAGGCTCGGCGTTTTCTCTGGCTGGCCACATCCGATCTGAAGGATCTGCACGTCCGAAAAGGTCGCGAGATGGTTCCTTTTCTGGAGCTTCTCTCCGACTTGGTCCGCCAGAAAGTGGAAGTCAGGCTATTGCATGCCAAGGAGCCTGGGCCTATCTTCCGCCGGGATTTTGACCGGTACCCGAATCTGCTCACCGGGCTCGAACGGATGCTTTGCCCCCGCGTTCATCTCAAATGCGTCGTTGTGGACGGAACATGCGCCTACCTGGGCAGCGCCAACCTGACAGGGGCGGGGCTGGGAGCCAAGAGCTCACGCCGACGGAACTTCGAGTCGGGGATTGTCACCACAGACCAGGGAATCGTGGAGAAGGTCATGGAGCACTTCGACAGCATCTGGCGCGGAGATCGGTGCAAGGATTGCGGCCGCAAGGAGTTCTGCGAAGAATCGATGGACCTGCGCTCCGCCAGGAAAAAGAAGTAGTGTCAAATGGGAGTTGTCTTTGAAACGCCGTGCCTATCTGGATATTGAAACCACCGGCCTGAGCCGGGATTGCTCGGATTTGACGGTCGTCGGAGTGGTCACGACGAACGGGTCGGATCTGGAGACTCATCAGCTTGTGGGCGAGCAGATCACGGCCGAGGCGGTGCTCGACTTGCTGGAGGGCGTCGAGCGGATCTATACGTACAACGGCAGCCGGTTCGATCTGCCCTTCATCAAGTCCAGGCTGGGGCTGGATCTGAGGCGGCAGTTCGCGCACACGGATCTCATGTACAACTGCTGGCGGCAGAATCTCAAAGGCGGACTCAAAGCCGTGGAGGTCAAGCTCGGAATCCAGCGTCAGTTGCCGGGGGTCGACGGGATCATGGCCGTGCGGCTGTGGTGGAACTACGTCAATTATCACAACGCGGAGGCCCTCAGCACATTGCTGGAATACAACCGTGAGGATTGCCTTAACCTTCACGTCCTGCGGGAGAAACTCGGCGTCGATGACTGACGAAAGCAGAAGAGGGAAGATGCGACTACTTGTATACGGCGGTGGTGCGGTGGGCTTGGGGATCGCCAGTTGTCTCCTGAAGTCGGGGTGCCAGGTTGACATCCTCGCCAGGCAGGCGACGGTCGATGCGCTAACGCACGGTGGGCTGATCCGGACGGGCTTGTTCGGACGCTTCGATGCCGCGCCAAGCGCGTTCGGCAGTCAGGCGGGCTTGCCGCAGTTGAAGTCCGCCTATGACCTGGTTCTCGTCTGTACGAAATCCTTCGACTCTGCCGGCGCCGCCATCGACTTGGCGGAGCATTGGGACCGCCTCGGCAAGCCGGCCGGCGTCGTGCTTTTCCAGAATGGCTGGGGCAATGCCGAGGTCTTTGCCAGGCACTTTCCGCCTGGGAGCGTGTACAGTGCCCGGGTCATCACGGGCTTTCGCCGCGAGAAACCCAACGAGGTCGAGATCACCGTTCACGCCGACGCGATTCACATCGGCAGCCTGTTTGCCGCGGACCTGAGAATCATCGAGCCGTTATGCCACTCGATCCGGCAGGGGGGCATCCCGTGCGAGCCGACCGCTCGGATCGGCGAAGACCTGTGGGCCAAGATGCTCTACAACTGCGCCCTCAATCCGCTCGGGGCCATTCTCCGCGTCCCTTACGGTGCTCTGGCAACCCAGTCCACGACGAGGGAATTGATGAATCGCATCATTGAAGAAGCGTTCGCGGTCATGGAGGCCGCGGGGCATGACACGCACTGGCGGACGCCCGGCGCGTTCATCAACACGTTTTACGAGAAACTCGTGCCGGACACTGCGGAACACGAGTCCTCCATGCTTCAGGACATCATGGCCGGCCGGCGGACGGAGATCGACGCCCTCACCGGCGCCGTGATCGAGCTGGCCCGGCAGCATGGGCTGGCCGTGCCGTACAATCACGCCGTCTATGATCTGGTCAAGTTCGTCGAAGGCACGCATTCATGACGCGAAAGCAGATCGACGAACATACGATCGGCGTGCTGGAGTTCGACGCCATCCGTAAGATCCTGGCCACGTTTGCCGCCAGCGACCTGGGCCGCGACGCCGCCGGGCGGCTCTATCCTTCGACCGACCCGCGCTGGGCCAGAGTGCGGATCGCCGAAACCTCCGAAATGAGGGCGATTCTGGATCGGGGCGAACGGGTGCCGATGGCCGGTCTGAGGGACATCCGCTCGATGCTCAAGGAGTTCGGCAAGAAGGAAACGGTGTTCGAGCCGCCGCAGCTCCTGGAGATCGCCGACACGCTGGCGGCCAGCAGCCGGTTGCGGCTGTTCCTGACGAACCTCAATCCCGCCGAGGGCCGCCACCTGGAAGAGATGGGCAATCAACTGGGCGACTTCGAGGAAATCGTCGATGAGATCACTCGCTGCATCGGGGCCGACAAACGCGTGCGCGATGATGCTTCCGAACGTATGCGGGAGATCCGTCGGCAAATCGAACAGCTCAGCGAGAAGATCCACTCCCGGTTCATGGAGATTGTCTCGTCGCCCTCTCTGAAACGGGCGATCGAAAACGACAAGTTCCTGATGCGTCACGGCCGGCCGGTGGTCGCACTCAAGTCCAACTTCCGCAACGCTCTGCACGGGACCGTTCTGGACCGCTCGAACACCGGCGCCACTCTCTATGTCGAGCCGGACGCGTTGGTCGAGATGAGCAACGACCTCGAAGATGCGGTCTTTGAAGAGAAGAAAGAGGTTGGGCGCATCCTCTGGCAACTGACCAAGGCCGTGCTGGATGCGCAGGATCGCATCATGGACAGCGTCCGCATGTTGGCGCTGGTGGATCTGACCTACGCCAAGGCGCGCTGCAGCGTCGCGTACGTCATGACGGCCCCCGAGATCAGCGCGGACATCGTGCTGAATCTGCGGCAGGCCCGCCACCCGCTATTACTGGAATGGGCGGCGCGGAGGAAAGAGTGCGCGGTGGCCGAATTGAAGGACGAGATCGTACCCATCGATGTCCGGCTCGGTGAGGATTTCGATCTGCTGCTCGTCACCGGCCCGAACACCGGTGGCAAGACCGTGGTTCTCAAGACGATCGGCCTGCTGACCCTGATGGCGCAGAGCGGCATGCACATCCCGGCCCGGTCCGGCTCGAAGCTCTCCGTCTTTCGCCAGGTGTTCGCGGACATCGGCGACGAGCAAAGCATCCAGCAGAGCCTCAGCACGTTCTCCGCCCACCTGAGGCAAATCGTCAATATCCTCGACAATACGGGCAATGGAACTCTTGTTCTGCTGGACGAGTTGGGGGCCGGCACCGACCCGGCCGAAGGCGCCGTCCTGGCGACGGCCGTCCTGGACGATCTGCTGCACAAGGGCGGGAAGATCGTCGCCACGACCCACCTGGGCCAGCTCAAGAGCTACGCCTATTCCGCTCCCCGCTCACAGAACGCCTCGGTCCAGTTCGACATCAAGACCCTGGAGCCGACGTACAAGCTCATGATCGGCACCCCCGGCAGCAGCAACGCGCTGGTCATCGCCGAGCACATGGGGATGCACAAGGATGTGCTCAAGAAAGCTCAGTCGATGCTAACGACTGAATCCGACGGCACGTCACAGCTCATCAACCAGATTCAGGCGATTCGCGAAGACTCCGAATCCAAACGCGAGCAGGCTCAGTCCTCGCTCGATGAAGCACAGCAGATTCGCGCGCGTCTGCGGGAGCGGCTGGCTCGTGTCCGCGATCACGAGCAGTTGCTGCGTCAGCAGGCGGACCGCGAGATCGATGAAACCATGAAGAGTGTGCGTGACGCCGTGGAGGCCTTCATGGCGGAGATGCGGAACGCGCCGCAGACCTGGGGTCAGAAAGCCGAAGGCCTGGCGCAGAGGGTGAGCGAGCTGGCGGCCGCCACGCCGTTGGCGCAACGTCAGGCAAAGTTCATCGAGACCTTGCGCCGGGGGGACAGCGTCTACGTGATTCCGTTCCGGCGGGACGGCGTCGTCGAGAGATTACGTCAGAAGCGTCAGACCGTCGTCGTGCTGGTCGACAGCAAAGAAGTGGAAGTCAGCTTCCAGGAGATCAGCCGGCCTCACCACTAGTCCATGCTGGATCGGAGAATCTCGGCCAACTCCTCGTCCCGCAGTTCGATGGGGTTGCCTTTCATACTGCTGGCCTTCTTCGCTTTGGCTATCACCTCGGGGAAACACCCCTCCTCGAGCCCGAACCTCCTCAGTCCCGGCAGGCTCACCGTCCGGCACAATTGGGCGGTCCATTCGACTGCATCAGTAGCGGTGGCCCCGCTCTTGTGGGTGAGAATGTGGCCGATCTCATCGAATCGCGCCAGGGTGGAGACGCAAGATTTTGCGTCTCTACGGAGCGCCGCGACGTTTGCCCTCATGACGTGAGGCAGGAGCTTGCCGCAGAGGCATCCGTGCGGAGCATCGATCATGCCACCTAGCGGCCCGGCGAAACCATGCACGGCGCCGAGGCCGGCGTTGGCCAGGGCCAGTCCGCTGAAGAGGGCCGCCAAGGCCATGTCCTCCCGGGCTTGCTCGTTACTGCCGTCGCGAAAGGCTTCCGCCAAAGAACGGCTGACCAGCCGCAGCCCTTCCCGACAGATTCCATCGGTCAGGGGATTGGCTTTCTTTGAGACGAAGGCTTCGATAAGTTGAGTCAGGGCATCGAGGCCCGTGCTGGCTGTCAGGGAAGGAGACATTGGGTGTGTCGACAAGGGATCGACTAACGCCACCGTGGGTAACATCAGGGGGCTGCGCATGCTAACCTTGACCTTCTGTTCCGGAACCAGGAGCACGGCATTCTGCGTGACTTCCGCCCCTGTGCCGGCGGTGGTGGGTACGGCGATATGCGGGGCGGCTGGCCGTTGCAGGGGATTGCCGCGACCGACGACCTCGAGGTAGTCTTCGAGTACGCCGGGATTGGTCAACATGGCGGCGACGGCTTTGCCGGTATCGATCACGCTGCCGCCTCCGACCGAGACAACGACGTCCACGTCAGCGTCTCTGGCCCCTGCGGCGGCGGCAACGATCGTGTGCGTTGTCGGCTCCCCCACGATGCTGAACGTCGTCAGCGTCAATCCCTCGTCTTCGAGCAGGTCAAAAACACGATGGTTCCGATCCGGCGTGCTTCCTGTCAGGACGAGTGCCCGTGAGCCATACGAGGAAACGATGTGAGCCAGCCCGGCCGTGCTATCCGGGCCGAAGATGATCTTTCCAGCACTGGCGAATTCGAATCGCATACATATCAGTCCTAAGTTTCAAGTCCTAAGTCCTTAGTTAACTAAGGACTCAAAACTGAGGACTCAAGACTCCAAAGGAAAGACGCTGTTGTAGGTAATGCCTCGACGCGGCTCGGCCATCATACTGGCCACGGTATCCCGCCATTTTCTGTAGTGCGGAGTCTCTTTGTGTTTGGCCGGATCGTCGCGCGTGCGGTAGACCTCGATCAGCACGAAACGGCTCGCATCGTCCTGCTGTTGGATGACATCGAAGCGCGCCACCCCTGGCTCGTGGAGGCTGTTCGCCGCGTTCTCGAGCGTCGCCGCGCGGAACGGCTCGATGCAGTCGGGTTTGACGTGTACATGCACGTGGACGATATACATAGCCTGCTCCTTACACAAATCCGATTCGGCCACGAGTTTAACAATCGCAACGTGACCCGGCAATCCCCGAAACTTGATCGGGAGCACGCAATGTGGTAAGTACGAGCATAGACATAGGGCGGGTTTGGACCCGACCCCATGGCACATAGAGGAGAACCGAGTAGATGGCCATTCTGGCTGGCATAGACGAGGCGGGGTTTGGTCCGCTCCTGGGACCGCTGGTGGTTTCCTCCAGCGTGTTTCGGACGGATGCCGACATGTCCTGTGCCGACTTGTGGGAGGTTCTGCGTAAGAGCGTGGGCAGGACACGGTCGAAGCTGGTGGGCCGGCTGCTCATCGCCGATAGCAAGAAGGCGTACAAGCGAGAGGAAGGCCTGGGCCATCTGGAGCGGTCCGTCCTGGCGTCGCTGGCCGGCCTATCGAAGGAACCGCCCGATCTGACCGAGCTTATACGGTGCCTGTGCCCGGATTGCCTGCCGCGGTTGCTGCAATACCCGTGGTTTCAGAAGCTCTCGAATCACCGTTTGCCCGTTGGTTCGCCGGACCTGCGCATCGCGGCCAAAGTGTTCACGCAGGACATGGCCGAGAATGGCGTCAGGCTGGCGGACCTGCGCACGTGCTGCCTCGACGTGGGCTACTACAACACGTTGATGGAGCAGGTGAAGAACAAGTCGAGCGTCCTGTTCAGTACGGCGACACGACTCATCCAGCAGGTCCTCGATCTGTCGGCCGATCCGTCCGTCCATATCCTGATCGATCGGCAGGGCGGCCGCATGCATTACCGCGAACCGCTGCTACGCAGCTTCCCCGACATGAGCCTGAAGATCCTGGAGGAGACGGAAGAGAAGAGCACCTACGAGATGCGGACGAACTCCCGGTGTATGGTGGTGAGCTTCGAAGTGGCGGCCGACGATCAGTACCTGCCCGTCTCACTGGCGTCGATGGTCAGCAAGTACATCCGCGAGTTGCTGATGGACAGCATGAACGACTACTTCGTGGCTCTGAGTCCCGCTCTCAAGCCGACCGCGGGATATTGGCAGGATGGCCTGCGCTTCCTGGCGGATCTGAAAACCCACTTGCCCGACCTCAAGTTCGATCCCCACCAGATGGTCCGCTGTAAGTAGGGGACGACGTACCCGATACGGTCTTCAACTCCTCTTCCAGCAGGCGGACCTGACGGTTCTCCTGGCGAAGCATCCTGTCGATGACGGCTCGACTCGGCGGATCGCGGGCGAAGTCCTTCAACCCCTGATAGAATGCGATGACCTGCCGGGACCTGCGCATGGCATCCAGAATGACCTGTCTTTTGGTTTCTTTGCCACTGATCTCCGCCGCGGCATCCGGTTTGGTGCCGGACCAGGTCAGTCCCGCCATGACCTGCGGATTGGAGAGCACGTAGTTGTCCGGGTCGAACGTGCCGAATTCGCCGGTGCGCTCGGAAAAGCGTTGCCTCATCCGCGCCCACATCTTCTCGTGCTTGGCCTTCCAGTTGGCGAGCCGGTAGTAGAGGTCTCGTATGAATGGATCCGCAAACCGCTCCGCCGTCTTCAGATAGAATCTCGCGCCTTTGCGGTCAACCTGTTCGGCGATCTCCAGAACCTCGAAAACGTTGAACTTCGTCTCCATGCCGCCCCTTGGTAGAGAAGCTCCTACGGCGATTTCATCATGTACTGGAACACAAAACCGACCACCTGTATTCTACTGCTCGGCACTGCGTCCGGTCAAGCCCAACATCGGCAGAAAGTCACTTCGCTGCAGAAGATTGGCTCCGCTCCTTGAAGGTCAGCACCCCGGCGGCCTTCAACTTGCTCTCCTTCAATAGCAAAAGGGCTTCGTTGGCTTGCCCCGGCGGGAAGACCTCAACCGTCGGCGTGATGGGAATCTGGGCGGCGAGCGGTAGAAACTCCTCGGCATCCCGGCGGGTTACGTTCGCGACGCTGGTGACCTGCTTTTCGTGCCAGAGATAGTCAGAATAGGGCAACTCGGGAACGGGGGTGATCTTCCGGATAGCATTGATGACGAGTCGCCCGCCGCGTTCGAGCACGGCCAGCGCTTCCTTCACCGCTTCACCGATCGGGGTGAAATCGAACGCACGATTCGCTTTGGTGGGTGGCTTCTGGCCGATGTCGCCGGCCCAGGAAGCCCCCAGCCGGCGGGCGAACTCCTGATGATCCCGGCCGCGGGTGAACACGATCACCGGGCTGTTGGGGTAACGGTACTTGAGCATCTGAATGACCAGGTGAGCGGATGCTCCGAAACCGAAGATGGCGATGGTCTCGCCATCCATGATCTCCGCCAGGCGCATCGACCGATACCCGATGATGCCGGCACAGAGCAGGGGGGCGGCCTGGACGTCGGAGAAAGCGGGCGGAATCGGATAGGCCCAGTCCTCCCCGACGACCAGGTACTCAGCGTAACCGCCGTCGGCGTCTTTGCCGGTCCACCGCGCGAATTCACAGAGGTTCTCACGCCCTGTCCGGCAGAAGCGGCACCGGCCGCAGTTCGAGTACAGCCACGTGACGCCGACGCGCGCGCCGACGGCATGGCGTGTGACGGCGCGACCCGTCTGCGTCACCGTGCCGACGGCCTGATGGCCGAGAATGATAGGCAGTCGCGCAGGCTGAAGGCGTCCTTCGACCTCGTCCAAGTCCGTGTGGCATATCCCGCACGCCGAGACCTCCACGAGAATCTCGTTCTCTTGCGGCACCGGGACCGGCAGGTCAACCTCTTGCAGGGGTTTGTCTTCGATCGGGGCGGTCCGGGGCAGGATGATGGCTTTCACAACCGACCTCCTTGGTCAACTGTCCGGCGAACACTTCGTAGCTTTCGGAGCCGTAAAGGCAGAACACGACGCGTTCCAGGCCCGTGCGGCCCTGGAGGTAACGCAGGACGGTCTGCAGCATGATCTCGGCGCACCGCGGGAGGGGAAAGCCGAAGATGCCGGTGCTGATCGCCGGGAAGGCGATGCTTTTGAGCCGGTTCTCGTCCGCCACTCTCAGGGCGTTCAGCGTGGCGTTTCCGAGTTTGGCATCTTCATCACCCTCGCCCAGGCGCGGGCCGACGGCGTGAATCACATGGCGGGCTTTCAGGCTGCCGCCGGTGGTGATGACCGCCCCGCCCACGAACGTGCTGCCGATCTTGTTGCACTCGGCCTGAATAGCGGGTCCGCCTTTGCGGCGGATCGCGCCGGCGACACCGCCGCCGAGGACCAGCTGCGCATTGGCAGCATTGACGATGGCATCGGTCTGCATTTCCGTGATGTCACCCTCCACCAGCGTCAGTGTCCTGCCTGCGACTGTCACATTCATATCGGTAACCCCCGCAAACCACGATCTAACATGTCTATTATTTGCCTGCCTCTACGTGGGCGGCAAGATAAAAGTGCACGGTCCGATCTGTTTTCCTGTTGCTCCGTACTTGTCCTGTGACAGCGGCCGGGGTTAAATAGCTACGTTCAAGATGGCGACGGCGTAAAGATGGGCAAAGAGCAGCGGACAATCTGGACGATCGGCCATTCGACACGATCGATCGAAGAGTTTCTGGCGGTGCTGACGGCTCATCGTCTGGAGGCGGTGGCCGATGTGCGAAGTCTTCCGGGCTCGCGCCGGTACCCTCACTTTGACGCAGAGCCACTCGCCGAGACACTGCGGGAAGCAGGCTTGGAGTACCGATGGATCCCGCTGCTGGGCGGCCGTCGTCGCGTCCAGCCGGATTCCCCCAACACCGCCTGGCGCAGTGCGGCCTTTCGCGGCTACGCGGATTACATGGCGACCGCGCCGTTCCGGGCCGGGATCGACGAACTGCTGGCCCTCGCTCACCGTAAGCGAACAGCGATCCTGTGCGCTGAGGCGGTGTGGTGGCGTTGTCACCGGTCGCTCATCTCGGATTGCCTGAAAGCGGAAGGTATCACGGTTATCCACATGTTCGATGACAAGAAAGTTGAGGAACATCCCTACACGCCGGCAGCTCGCGTCGAGGACGGCCGGTTATCCTACGCAGAGAAGAAGGACACTCACCATGACACAGAACGATGACAGCGAGCGGATCGAGAAGACGACGCAAGCCCTCTATGCGAGCATCTGCTTCCCGCTGGGCGAGCGGCCGCCTCTCGAACGGTTGCGCGAGCTCCTCGGCAGGATCGCGCACCGCTTCAGCACGTACGAAGCCAGATTCGACCTGGACGAGCCGAAGCCGTTCTCCGTCGGAATCAACAGCATCCAGTTCATCAGAGTGGGCGGCGCGTGACCTGCATGGTCTGGAACCACCAGGCAGGAGAGCTTCGGATTCCCCCACAGTATCTGTAGGCGTTCTCGGCCTTCCACTCCGGCTACAGGGCCCAGGACTTCCAGGGGCGACCCGGTCCCTTGACCCCGCCGCCCAAGGGAGGGTGGACGGCGCGGATTGTCGCAACGGCCGATAATGCGATTTCCGTGCGCGGGACAGGCCACAACTCGTGTGAAATCTCAGGAAGGAATGCTCGTTCCCCGTTGAACACAGGCGGCGCTGGGATTCGAACCCAGGAATATCGGTTTTGCAAACCGACGCCTTTGGCCGCTTGGCTACGCCGCCGTCAGATCGCTCCGTATTTATACTGGATTCAGGGGCATTCCGCAAGAGGAATTTCCCTCATTTTGCCGGGGGTCGGGTCGCACGGACCGCGATATGTGCTAACGTCGCCTCCTGCCCGTGTCGATAGAGGAAACGGTTGATCGGATGGTAGGGTAAGTCTCATCTGCAGGCATCACAGGCGTCAGCATGATCAAGCACGATGACCCGATAACAACGATCCTCATGGAAGAGAGGGTTCTCGATCCGTCGGTCCTGCAAGCCGCGCTCGACGAGCACGAGCGAACAGGAGAGAGCCTCCTTTCTATCCTGCAGCGGGACCAGAAACTGGACGAAGAGCAGCTCACCCGGGTCGTGGCGGCGGCCAACAACATCGAGTTCATCGCGCTGACGCCCGACATGATCGACCCGATGGTCGCCCACCTCATCTCGCAGGAACTGGCCAGCCGGTACAGCGCGATTCCCGTCAAGAGAACGGGCGAGTCCCTGATGGTCGCCATGAGCTCTCCCACGGACCTCGCCGCGCGGGACGAAATCGAGCTGAAGACGGGTTATACCGTCGTGCCCGTGGCGGCCACGCCGCAGGCTATTCGCCAGGCGCTACAGTACCACTTCAACGTCGCCAATGCCACCAAGCAGGTCATTGCTTCGATGCGGCTCAAGAAGGACCCGGCCGCCCAGGCGGCCGATGCCCGCAAGCACGAGCGGCACTACGACAGCGACGATCCGATCAGCAAGCTGGTCTCGTCCATCATCCAGGGTGCGATCGTGGCCCGCGCCAGTGACATTCACATCGAACCGCAGGCGCCGGACGTGCGCGTCCGCTATCGCGTCGATGGCACGCTGCGTGACGCCGTCCGCGTCCCGGGGACGGTCCAGCAGGAAGTGGTGTCGCACATCAAGATCATGGCCGACATGGATATTTCCGAGCGCCGGACGCCTCAGGATGGTCACGTGACGGTGGACTATGAGGGCCGGGAGTATGATCTGCGCGTTTCGTCGCTGCCGGCCGTGGGCGGAGAGAAGATCGTGCTGCGCCTTCTCGATAAGACGGTGGATCGATGGTCGCTGGACAAGGTGGTGACGTCGCCGCAGGACAACCAGACCTTCCGCGCGTTGGCCCGCAATCCCTACGGGATGCTGTTGCTGACGGGACCCACGGGGTGCGGCAAGACCACGACCCTTTATTCCGTGCTGCAACTGGTCAACACGGCCGAACGCAACATTGTCACGGTGGAGGACCCGGTCGAGTACTGTCTCGAGGGCGTCACGCAGGTCCAGGTCAAGCCGATCGCGGGCATGACGTTTCCGTCGGCCCTGCGCAGCATTCTGCGCCAGGACCCGGACATCATCCTGATCGGCGAAATCCGCGACCGCGAGACCGCCGAGATTGCCATCGGCGCCGCCCTGACCGGACATCTGGTGCTCAGCACGCTGCACACCAACGACGCCGCGGGGGCCATCTCGCGTCTGACGAACCTGGGCATTCCGCCGTTCCTGGTGGGCTCGGCCCTGATCGGCAGCATCGCGCAGCGGTTGCTGCGCACCTGTTGTCCGAAGTGCCAACGGCCGTACGAGGCGACGGAAAAAGAGAGAAAGGTCCTGCTCGGAGACGCTGCCGGTACGGACAAGCTGAGCTTGCGGTCGGGGCCGGGGTGTGCGCACTGCTACCAGAGCGGCTATCTGGGCCGCCAGAGCGTGTACGAAATCCTCCGTGTTTCCCGACCCATTCAACGTCTGATCGTCGGCGGCGCCAACGATGACGCCGTCAAGCAACTGGCGATCGCAGAAGGCATGCGTACGCTGAAGATGGCCGCGGCCGGCGCGGTGCTCGACGGCCACACCACCGTGGATGAGATGATGCGGGTAATCGACGTGGACCGGACCTGATGGCTTCCTACGAATACACAGCGAAAGATCGAGGTGGCAACCTGCTCACCGGGTCCTACCAGGACATCGAGGGCGTCTCGGCGCTGCGCGAAGAGCTCCTAAAGGTGGGCTATGTCATGGTTCGTGCCCGCCGCCGCAAGGAGGCATCGGCTTCCTTCCGCCAGGTCCGGCTGGACGACATCGTGGCCTTCTGCTACAAGTTCTCCAGCATGTTCGGGGCGGGACTGTCGGTGACGCGGTGTCTGGAGACGCTCGGCACACAGACGAATCGGCCGGCGCTGCGGCAGATCCTGGGGGACATCCGTCAGAAGATCGAAGCCGGGTCGAGTCTGGCGAAGGCGTTCGATCCGTATCGGTCCGTCTTCTCGGAACTGTTCGTCGGCATGATCGAAGCTGGGGAAACGGCCGGCAAGCTGCCCGAGGCGCTGAATCTCAGCACCGTCTACCTGGAGAAGAGAGCGCAACTGCGGAGCAAAATCCGCTCGGCCTTCGTCTATCCGATCACTGTCGGCATCGTGTGCATCGCCGTCACCATGTGCCTGCTGGTGTTTGTGATCCCGGTATTCAGCAAGCTGTACAGTCACATGCATGTCCAGCTGCCGCTGCCGACACTCGTCCTGATCACGGTCAGTCACATCCTGCGACAGTGGTTCTGGCTGGTCGCGGGCCTTCTGGGCGTCGGCATTTGGGGGACACGCAAGCTCTTCGCCAGCCGCCAGGTGCGCGCGGCGTGGGAACGGATCCGGAAACGCCTGCCCCTGTTCGGGCACCTCCAGCAACTCATTGTCGTTTCGCGTTTCATCCGCCCGTTGGCCATGCTGATCTCCGTGGGTGTCTCCATCCTCGACGCGGTGCGGATCGCTGCCGGGATCACCCGGAGCGAGGAAATGAACCGGATAGCGGCCGCGATGCAAAAGAACATTCAGGCGGGGGGCACGTTCGCCGGCACGTTGACCGAGCATCCGCTCTTCCCCTCCGAGGTCGTGCAAATGGCGGCCTCCGGCGAACAGGTGGGCAAGCTGGCGGAGATGCTGGCCAAAGCGGTGGACATCATCGACCGCGATATCGACCGCCGGATCGATGCGCTGGTCATCAAGCTCGAACCGATCCTGACGTTGGTTATCGGGCTCGTCGTCGGCGGCCTGCTCATCGGTATTTATCTGCCCATGTTCGATTACATGAGCCACATGAAATGAAAATCTGAAGGAGCGACTAAACTCGTCACCCGGAGGAGTCGATAGGGCAACAACGGCTATATACGTCAATCCATCTCTAAGAAAAGGAGAAGAACATGAGGGTTAGAAAAGGCTTTACGCTGGTCGAATTGCTGGTCGTAGTGCTCATTCTCAGCGCTTTGGCATTCATTGCCGTGCCGCGAATCAGCGAGAGCGCGACGAATGCCAAGATCAACGCCTGCAAGACGAACGTCGACCTGCTCAACTCGCAGCTCGAGCTCTACTATGCCAAGAACGGCTCCTGGCCGGCGGACTTGGCCACCGTCACGGGTGACACGGAGTACTTCCCGGATGGGGCGCCCGAATGTCCGTTCACCACCGCCTATGCCTATAGTGCGACGACGCATCACGTGACCTCGCATTCGCATTAACCGTGCGGTCCCGCCCGGAGGCCGGGCCGGACCCTTGGTGCAGATATCCGAAGGCTGGCGCCCGTACACTGTCGCCAGCCTTTCCTTTTGCGGGGCCGAGGTGGGCTCCATGAGAAGATTCGCGGCATATAGTCTGGTGGAACTGTTGATCGTCGTGGCCATTCTGTCGGCGCTGGCGGTCGTGACCGTGCCGCGCCTGCAGTTCGGCGCGATTCACAAGAATCGGGCGGAAGCCGCGGCCGCGCAGATTCTCTCGGCCCTGCGGCAGACGCGCAGCCTGGCCATCCTCCATGCCGTGGACCATCCCGAGGGATACGCCCTCCGGCTGACGAAAAGCGGGACGGTCACCACCTTCGACATCCTCGATGCGGCCACCTCCGCGACGGTGGAATCCGCCAGCCTTGATAAGAGCGTCAGCTCGTCAGGGGGGACGCTCTTCACGTTCACGACGCTGGGAGCCCTGAAGACCGGCAGCGACACCTCGCTGACCCTTGCCGCGGGGGGGACCACGTGTACGGTCACCGTCATCGCGGCTACCGGCATGGCGCAGAGCCAGGAGAGCTTATGATGGGACACCGCACCGCGCCTGGAGAACGGAGGGCCCGCCGCGGCGTGACGCTCACGGAAGTCCTCATGGCCTCCGCCATCCTGCTGATTGTGATCGTTCCCATTCTCAAGGCCCTCACCGTCGCCCAGACGACGGGCCGCGTCGTGGAACGTCGGACGCAGTCCGTCATCCTGGCCCAGAGCAAACTCGACGAAATACGGGCTAAATGTCTCCAGAATTATGATCTGGCCTACAGTGCGACATCCGCCGCGCTGGGCAGTTCCTACCTGTGCACCGTCACGGACGATCAGGACGACACGCTGCGACGGGTCGGCGTTTCCGTGGGCTTCGATGCGGACTCCAACGGGCAGTTGTCCGGTCAGGAGACGCAGGCGACGCTGACGACTTACGTGGCCCGGCTCGACGTCGAGTGAGCGCGGCGCAGCACACGCTATTCGTGTCCTTATAGGACGGGGGGAGGCACAATCCTGCCGGGTGACCCACCTGTGCGGCATCGCCCGATAAAAACAGTCCCGGTCCGAACCCACCCGCCTTTTGCGGAGCTTGTTTGCCCCGCGTACAAAGTTGGCCCCGCCCGGCGGGGCGGCTAACGCAGGGACATGGGGGTGCCGAAGATAGATGAGGATATGGGGTCCGCTGAGTATGAACTGAAATATGACGCAACACCCGCAAAATAACGTCAGAAACACCGGCGGCATGACGCTCGTGGAGATGGTCGTCGCCACGTCCATCATGGCGGTCGTCATGACCGTCGTGGTGCCGATCGTGGTGGGGGTCCGCAACACGTGGGAGGCCGGCCAGTCCGGCGCGGAGTCCGTCCAGAACGAGCGGATTCTGGCGGACCATCTCTATCGCCATCTGGCGACGGCCACCGCGGTCACGGCCGTGAGCGCGTCGACGGAAACCGCCGGCTACATTCAGTTCACGTCGAGCGACGGCAGCACCTACCGGTACCAGATCGGTTCCGACGATTATGTGCAGTTCGGTCCGGTGGGCAGCCTCGCCAATCTGGCGGGGCCCGTCAGCCAACTGCAATTCGCCGGCTACAGTGCCGACGACTTCACCACGCCGGCCACAGACGCGGCCTCGATCCGCCTCGTTCAGGTGCAGGCCACGTTTCCCAAGAGCAAGGGCGTCGGTCGGGATCGAACACTCTCGTCGGCGGTATACCTGCGTGTGGGAGCGACGGCCGCCGGAGGAACGGAAACGGCTGTGGTACCCAACGTGGCGTTGCAGAAGACCGTGACCTGGAGCGGAGTCGGATCGCTCATCGACAGCTACCATTCCTCGCAAGGGCAGTACAGCGCCGCCACCGCCGGCCAGGAGGCCGTGGTTTCCGTGAATGCCACCGGCGCCAACAAGATCTCCGTGGCTGCCGGCAGCTCCATCTACGGCGATGCCTACGTCGGCCCCGGTGGGGACGCCGACAAGGGGATCGATCTCTACGGCACCATCACCGGCAAAAAGGGCGTGTTGACCACCGAGGCGGATATCCCTGATCTTTCGGCGCCTTCCGGCATGCCCAGCACCTCCGGCACCCTGTCCTTGACCGGTACGAAAACGCTCAGCGCCAACACGCATTACAACAGCGTCAATCTCATGTCGTCCTCGAAGCTCATCATCAACGGCGACATCACCGTCCTGATCGACGGCAATCTGACATTGACGTCTTCCGCGCAGATCCAGGTCAACTCGGGCTACACGGCCCGCTTCTACGTCAAGGGAACGGTCGCGGTGAATACCACGGCTGCGATCAACGCCAACACGAAGAATCCCTCCGCGCTGCGCCTCTACATGGTCGGCAACAACAAGGGTATGCAGATGAATACCACGGCCAAGGTCTATGCCGTGGTCCAGAATCCCAAGGGAACGGTCAGCATCTGGACCAATGCGGAGCTCTTCGGAAAGCTCAGGGCCAACAAGCTCGAAGGGGGCGGCAAGATTCACGTGGATTTGGATTGTGACTTCGATTGAGTCGGGAACTGGTGAGAGAAGAAATGATTGATCGTCATGCCCATCAGGGAACCGTGCTGATCATGGTGGTGTTCATCACCGCGCTGCTCAGTGCCGTCGTGATGGGATTGGTGCAGATCAATACCGAAGAGATTCAGATCGCGCAGAATCACCTGCACGCCGCCCGGGCGCTGGCGCTGGCCGAGGCCGGGCTGAATGCGGCGCTGGCCCAGTTGCGGGCCCAGGGATCGGTGAGTGACATCGCGGAAACCTCCTTCGACCAGGGTGTCTATTGGGTGTCGATCACCGGTTCGGCCCTCACGGCCCACGGACGCACGGCGGACGGATATGTGGCGCAGGTCCAGGCCACGGTCACCGTGGCGGCGGACGGGCCGCCCTATGCGGTGGCGATCAACACCTTCAAGGTGAATGAATGAAACGAACGGCAAAAGTGACCGTCGGCATCGATGTGACCGAGACCCAGGTCAGTATGGTCATGCTGCGCCGAACGGGCGCGGTCGGCACGGTCCTGGACGCGGCCACCGTTCCGATCCCGGCGGGCACGATCGAGGGGGGACACATCACCGACCCGAAGGCGCTGGCCAAGGTACTGAAGGCGGTGAAACGATACCGGGCCCGGTCGGGCGTCATCTCCGTATCGCTCCCGGCGCGGGGCACGCTGACGCGCATCCTGCCTTTGACGGAACAGGACCCGCAGCGTATCGGGCAGTTTGTGCGGGAGGAACTCAAGCAATACGCGGTCCTGTCCGGCCGCGAGACGGTATCGGATTTCCGCGTGCTGGCGCCGGCCCGGGCGGACACCCGTGGGGCCGTGCTTGTCGCGGCGGCCGATCTTGAGAATGTCGCCGCTTTGGCGAGCGCCGGTCAGCAGGCAGGCCTTCAGGTCGGCACCATCGAACCTGCCGCCGTCGCGTGCACGCGTCTGCTCGGCACGGACCGCTCCGCGGCCGCGGCGGCCTGCGGCACCATGGTGGTTCTGCTCAAAGAAGCGACCCTGACACTCTGCGTATTTCGCCGGGGCTTGCTGGACTTCGTGCGGACCGAGGTCCTGGAGTTCACTCCAGAGGGTGCGAACGCGACCGGTAGTCGGATCGCCGAGGAAGTCGCCGCCGTCATGCGGTTCTACTCGCTGCGCCATGACGCGATGAAAGAATGGAGAATTCTGTTGGCGGACGACGCGCGATCGTCGGTCCTGGCGCAGGTCCGGACGACGCTCGAGAAAGAGGCCGCCATCAAGTCGATCAGCATGGTGACGCCGGAATGTCTCCCCGGCGAATGGGCCATCGACCTGCGGGGTCACCACGACGTATCGCTCACGGCGCTGGGGCTGGCGCTCAGAATCGACGCGCCCGGCGCGGACGGGGCATCCGTGAATCTGCTGCCGGCCGGAGTTTTCGCGGCCCGGTCGACGCGCCGGAATATGTATCTCGTCGCCAATGCGGCCGCGGTTCTCCTGTTGATGATCGTCCTGGCGACCGGAATCATCGCCTATCTGAATAAACGGATCAGCCAGAACATCGTGGCGATGAAGCAGGCCTCGTTGAAACGGGGCGAATACAGCCTGCTGGTCCTGACGGCCGAGAAGGCTTTGCTCACCGAACAAATTCAGGGGCTCACCAATGAAGTCAAGCACCTGAAGGAGATCGGCGCCGCCCACACGTCCGTGGACTGGGTGCAGTTCCTCCAGGATGTGAAGAACGCCTGTCCGGCACGTCAGGTGCAATTGACGGGTTTGATCTCGAACGGCGGCGGTGTGGTGACCATTCGCGGGAACGCCATCTCGCCCGATGCGGTCAGCACGTTCGTCGATGTGCTGAATACCTCGAGTCGGATCCGCGAGGCCGCCCGCAAGGAATGGAACAAGAAGAATCGCGGTCTCATCGAATTCGAAGTGGAATGTATCCTCTCTGTGGAGAAAGCGTCGTAGCCCATGCAACTGAGCAAGCTCAAAGAGTTGACGGACGCGGATCGTCGTCTGATCGTCGCCGTGCTGTGCGTCATCGGGGCGCTGGCGATGCACCACTGGTTCGTGAAGCCGCACCTCGCCTCGTTGCACGCCGCGCAGCGGTACGAACAAAGCGCCGCGGCGGTCATCGACGAGGGCCGCTCCGAGAGTTTGCAGTTGCAGGGCAAACGGATGGAGCGCGACCGGCTGCAAACGCAGCAGACCGCTCTGGCGGAGAGCATCTTCCGTCCGGCCGAAGTCGAACCCTTCTTCGGCGAACTCGAACATCTGTGCGCCGAAACCCAGTGCGCCATCCTTTCGTTCGGCTTTGTCGAGAAGAACACACGCCGTGCCTCCACACGCGGCGGCCTGATGGATCCCAATGCCCCGGCGCTGCAGAAGACCGCGCGGCTCGTCGTTCAGGCGGACTACGGCAGTCTCGTACGCTTCCTCGGGAAGCTCCAGACCTATCCGCGGAAAGTGTGGATCGACACCTTGAAGGTGGCTTTGCCTCCTACGGGTTCCGGGATCACCTGCGACCTCGATATCAGCATCTACATCTTCCGTCACAAGGAGATTGAGGGCCATGAATAAGTGCAGACCCATCGATTGGATCAGCTTCGGTTTGTGCGTGCTGCTGACGTTCGGGGCCGCACCGCCGGTGCGGGCGGGGACCCAGAGACTGGCGGATGTCACCGGCGGCGACGATCCGTTCGCGGCCCTGGGCCTGCCGTCCCAACCCACGGCCGTGACGCGCATCGTCGATGCGAATGAGCCGCCGCCGGAACTCTTTCTGGAGAGCGTGGTCCTGCGTTTCCTGGATCCGAACAGCCTCATGAGCGTGCTGGAACGCATGCGCACGCCCTATGGCGCGGTATCGGTGAACAAGATGAACCGGTCCATCGTGCTGTGTGACACGCGCGAGAACCTGGATCGTATGATCACGCAGATCAAGAAAGCCGACCGCACGCCGCAGCAGGTGATGGTGGAAGTCGTGCTGCTGGATGTGCAGTTGAAGGACGACAGCGAGATCGGCGTCAACTGGGACCTGCTGTCCAACGAACGCTATCCTTTCGGATACCGGCAGAACCTCACGACGTCGCGTTTGAGCTCCACGCCGGAAACGAGCGGAACCGCCTCCGGCACGGCCGATACCATCGGCAGTGCGACCGCTTTCAATTCCCTGGGAACGGGCGGCGACATCGGCGTGATCTTCGGTACCGTGCGCAACGTCATCCACCTGGTGCAGGAAAAGAGGAACGTGAATATCCTGGCGGCGCCGCGGACCCTGGTGGTGAGCGGCCGGTCGGCGACCATCGACGCGGTGGAGCAAATCCCGTATCGCGAGGTCACCGACACCGGGGCCGGCGGGCAGGGGGCTCTCACCAGCACGCAATTCAAGGACGTGGGCGTCAAGCTGCAGGTGTCGGTCGTCGTGACCGATGACAACGACATTTTCCTGACCGTCGCCTCGGAACAGAGCGTCAAGACCGGCGAGAGCGCCGACGGCATCCCCGTGACGGATTCCCGCAAGACCGATACCTCGCTCCTGCTCAAGAACGGCGAGACTGTCGTGATCGGCGGCCTGCGACGGGAGGAAAAGACCCGGCAGGTGAGTCAGATTCCGCTGCTCGGGGACTTGCCCCTGATCGGTTTCCTGTTCAAGACCACCATCGTAGGCAAGAGCAAGTCCGAACTGGTTGTCCTGCTGTCACCCCGCCTGAATCAGAGCGGGCCGCTGCCGGCCCAGGTGGCGGCGCGCGTCGAGGACGTGCATCGAGAAAACTGGCTGTCCCATCGCGACGAGGAGGAGAAAGCGAAGTCTCCGTCCTCGGAGACGCCGGCCCAATAGTCGAGATTATCCTGAAAGGAGAAGGTATATGCTGGGATTGTTCAAGAGCAAGAAACGCGTTTCGCAGATGAAGATTCTCGTCGTCGACGACGAGCCGGACCTGGTCAGCACGGTCGAGTACCGGCTGAAGTTTGCGGATTGCCTGGTCGTCACGGCCGCGAACGGGCAGGAGGGCCTGGAACGGGCCGCGGCGGAGAAGCCGGACCTGATCCTGCTCGATACGAACATGCCCGTGATGGACGGTCACGAGATGCTCCAGCGGCTCCGCGCCGATGAAACGCTCAAGAGTATTCCCGTGATCATGGTGACGGCCCGCTGCGCGTCGCAGGATATTGCCGCGGCGTCGGCCCTGGGCATTTCCGACTACGTCACCAAGCCGTTCGACTTCGTCCAGTTGATGGAGAAGATCCGCGCGGCCGTCAAGAATGGGAAAAACGAGTAGAACCGGGTGAACCTCTGTCCCCCATGCTGTCTTGTCCCTGAAGGAGGATGCACGTGACTGCGGAAAAGTCCTTACGGGTGCTGATCGTCGAGGATGATGCCATCGACCGGATGCAGTTGCAGCGGCTGTTGGCGAGCACTTCGCTGCAGGTCGGGGAGGTCCAATGCGTCAACCGCCTCGCGGCCGCGATCGAGATGCTCAAGCAGTGGAGCGCCGACGTGCTGCTGCTCGACCTGGGACTGCCCGACAGCCAGGGCATCGAGTCGATCCTCCAGATTCAGACGCATGCGCCCGACGTGCCGATCATCGTCATGAGCGGCCTCGACGACGAGCAGACCGCGACGACGGCCGTGCAGAAGGGCGTGCAGGACTACCTCATCAAAGGACAGGTGGACAGCACGCTGCTGATGCGGTCCATCCGCTACGCCCTGGAACGCAAGAAGGCCGAACGCCAACTGCAGGTGGCCGAGCAGCGCTATCGCACGATCTTCGAGAACTCCGCCGTCGCCATCATGATGGTGGGCCGCGACGAGCGTCTGGTCTCGTGGAACAGCTTCACGGAGCAGCTCCTGGGGCTGAGTTCCGCCGAATTGCTGGGCAAGCCGATCGAATCGCTGTACCCGGTCACGGAGTGGCAGCGCATCCGCGCCATGAGCATCCGCCAGAAAGGCATGCAGCATCATCTGGAAACCCAGATGGTCCACAAAAGCGGGGAAGTAATCGATGTCGATATATCGATCAGCATGTTGAGGGACCCGGACGGAATGCCGACCGGCTCCATCGGCGTCGTGAGGGACATCACCGAACGCAAGCAGATCGAGATCGCTCTGCGCGAGTCGGAGAAGCGGTTCCGGCAGGTCGTCGCCAACGCGAAGGAATGGATCTGGGAAGTGGACGCCGACGGGTTGTACACCTACGTGGGCCCGATGGTGGAGAAAATCCTGGGCTACAAGCCCGAAGAGGTCCTGCGGAAGAAGCACATTCACGACTTCTTCCATCCGGACGACGCGGAGAGCCTGAAAGCCTGCGTAGCGGAGATCTTCACCCGGCGGGACGTCTTCAGCGAATTCCAGACACGCAACGTGCACAAAGACGGCCGCGTGATCTGGCTGATGCGCAGCGGCGTGCCGATCTTCGACGACCACCAGCAGTTGATCGGCTATCGCGGGGCCGATGTGGACGTCACCGACCGCATGCGCGTGCACGAAATCCTGGACCGCAAGCAGAAGAACCTGGAAGCGATTTTCGACGCGGCGCCCGCCGGCATGCTGCTGGTCGATGAACACGTGGCCGTGACCCGCGCCAACGAGGCGGTACGGCAGATGTCCGGCAAGGACTACCACGAGATCATCGGCAGCAATCTGTGCAGCGCCCTGAACTGCTCGCAGGTGCAGACGGACGCTTCCCCCGAACAGGCGGCGCTGGCGTGCGAAAACTGTTCCCTGCGGCACCTGGTGCAGATCGCCTTCGATTCGGGCAAGCCGGTGCGTGGCGTCGAAGTCCGGCCGATCCTGGGAACGAACCGCGAGGGACCGCCGTCCTGGTTCCTCGTCAGTGTGGAGCCGTTGTCCATCGATGCGGGGCGGCACGTCCTGGTCGCGTTCGACGACATCACCGATCGCAAGCGGGCCGAGGAGGAAGTCCGCGAGACGATGGAACTGAAATCGCAGTTCATCGGCACCGTCTCCCACGAACTCCGCACGCCCATGACGTCGATCCGCGAGGCGGTGTCGATCGTGCTGGACGGCGTGGCGGGCAAGATCAACCAGGACCAGAAGCACTTCCTGGAGATCGCCCAACGCAATATCGACCGGCTGTCACGCCTGATCGACGAGGTGCTCGACTTCCAGCGGCTCAACGCCGGCAAGATGCGGTTCGACATGCAGCCGAACCACATCGAAAAGACCGTCGACGAAGCGTTCACGACGATGCAGCCCTATGCCCAGAAGAAGAACCTGAACCTGAGCATGGACCTGGCGTCGTCTCTGCCCACGGCGGTGTTCGACAATGACCGGATGATCCAGGTGCTGACCAATCTGATCAGCAACGCGATCAAGTTCACGCCGGAGGGCGGCAGTGTCCGCGTCTCCGTCCACGCACGCGGGGAACACCTGGCCCTCCAGGTCAGCGATACGGGGTTCGGCATCCCGAAGGAATCGTTGGGCAAGCTCTTCGGCCAATTCTACCGTGTCCATCGCCCGGGCAAGGAAATCAAAGGCACCGGCCTGGGCCTGGCCATCGTCCAGAAGATCGTTGTCGCCCACAACGGCCGGATCGAGGTCGAGAGCGAAGTGGACAAGGGTACGACGTTTACCGTCCTTCTCCCGCTGGCCCCGGTGCAGCCGCCGCAGACCCAGCCGGAGCAGGCCGATCGGCAACTGGAGAAAACCCTCGCTCCCCATCCGTAGTAGGATCTATGGAACGGCCTGGGGTTCCTGGAGAAAGGATAACGCATGGGCAAGGATGGAATGCTGAGCCAGATTCGCAAGAGGGACGGCTCCGTCGTGGCGTTCGATCGGTCGAAGATCGTCAGCGCGATCCGCAAGGCGGGTCTGGACGTTCTGGCGGATGAAGGAGAAGCCCGGCTCATTGCGCGCTACGTCACCAAGGTCGTCATGGATCGTCTCCGGGCCCAGCACCGCACGACGATTCCCGGCATCGAGGATGTCCAAGACCTCGTCGAAACCGCCCTGATGAGCGAGGGCTACAACCATGTGGCCAAAAGCTACATCCTCTATCGCGAGAGCCACTCCCGCGCACGCCTGGCGAAGTCGGCGCTGGGATTGACGGACGATCTGAAACTGCCGCTCAATGCGCTGGAAGTGCTCAAGCGGCGGTACCTGCTCAGGGACGACGCGGGCCATGTCACCGAGACCCCCAGCGAGATGTTCCGGCGCGTGGCCCATCACGTCGCGCAGGCGGAGGCGAACTACGGCTCACGCAAGATTGTTGACGACGTCGAGCAGCGCTTCTATGAGATGATGCATCACCTGGAATTCCTCCCGAATTCACCCACCCTGATGAACGCGGGCACGCCCCTGGGGCAGCTTTCCGCGTGCTTCGTCATCCCGGTCGCGGATTCCATCGAAGGCATATTCGGGGCCTTGGGCGAGATGGCCCGGATTCATCAGACCGGTGGCGGCACCGGTTTCAACTTCTCGCGTCTGCGTCCGCATGGCGATCTGGTCGGTTCGACCAAGGGACAGGCCTCCGGCCCGATCTCGTTCATGGGCATCTTCGACAAGGCCACGGAGGTCATCGTTCAGGGCGGCAAGCGGCGGGGGGCCAACATGGGCATTCTCCGCTGCGACCACCCCGACATCGTCGACTTCATCGAGGCCAAGACCGCGACGCGCGCCCTGGAGAACTTCAACATCTCCGTCGCCGTCACGAACAGATTCATGGAAGCCGTAATCAAGAACCGGCCGTTCGACCTGATCAATCCGCACACGCACCGCCGCACACAGCAGGTGGGCGCCCGGGCTCTGTTCGACCTGATCGTCAATGCCGCCTGGCGCACGGGCGACCCCGGCTTGGTCTTCGTGGACCACATCAATCGTCACAACCCGACACCCAAACTGGGCTCGATTGAGGCGACCAATCCCTGCGGCGAGGTGCCACTGCTCTCCTACGAAAGCTGCATCCTCGGCTCCATCAACATGGCCAGAATGCTGAAAGGGGACAGGGTTCAGGGTCCAGGGACCAGGGGGCAGAGGGTAGAGGGCGGACGTGCGAACGCAGAGGGTCACCGCCCGATCCCCGATCCCCGACCACCGATCCCTGGCCGCGAGGTCGTGGATTGGGATAAGCTGCGCGAGACGATTCAGTGGAGCATCCGCTTCCTCGATGACGTGATTGACGTCAACCGTTTCCCCATGGACTCCATCGCGGAATCTTCGCGGGCCAATCGCAAGATCGGGTTGGGCGTGATGGGTTTTGCCGACATGTTGATCCGCCTCGGCATACCCTACGATTCGCCCGAAGCTGTGGCTTTCGCCCGCCGGCTCATGCGATTCATTCGTTCGGCGTCCCTTGATGCTTCCGAGGAACTGGCCGCCAAACGCGGAGCGTTCCCGAACTACCGCCATTCGATCTACGCCGGCACGGGACGCAAGCTGCGCAACGCCACGGTCAACAGCATCGCCCCCACGGGCACCATTAGCATCATCGCCGGCTGCTCCAGCGGCATCGAACCGCTCTTCGCGGTCAGCTTCGTGCGCAATGTCCTGTCCGGCACACGCCTCTTCGACGTGAACCCCTGGTTCGAGAAGGTTGCCCGCGAGCGAGGCTTCTACAGCCCGGAGCTGCTCGCCGAGGTGGCACGCTATCCTTCTTTGAAGACTGTCAGAGGCATCCCGCGTGACGTGAAGAGCCTCTTCGTGACCGCCTTCGATGTCCCGCCCCGGCAGCACCTGGAAATCCAGGCCGCGTTCCAGCGTTACACCGACAACGCCGTGTCGAAAACGATCAATCTCCCCGCCGACGCCGGCGTGGACGACGTCCGTGACATCTACTTCGCCGCGTACCGGTTGAAGTGCAAAGGCATCACCATCTACCGCTACGGCTCCAAACCCCAGCAAGTCCTCTCCGTCGGCCCCAGTGACAGCGCCGCCTTCGACGAACCCGCTCCACCCGACACCGCCGCCCGCTGCGCCGCCGGCACCTGCGACTTCTGACCGCCAAATCGAAATGGGTGGCAGCCTCAAGCCGGAGGCTTGGGGATGGCTTCATTTCCTTGCATGAGCACGCAGAACGCGTCCAGAGATACTACTTCCCTTTGATACGCGGGCAGGGACATGCAGTGCTTGCGCGATAGACGTGTTCCTGTCTCCACCCAACCATCCCCAAGGGCTGCGCCCTTGAGGCTGCCACCCATCAGTTCTCACCTTGCCATTCTCGCGGAGGCAGGGATCCTGTTGCACGACGAGCTTCCGCCTGTGCGGACCATGTTCTGAATTGCGCCCGGGTGGGCTATCGTTCTCAAATGGTTGGAGAGCGGCTTATTCTCCTCCGGTCCGACCAGCGCAGAAGGGTTGATAATCCCCAACACACAACGATGCCCCAAATGAAGGCCAAGAGGACGGCGACATGGACGGTATCGCTCTTGCTATCCCCGCCCCAAAGGGGGTGGAGAAGGCGAAGCAACAAGATCCAGGGAAGCGCGAGAATCCACGCGATCCACTGGAGCAGGACTGTATGGTAAGGAAGGACCGTCCCGCTCCTCGTTTGGACCGCGGAACCGACAATTGCCAGGAAGCAGAGCAGTCCCGTGACAATGCCGGCGCTGCCGACAATCAGGAGACGCATTGCCCGTGCTGCAACCGACTTCTTCTTCTCAGGTTCACCAGCCATCGTCTCGCAACTCCCATTGACAAAGGTAGGGGGGCTACGTGCTCACCCCATAGACCGAATTCAACCAGGTAATCCCGTCAGTCGTCACAGCTCCGATCTTCTACCATTCGCCAGGAATTGTCAAGGCGACCCGGCCGAATACGCAAAGACGTGTGTCGCCAGGGCTTGGATAGATCATGTGACCATCATGGAGACGCCATGCCAACTTCCAATCGCGTTAGAGCGGTTCTGGCACCACCATCCGCCGCCGGCGAAGGTGGCGGGACCACAATGAACCAGCATGGGTTGAGGTTCATCCTGTTGCGTCGTCACTGGTAGGGGCAACCCTCTGTGGTTGCCCTTTCCCATTCGTACGGGAAGAGGGCAGGCACGGGGGCCTGCCCCTACGGGCCCATCAGAATCGCTGGTTAGAAAATCACAAAAAAGCTGAAAAGGTTGGAACAAGTATGGCGTTGCTCACGTCTATATGGTAGGATGACCAATTATCGTGTTGGAAGCAGAAGGGTAGTGGGTTTTTAGCCATCTGGGAGGATTCGACTATGGCCAGCGAAGCACAGGTTCTTGCCAATCGTCGCAATGCGGAAAAATCAACGGGGCCTCGGACGGTGGAAGGGAAGGCCGTCGCGTCACAGAATGCGGTCAGGCACGGGCTTCTGGCCGAGCGGTGCGTCATCAGGACGGAAGACCCGGAGGAGTTCGACGCTTTTCGCGAGCAGATGCTGGGGGAGCTCGATCCGGCCGGGCCCATCGAGACGGTGCTGGCGGAGCGGATCGTAAGTCTCTCGTGGCGGCTGAAACGGGCGGAACGCATGCAGAACGAGGCGTTGGACTGTCTTCTTGCTCAGGATGGTGTCGATTCCGGGGGTGAGAGCGGCGAATTGGGTTCGTTTGAACAAGCGGGCGATCCCGCCCTGGGACGAGTCGCGGTGAAGGACTTCGGCCATGAACGGGCCCTGGAGCGGCTGATGGTCTACGAGCGGCGGATCGAGCACAGCTTGTACCGGACCATGAACGAGCTGCACCGCATGAAGCTGCTGCGGCCGTTCGACGCCGACGAGATCGCCACAACCAAAGCCCTTGCCGCCACGGTCAGGCAACCGGGCGAAACGAACCCAATGTGGGGCGGGGTCAATCCGTACGGCGTGGCGTGCGGCTCGCGCGATCCAGGGGGCTTGCCGGAGCGGAAGGTAGTTATGCAGGGTCACGTCCCGCTTGTGGCCGCGAATGGGCCATCGGTCGGCGGGGGAGGAAGCCTATGCCACGCTTAGCGTGCGTGTCACCTGACGCTGAGCTTCAGAACGCGTCGCGTCTGCGCGGTGACCTTGGCCTGTTCGCTGAGGCGAATCGGACAGACCCAGACGATCGTCCAGCCGTCGTCGAACAGGAAGATATGCTCTCGTTGTCGCGGCGGCACCCGAGCCGTCGTGAGGAACTTGCCGACCTTCTTGGGACCGCGCAGACCCAGCGGCCAGAAGGAATCACCCGGCCGGCGCGATCGGACGACCAGCGGCTGTGCGATGCGATCCAGATCGAGATACTCGACGAAATCGGTTTTGTCCGCCGGAATTTTGAAGGGCTGGCCCGGCTCTGGTTCGATGACCTCGGCTCGGATAGTGTGCTCTGCAAAAGTCGTCTCACCCGGAATCGAGAGCGTTACGCAGCCGGGCGTGGGAGGGCAGACACAGAGGTCTGCCCCTACGAAGATCAATTGGTGGTGGTCTCGTCGGGCCGCGTAGCCGCCGGGGAGGGTGACCTCGCCTCGGCTCGATTGAGAATGGGCCAGTCGCAGGACCGAGGCGTAGTGCCGGTCCGTCAGGTCCCGCTCGCCGCAACCCAGTTGCACCAACTGCATGCGGATCAACTCTACGGCAACCGGCTGCGGCAGGGCAAGCAATGTCCCGACATCGACGGCTGCCGCGTGGCTCCGAGATTCGACGCCGCGTCGAGACGCCTCCTCTGCATCGCGACGGATCTTCTGATACAGTCCCTCCGCCGAGGCCGCCAGTTCCGACAACTCCTCGATAAGACAGCCCTGGGCCTCCTCCTGCAGAGCCGGCAGCAACCGGTGGCGGACGAGATTTCGCGTGTAGACGCAATCGACATTGGAGCGGTCTTCCCGCCAGGTCAGGCCGCGACGGCGGAGGTACGTGACAATCTCATCCCGCGTGCTCGACAGCAGGGGCCGGGCGAGCAGGATGCCTTCCCGCAGCGGCCGGACGGGCTGGATGCCCCGCAGACCCCGGTATCCGGTGCCCCGGCGGAGTCGTTGCAGAACCGTCTCGGCGTTGTCGTTCTTCTGGTGACCTGTGGCCACCCAGGCGCAGCCGAGCGTCTGGGCCGCCTCCGCAAAAGAGTCCAGGCGGATCTGGCGGCCGGCGGTCTCGAGCGACAGGCCGTGATCTCCGGCGTAGGCCTTCACGTCTATGGATTTCGTGTCACAGGGAATGCCAAGCTGGCTCGCTTGTTCGGCGACGAACGCGGCATCGTCGCGGCTGTCGCTGCCGCGCAACTGATGATCGATGTGGAGGCAGAACAGATGAGCGGCAAGGAGGCCCCGCCGGGCCAGCGTGTGCAGGACATGCAGCAGGGCGATGGAATCGGCGCCGCCCGACACGCCCAACAGCACGCGAGAACCCGCGTCGAACATCGCGTGGGCGTGAATGAATGCGGCTACCTTTTCTTCGAGCGGCTCCACCATCGATTCTCGGATACCTCGGTTATGCGCCGGCCACCAAAAGAAACGGGGTCTGACGTGACATCAGACCCCGCAAGAATGCACTACGGTGACGGCGTGACTCGTGCCGTCCGGTTACGGCTTGGGATTCGTCGTCAGTTTTTCGATCCGCCGCTGCGCGACCGCTGCGTTGGCAGGGTGCCGGGCCTCTTTCGTGATAGCCTCCTGATACAGCGGCAGGGCTTCATCGCGGCGTCCCAGCTGATCGAGCAACTGGGCGGCTTCATACCGAGGCGAATACGTCGTGGCGGGATCCCACTGGAAGGTGCGCTTGTAGAACACGATCGCCTTCTCGTAGTCCTTGAAGTACTCATAGATTCCGGCGGACTGCCAGGCGGCGTCGTCGATCTTGTCGCTGGTCTGATAGGTGCGGATCAACGCATAGTACTTCTGCAACGCTACGCGGAGCAGGCCCTCATCCACAAGCACGGATCCAAACGGCTGGGCCATCTTCTGTGTCTTGTAGGCGTCCGCGAACATCTTGTCCGCTTCCTGGATGCGGTCGGTAGCCTTCAGGGTCTCGGGCAGGACGGACGGGTCCAGGATGTACCCGTACTGTGTCATCCGTTCCAGGTCCCGCAGTTCTTCCCGGGCCCACTTCAGCTTCTCGTTGTTGGCGGCGCTGGTGTAGTGGTCGACCAGCATAAGGAGACTCGTGTGGTAATCCTGGCGGGCCTTCACGACCTGCTCGACGACGGCCAGCTCGTCGTTCTTGTTGACGGAGCTTGCCGTCGATGTCATCGAAGCGGGCGGCGCATAGTCAGTACGATCCGGCAGTCTGCTGGCCCGGCTGCTATCGGTGGTCGAGCAGCCCGTGACTACGATCAATAGAGAGACAATGACGGAAATGGTGACGATCCTTGCCATTACACGGCCTCCTTACAAAGTAACTAACGACGATTGGCGATTGGTGATTGAATCGACAACCCGCAATCTGCAATCCTGGGGCAATATATTACTGGAAGGGGCCGATTCGTCAAGAAAAATCAAATGATTGTTGATGGTTGATAATCCGGGCCCGATAGTCAATAATCAACCATCAATCACCTATGATGAAGGGCTTCATGATGGGCAAATCGTGGACAGCGTCGGAACTGATGGAAATGGTTCGAGCGTTCCAACCGGCCTGCATCATCGCCGCGGCCGCCGATCTCGATTTTATCACACCCCTGGCCAAGAGCCCGATGACAGCGATTCAACTGGCGGCCCGCTCCAACACCGATCCGCGCGCCACGGCGGTCCTGTTGGATGCGATGACGGCCCTGGGACTGATCCGGAAGGACCGGGACGTGTACGTGGTCGCGCCCGACGTGGCGGGCCTGCTGAGCGATCGGTCCCCGACGAACGTGCTGGTGGAGGTGCGTCATCAGGCCAACCTGCTGCGCCGCTGGGTGCAACTGGGACACGTGGTGCAGAGCGGCCGGCCGGCCGAGCCGGCCACGAGTGTTCGCGGCAAGGCGGCGGATTGTGAAGCGTTCATCGGGACGATGGACCATCTGGCCGCGGCGGTGGCGCCCGACATCGGCGCCAAACTCAAAACGCTCCGATTCCACCACTTACTCGACATCGGCGGCGCCTCCGGCACGTGGACCATCGCTTTTCTGCAGGCCGCGCCACAAGCGAAGGCAACGCTCTTCGATCTGCCCGAAGTGATACCACTGGCGCGGGAGCGTCTGACCGAGGCGCGGTTGCTCGAGCGTGTCTCGCTGGTGGCGGGGGACTACAACCTGGACGATCTGCCGGGCGGCGCCGACCTGGCCTGGCTCAGCTCCGTCGCGCACCAGAACTCGCGCGAGCAGAACCGTGTGCTCTATAAGAAAATACATCAAGCTCTCCCGGCCGGCGGCGTGCTGGTGATCCGGGACGTTATCATGGATCGGTCCCGCACCAATCCCGTTATCGGTGCCCTGTTTGCCATCAACATGCTGGTCGGCACACAGGGCGGGACGTCCTACACGCTCGACGAGTTCCGGGACGACCTGACGCTCGCGGGCTTCGTGGACATCGAGCTGATTCACAAGGACACCGGCATGAGTTCGCTGGTCATCGCACGCCGGGGAGTGTGAAGTGAGTGTGAAGTGGGAAGTGCAAATCACGCTTCAACTATCGCTCTTTGAAAATCGACTACTCGGGGCGGTTTCTTGCCCTTGCCGGGGACGATACGATGTCCCTCTTCGTGCAAACGGGCCGCGTGAGCTTCGACTCCGCCCGGGAACTTGGGGTTGAGACTGCCGTCGTCCTTGACGACGCGCCAATAAGGCGTGATCGGCGTTCGGCCTTCTCGACGATCCTCTTCCGCCGCCTCCGAGACGATACGTAGAAAAATACCCAGCGTCATCGGGCAGGTCGAGTCCGCCTGATGCGGCCGGGCCAGGCGCTGCCGGATTTGTCCTGTCGTGATGAGCCGGCCGTTGGGCACGGTGCGGATGGTCTCGTCCGCCATGAGGGGCGTGGGCACCAGGACGCGGGCGCCGCCCATCATCTTCTGCCATTTCTGGGGCACGTCGACGACCTTCGGCAATCCCTTGACCGCCGGATGCTCCAGTTTCTCCCGCCAACTCTTGCGTCGGCTGCGCGCCTGCGCCATAGGAAGTCCTTCTATTGTCTGGCCGCACCCAATCCAGTGACGACGATTCGTCCCTCCTGTGTCTCCACCGCATAGGTCTTCAGGGGGCGGGTGGCCGGTCCTTTCGTGACGCTGCCGTCGAGGCCGAACTGCGAGCCGTGACAGGGGCAGCGGATGTGTTCGAGATCCTCGTCGTAGAGCACGTCGCAGCCCATGTGCGTGCACGTGGCACTGAGGGCGTGCAGGCTGCCCGCGCGGTCGCGGATCACCAGGATTTTGTCGGTAGCTCCTTCCCGCTTGACCAGAACGCCGCCCTGCGCCTGGAGCTTGGCGGAATCCTCCGGGCCCAGGCGAATCCGGTCATCCTCCTGCTTGACCACCGTGTCGGGTCGGCGGGAGCCGAACAGTTTGCATCCCCGGCAAGTGAATGCGGCTGCGGTTGCCATCCCAAGCTGTAGCAACTCTCGTCGCGACGTAGACTTGTGCGCCATTGCATCCGCTCCTTTCTTTCGTGAAACGGGTTCCGGGCCGAGCCGGCATCCTGTCACTACTCCTATCCTGCACCGGCGGATTGGTAAAAGCAATCAAAACTCCGCCGAGGGGTCGACGAAGAAGCGGAAAAGAATCCCGGAATTTTGTTGAGTCGCCCGAACGATCGGATATACTTGTAATAGTTATAGTAGTACAACTACTAAGGTGGCTTATGCAAGTACACATCGATCATGCCTCGGACCGGCCCGTTTACCTGCAGATCATGGATCAGGTCAAACGGGACATCGCTTTGGGACGGTTGCTGCGCGACGAGCGGCTGCCGACCGTCCGCCAGCTTGCCCAGGACCTGACGATCAATCCCAACACGATCGCCAAGGCCTACCGCCAGCTCGAACAGGAGGGGGTGATTGTCACCAAGGCGGGGGCGGGGGCGTTCGTCGCGGGCCTGGACAGTAATCTCAGCCGGACCGTACGCAAGCGCATTATCTGCGAAGAATTGGAGCGGATCATCGTCGAGGCCTTTCACATGCAGATCGACAAAGAGACGCTGATTCAATGGTTCAATATCGCGGTGGAACAGTTCAATCTGACGGCGGCGAAAGGGTAGATGCGAATGCGTGACGCAGGAGCCATCACGAGCGGCGCTGGGAGCCGGGAAACGGTGGTTGTTGAATGCCGCGCTGTGACGAAGATCTACCGAAGCGTCTGGTCGGGCCGTGCGGAGCCCGTCCGTGCTTTGGACAACGTCTCGTTACGCATCGGCACCGGCACGATCGTCGGCTTGATCGGTCCCAACGGAGCCGGGAAGACCACCTTCCTGAGTCTCATCGCGGGTCTGATCCTCCCGACGGAAGGCCAGATTCGTGTCTGCGGCCATCCGGCCCGATCCGTGGAAGCCCGACGGCACCTGGGTTTTGTGCCGGAGTTCCCGGTGTTTCTGGCTCGCTACTCGGCGAAAGCTGTCCTGGAGCATCACGCCGCTCTGTGCGGACTGGCACGCCGCGAGCTGGCCAGGGAAGCGGACCGGTTGTTGGAACAAGTGAAACTCACGGAATATGCCCGGCGTCCGGCGGGCGAGTTCTCACAAGGCATGAGACAACGCCTGGCGCTGGCCGTGGCCCTCATCGGGAACCCCAGACTGCTGCTCCTCGACGAGCCGAGCAATGGCTTGGATCCGATCGGCATCATCGAATTACGCCGTGTGCTTGCGGAACTGCAGGAAGCCGGGGCCACGGTGATTATCAGCTCTCACCGCCTGGGCGAGCTGGAGAAGCTCACGCGGAATTACGTGTTTCTCGATTGCGGCCGGGTTGTCGAGTTCGGCGATCGGAGGGGCGGCTCGCAGCAGACGCGGCGTCTACGCATCGAGCTGCTCGACGGCGGTCCGGAACTTACGGAAGAGTCTGTGACACCGTGTCAGCTGCTGGAATCGTCCCGTACGCGGCTGATCGTGGGTGTCAACCGGACCGACGAAGTTCCCGGCGTGGTCCGGCGGCTGGTCGAAGCCGGCGCTCGGGTGACATCCGTGAATCTCGAAAGCGAAGACATCGAACAGACGTTCGTTCGGTTGTGCCAAGAAAGGAAAGCGTAGATGAAAGCCTACGTGCTCATCCTGGAGACGGTGCTCCGGAAGCGGACCCTCTCCGTCATCCACGCCAGTTGGCTCCTGCTCTACGCCGCACTGTTTCTGATTCCGTTTCCGGAGGAGGGGGGCTGGAACTGGGGGCCTTTCCTGTTTGCGTGGAGCGGGTGTCTCCTGCCTTTGCTGCTCAGTGCCGGCATTTTCGGAGACGACATCGCTTCGGGGCGCATCAGCTTGCTGGTCACCAAGCCCATCAGGACCGCGGAACTTTATTGCTATCGTCTCCTGGGCCTGTCCGTGCAGGGGACCATCCATCTCGCCGCCGCGAGTATCGTGATCATGGTCCTGCATCGGCTCACCGGCCGCGGCGGGGCGGAGCATTTCGCCACGTGGGCCCTCGGGGCGTGGCTCGTCTTTCAGGCGTGGGCGGCGTTATCCACCTCGCTATCCGTCGTCGTCCGGCGTGAGCACAACTCCATACTCCTGTTTGTAGTTGCCCTGATGGCGGCCTGCGGGGCCGCGACGTTGAACGCGATCCTGCCGGAGGCCCTGTGTACGAAGGTGTTCGTGGGGGTCCTGCGCTATGCCGGACCGCCGGTCGAGTTTCTGTCGAAGATGGCAACAGGTCAGTTTGATAGTTTACGTAGCCTTGGCAGTGCGGCGCACAGCCTCACGTTGACCGTCGCTTATGGCGCTATTGGGATTTTCATTCTCGGTCGTCGTGAATTCAAACGTACAGAAGATTGAAGCCTGGAAGGAATTGGTGACGACGTTGTCGAGAGGAATCGATATGCACGACAATCCAATTGAGATCGAGGGTCTGGTCAAGTACTACGATGGGCGATGCATCCTGGACGGCATCGACTTGCGGATTCCACGCGGGTGCATCTTCGGTCTGCTGGGCCGCAATGGGCTGGGCAAGACCACGATGATTCGCATCCTGCTGGGCCTGGAGCCGCCGACGCGAGGCCGCACGAGTCTGCTGGGGCAGGATTCCCTGCATCTGGCGGCGCGGACGCGGGGGCGGATCGGGTATGTCGCCGAGGGGCACAACCTGGTCCAGAACTACCGCGTCAAGCGTTTGATCGACATCTGCAAAGGTCTGTCGCTCCACTGGAACGACCAGTTCTTCGGCAGCATCATTGAGACTTTCCGTCTGCCGATGGACCGGAAGGTCAAGGAGATGTCGGCCGGGATGCGGGCGCAGCTCAACCTGGCGCTGGCACGCGCTACCGTCGTGGCCAAGAATTATGCCA
>CAYQXM010000009.1:67429-73375 GCA_964421295.1 uncultured Pirellulales bacterium
ACCTGGCGCTGGCCATGGCGATCGAGCCGGAGTTGCTCATTCTGGACGACCCCACGCTCGGCCTCGACACCGTGGCCCGCCGGCAGTTCCTCGAATTGGCCATCGAGCTGATCCAGAAACAGGACCGCACGATTCTCTTCAGCTCGCACATCCTGAGTGACGTCGAGCGGATTGCGGATCGCGTGGGGGTTCTGGCCGGGGGCAAGCTGGTGGTCGACTGCGAGCTGGAGGACCTCAAGAGCCGGGTCAAGAAATTCCAGGTTCTCTTCCCGCAGAAAGCTCCCGAGGATCTATATATCACGGAGATCGTCAATCAGCGGGTGCGGGACCGCGAGATCATGCTCACCGTGGCCAACTGGAACGAGCGCAAACGGGCGATGCTGGAAACCTTCGGCCCCGAGAGCTGCACCGAGGTGCCCATGACGCTGGAGGACATCTTCATCGAGTGTACCCGGCCGGTGGCGGGGTCCTTTGTGCAGGAAAGCGAGGTCTGACATGCTCACCTTGATCTGGAGAGAAATCGTAGATCACACCGCCCATCTTCTCCTGGCGGCCTTCCTTTCGGCCATTGCGGTGTGCCTATTGCTTCTTCCGGCAGGCAGGGAGTTGCAGGGGGCCATGATCATGCTCGCCGGCTGGGTGGTCGTCTTCGCCCTGTTCGGATTCTGCCTTCTGGGCGTCGGCCAGATGTACGCGGACCGGGCCGGCCGCCTCTCGGCGTTTCTCTCGACGCAGGCCGTGACACGCGGGCAGATCCTGTTGGCGCGTTTTCTGGTCGGCCTGCTGGCGATCCTGATCGTGCTCGTGCCGGTCGGTGTTATCGCGGCGGTCAACCTGCACCGGTTCTTCCCGCCCTTCATGTTCTACGCGCGGTATGTCGCCCTGGTGTACACTGTGACTTTCCTGACGGCCGTCGCGTGCTATTGTCTGGGCTTGCAGATCGGCTGGTACACGCGAAAGGCCGCACTCCTCTTCGGAGTCTCTCTGCTCCCGGCGACCGTGGTAAGCCTGGTGGTCATCAAGGGGTTCACGGGGGACACCATCGGCATCTTGTCGCTCTTGATTGTGGCCTTGATTGTCGCAGTCGCGCTGAAGTTCCGCTCGACCCCTCTGTAGGAATCGGACCATGAAGACAGAAAACAAACACGCTCTGCGTTGTCTGGCGACCGGCGTCATCGTATTGATTCTGTTCGTCGTACTGATGTCTTGGTTCAGCTCTCTGTGTGCGGCCCTGCAGAGCGAATGGAATAGGACGAGTCTGGCCGAGGAACGCGTGCATCTGTCGCCGTTGCCGCTTCTGCCCGACGCCCTGGAGTCCGATCCGAACATCGCACAACGCTCCAGTCTCTCGGTAACGCCCCGCCGAGACTACATTCAGGAACTCAAGACGATAGCTTTCGATTCTCCGATGCCGCTCGGAGATCTCCCCATCATGGGTTCGGATGTCTATCAATGGAGGCCGCCGGAGAAAGGCAAGTCCGAGGGCATGTGGCTCTACTTCGACCGCACGCTGGGCCTGATCGTCCATCGCAACAGTGCACGAACCTTCGATTCGAATCTGGGTGCCGAGATAACGGCGCAGTGGTACGCGGGTCCGGAAGGGATGGCCCAGACGCCGGAGAAGTCACTCGGACGGTTCGAAACACCCATCGGCGCTGCCAGGAACTGGTGGGGGAACACCTGCGTGTACGACGCCAAAGTGCGACGGTTTTTCACCATAGACTGGCGACGGCAACTGGTCACGAAAGGGCCGCAGCTGAGCCCGGAGGATCGGCACCAGCCCGTGCAAATCGGGGAATTGGGCAAAGCCAGGGATTGTTTCTATGTCAATTGGCAAGCCCCGATGCGTGAAGTCGGGAAAGATACCAAGGGAGATCCGAATCTCAAAGAAGTGGTGTACCTGAGCTCGTGGGCGGGACGGGACGATCCTCTGCCGGTGCTCGATGCGTCCGGTCGGATCGACATGCTCGACCGCGCGACGCTGACCCTGGCCGGCCCGGTGGCGGCCCTGCCGCGCATACCGGGGACCTTCGATGCGACGGAGGGAGGAACGCTCGACGGCTTCTTCGCCTACTCCGTCACGCCCCTGTGGCTCTGGCCGCCGAATCGTCCGAACGAAAAGCCCCTGCAGTATCTCGGCTGCGTGGTCGCGGCGCTCGACCGTGACGCGATGGAATTATCGGTGCGCATATTCGACAGCGAGGGGAAGTTGGTGGGCCCGGAAGGGATGAAGAAAGTAGTCCAGCCTCTGCCTGGTTTCTGGATCACGAAACACTTCATCGAGGACCTCCATCCGCCGGTGCTGCTGATCCTTTCCGAAATCACGGCTCCCTATATCGAGGCCCAGGCGGGGGCGCACGACCTCTTCCTCCTGCCCAATTCCTACATGGCTCACCTGGGGCGTTCGACGCAGGACACGTGGGTGGTGCGGCTGGCCTTGGGATTGGGTGTGATTTCGCCGGCGCTCATCTTCGTGGCCATTCTGGCCTGGCTGATCGCACGCGATGCGCGGTTCCTGGGGGTGTCCAGGAGGGCACGCGTGTGGTGGGTGCTGGCCACGGCCGTGTTTGGCCTCCCGGCGTGCATTACGTACTTGACGCTGCGGCCGCCGACCGTGCTCGTGACGTGTCGGAACTGCGGCAGGCTCCGGCGGCCGGACCAGGAGCGATGTCACCAGTGCGGCAGCCCGTGGGAAGTGCCGGAACTGAATCCGCCCGCGTGGCGGGTGTTCGACGGCGCCGCCTCGGGTCTTGGTAACGGGAGTGTAAAATCGCTGGCCGCAGCGGAACAAAAACCGGATTCGTCTGTCAATACTATGTGACCGGACATCGCGCCGCGGCCTTAATAGAGTAGCAGCCGCAGTGGGAGTCTCGCAGGCGGAAGGTCGGATGCCTTCGGTGCAGCGCGGCCAGGACGGCCGCGGCACCCGCGCGGTGCGGTGTCGGAAAGAAGGGGACAGATGACGACGGAGAACGCATACACTGAGACGCAGGATTTTGCGTCTCTACTGGCCGAAGCGCGTGCGGGCAGCCGGACCGGCATGGGCGAACTGGCGGTCCTGGTGCGCGAGCGGCTCTATCCTTTCGTGATTCGCGTGACGCTCAGTCGGGATATCACGGAAGATGTCTTGCAGGAGACCCTCCTGTCGCTGCTGTGCGGCCTGGAGGGGCTGCGCGATCCCGACCGCTTCTGGCCCTGGATCTACCGCATCGCCTGGACCAAGATTCAGAACCATGTCCGCAGTCACCGGCTGCAGAACTCCGCCGAGACGCTGTTCGCCCGGTCGCAGGTCGATCAGGAAGGCGTGCGGGGCGACGGCGGCAATCCGCTGGAGGTTCAGGTCCTCAACGAGACGCGGCAGCAAGTCTCGCACGCACTGGCTCATCTATCCAGGCCGCACCGGGAAGTGCTCCATCTGCACTACTACGATCAGATGCCGTACGCCGAAATCGCCGCGCGGGCCAACACGACACCCGCCCGCATCCGCATCCGCACGTTCCGTGCCAAGAAGTCACTGAGAGCCCGTCTGGCGTGCTGCCTTTGAGAAATTGCGGATTATAGATTGCGGATTGCGGATTTGCGCCACAGAGGTCATCCGCAATCATCAATCCGAAATCCGCAATCAGTCCCCGTGATTCTGCCCCCAGAATCGATGTAGGCACTCGATGCTCTTCCTCGCGATGGTCTCAGGGTCGGGATCATATTTGAAGACCTCGACGGACAGCCAGCCATCGTACCCGATGTCGGCCAGCGCTTGTGCGATGGGAGCGTAATCGACGTCGCCCATGCCGGGGCCGTACAAATTGGGATCGTTGACGTGGAAGTGGCCCACGTCCGCGGCCCGCACCGAGCGGATGATCTCGGACACGGGTTTGCCTTCGGAACACATGGCTTTGACGTCGAGATGGAGCTTGAGATTCGGGCTGTCGATTAGGCGGACCATCTTCATCGCTTCGTCCACCGTGTTGAGGAAGTCCGTCTCGGCGGGCGACAGCGGTTCGAGGCAGATCGTGACCGGGGAGCCCTGAACGATATCCGCGAGCAGGTCCGCCGCCCGTTGCCAGGCACCGGCATGCGTCTGGCCCGGCAGGATGCTCCGCTGCTTGGGGGAGCCCAAGACCATCACGCGACCGCCGAGGTCGTGACATAGCTCGATCAACGCCTTGAAGTAGTCCCTCGTGCGGAGCCACGTCGCCTGATCGGAAGTTGTCAGGTGCAGACCGGAAGGCCCGGCCAGCAACCAGTGCAGCCCCACGCACTCCAGCCCGTGGTCGGCGAGGATGCGGCGTGTTTCCTGCCGTTGGCCTGCCGTCACCTGCGGCGCCGATGGGGCCAGGGTGAAGGGGGCGAACTCGAGGCCGTGATAGCCCAGACCCCGCGCGATCCGGCACACGTCGGCCAGCGGCCGCTGCTCGAACATCTCGTTGCAGAGGGCAAAACGCATCAGACCTGTTCCGGCACGACGAAGGGGTCGCGATAGCTGCGTTTGAGGAGCTTGTTGGCCGCTTCGCTGTTCGGGCCGGTCCAGAGTTCTTTCTTCGGGTCCAGGGTCAGCCCGGCCCCGAGCGTGATCGGTTCCTTGGTCAGATCGACTTCGTTGGCCTTCAGGTGCTCGAGCATCCGATCGAACGACTCGGCCAGATCGGCGTTGCCCCCGATCGCGGCCTTGACCTCGTCGACCGACGCGGGCTTGCCGAGCCGGTGCGAGATATTGGCCATGTGCACGAGCGTCGTGGAATCATGGCCCACCGCGATATCGGCGTGGAGATCGGTGACCTTCCGGCTGCGGACCGCGTCGATGAAGTTCTTCATGTGACCGCCGCCGCCGGTGAAGGGCTGGAGCTTATTGCCGTCGTTGTCGTAGACCCAGCCGCCGCCCTCGCCCGCGGCGAAGTAGCCCTTCTCGCATTGGACGACGACGCCGATGGTGATGCCGCGATAACTGGGCGCGCCGCGCTGTCCCTTGGCGTGCGGCAGGCCGCGGACCTCGAAGATCAGGGGCGCGGGCTTGTAGTCGAAGAACGCGATCTGCGTGTTGGGCGTCTCGGCGGCATCGCCCACGCCGAAGCGTCCGGCGATGCTGATCACGCGCGGCGCCGGCTGGGGATCGCCCAAGGCCCAACGAGCCTCGTCTATTTCGTGAATGCCCTGATTGCCGATGTCTCCGTTGCCCGTGTTCCAGACCCAATGCCACACATAATGGAGGCTGCCCCGGTACAGCGGCTTCATCTCGGCGGGGCCGCACCAGAGATTGTAGTCGATCGTCGACGGGATCACGAGCGGTTCCGGCGTGGGGACGATCAGCCCGTCGCCCGTGTTCCGCGGCTTATAGCAGAATCCGCGGACCCACTTGATCGCGCCGAGGTTGCCCTGCCTGATGTATTCGTAGGCCCCACGGTAGGCCTCGCTGGAACGCCGCTGGGTGCCGTGCTGGACGATGCGCCGGTACTTGCGGGCCGCCTCGACCATCTTGCGACCTTCCCAGATGCTGTGGGAGCAGGGCTTTTCGATATAGACGTCCTTGCCCGCCTGGCACGCCCATATCGTCACCAGCGCGTGCCAGTGGTTGGGCGTGGCCGAGGAGATGGCGTCTATTTCCTTATCCTCCAGAAGCTTGCGGAAGTCCTGGTACGTCTTGACCTCCACGCCGCGCTCTTTGAGTGTCGCGGCCTGTTTGTCGAGCCTCTGCTGATCCGGGTCGGAAATGGCCACCAGCCGGACACCGGGCATCCGGCTCAGTTCGCTGCAGTGCCCGCTGCCTTTGCCGCCGACGCCGACAACGGCCATGCGAATGTCGTTGTTGGCGCCGAGGGCCCGGGAAAACGGACTGGCCAGAGCCCAGCCGGCTCCGACGGCCACAGAACTCTTGATGAAATCACGGCGGCTCAGATTACTCATAATTCACCTTCTCATCTGTCAGAGGGCCACCCTGGTGGCACCTGGTGT
>CAYQXM010000009.1:73385-77666 GCA_964421295.1 uncultured Pirellulales bacterium
GGCCGGCGGCATATTCCCGATAACGCTCCGCCACATTAGCCTCAGTGGGGTCGCCCTTGTGAACGTAGAACCGCCACCGGAACGTGACGCTCTGGCCCTCGGGGACCACCAGGTTGCCCACGCCGGCGGGTTTCTTTTCGAAATCGTGCCGGCCGAACGGATTGGCGGCGAACAGGCCATACGCCCGCACGTGCCACCAGGTGGGGTGACGCGGATTGTCGGGGTGGTCGAAGATCGCCACGCCGACGATCTGCCCGTTCACCGGCCCGTAGCAATCGCACCAGGCCGCCTGCTTGCCCCACGCGCCGGCCTCTCCCTTGAGACCCGCGCTGTTGAGGATGTGACCTTGGGCGACTTTGCCCGTCTCCTGCATGGTGGGAGCCAGCCGGATGGCCAGCGAGCCTTCCTTCGTGTCGCCGAGCGTGACTTTGCCGTGGGTGGCGCGGATCGTGACCTCGAAATCCATGATCCGATCGTCAGTGCGGCTGTAGAAGCGGTGGGTCCGCGTGTCGGTGCAAACCACCTTCCCGTCCGGGCCCACCCATTTGTTCTGGGCCACGATGACGCCGACCTGCGGCCCGGAGGAAATCTCCGTGAACGTGTCGTGCACGATCTTGCCGTTCTTGTCACCGTTCGCCCAGAAATCGATGCCGTTGACGCTGCCATGCGTGAACCACAGCGATTTGTGATGCGGATGGTCGTGCGTTTCGTCCGGCACCCCTTCCTTCATCGGCCAATGCCGGATGATCGGCGCATCGGTCGGGCCGATGACAGGGTAGAAGTACGGCCGCGGCCCCTCGGCAAAGCAGTATTCGGTGAACGGCTTGCCGTCGATCGCGACCGTCAGGCTCTTGTCCTGCTGAGTGATCTTCACGCCCGTGGCCGGCTTTCTTTGACCTGCTGTGGCGCGGGCCGCGCCGATCATCTTCAGCCAGAGCTGTTTTTGTTCGGTCATCGCCTGGACGCGGTCCTGCGGCATCACCCGTCCTTCAAGGAGAATCCAGCCGTCGTAATCCGTGTCCATGAGAAGGTTCATCAGGTCCTGATAGGGGTAGTCGCCGCCGTCCAGCTCGCGGACGTGGGCGGTCTGGCCGAACAGGGAACGCACGAGGCGGAAGTTGGACTCGAGCCCCTGTCCCTGCAGGTCCTGGGCGTTGCAGTTCCAGCACACGCGGACATTCGGATGATTCGCCACATCCATGATCGACTTGATGACGGGCAGTTGCGAGCATCCTCCGTGGACCTCCAGACGCAGCTGCTGCCCGCAATCGGCGGCGTACTGGCCGATCTCACGAAGTGACGTGCCGATCTGCTCGATGGTCTTCTCCTGCGGCACTTCCTTCGGCAGGTCGTTGGGTTTGACCTTGACACCCAGGCCGCCGCAATCGGCCGACAGCTTGGCATACGCCTTGGCCCCCTCGATCTCCTTACGGAGCCGAGCGGCGTCGGGATAATGGAAAGCGAAGTTGGTGCCCAGCCCGACCAGGGTAATGCCGCTGTCGGCGAAGCGTTTCTTCACCTCCGCCCGCTCGGTCGCACCGAGGCCGGATTCGACCTTGTGCGCGTGTTCGGTGCGAAGTTCCACCCCGCCGTAGCCGGCCTTTTGGCAATTGCCGATCAATGTGGGCAGGTCCCAATCCTGACCCCACTGGTAGGTCACCAGGCCGAACCGCATCTTCGTCAGCAGTTCCATGGCGTAAGCGGGGGACGTTCGCAATGGATGGCCCAGCAGAATGCCGGCCCCAACGGCTGCGGAGCCCTTGAGGAACTCCCGCCGCGTCGTGTGATATGTGCTCATGTCAGTCGCGACTCCTAAAGACCGTACCACTGCTCTTCTGGCAGCCACCCGCGATTATTGGGGCGCAGGAATGGACCGTCAACAGGATTCCAGCCGTCAGGAGAGACGGCTGCCGGCAGGGGGATATTGCACAAGGCCAGGCGTTGGACTGTTGCTCCCGGTTTCCGACATGCCCTAATAGGGTGAAAAAGCTTTCGTTTCTGCGCGTAGGCCGGGTAAAATAGGATAATTGCGCGGTGCTGTTGAGACATGGATAATGGGATTCGTACGGCGGTGGATGAAAATGGCGATCAAGTCCTGTAAAATAGCGTCTGTAGTCCTCGTATTGTCTATGTGCCTTGCCGCAGCGGGGGTGGCCGCGGTTCCGGTAGCTCTCAATGAGTTCATGGCGGCCAATGGCAAGACCCTGGCCGATCCGCAAGGGGAGTTCGACGACTGGGTGGAGATCGCCAACCTGACCTACGCTGTCGTCGATCTGGCCGGGATGTACCTCACCGACGACCCGGCTCATCCCACGCAATGGCAATTCCCGACCAACAGTCCCGTGACCACAACTCTGACATCGGGCGGCTGCCTCCTCGTCTGGCTCGACGGCGAGACCACCGATTCCGGCCTGCACGCCTCTTTCAAGCTGGACACGCAAGGCGACCGGATCCTGCTGTACGATAAGGACGGCACGACGTTGATCGATAGTATCACCTTCACCGACCAGCGATGCGATATCGCCTACGGCCGCTCGCCCCACGGCACGGGCTCGTGGTCCTTTCTGGCGACTCCGACGCCCGGGACGGTGAACAACCGTCCGCCGTATCAGGGGGCCGCGGCGGACCCGCAGTTCAGCGCTGTCAGAGGATTCTACGACGCCGCGTTCGATGTCACGATCACCTGCGCCACCCCGGACGCCGTTATCTATTACACGCTCGACGGACGCGACCCCTACAACTGGGCCACGCGCACCCCGGCCGGGACGCTCTACTCCGCGCCGATTCATATCAGTAAGACCACCTGTCTCCGCGCCTGCGCCACGCGGGCCAACTGGCTCGCCAGCCACACGGGCACGCAGACGTATCTCTTTGTCCAGAGCGTGATGCGCCAGAGCCAGGCGGATGCCTTGGCGGCGGGCTATCCGAGTTCCTGGGGCGGGTACGGCGCGGACTACGAGATGGACCCCGAAATCTGCGACAGCGCGGACTACAAGGATCAGATGGTCGCCGCCCTCACGTCGTTGCCGGTGCTGTCCCTCGTCACGGACCGGCAGAATCTGTTCGGCGCCTCCGGCATCTACTCCAATCCCCAGAGTGAAGGGGATGCCTGGGAGAAGCCGACCTCCGCCGAGTTCTTTACGCCGACCGATTCCCGGGAGTTCCAGGTCAATTGCGGCCTCCGCGTTCAGGGCGGGGCGAGCCGCCAACCCGCGAAATGTCCCAAGCACTCCTTGAGCCTGCGGTTCTCCAGTGCCTATGGGCCGAGCCAACTGGAATACGACTTGTTCGGCGGCTCTGCCGTCAGTTCGTTCGATGCGCTCCAATTACGTGGCGGCTTCAACAACTCGTGGGTCCACTGGTCTCCCGCGCAGCGGCAGATCGCCCAGTACACCCGGGACCAATGGGCGCGCGACTCGCTCATGGAGATGGGACAGCCCGACGCGGGGTATGGTCTGAAGGTCAGTCTTTTCGTCAATGGCATGTACTGGGGGATGTACGACGTTCAGGAGCGGGTGGACGCGGATCACTATGTCGCGTACAACGGGGGGGACGTCGACAGGATTGATACGACGAACGGCAATCCGCTGTACAGCGGAAGCGAACCGGGACAATTGACCCATGGTACGATGGATGCCTGGCGCGAGTTGAAGGCCGCAGTCGAAAGCAGAAACTGGGACAATATCTGCAGGGTCCTCGACGTGAACAACTTCATCGACTGGACCATCTTCAACTACTACGTGGGCGGGACGGACATCAAGCAGGGCAACAATTGGCGTGCCGCGGGCGGCGGGCCCGATCGCCGGCCCTGGCGCATCTATAGCTGGGACGCCGAGAAGATCATCGAGAATCTCGAGCAGACGGGCATCGGTTCCAACTCCGATCCCACCGGCTTCTTCGTGTACCTCAACACGATCCAGGAGTATCGCGTCCGGTTCGGTGATCGGGTCCACAAGCACATGTTCAACGGCGGTGCTTTGACCCCGGATCGCAACATCTCCAGATGGATGCGTCGGTCCGACCTTCTGGAACTGCCCGTCATCGCCGAGTCGGCGCGCTGGGGCGATTATCGCCGGGACGTGCATCCGTACAGTTCCTCGCCCTATCCTCTCTACACGAAGAACGCATACTGGACGCCTCAGAAGAACTGGATCCTGGGCACCTACTTCCCGAATCGACTGCCGAAAGTGCTGAGCCAGTTCAAGGGGCTCGGGCTGTATCCGAATGTCGAGGCGCCGGTGTTCAGTATCGATGGGGCGTATCAGCATGGCGGGTACACCC
>CAYQXM010000010.1:0-75445 GCA_964421295.1 uncultured Pirellulales bacterium
CGGGAGTTGGCCGTCCGTCTGGGACTGGAGATTCGCGAGCAGTCGGACACGTTCGTTATCCTCAAGAACAGAGCCAATACGGTGATGATCTTCACGAGCAGCGGCGGACGGTACTTCGTGAACGGCAAGGCCATCGGCCCGGTCGGCAACGTGGACGTCCTGCGGGGACAAGTGTCTGTCCCCGCGGCCCTCGTCGAGCAGATTCGTTCGCACCTGTCCTGGACCGCTCCGACGACGCCCACACCGACCCCACGTCGCGGGCAGTTTGTCATCATCGACCCGGGCCATGGTGGGAAGGACCCCGGCACCACCGCCGTCAATGGCGTCTATGAAAAGCACATCACTCTGGCCGTGGCGACAAAAGTCGCGTCTATCCTGCAGCGCAGAGGCTATCGGGTAGTCATGACCCGTCAGGACGATCGGTACCCCGAACTGGAAGAGCGGGCCGATCTGGCCAACCGTCTCAATCCCGATCTGTTCGTGAGCATCCACGCGGACTCGATAGCCGATCCCAGTATCCAAGGCTCCACCACCTACGTGGCTGAGGCTGCTTCCAGCGATTCGATGCAGGCCGCCCGCAGTGTCGTCTCGGCGATGAACACCACCGGCGTCAGCGTCCGGGGCATCCGGAAGAAGGATTACAAAGTCCTCATCTGGACACGATGCCCGGCGATTCTGGTCGAACTGGGCTACCTCTCAAACGTCCAGGAATCCGCACGCCTGCAAAGCGGTTCCTTCCAAACGCGACTGGCGACCGCCGTAGCCGACGGTGTCGTCAACTGCCTCAAATAGATCCCTTCCGCTTCGCCACGTGGACGGTGAATGGTCTCGATGGTAGAATGCCCCCAATGAAATTGTACCCATTGAAATCAGTGCCCGTCTTCAAACAGCGGATCTGGGGCGGGCGGAAGTTGCAGGAAGTCTTCGGCAAAAACCTGCCGGCCGGGGTGAAGATCGGCGAAAGCTGGGAGATCGCCGATCTGGCGGAGGGAAAGTCGACTGTCGCCAACGGCCCCTGCGCCGGTCTGCCTCTGGGCGAAGTTGTCCGCCGGAATACCGAGGCCATCGCCGGAACGCAGGACTTCCCCGAGTCCTTTCCGTTGCTGGTCAAACTTCTGGATGCGCAGGACGTGCTCAGCGTCCAAGTCCATCCCGACCCGCAGACGTGTCGACGGATGGGTAAGGGCGAGCCGAAAACCGAGTGCTGGTATATCATCGCCGCCGAGCCGGGGGCTGTTATCTACAAGGGGCTCAAGAAGCCGATTACGAAAGAGCGTTTCGCCCAGGCCATCGCGGATGGCACGGTAGCCGATCTCCTGGCCAAGGTTCCTGTCCGGGCAGGCGAATGCCATTTCCTGCCGGCCGGCACGGCCCACGCCATCGGAGCGGGCCTGCTCATCGCAGAGATTCAGACACCCTCCGACACAACCTATCGGGTCTTCGACTGGAATCGGCTTGGCGACGACGGCAAGCCGCGACCCCTGCATATCGCCGAAGCCCTGGAGAGTATTCACTTTGACGCTGTCGGCGCCGACCTGCCAGTTACGACGGACGGTCGCCTCGTCGACTGCGAATACTTCAAGCTCGACAAATGCCGCCAGGCCAGGGAAAGTCGGAAGACGCTGGTCCCAGGTCAGATGCGCACTCTCGTGATTCTGTCGGGTGCCGGGGTCCTCTCGGCTGGACAAACCGAACCCGTGAGCTTCAAAGCCGGAGACTCACTCGTGATCCCGGCGACCTTCGACGGCGAAATCGCTTTCTCCGATGACTGCGAATACCTGCTCGTTACCCTTTGACTCCTCCTTGACAATCGCGTCCGCCCCGCCTAAACTTTTTGTTTCGTCTGATAAGGAGATGCTGTTGCTAAAGTTAGAGGAAAATCCACCCGTTCTCTGGCCCCTGACGCAATCTATAGCGGATTTCCGCGGACTATGGTGGGTGGCGCATACCAAAAGTCGGAACGAGAAGGCGCTCGCTCACGACTTGGTGGCCAAGAACATCAGTTACTTCCTGCCCATGACGATGAAGGTCAGCCGGCGGACGCATCGTACCTTCAAGTCGATGCTGCCGCTGTTCACCGGGTACCTGTTCTTCTGTGGTCAGGAGAACGAGCGGGTCGAGCTGCTCAAGACCAATCGCGTGGCTCATCTTCTGGAAGTCGTCGACCAGGTCTCGCTGGCCGCCGAGCTGCGACGCATTGAACAGGCCGTCCGCGCGGGCGCCCCACTCGTGCCTCACAAGTATCTGCAGAAGGGACAATGGTGCAAGGTGATCGCCGGTCCCCTGCTCGGCCTGGAGGGCATTGTCGTCCAGACCAAAGGCGAGATGCGTCTCGTATTGCAGATCGATATGCTGGGACAGGCGGCCAGCGTCGAAATCGGCGTGGAGATGATCGAGCCAATCGAAAAGAAGGAAGTTTGATTTTTGACGTTTGATTTTTGACTCTCACTTCAAACTTCACACTTCAAACAGCAAACTTCTATGGGAGGTCGCGACCATGATCATTCGCACGTGTGCGTACCCGCGGGCCGGGTTCGTGGGCAATCCTTCGGATGGATACTTCGGCAAGACGATCTCCTTTGCGTTCAGCAACTTCCAGGCCGAGGTCATCCTGTATGAGACCCCGGAATTGGAGATCCTACCCAACCAGAAGGACCAATCCCAGTTCAACAACATATGCGACCTGGTCCAGGATGTCCGCCTGCACGGCTATTATGGCGGCGTCCGCCTGCTCAAGGCGACGATCAAGCGGTTCTATGACTACTGCATGGAGAACCAGATCGTCCTGCACCACAAGAACTTCACCATTCGCTACAGCTCGAACATCCCGCACGGCGTCGGGTTGGCGGGCTCCAGCGCCATCATCACCGCGTGTCTGCGGGCTCTGTGTGCCTTCTACGGCGTCAGCATTCCCAAGCACACCCAGGCCAACCTCGTCCTCGCCGCGGAGTCCAACGAGCTGCGTATTCCCGCCGGCCTGCAGGATCGCGTCATCCAGGTCTATGAAGGCCTGGTCTACATGGACTTTTCGCGTGACATCATGGCCAAGCAGGGCTACGGCCGCTACGAGCCGCTCGATCCGGCACTCCTGCCCAAGGTCTATGTCGCTTACCGTGACGAGTCCAGCGAGCCCACCGAGGTCTTTCACAACAACATTCGCCAGCGTTTCGAACGCGGCGAACCCAAGGTCGTTCACGCCATGCGGTTCTGGGCCGACCTGACGGATAAGGTCAAGCACTGCCTGCTCAACCAACAACTGAGCAAGATCGGCCCCCTGCTCGACGCCGGTTTCGACAAGCGGCGGCACATCTATAAGATCGGCGACGACAATATCCGCATGGTCGAGACCGCTCGCTCCACCGGCGCCAGCGCCACCTTCACCGGCTCCGGCGGCGCCATCGTCGGTCACTATGACGACGAAGCCATGTTCAAGGAGCTGCGTAAACGCCTCGGCCAACTCAACATCACGGTCATCAAGCCGAAGGTTGTGAGCGAAAGAAGGAGGGACGCATGATCGCCAAGGCCGTGATTCCCGCGGCGGGCTTCGGCACCCGTTTCCTGCCGGCGACCAAGTCCCAGCCCAAGGAGATGCTGCCCATCGTGGACACGCCCGTGATCCAGTATGTCGTTGAGGAGGCGGTCCAGGCGGGTGTCACGGACCTCTTGATGATCATCGGCAAAGGCAAACGCTCGATCGAGGAGCACTTCGACCGGAGCTTCCAGCTCGAGGCCCAGCTCGAAGCCAAGGGCAAGACGGAAGAACTGGCGGCCATGCGCCGCATTTCCGAGCTGGCGGACATCCACTTCGTCTGGCAGAAGGAAATGCTCGGCTTGGGCGACGCCGTCCGCTGTGCCCGCCATCACGTCAATAGTGAGCCGTTCCTGGTGCTTCTGGGCGATACGTTGATCGACGCCCCCAGGCCCGCCGCCCGGCAGCTGGTGGACCTGTTCGAAGAGTTGCACGAGCCGATCGTTCTGGTGGAGGAGGTCTCGCCCGAGAAAGTCAGCCGCTACGGCATCATCGACGGCGTGGAGGTCTCGCCGGGAGTGTACCACATCCGTGATTTCGTGGAAAAACCCAAACCCAGCGAGGCGCCGTCCAACCTGGCGATTGCCAGCCGGTATCTGCTCACGCCCGACATCTTCGAGCACATCGCGCGGGTGACGCCGGACAAAGGCGGCGAAATCCAGCTCACGGACGCCCTGCGCACCCTGGTGAAGCAGCGGCCCATGTACGGGCTGAAGCTGGACGGCCGACGCTGTGACATCGGCAACAAGGATGGCTTCGTCCGGACCAATATCGAGTTCGCCCTCAAACGGGAAGACATGGCCGACGACCTGCGTCGCTATCTCAAGGAGCTGTCCCGGGGCCTGTAGACTAAGGAAGGATCGGCATGGACTTCGCCGTCAAGATTGTGGGTGTCATCCTCGTTTGCATGGGCTTGGTCTACGTGCTCAAACCTGGCATCGCCCGTGGCTTGACGAAGTTCTTTGTCGGCGGCAAACGTCTCTACCTCGGCGGCATCGTGCGCCTGGCGCTGGCCATCCTCTTTCTTCTGTCGGCGCGGGAGTGCAGATATCCCTGGATCATCGGCGTGTTCGGGGCGGTCTTTCTGTTCGGCGCCCTGGTCGTTTTTCTGGCCGGGCCTGCGAAACTCCGACCGATGCTGACGTGGTGTCAGGGACGGTCCCTCGTTTGGGGCCGAATCATCGGCGGCATAGTTTTCCTACTGGGTGGTGTCATCATCTACGCGGCATAGAGCGGAAAGATCTCGCTATGAAAGCACTGGTAACCGGAGCAGCGGGTTTCATCGGATCGCACCTCGTTGATCGTCTCCTCAAGGACGGCTGGTCCGTCGTCGGCGTGGACAATTTCGACGAGTTCTACGCCCCGCAGGTGAAACGTCACAATCTCGCCGGGGCTCTGACCAACCCGCGCTTTCAGTTGATCGAAGCGGACATTCGCAATGAGCAGGCGATGGCGAAGGCCGTGACGCCGGACCTCGATGTCGTCATACACCTGGCCGCACGCGCGGGCGTGCGCCCCTCCATCGAACAGCCGCTGCTCTACCATGATGTCAACGTCAATGGCACCGTCGTGGTGTTGGAGGCCGTGCGGCGGTGCGGCATCAGGAAGTTCATCTTCGCCTCCAGCTCCAGCGTCTACGGCAACAACCAGAAAGTCCCCTTCTCGGAAACCGACAACGTCGATTTCCCGATCTCACCCTACGCCGCGACGAAGAAAGCGGGCGAGTTGATCTGTCACACGTATCACCATCTCTACGGCATCGCGATCAACTGCCTGCGGTTCTTCACGGTCTACGGCCCTCGCCAGCGCCCCGACCTCGCCATCCACAAGTTCGCCCGGCTCATCGAAGAGGGCCGGCCCATCCCCATCTACGGCGACGGCTCGATGATGCGGGACTTCACCTACATCGATGACATCATCAGCGGCGTCCTGGCCGCGATGGACCGCTGCACGGGCTACGAGATCTACAACCTCGGCGAGTCCCGCCCCGTCAGCGTCACCGATCTGGTCGCCGAAATCGAAAAAGCCCTCGGCAGGAAAGCCACCCTCCAGCGCCTCCCCCTCCAGCCCGGCGACGTCAACCGCACCTACGCCGACGTAGCCAAAGCCCAGGCCCAGCTGGGATATTGTCCCTCCACCCATATTGCCACCGGCTTGGCCCGCTTCGTCGCGTGGCTCCGCGCTAACTCGACCAGGTGAGCTTCTATCTTGACATTCGGCGGACGGTTGATCATAATACCAAACGACCAAGGATTGGAGATCGTTATGGGTGCTGTACAGGGTGTTCCTCAACCCTTCCCTTATCAAGGGAGTAAACGTCAGCTTGCGAGGCAAATCGTTGCCTGCATCCCGCAGGAAACGCATCGGCTGATCGAACCGTTCGCAGGTTCGGCGGCCATCACGATGGCAACGGCTCAACTTCGCCGCGCCCGGAGATTCTTCCTCAATGATGCTCATGAGCCACTGATGAAGCTGTGGAGGATGATCGTCAACCACCCGGAAGAACTCGCGGACGAGTATGAATCCCTTTGGGTGGAGCAGACGGGTCAGGAACGTGAGTACTACGACCGAGTTCGGGACCGCTTCAACCAATCCCACGAACCTCACCTGTTTCTCTATCTACTCGCAAGGTGTGTAAAGGCAGCCATTCGCTATAACGGAGAAGGGAAGTTCAACAACAGTCCGGACAATCGAAGGGTCGGAATGCGCCCAGCTACGATGCGCCGAAACCTCGTCCACGCATCCACACTGCTTCGTGGGCGGGTCCGCCTTTCGTGTGAGGATTATCAGGCAACCCTTGCGGAAGCTACGTCTGAAGACGTGGTTTACATGGACCCACCGTATCAAGGCGTGTGTGACACTCGGGACCACAGGTATTGCCGTGGTATCGAATTCGACGCTTTTGTCGAGTCTTTGCAGGACCTGAACCGGCGTGACGTGGCTTTCATCGTGAGCTACGACGGACGAACCGGGGAGAAGGTGCACGGTCGGATGCTACCATCACACCTCGATTTGGCGCGTCTGGAGGTGCGCGTAGGTCCTTCAACCCAGGCAACCTTGTTGGGACGAAAGGACACGACTATCGAATCCCTGTACCTTTCGCCCGTTCTACTGGCCCAACTCGGCGGAGTGCCGGATTGCCTTATAGATGAGCCAACGTTTCCGCTGTTTGCCGACGTATGAGACAGGCAAGATTCCCAAAGGCAATCCTGAAGAAGGCGAAGATGATCACGGGAAAGCGAGCCCGGGTCGTCGTAGATCATATCCTTGAACACGGGAGCATAACGACCGAAGACTTGGAGCGATACGGCTACAAGCATCCGCCGCGTGCCGTCCGCGACGTTCGCGAGCAGGGTTTGCCACTGGAGATGTTCTGGACGAAGAACACTGCGGGGCGAAAGATCGCCGGCTATCGCTTTGGGGACGTTGAGGCTAGTCGCCATGACCGGCTTCACGGGAGGAGTATTCTCTCAAAGAAATTGCACGAGGAGATCTGTGCTCGACACAAGTGCAGATGTGCCATTTGCCAGACAACATATGAGTCCCGTTACCTCCAAGCAGACCATCGAGTTCCCTACGAAGTTGGTGGAGAGCCAGAGACATCCGACATCACTGAGTACATGCCTCTCTGTGGTTCCTGCAACCGCGCGAAGTCCTGGTCCTGCGAACACTGCGCAAATTGGATCGAGAAGAAGGATCCTGCCGTCTGTTCAAAGTGTTACTGGGCCAGCCCGGAGGACTATTCCCACGTGGCGATGCGCCAAGTGCGACGATTGGACGTCGTTTGGGAAGGACAAGAGGTCACGGACTTTGCCAAGATGGCTGAGGCCGCGAAGGACCAGGAACTCACGATGCCCGACTTCGTGAAGCGAGCTCTGCGAAGAGCATTGGGCACTGAACGGGGGTAAGACAACACAGCCATAGGAAACTGGCATTTAGGTTTCTGCGAGGCGAGAGCGCAGTGGGCTACGCAAGATTCCAAGTCACAACTTGCCTATCTATAAGCACTTACATACGCGTCCTCGCTTTGTGAACACAGTCTCTGGCGGCTTGGTATAATAATAGTAGTGTGTGAGCGACATTTTGCGTTTGGTTTGAAAGTTCGAGTGAGATGATTTTCGGTTTGTCCGATAGATTGAAACGTGCGTGCCTTATGATCCGGGCAGAACAAGAGAACGTCGTTCGCGCCGACGTCGGAAAGGAGGAAGAATATGAGCCTCCTCCTGTCCATGGCGATTTATCTCTTCGTCGGTTGCGGCGAGTGGTATCTGGCCTTGCGGCGTACGTTGGCGTGCGCGCGGGGCGAGAAAGTCCTTCTTGTTTCGATTGTCTTTATCGAAAATCTGTTGGGCTTATGGGTGTTGTCGAACTTCATCCGGACCAATAACTGGGCCCTGGCCCTGTGCTATTCCGCCGGTGCGTCCGCCGGCGCCCTCATTATCGCGATGAATGGCCAGGCAAAGCCCGTCAAATCCACCCGGTCATCAGCCTCTCAGCGTTCGCGTTCCCGTGGACAACTTGCCGCCGCTTCGGCACAAGGGACACTCTTCGATATGGGCGAACCCCAGGAAGACGCTGACATGAGAGCTTTCCAGCATGCACGTGTGGCCATGGACAAGTTCCACCGCATGGCCCGGAGAAGCTGGAGATCGGCACAAAGCGTCCTTACCGCCATTGGCAAGGACTGGCCCCGCCGCGGTCTAGCGTCGCGTCAGCGGAGCCGGGATCGTATCGAGTTCTCGGGCTGACGCATCAGCCGCCCAGTAATAGTCCGATCCTGTAAACGGCAAACGTCACGAGGTAGGCTAGTGCCGTCAGCCCGACGAATTGAAACGCCGCCCAGCGCCACGACCCTGCTTCGATGCGGGTTATGGCCAAGGTGGCGACGCACGGCGCGGAGATCAGGCAGAAGAGCATGACACAGAACGCCACGAGCGGTGTGTAGCTGGCCCTGAGTTTCTCGTGCAGGACGTCGACGCTGCCGTCCGAACCTGCCGCATAGACGATGCTCAACTGCGAGACGAACACTTCCTTGGCGGCGGTCGCTCCGATCAGGGCCGTCCCGATCTTCCAGTCGAATCCTATAGGGCGCAGAGCAGGTTCGATGAAGTGGCCGACGCGTCCAATGAAGGACTGCTCCAGCGTCACCTGCCGGGCCTGGTCGGCGTTCAGACCGGCCAGTTCCGCCGCGTGCGGCTTCGGGTAGTTGGCCAGAACCCAGAGAAGGATCGAAATAGCCAGGATCGTCGTCCCGGCCTTCCGCAGGAACATACCGCCGCGCTGCCACAGATGGAGCACAATCGCTCTCAGGGTGGGCACGCGGTACGGCGGCAATTCCATCACGAATGGTGTCGTCTCGCCTCGAAATACCGTCAAACGCAACGCTTTGGCGCAGACCACGGCCAGCACGATCCCGATCAGATAGACCAGCCACATCACCGGTCCCCGCCAGTGCGGCGCGAAGAAGGCCGGAATGAACAGAGAGTAGATCGTCAGCCGCGCGCCGCAGCTCATCAGGGGAATCACCATGATCGTCGTGAGCCGGTTGCGGCGATTCTCCAGAATACGCGTCGCCATGATCGCCGGCACCGAGCAGCCGAAACCGATCAGCATCGGGATGAAACTCTTGCCGTGCAGGCCGATCTTGTGCATGATCCGATCCACTACGAAAGCCGCCCGAGCCATGTAGCCCGTGTCTTCCAGCAGAGCGATGGCGCCGAACAGCAACAGGATGTTGGGCAGAAAGATGATGACCCCGCCCACGCCCGCAATGACGCCATCCACGAGCAGGGACCGCAGCCAGCTTTCACTGCCGGCAGGCCACCGCCCGGCCACGAAAGAGCTGAACCGTCCGAAGAGCCACTCCAGCGCATTCATCGGATATTCGCCCACCGTAAAGGTCGTCCAGAAGACGGCGTACATCAGCAGCAGGAAAATCGGCAGGCCCAGGACGCGATGCGTCACCACCGCGTCGATCATGTCACTGGCGTCGTGACGCCGCGCGACGGTGCTCTGAATCGTCTCCTGGCAGGCGCCGGAGATGAACCCGTAGCGCCGGTCCGCCATCACGATCTCGGGCTCGTCCCCCAGGATGCTCTTCAGCCGCGTGATGCTCCTGCCGGCGGCTTCAAGAACCGGCCCGGGCGGCATCTTGGCGACAATGTCCTCATCATGTTCGAGCAGCTTCACCGCGAGCCAGCGTGCCCCGTACTTCTCCACCAACTCCGGCCTGTGCTGGGCAACGACTTGCTGGATATTGGCCTGTTCCGCCTCGATTTCCGCCCCGTATGGAATCTGGTGTGTGCGCGCGACCGGTCCACTCCGGGCCGTCTCGACGATGGCGTCGAGCAGCTCCTCGCGGCCTTGTCTCCTGCTGCCCACCGTCGGTACGATGCGCGCGTTCAGCAAGGCGGAGAGCCGCTGTGAATCGAATTCGAGCCCTTTCCGCCTGGCCAGGTCGCTCATGTTGAAGACCAGCACCATCGGAGCGTTCATCTCCATGAGTTGCGTCGCCAGGTAGAGGTGTCGCTCGATATTCGAGGCGTCGAGCACGTCCACGACGACGTCGGGCCGGGCTTCGAGAACGAAGTTGCGTGTGACCAGTTCCTCCGTCGAGTAGGCCGTCAGACTGTACGTGCCGGGCAGGTCAACGATACGCAGGTGGCACGCGCGATGCACACACGCACCTTCCATGCTCTCGACCGTCGTGCCGGGGTAGTTCGCCACGTGCTGGCGGGCGCCCGTGAGCATGTTGAAAATGCTGCTCTTGCCGCAGTTGGGGTTCCCCACCAGCGCCACCGTGATCTGCTTCGTTTCCTTTACTACGGTGTTCATCTACTCCCTATAAGTTAGGCTAGCCGAACTTTTTGTGCAAAAAAAACGTCCGCTTGCCTGGTGGGTTCAACGTACCGTGATCTTGTGGGCCGCCCCCCGGCCGAGGACGATCTTGGTGCCTTTCACGATCAGGATGAACGGCCCGGGGTGGCCATTGCTGACGACCGTCAATTCCCCCTCAGGCACCAGGCCCATGGCTGTCAGGTGACTCTTCAAACTGCGTCCCGCGTCGATCCGCACCAGGCGCACGATGTCACCCGCTTGCGTCGCGGTCAGAAGCCGCGCTGGCTTTTGGTGTATGGTTACGACCGGACTCATTTCTTCGACACGCTCCTTCGCGCCGCCGAGTGATGCCGGTGAAACTGCCGGAACTCCTCGGCCACATTCTGCCCGTTCTTCTGACGCTCGCCCACGAACGCAGTGAAACTCAACAGCCGGCCTATGATCTCCGATCCCAGCGCGTGCTCGGCCCGGCAGGCAGCCTGCTGTGCCGCATCCCTGTCCACCCCCAGAACATCGGCGAAAAACGAAGTCAGAACATCGTGTTTGCGAGCCACTTCCGCCGCGATGGATGCGCCCGGATCGGTCAGCGTGATGCTCCCGTATGGCCGATAATTCGCCAACCCCCTATCCCGGAGCGTCTGGACCGCCTCCGTTACCGACGAGCGGGCCACACCCAACCTCGCGGCGATGTCCTTGCTGCGTGCCCCCTGCGACTCATTGGCCAGATTGAAGATGGCCTCCAGGTAGTCTTCCAGGGACGCACTGAGGTTCTTTTTATGCTCTATGTTCATTTCAGCCGTTTCTGCTTTGTGCGTAGTATAGTTAGGCATGCCTAACTCTGTCAATACGCCAGTGCGGATTTCACAAAAAAGGCTTGTGGGAAATTGCAGGGCGTAATACAATCAAGCTCTAAACGGGGCGTAGCTCAGTTTGGCTAGAGCGCTTGCATGGGGTGCAAGAGGCCGCTGGTTCAAGTCCAGTCGCCCCGATTTTTCATTTCCTGGGTAGCGAGCCAGGCCAGCGTGCGAGAAAACAAACAGGCGAGTCACGTTTTGAGCCGCCCGCCGAATTCTACTGATCCGACGTACCTCTCAAGAGCATGACCCGCCTGTCTTCGATGCTTGCGGCGTGAATTACTTCTTCTCGGTAGTTCCACCGATGATATTGCCGGCGGCCGTGGCTGCACCGGTGGCGGCACCCTTCGCGGCCTCGGTCAACACGGTGCCAGCGGCCTGCTTCACCGTCGTTTTGTTGGGCTCGGCGGTCGCAGCAGGCTTGTTCGGCTCAGCCGCCTTCGGCGCTGTCGGGGCCGGAGCAGCAGGAGTCGTCGGCGCCGGGGCCGCAGTCGTCGGAGCCGATACCGGTGCCGGCTCTTCCTTCTTGCAGCCCTGAACGCAGAGCAGCAGGGCCGCCGTCACACCCGTTACGATCAAACCATTAACCAACCACTTCATGTTCCGATTCATTTCTGTCTCCTTCTTAAGTAAAGCATACCTGTTATTTGCGTCATAACACCGATGACGATAGCTCCGACCCAGCTCTCCCCTCCGAGACGGATGGTGACCCCGCGTAGGGTCCATCCGATAGCGTGCCTCGCGTGCAATGGGGGCAGAATATACTACATGGGAGGGACGGAAGTCAATCGAAATATCGTCCCGCCGGACGGGTGGACGTGGTCAGGATAGCGAGCCCGTCGGGCCCGCTACGACATGCGAAAGGCCCCGTTCTCCCGGGGGTCAGGCATAGTCCGGCTCGTTGCCGGGACGCCACTTGATGTTGCAGCCCAAACTCGGTTTCTGCACGTCGGGAGTGGGACGCCCCGCCAGGACGGCATCGAGGGCCGCCCGCAGATCGGAGCCGGTGACGGGCTTGTTGCTGCCGGGCCGACTGTCGTCCATTTGGCCCCGGTAGACGAGCTTGCGTGACCCGTCAAAAAGGAAGAAATCCGGCGTGCAGGCCGCATGGTAAGCTTGGGCCGTTCCCTGGCTTTCGTCGTACAGATACGGGAACGTAAACCCTTTCTCCCTCGCGATTTGCGCCATTCTCTCGGGGCGGTCGTCCGGGAAGCTGTCCACATCGTTCGCGTTGACACCCACGACGGCCAACCCCTTCTTCTGGTACTCCGCCGCCAGTTCGACGAAAGCATCCAGAACATGCCGGACAAACGGACAATGATTGCACATAAACACGACCAGCAACGCCTTGGCATCGCGGAAATCCGCCAGCGAGACCCGCCTGCCGTGCGTGTCCGGCAGATCGAAGTGCGGTGCCGGCGTGCCGATTTCCACCATGGTTGAAGCCGTAGCGACCATAACAGCCTCCTTGCCTTTCAGTCCGAAATGTGCAGGACGATCTTCCCAAACTGCCGCCCCGTCTCCATCTTCTCCATCGCATCGCGGATGCGATCCAACGGGAGAACCTGGTCGACGACCGGTTGGAGCCCGGCGGCCGTCACGACACGGAACATCTGTCTCAGATCGCCGATCGAGCCCAGCGTCGAACCCATGAGCGTCAATTGATTCCAGTAGACTGTCCGGAGATTCGTCTCGGCGCCGGCCCCCGTGGTCACGCCGCACAGGACGACGCGGCCCCCCTTCGTCACGCACTCGAGATCGACCGGCCAGGTGGCAGCCCCGGTGCTGTCGACGACCACATCGACGCCCCGGCCGCTGGTCATCTCCCGGACCCGCTGCGTCACGTTCTCGGTCTTGTAGTTGATCGTCGCGTCGGCGCCGAGCTTCGCGGCCCGCTCCAGTTTATCGCCCGCCGAGGATGTCACGACCACTTCCGCTCCCACCAGTTTCGCGAATTGCAGGGCGCAAAGGGCTACGCCCCCGCCGATGCCGTGAATGAGGACCGTCTCGCCGGGCTTGAGTTGGGCCCGCGTCATCAGCATGCGCCAGGCGGTCAGATAGGCCAGAACGAAGCCTCCCGCCTCTTCCATGCGCAAACGTGACGGCTTGGGGAAGACGTTGCCGGCCGGCAGTGTCACGTACTCGGCGAAGGTGCCGGTCCGATTCAGGCCCACAATGCCGAACTGCGGGCACAGGCTCACTTCGCCGCGCGCGCAGGCGTCGCAGTGACCACAACCCAGCCCCGGATAGACAACGACGGCGTCGCCCGCTTTGAGGTGCTTGACCTGGCTGCCGACCGCCTCCACGACGCCGGCGCCGTCGGAGCCCAGCACGTGCGGCCACTGCATCTGCACACCCGGCCGGCCCTTGCGCACCCAGATATCGAGGTGGTTCAGGCCTGCGCAGCAAATGCGCACGAGGACTTCGTCGGCCGCGGGCTCCGGCTTGGCGATATCTTCCACCCGCACGACCTCGAGTCCGCCGTTTTCACGAATGACTGCCGCCTTCATACCTGCACCTCGATTCGCCGTGTCTATAGAGATACGCCGCAGCCGGAAAACGGTTTGTCGTCCTGCCGCTCAGCGCGCTTTTACGTCATAGCAAAACAGGATGTCGCCATGACGGAGGTAGAGCTTGCCGTCGCTGATTACCGGGTGGGTCCAGGCATTTCCCGCAGCCGTGGGCCGCTCAGGCAACTTGAACGTGCTCTTGAGATTGTACTTGTCGGACGTCGCCTCGATCAGCGCGACCAGGCCATCCTCGTACATGAAGTAGAGATGGCCGTCCGCGTACAGCACGCCGCTCGAACCTTTGCCGGGCTGCTTCGCTTCGTACCACCTCACCTTGCCGGTCTTGAAGTCGAGGCACGTCGGCCGGCCTTGATTGTGGCCGATGCCGCCGTAGATGTGGTCGCCGACTTTGACGAAACCGCCGTGCGTATTCTGGAACGATTTGGCATCGACCCAGTAGACTTCCTCGGCTTTGACCCCGCCGTCGGCCGCCGAGAGCTTCAGCAATGCCGCACCGGTGTTATAGCCGGTGGCACAGAACACGAAGTCCCCGTCGATGATGGGCGTCGGGATGTTGGCCACACCATTGGCCACACGGTTGTAGCTCCACAGCAGCGTGCCGGTATCGGCCGCCACGCCGATGACGCCTTCGTTGGTCAACTGCACGTACTGCTTGACGCCCGCGCCCTGGCTGATGACGATTGAGGAGTACCCCGCCTCTTGCTTGCCCTTCGGGCCGAGGTCCGCGGCCACGACCGTCCGCCAGAGAATGTCACCGGTTTTCTTGTTCAGGGCCGCCATGATGGCGCCGTGTCCGCCGGGCGTACACACGAGCTTGTCCCCGTCGATCAGGGGTGACTCGCTGAACTTCCACGTGATGTTCTTGGCGCCGCCGAGATCCTTGACGAGGTTCTTCGTCCAGACGATCTTGCCCGTGTCGAGTGTCACACAGATGACATCGCCTTCCGTGCTGATCGCATAGGCAAAGCCACCGTCCACCGTGGGCGTCCCGCGCGGACCGCCATCCTGCACCGCGTGGGCGGGCCCCACCTTCGTGTGCCACAGTTCCTTCCGCGTGCCCAGGTCATAGGCGTAGATGTACTGCGCTTTCTGCCCTTCGATGTCACGATCCCCCATCGAGTAGAACTTGCCGCCGGCGATGGCCACGTCGGACAAGCCGACGCCGAGCCCGGAGAGTTCCCACAGCAGCTTGGGTCCGCCCTCGGGCCACTGCTTCAGCAACCCGGTTTCGCGGCACACGCCGTTGCGGTCGGGGCCGCGGAACTGCGTCCAATCCTCGGCGCAGGCTGTTGCCGCCAGAACCAGCGTGAAAAGGAACGCTGCCATACCCACACGTGTTTTGATCGATCCGAACATCTGACACCCCTGCCCTATTTCCGTCTTGACTGCATTTATTTGTTGCCGCGGAGATCGACACAGACCAGATCCCCCGGCGTGTTACGAGCGTAGAGCAAACCATTCGCCAGCACGGGGGACGTCCAGCACTTGCCCGTCAGGATCGCGGCGGAGGCCAGTTCCTTGTAGCCCTCCGGCGCCGCCGGTGCGATGACCAGCTTGCCGCGTTCACCGAGGACGATCAGCTTGCCGTCGGCCAGGATCAGCGACCCCGTGCCCAGGCCGGGTTGGCTCCACTTGACCTCGCCCGTGTTGACGTCCATACACGTGAGCTTGCCGCCCCCGCCGATGTTGCCGTGGAAACCGTACAGGTATCCCTTCCACAACACCGAGGCGTTGAACTGGTTGCCCATGTTCTTGTTGCGCCACAGCTCGGACACCTTGCCGTCCGCGCCGACCTTCCACAGGGCGCACCCCTTGTTGTAGCCGGTCGAGACGAAGACCCGCTCGCCGTCCACGACAACGACGTCCGTCGCATTGATGCCGTTCTCCACGGGGATCGGATTCTGCCAGAGGACCTTGCCGGTCGTCGGATCGATGCCGAAGATGTCGTTGGAGCCGTCGAGGATGTAGCACTTCTGTCCGGCCACGGTGGCCGGGACCGCCGTGGCGTATCCGCACGGCTGCGTCCCACTCTTCCAGGCCACGCTGCCGTCGGCCTTCTTGAGGGCCACGCCGGACGTGCCGACGCTGTAGACCATCAGGTCGCCGGCCGGCACCGCCGATCCGGCGAAGTTCCAGATCGGACTCTCGGCCCCGGTCTCCTTGGCGATATTCTTCTGCCAGACGATGTCACCGGTGACCTTGTTGAACCGTAACGCCTCGCCACCCTTGCTGAGCGTGTAGACGGAGTCACCCTCGACGGTCGGCGTCGCACACGGACCACCTTCGTGCATGTTCTTATAAAGCTCGCTGGGGTAGGATTTCTTCCAGATCTCCTTGCCCGTCACGGCGTCGAAACAGTACACCACGTCATCGGTGTCGACATGGCCCATCGCATAGACCCGGCCTTCACTGACCGTCATCGAGGCAAAACCGATGCCAATGGACTTCTTCCAGAGCACCTTGGGCCCCTCGGCAGGCCACGTCGAGGTCCAGCCCGTCTCTTTCGAAATCCCGTCGCGCGTCGGCCCTCGCCAGTTCGGCCAGTCATCCGCCCGGGCGGCGCCGCTGAGAACCAACGCCAGAAGACACCCTCCGACACGAATATGCGTCGTGATCGACTGCAACATGCCGCTATACCCTTTCCTTTTCCCGTGTAGTTGCCGTTAGTTCTTGCCGCGTAGATCGACACAAACCAGATCCCCTGCCGCGTTGCGGGCATAAAGCAGCCCATTCGCCAGCACGGGCACCGTCCAGCACCTGCCCTTCAGAATCTGGGCGGAGGCGAGTGCCTTGTATCCCTCCGGCGCCGCCGGTGCGATCACCAGCTTGCCGGTCTCGCTGAGAACGATCAACTTACCGTCCGCCAGCATCAACGATCCTGTCCCCAAGCCGTCCTGCGCCCACTTGACGTCGCCCGTCTTGACATCGAGACAGGTGAGCTTGCCGTTGCCCGCCCCGTTGAAGCCGATGTTCCCGTTGAAGCCGTAGAGATAGCCTTTCCACAGCACGGAGGCGTTGAACTGATTGCTCATGTTCTTGTTGCGCCACACTTCCGTCACCTTGCCTTCTTTGTCGAGCTTCCACAGGGCACAGCCCTTGTTGTATCCGGTCGACACGAAGATGCTCGTGTCGTCGACGATGATCGGGTCGGTCGCATTGATGTTCTGATAGGACGGCCAGGCGTTGCTCCAGTTGACGTTCCCCGTGAGCGGGTCCAGACCGAACACCTGCTGCGTGCCCATCATCAGGAGGACCTTCTGTCCCGCCAGTGTCGCCGGGACCGCCGTGGCATATCCACAGGGCTCGGTCCCGCTGGTCCAGCCGATGGCGCCGTCCGCCTTCTTGAACGCGACACCGGAGGTGCCGGCGCTGAAGACGACCAGATCCCCCACGGGCACGACGGAGCCGGCGAAGTACCACGTCAGGTTCTTCACGTTCAGCTCCTTCACGAGATTTCGCTGCCAGACGATCTTGCCCGTCGCTTTGTCGAACCGGATGGCGTCGCCGTTCTTGCTGAGTGTGTAGATCGCGTCGCCATCGATGGTGGGCGTCGAGCAGGGCCCGCCTTCGTGCATCTTGGCGTAGAGCGGGCACGCGTAGGACTGCTTCCAGATTTCCTTGCCCGTCACGGCATCGAGGCAATAGAGCGTATCCGTGTCGTTGGCATTCCCCATGGTGTACACCCGCCCGCCGCTGACCGCCATCGAGGCGAATCCGATGCCGATGGACGTGTTCCAGAGGACCTTCGGTCCCTCGGCCGGCCACGTCGTGCTCCAGCCGGTCTCTTTCGAAATCCCGTCCCGATGCGGCCCCCGCCAGTTGGGCCAATCGTCACCACAGGCGAGACTTCCAACCGCCAGGCATACCAAGGCCGCGGACACTACATATCGCAATGCTGTCATGTTCTTCATAGCCACTCCCAAAATCCCTTATGTCGGAATCACATCTGCGCCATTATACCAATACGCCCCGTAATTCAAGGGCCTTTCATCGCCAGCGCCCCGGTGGGACAAGCCTGGGCACACTTTTCGGCCGCCTGCTTCAAGCCCTCCGTCAGCGGGGCCGCAAACGGCACGGCCACCCGCATATCGAACCCCCGTCCGACAAACGACAGCCCCAGCGCCTCACCGGCCTCCGCGGCGATCTGGATGCAGATGCCGCAATCGATGCACTTGCCCGGCTCGAAGACGATTTGCGGATGCTGCGTCTGCTGGATGAACGGCCGCCGCGCCGCCTTGTACTTCGCCTGCCGGGCATCGTAGTCGTTCGCGTGTTTCCGCAGCAGACACGCGTCACCCTTGCGGCAGTCACAGCGCAGGCACCGCGCGGCTTCGGCCCGAGCCTCCTCGTCCGTGAATCCGCGCCCGGCCGCCGGCTCGCACCGCTCTTGCTTGTTCGCCCCTTCGAGAAACGCCGCCATCTCCCCCTCTTCGAGCTTGCCCATCCGGCTGTTGAACGACTTCTCCGGTCCCGTCACGGCGGCGCCGGTCAGGAATTGCCGAATGGAAACGGCGGCCTCTTTCCCGTCGGCGACCGCTCGTACGGCCAGCTTGCGCCGGCGCACCGCATCACCGCCGGCAAAGACGCCCGGCATATCGGTCGCATAGGTGGCCGCATCGACAACGATTCTATCCGATCCGTGCGATTGTAGAGACGCGAGATCTTGCGTCTCCACCACCCCCACCGCGACGAACACCGCATCGAACTGCGCCCGCACTTCCTGCATGGAGATCGTGACGCCCACGCGCGTCCTGAGCCTGAATTGCACACCCAACGCTGCGATCAGAGCGATCTCCGCCGCCAGCACGTCGCGCGACAGCTTTTCCGTCGGCACGGCGTACCGCAGCATCCCGCCCGCTTCGTCGTGATCGTCGAACACGGTGCAGTCGAACCCATCCTGTTGCAGATAATAAGCGGCCGCCAGCCCCGCAGGCCCGGCGCCGATGATAGCCACGCGTTTGCCCCGCCGCGGCGCACAGGCGGGTCGATAGGGCTTGGCACTCGCCAGATCCGCGTCAGCGGCGTATCGCTTCAAGAGACAAATGGAAACGGCCTTGTCGTGCTGAGCCCGGCGGCAGGCGTTTTCGCACGGCGCGGGGCAAATCCGTCCCAACACCGCGGGCAGGGCGATATCCTTCTTGATCGTCGCAATCGCCTGGCCCAAGTCCCCCACCGCGATCGAGCGGAGCATGCGCGGGATGTCCATGTGGGCGGGACATCCCACCTGGCAGGGTCCGACACAATCGCCCACGTGGTCGCTGAGCAGCAACTCCAACGCCGCCTTCCGGGCCGCGAGCACTTCCTCGGAGCGCGTGTCGACTTCCATCCCCTCCTGGGCGAGCGCACCGCAAGCGGGGACGAGGGCGCCGGACCTGGCGACCTTCACCACGCACACCATGCAGCTCGTCGTCGCGTCGTGGCCCGACAGATAGCACATCGTGGGAATCGTGATTCCCAGTTTCTGTGCGGCGTCGAGGATCGTCACCCCGGCGTCCACCTGCACGTCACGGCCGTCGATGGTCAGTTTCAGCATCGTCATTCCACTTTAACCGCCTGCGCGGGACAGACGCTCTTGCACGTCCCGCACCGCACGCACTTGGCGGCGTCGATTTCGTGTTTCTCGTAAGGCTTCATCGCGATGGCGTCGGCCGGACAGTTCTGGGCACAGATCGTGCAGCCGATGCAATCGTCCGTGATCGAGTACCGGATCAGGGCCTTGCACTTGCCCGCCGGACAGCGCTTTTGAATGTGAGCCTCGTACTCGTCGCGGAAGTACTTCATCGTGGAGAGCACCGGGTTCGGGGCAGTTTTGCCCAACCCGCACAGGCTCCCCTTCTTGATCACCTCGGCCAACTGTTGCAGCTCGTCCAAATCCGTCGGCTTGCCTGCGCCGTTGCACAGGCGATTGAGGACGTCCAGCATACGCCGCGTTCCGATGCGACAGAACGTACACTTGCCGCACGACTGATTCTGTGTGAATTGCAGGAAGTACCGGGCGATGTCGACCATGCAGTCCGTCTCGTCCAGCACGACCAGACCGCCCGAACCCATCATCGCTCCGGCCGCGGTCAGCGATTCATAGTCCACGGATAGGTCGCCCAGCTCCGCCGGGATGCACCCGCCGGAAGGGCCACCGATCTGCACGGCCTTGAACCTGCGTCCCTCGGCGATCCCGCCGCCGATCTCGTCGATGATGCGGCGAACCGAGATGCCCATCGGCACTTCGATCAACCCGCCGCGTGCGATCTTGCCGGCCAGGGCGAAGACTTTGGTCCCTTTGCTCTTGCCCGCGCCGATGCCAGCGAAGGCGTCGGCGCCGCTTCGAATGATCCACGGGAGCGCCGCATAGGTCTCGACATTGTTGATGAGCGTCGGCCGGCCCCACAATCCCTTTTGCGCCGGATAAGGCGGGCGCAGGCGTGGCATGCCGCGACGTCCCTCGATGCTCGCGATCAGGCCGGTCTCTTCGCCGCAGACGAACGCCCCGGCCCCCGCCACGATGTTCAGTTGCAGGGAGAAGTCACTGCCCAGGATGTTCTCGCCGAGCAGTCCCCGCTCGCGCATTTTCTCGATGGCCTCGGTGACACGCGTGATGGCCAGGGGGTACTCGGCCCGGATGTAGAGGTAGCCCTCGTGAGCCCCCACGCACCGGGCCGCGATGATCATGCCTTCGAGAATCCGGTATGGGTACGATTCCATCAACATGCGGTCCATGAACGCGCCGGGGTCGCCCTCGTCGCCGTTGCAGACGACATATTTCTTGTCGCCCTCGGCCGCACGGACAGCCGACCATTTCTGATGCGTCGGGAAACCCGCTCCGCCCCGCCCGCGCAGCCCGGCCGTCTGCGTCTGGCCGATGATCGCTTCAGGGGACAACTCCTTGACGCACTTCTCCAGAGCCTTGAACCCGTCCCGGCTGACGTATTCATCCAAATCGGTGGGGTCGATGTGCCCGCAGTGCTCGGTGGAGATATGGATCTGCCGGCTCAGGAAATCCGTGACCTGCCGATCGCGGACATTGATCGCATAACGTGTCACCGGTCCGTGAGCGCCGTCCGTGAGCAGATGATCCAGAGCCCTCGATACTACGTAGCTCACCTTGCGGCCGGGACCGTGAACGCCGAAATGCCGCGTGACAATCGCCTTGGCATCTTCCGGCTGCACGCGCGCGTAAAGGGCGGATGGGCCTTCCGGCAGCACCACCTCCAGCAAGGGCGTCTGGTGACACATGCCCACGCAACCGACCCGCTTGACCGGGACGCGCACGCCGGTCTGCGCGAGGGCCTGCTCCAGGGCGGTATGCAACTTGCCGCTGCCCCGGGCGACGCAGCACGAGCCCAGACCGATGCGAATTTCGCCTGTCCCGGACGCGACGCGTCGGTGCCGCGGTCGAGCTTTCGCACTCCGGCTCTCCTGCAAACGCAGGAAGTCGTCCACCACCTTCGCCACCGTCTGCCGCGTCAGGTGGCCGTAGGTCACGCCGTCGATCTGCACCGCCGGAGCCAGGGTGCAGCAGCCCAGGCACGCGATGCGCTCGACCGTGAAAAGTCGCTGCGGGTCCGTGTCCTGGCCCTGCGGGATGCGCAGATGCTGCAAGAAGGCATCGTAGACCTGCTCCGCCCCTTTGACGTGACACGCCGTGCCCACGCAGACGTGGATGATATGCTTGCCGGCGGGCTCGTGACGGAACTGATCGTAGAACGTGGACACCCCCGTGATGGCGGCCGGGGTGATCTGCGTCTGCCGGCAGACCCGTTCCAGGGCCTCCTTCGGCAGGTAGCCGTAGTGTCCCTGGAGGGCCTGGAGGATCTCCAGCACCTTCTCGGGTCCCGTGCCGACCCGCGCCACCGTCTGGTCCACAAATGTCAGATCGAGTTCATCCATGCGGTTCCGTCACCGGCCTCCGATGCAGTAGAGGTTGCTCACCCCGCGGATGTAAATGCGGCCGGAGGCGAAGGCGGGCGACGCGTGCGTCTTCTCGCCCAGCTCGCACTTGGCGATTTCCTTGTACTGTGCCCCGGCTTCCGCGATGTGCATGACGCCCTCTTCGCTGAGCAGGTATAGCTTGTTACCCACGAGACTCGGGGACGCCATGAAGGCGGCCTTGAGGTCCTGGCTGTAGACCTTCTTGCCGTCCGTGAGGTTGCAGCACAGCAGTGTCCCCGAGGCTTCGAGCAGATACACGAATTGATCGTTGCCCACGGGCGAGCAGATGTCCGGCCCGCTCTCGTTCATCTTCCATGCGACGTGGGTGGCCGTGACATCGCCTTTGCCGTCCGGCTTGATCGCGGCCAGATGCGAGTACGGCTCGATCGCGAGCACGAGGCCGCCGGCGTAGATCGCCGAGGCCGCCGTGTCGCCGCTGGCGCACTTAGCCCGCCAGATTTCCGTGCCGTTGGCCGGATCGTAGGCAATGACCCACGGATTCGACACCGCAATCAACTGCGGCTGCCCCGCGATCTCCACGACGATAGGCGAGGTCCACGAGCTGTAGACATCCCGCTTGGCCTCCCAAACGACGCGGCCGGTTAAGCCATCAAGTGCATAGAGTCGTGACTTGCCGGCCTCAGGCTCGCCCTGATCGTTCTGAACGATCACACGGTCCTGATATGTTTCGAGCGACGCGGCGTAGCCATAGGAGTTGTCCGGCAGGCCGAAGCTCTTGGACCACAGTCGCCGCCCCGAGAAGTCGAACGCCGCGATGTCACCCGTGGCGAAGATCGCGTAGAGGCGCTGTCCATCGGTGGCCGTGCTCGACGCCGCGTAGCCCGTCTCCTCCGATATCTCGATCTTCTTCCCCGCCGGCGCGGGCGACGGGGGGACATCGCCCGTCCAGAGCAGTTGGCCGGACTCGACGTCGAAGCAATAAACCTCGCGTTTCTCGGCGCTGCCGCCGGAAACGAACACGCGTTTGTCCCACACCACGGGCGAGTTGTTGCCCGGCAGCGGCACCGGCGCCTTCCATCGAATGCCCTCCCCGCTGGCGCCGTTCCACTGCGTCGGAATATCGTCGAAGCGGCTGACGCCCGCGCCGCCCGGCCCGCGGAAACGGGGCCACTGCAGGCTCTTCTCCGCCCTCGAGGCGTAGGCCGGTCCCCGGCTCTCCGCCGTGGCGAACGCCAGCGGTCCATAAGATTCGAGCAGCCCCCAGCCGGCTCCCGCCGCGGCGACCACCACTCCTACCACCGCCCACCGTGCGACGGCCGCCTCGCGGATCTGCCGCGGGCCGATGTCCCGCCGGGGACCGGGTCGGGGGAGTGACTTCTGTAGCCATGCGGCGGATTTACCCGCGATCAGGAAGACGACGATACTGAACAGAAGCACTTCGCTGCAGCGCCGGGCGAAATGGAGCCGCCAAATCCGGCCCTGGCGAATAGTGAGGTCCAACTGCCGGAGGTCGGAACGCAGTTGTTCGTTCGTGGGTTCCAGGCGGAGCCGGGCGATCAGCGCGGCCAGCCGATTTTCGCGTGCGGGGCCGATCACGCTCGTGCCGATGAAGTTGCCGACGAGCAGCACGAGGAAGATCAGCGAGAACACGCCGGCAACCTTTGCCGTTGTGCGGGCGAGTGCGTAGCCACCCGGATGGACTTGTCCGACGGTATCCGTCATCGATGAATCGCCTTTTTCAATCGCTGCCGCTCCTTGGGACAATAGGCGTAGCACCGCCCACACGCAAAGCAGCCCGCCCGTTCCGCTTCGTAGCCATCGCGGCGGCGCTGCACGGCCAGCGTCAGCAGCTTGCCGCCCACGACCAGTCCCAGGAAGGCGCCGAACAGCGCCCCGCCCCAGGCGAACGTGGCGCGGATTTGAGCCGCCTCGCGATAGAGGTCCTGCGGGTCCCGACCGGTCGCCCGGAAAGCGTCACTCACGTTGTCGGTGCCGGCGACGGCGCCGGATTGCTCCCGATGGAGGCGTTCGGCCGAGCGCACCTGCGGATGCATGCGGGCCAGAGTGTCCCGGAGCAGGTAGCCGCCCCACGCTCCGGCGGCGGCCAGAACCGGCAGCAGCACGAGCAGGAAGGCGAGCCTGCGTTTGGCGACCTTGTACTGTTTCTGCGGCCACGGCTCCGTCGGCTCGCGGATGGCTCCGAACGGGCAGGAGTCTTCGCAGAGCCGGCACTTGATGCACTCGTCCGGCGTGATCGTGACCCGCCACTGCGAGAGGCGCGAGAGCTGCCGCAGGATGACCCCATAGGGACACAGGAAGCGACAGTACGGCCGGCCGACGAACATGCCGATCACCAGCAGACAGGCTCCGAGCAGCAGGATGTTCCAGTCGCCGGACAGCCGGAAGAAGCCCACGAACGGGTCGTAGCGGCAGACGATGAACATGCACCCGGTCGCGGCAAAGAGGACCGCGGCGCCGAGATAGAGGTACGCTATCAGCCGCAGGCCGCTCTCCAGCCAGTGCGGCACGCGGACGGGCCGGATCAGCACGGCGTCCTGGATCGCTCCCAACGGGCACACCGCCCCGCAGAACACGCGGCCGAAGAACAGCGTGAACACCAGCGGCGCCGCGAAGAATATCAGCACCGCGATCGGAAGGGCGTACCCGCTGTCGAAGAGCGACATCGTGACATTCTGGATCGATCCGACGGGACAGATGCAGCCGTTGCGGACAAAGCCGAAGAGCAACAGCGAGACCAGCATCAGCCCGAAGATCGCCTTGCGGCTGCGCTTGCGGTAAACCAGATAGGTCCCCACCGCCAGCGCGATAATCAGGCCGGCCGCGGCGGCATACTCCGGGCCGTGCTGATGCGGGTTCGGCAGGGTCGGCGTCGGACGCACGTAGTCCGTCTCGAACTGCGGCGGCGGAAAACGCTCCAGACCGCGGGCGATGCCGCTCACGGCCAGCACGGTCAGCAACCCCAACAGGATGTGACGGCGACGTCGCCTCATTTGTGATCCACACTCTTCAACAGGTAAGGCCGATCCACGGGGACACGTTGGAACGCCTGGGCCGGACAGGCCGCGGCAATCGCACACTGGTTGCAGTTCACGCACCGGTCGTGACGCACCTGCAGGAAGAGCGAGCCGTTGCCGAACGCGTTGCAGCCCTTGACGCACTTGCCGCAGCCGTTGCACAGCGGCTCATCGATCGTGTATTCGAAGTACGGGTCCTCGACGAACTTGCGCCGGATCGCCCCGGTCGGGCACATCTGGTTCTCGGCCCCTTCGTCGAGGGCCGGCGGCTCGGGCTGGAAGAATCCGAAGCAGATTTTGCAGTACCCGCAGATTTCGTGGACGTGCGTACATTTCACCGCCGACTCTTCGAGCACGCAATGCGTCGCGCAGTTGCCGCACGCGATGCACTTGTACGGATCGATCTGCCAGACCCAATCGCGCCGGCGGCTCCTGGCCGCGGCCAGTCCCACCACGGTTCCCACGCCGGCCAGGCAGACGCCCCACAGCCCGTCGTGCATGAACCGCCGCCGCGTCACGTTGTTCTTGTCTTGCTCGTTCATGGCTTTCGATCTCTCAGACTCAGCGCCGCCGGGAGGTCGCAACGCGTCAGAACCGGGCAGCCGGCGCAGACTCCTTCATTGATGCACGCGCCCTGCTGTGCCAGCCGCTGCCGTTTGGCGACGATCCAGAGTCCGGCCGCACCCATCAACGCCAGCGTTCCACAGCGGGCGACGGCCGTCAAAAATCCCCGGCGATCGACATTCATCATTGTGCCCCCTTGCGGGCAAACACCCGCACGGCGTTCTTGATCGTGTCCAGCACGTATACTCGTTGTCGGGCGTCCACGGCCACGTCGAAGCCGCCGGCCTGGGCATCGGTCGCACTGGTGAAGACGCGCGCCGCCCCACCTTCGACCAGCTGGTCGGGCCCGGCCACCACGCCGCGGAGCGAGCCGTCGGCATGGCAGACCTTGACGCGAATCAGGCCCTTCTCCGCCGTGACATACCCGCCGTCCGGCAGCAGCGCGAAGTTCACGGGATTGCAGCAGCCGCAGAAGCCGTCGATGCGGGCGGAATTGTGGCCCCACACCGATTCTCTGCCCCCGTCGAACGTGTAGGTTTCGATGCGACAGCGGCCGGGATTGACGACACGCAACAATCCGTCCGGCGCCACCGCCAGGTCGAAGTGCGGACTCGGCACGATGAAAGGTTCCGACGGGGAATTGATGCGATTGACGATCTTGCCTGTGATGTCACACCGAACCACCGTCGTGTTGCCGGCGTCGGCGAGGAAAACGTCAGACCCCGCGACGGCAATGCTCGTCAGAAAGGCACGGTCCCCGAGACTGGGCCAGGTCGCTTCCCGCTTGCCTTTCGCATCGAAGACCTCCACGTGGTCGCGGAGGCCCACGTACAACGTCCCCTCGGCCCCCACCGCCAGGCAGCGGGGCTCGCCCGTCAGCTCGACCGTGCGGCGCACGTCACCTGTCCGGCTCAGCACCCGGACAGCACTGTCCCCGGCGACATAGACCAGCCCGTTGGCGTCCAGCGCCAGCGCCCGGGACCGGGCCAGACCCGTCGCCAACGCCGGGGCGTCCTCCTCGTAGAGAACCAGGTTGGGATCGAAGGCCGCCAGCGCCGCCACGTCCAGATGGTACGCCTGGCTCAGACCGCTGCCGCTGCGCCCCGTCGGATCGACCGTCAGGAGAGCGACAATCGCCACGACGATCGCCCCGGCGATGACGAGTCCGACAGCCATGCGGGTTGGGATATTGCCTCGTCCGGTCTTCATCGGGCGGTCATCTCCAGACAGATCATCTTGTTCAAGTCACGCAGAATCAGCCGGTCCGCCGCGACGGCCATCGGCCCCCAGGCGTCGGGACCTTCGAGCACCCTGGCCTGGGCCAGTTGTGTGTAACCGGAGGGTGACGCCTCGACCAGCGTCAGCTCGCCTTCGTCGTCCATGACATAGATCAGACCGTTGACAATCGTATAGGGGCCCAGGCCGAATTTGTGCGTGCTGCCGCTGGACCAGCAGACCTTGCCGGCCAGATCGAGACAGGTCAGTTGTCCATCGGGACGGACGCCGTAGAGATGCTCCTCGTACAGAATGGGCGTGTGCTGCGCGGAGCCAAACACGTCCGGCGGCAGTTTGAATTCCGCCGCTGCCCTGATCCGATCGCCTTCCTGTGACAGCTTCAGCATCATCGCCCCCGCGTTGTAGCCACCCGACAAAAAGAGTCGGCCCTCACCCACGGGAACAGGCGTCGGGACATTCGCAATTTTGATCTGCCATTCGCGGAATTCCCAGAGCACGGCCCCATCCTGGGCGGAGACACCGACCACCCCGCCACCGGCACACCAGACATACATGCGTTTGCCGGCGAACTCGACAGGGACTATCGATGAATGGGTCATCTTCCAGCTATTGGGATTTGGCGTCTCCCAGACAGGCTTTCCCGTCTTGATATCGACGGCCATCATCAGGCACTTGCCGCCGACGCCGAGGATGACCTTGCCGTCATCGACGAGCGGGCATTGCCCGGCGTACCAGTCCGGTACGGTCGCGCCGTAATCCTTCACAAGATCGAGAAACCAGTTGAGCTTCCCATCGGCGGCGCCAAGACAGGCCACGTGACACTTCGGCCCCATGGTGACCACGTATTCATCCGTCACCGTCGGCACGGTCCGGCTCATGCCGTGCTGACGTTTGACCTTGTTCGGATAGAAATACCGCCAGATGTCCTTGCCGTCGGCCAGGGACAGGCAGCGGATGGCGTCGCCCTTCTTCTCCGGATCATAATCGACCACATAGACGCGTCCGTCCCGCACCGCGGCCCCGGCGTATCCTTCGCCCAGGCTCACGGACCACAGCACCGGCAGCCCCTTTTCAGTCCACTGCCGGGCCGGGGCGACATCGACCTTCGCCACCGCGTCGAGGTTCGGCCCGCGAAACTGCGGCCAGACGCCGGGCAGATTGGCAGGCGGTACGTCAAACGTGGTCAACTGGGCCCGCGCCAGAACGTCCCCCGAGTCCGAGGAATCCCCGGCTTCGTTGGCGGCGATGGGAACACGCAATTCGACGTGCGTCGCCGCGTCGGCGCCCAGCCAAAGCAGAGCCAGGCAGACCACGCCGGCTGCCGCCAGCCCCATAGGTATAATGTCGGCCAGAGCCGATTTCTTCATAGCGAATCCAAAACTCGAAATCCGAAACCCAAAATCCGAAACAAATTCAAATGACCGAAATTCGAAACCTGAACGACAGGCGGTTCTGTTTGAGTCATTGCGTCATTTGAATTTCGTGCTCGTTTCGGATTCCGAATTTCGACATTCGTGCTTACTCATTCCTCAGTGCGTCCAGCAACGGTCCTCGCAGAGCGAGCGAGGAAGCGAGCCAGACCCAGAACCCCCCACTGGCGGCAATGCCCAGAACCGTGACGGCCAATCCCACATAGGGAACCCGCCCGCCGGGCGCTTGCAGGACCGGAATCACCGCGACCAGGGCCGCAATCACGCCACAGAGGATGCCCAGAAGCACCAAACCCCAATGCTCGTAGAATACCATAATCTGGACGGTATGGCGACCAAATCCCACCGCCCGGAGCATGGAAAGCTCGCCGCGCCGCTCCAGGAGGTTGCGCAGCACGACCAAGCCGAGGCCGACGCTGCCCAGGATCAGGCCGAACCCACCCAGCATGGTAAAGATCGACAGATACGTGTTCTCAACCTGACTGAATGCCGCGAGCCGTTCCCGCGTCGTCGTCAGGGCCAGCCCGAAGTCGCTCAGCCGGGCGGTCAGGACTTGCCCGATCTGCTCGGCGCGGCCTGCCGGTGCATCCACCAGAAAAGCCCGATAGCCGGCTTCGGATGGGAACCGATCCCGGAAGCGGTCCTCGGCGACGATCAGACTACCCTGGAGGATCGACCCGGCCAGCATGCCGACAATCCGTACACGGAAAGGACGGCCCCGCTCGTCTTCGTATTGCAGTTCATCACCGATCTTCTTGTATAAAGACCACTTAACGGTGTTTTCATCGCCCACGGCCGGCACGACCTCTTCCCCCAAACCGGCCGACAGAAGCTCCCAGCCCTTCTCGACAGGCATGCCCTTGGCGGCGACGGTGAATCGGAATGCCCCGCGCCGGCTCAACGGCTCGGGCTGCACACCCAGCAGGCGGGGTCTCTGGGCACGGTTGAGATTCAGACAACTGGCATCGTCGCCATCGTGAACGCGAAAGGCGACGACAGGCGCGTCCTTCATGTCGCTCTCGCTCAGGCGGGCCGAGGCGCGTCCGGCTTTGCTGTTCAGATCGTGCAGGACCGCAATCGAGCTTTCCCCATAATAGGCGAAACCGCCCGTGCCGCTGTCACGGCGGAGAGGCTGAGCCAGGGGATCGTGCCGGTTCGCCCCCACGGCGACCACCATGAACACGCCGCACGCCAGCAGGCCCACGATGGCCAGGCTGCGTCCGCGGCGCCGCGCGGCGTTGCGTAGGCCCAGTGTCCGCAGCGTGGGCACCGCCCACCTTGATTGGATCGTGCCAACGCGCCTCAAGACAACCCGGCTGGCTGCGATTCCCGCCACCAATAGCAGCCCTCCGGCGGCGAAGAACCCCCCGGCCGCGGCGCCGCGAGTGCCGGAACTCGACAGGCCGACGATCACGACGGCGCCGATGAACGACAATCCCGCCAGTATCGTGTCCCGGTGCGACGGTTTTCCGAAAGCGACAGTCCCGCCGATGTCGCCCGCGAGAAGCTGGACGGCCGGACGAGAAAGATGTTTCCGCAGGGACAGCAGAACGGCCAGGCACGCGATAGCCACGCTCGCCAGGCCGCCGATGCACAATGTCACCGGCTCAGCATGAAAGAGGATCGGAGCGCTGGCCACCGCGCCGCTCCAGAGCGTGGATAAACCGTAGATCATCAATCGGGTGTAGAGCAGTCCCATGCCGATGCCGACGAGCGTGCCGGCGATCGCCAGCACGCCGCCTTCAGCGAGCAACAATCGTCGCACGTGCCTGGGTGACAGCCCCACCGCCAGCAACAGCCCGATCTGCGGAGTGCGGCTCTCGACGCCGAAAACGAACAGCAATCCCGTCAGGATGACCGCCGCGGCGATCAGGAACATGCTCAGGCCCAGGAAGAGTTGGCCGAAGTCGGTCCCGCCCTGGCCCGCCGCCAGTCCCTGCGCACGCACCGGCTGGAAGAACAGTCCGACGGTGGCGGGTTCCACCCGGGAACACAGTTGCGCGGCGACCTGCTGATCGAGCCCGGGACGCCAAGGATAGCGGACCGCCGTGAGATTGCCGAAGCGATTGTGCCACATCGACCGGCCCGCCTCCAGTGTGACAAATGCCTTGGGCGTGCCGCGGTGGCTGTCCCAGTAGGCCTCGTCCTTCGAACGGATCTTGTCCAGATCGACCGGGATGCCCGGCTTCCAGTCGCGACAGTTCTCCGCGTCGGCCAGGCCGGGAAACTCCGGCATCAAGTTCGGGTCCGCCGCCGCTCCTGCCAACGGGACGATCTGCGCCACCGTCAGCGTGCGAGACTCCTCATGCAACTCCTGATTCGGCCCGACTACATAGTAGCGCAGAGTCACGACGTCGCCGACCTTCGCATCGAGGTCCTCGGCCAGCCAGTCGTTGATGGCGATCTGATCGGCTCCCATTGCCGTCAGGGTGGCAGCCTCAAGCGAAGCTTGGGGATGGCCGGACGGGTTGTCACGTTGGGCATCCCCAAGGCCTTCGGCCTTGAAGCTGCCACCCTTTGTGACTCCAATTGCCACCACCATCGAATAGGGCGTCGCCTTGTCGCCCCGCCGAATCTCGTTGACAAAATAGGCGAAGACTCCGGCGGCGTTGGCATCGAGCTCCATCGCGGCGTCGGCGAGCGTGTCTTCGATGAAGACCCGCCGGCTGCGCAGCTCCAGCACGTTCGGCTCGCTGAGGTGGCGCAGGTCCAGACCCGCGTCCGCCAGGGTCCACGAGATCTGCAATGCCGCGGCCATTTCTTCAGCAGTTTTCGCTCGCGCCGACTCCGCCGCCAGCAGTGCGTTGGCCCGCCCCGGCTGCTCGATCTGCCGGGCCAACCATTCCCGTGACACGAACACGTTGAGCGGCGCCGCCTGGTTGGCCTTCAGATCGAACCGCCCGAACGCGAACTCATCGGCCACGGCCTGCACGCGCAGCCGGGCCGCGACGGTCCGATCGGCATCGGACGCCAGCGGAATGTCACGCGGCATGAGTCCGGGTTTCTCCACCCGCAGCAACACTTCGTCCCCGGCCACCACGCCCAACTGCACGGCCGCCGCCCCGCTCAGGACGACGCCGTCCCCGCCCCAAGTTGCGTTCCGGAGCCCCGGCCCCATGCGAAAGAAGTCTTCATCGACTCCAAGCACGATGGCCTGGTTGATACGCTTCGAGCCATCTTCGTTCGCGATCAGGCCCGGGACCTGGAGCACGGCGGCGACGGTTGCATCGAGGCGTCGGGAAACCTCCGTGGCCAACGCCGACCGGAAGTACCGGTCCTGCGGGAGCACGGCGAATGCGGTCCGGCCCAGGCGCAGCTCGACCGTGCGACGCAGCGTGTATCGAACCGAATCCCCGACCACCAGCGCCCCGGTCAGTACCCCGGCCGCGACGACGATGGCCAGAAGCACGGAGAGGCTCGTCCGCCAATAATATCGCAGACTTTTTGTCGCCAGCCGCCAGAGACTCATACCAGCACCCCGCCCCGCAGTTCCATGACGCGCCCGATGTGCGACGCCAGCTTTAACGAGTGGGTGACGACAACCAGAGCCACGGCCTCGGCCCGGTTGAGTTGCACGAGCAGATCCGCGATACCGGCGGAGGCCTCCTCATCCAACGCCCCGGTCGGCTCGTCAGCCAAAAGCAATTTGGGCCGATTGATCAACGCACGGGCGACCGCCACACGCTGCCGCTGCCCGCCGGAGAGTTGCCCCGGCCGATGCCGGAGACGATCCTTGAGACCAACGCTTTCCAGCAGGGACTCGGCACGTTCCTGCATGGCTTTCATCGACGGCGCGCCGCGGCCGGCCAGCGTGGGAATGAGGACGTTTTCCAGCACCGTGCACTGCGGCAGCAAATGGTGCAACTGGAAGATGAAACCCACCTCGCGATTTCGCATTTTCGCCAGCTCCGTGTCACTCAATTGGGCGAGGTCTCGGCCGTCGAACAACACCTGGCCGCCGGTCGGATGATCGAGTCCCCCCATGATGTTCAGCAGCGTACTCTTGCCACTACCGGACGGCCCGACGATCGCCACGGCCTGGCCGGAGTCGATCTTCAGAGAAATATCCCGCAGAACCGGGATCGTTCCCGCCTGGTCCGGCTCGGCATAGCTCTTGGTCACATTGATGAGTTCTATCATGGCGTGTCTCGTGGGCCTTCTGCACGGATTTGTTCATAGATCGCCGCGACTCGAGCGGCAGTGTCGGCAACATTGAACGCCCTCGTGACACCCGCCCGGCCTTCCGCACCGAGTCGCCGGGCCGCCTCCGGGTCCGTCAACAAAGGCGTCATCGCTTTGGCCAGCCGGTCCGGCGCATTCAACTCGTACAGGATCCCGCCGCCGGTGCTTTCGATGATTTCCGGGAAGCATCCGATGGCCGGCTCTACCACCGGCACACCGCTGGCCAGGGCTTCCAAAACATACAGGCCGTACGCCACGGGTTGCCGTTCCGGAACCGAAAGCACGGAAAGGCTGCGGAGAAAGTCGCCTTTGGCGGCACCGGCGAAGGCGTCGAGGAACTCGACGTCACCACGCACGCCGGCCGATTTGAGTTTGCGCGTGAGGCGACGGATGAACGCTTCGTCGGCTCCGCTCTTGCCCCCCGATATCCGCAACTTCGTCGCCTGAAGCCCCGCACGCATCTTCAGCAGGATGAACGCGTCGACTAGGACATCCAGCCCCCGGTCCGGGCACATGCGTGACAAATACCCGATGGTCGGCACGGGCGGCGTTGTTTGTGCCGGCGTGTAGGCTTCGACGTCGATTCCCATGCGGACCGCCTGCATCCGGCCACGCTCCACTTTCAGGCGTGCCTCCATGACACGGCTGAAGTACACACTCACAGCCACGAAGCCATCGATGTCCCGGGCCCGCTCCCGCACGACATCCCAGGCACGCTCGGCGTACGGTTGGCCCAGGCCATCGAGAAAACCGTCCTCGTCCTGCAGCCAGCAGACCACCGGCACGCGCAGCGCCTCTTTTAGGCGCCGCGCCAGGCCGGCCAGTAACACGTTCGAGAGTGACACGACATCGCAGCCCCCCTCCTGCGTCCGGAGCCACTCGACGAGGCGGTCCAGCTCTTTGATCTGACGCCCATGCTCGCCCTGCAACATGGAAATCGTCGTCTCCCCCAGGTCGCGGGCACTCGTCATGCCGGCCTGGCGTCCCACCCATTCCAGCAGTCGGCGCGAGTCGAAGAGCCGGTCGATCCATCGCGGCGTCTTGCGAAAGAGCGACAGCTTCTGCTGCAGGTAGACATTGACCCCGCCGAAAAAGAGCGGCGCGTTACTGACGGGCTCGACTTTGTCCACCTGCAATGGCAGGTAAAGCGGCACCATAATGACGTCGTGCCCCAGCCGGCGCATGGCTTTGACCAGGGCCGCGTCACGCAGGCAGTTTTCGCAGTAGAAGTTGTCGCCCGAGCCGGGGCTGATGTGGACAATTTTCATCGTGCCGCTCCTCCAACCGGTTTTCTCGTGCCGAACGCGTAGACGTACCCGTCGTCGCACCCGACCACGACGACGCCCTGCGCCACGGCGGGCGACGACACCGCAGCCCGACCGAGGTCGTACGACCACAATTTCTCGCCGTCGGCCAAACGCAGCACGTAAATCCGGCCGTCCGATGAACCCACCACGATCTTGTCCCCACACACCGCCGGCGAGCTGTCTACCTCGCCCATCGTCCGGAAGGCCCAGCGGCGTTTCCCGTCGTCGCGGCCGATCGCATGCACCAGCCCATCCCGCCCCCCGACAATCACCGCCTCCGATGTCACGGCGGGCGACGAGAAAAACGGAGCGTTACTGTCGGTATATTTCCACCCGACCTGTCCCGACGCCGCTTCCGCTCGCAGGAACACGTTTTCATAATTGCCGACAAAAATCTGCCCTCCGACGAACGCTGCGGAGGCGGCGATATAGGATCCCGTATCGATCTCGGAGCGTTTCTTGCCGTCCGCCAGCGCGACGACGTGAATCAACGCGTCGCATCCGCCGAACGCACACGCGCCGTCCGCCACGGCCGGTGAACCGTTGACGTAGCTCCCCGTCTCGAACGTCCACACCACCGCGCCGTTGCGGGAATCGAGGCAATGGACCTTGCTGTCGTAGCTGCCGACCAGAATCCACGTGCCCTCGCCGTTCGGGTCCTTGGTCCAATTCGCCGCCCCGTGAATCTCGGCGTCGGTCTTGTACTTCCATTTCAAGTCGCCACCGTTGGCGTCCAGAGCATACAGCCACCCATCGGTCGAGCCCACATACACCGCCCCCCCAACCACCGTCGGCGGCGCCTCGACCGCTCCATTCGTCTTGTAGGCCCAGACCTTGCCGCCTGTCCGCAAATCGAGCGAGTAAACGTTCGCGTCGGACGAGCCGACAAACACCCGCCCCTTTACGATGGCCGGCGACGACTTGACCTCCGCCCCCGTCTTGAACCGCCAGATGCGGCTCAGTTGATCCGGCACCGTCCAGGGCACCCGCCCCGACCGCCCCGGGTCCGCCCCGAACTGCGGCCAGGCCGTACCGTCGTCCGTAATCACCGCCTCGAACGCGGCGTTCTCGACCCGAACCACCTGCCCCGCCTGAGACGTGCTCGGCTGAACCTGCGACGTGCGGGCGTTGAGGCCCCGGGCCCGAACGATGAAGAAAGCCACCGTTGCGGCCACCAACACACCAATCAGAGCGATCCAGGCTGCCGTGCGCGTAGACATAACCCCCTGTAATACGAACCCGCGGCTATGATAGTTTGCCCCCGCCCTTTTGGCAACCCTCGCCCCCATCCGGGAAGACTGTAGGGCGTAGACCTTAGACCGTAGGTACCTGATGCCCGAAGCCTGACGCCTGAAGCCTCGCCCACAACGGTCAGGGTGGCAGCGGCAAGCGCGAGCTTGCCGATGGGGCACAGCGACGGCCCGCCCTCGCGTCCGGCTGGTCCCGCCCCGGCCGATGGCCGCGTTCTTTCGCGGGAAGTTCAGATAGGCGAACTCGCCAAACAGCTCGATCGCCTTACGGTCGTAAGCCATGGCCGCGTCAATCTCGCTGTCGAAGAGACCCAGGCGAATCGTCGCGCCGTCGCACTGGATGGCCGCTTTCCACTTGCCGCTGCGGGCGTCCCGGACGACCCCTTTGAACCGCGAGGTCCCGTGCCCTTTTCGCTTGTTCCGGGCGTTCTCGGTATGCGTGCAGTTGCGGAGATTGTCCCGGCGGTTGTCCCAGATGTTGCCGTTGATGTGATCGACGACCTTCCCGGGAGGCGGTTCCATGATGAGCCGGTGCATGAACACGTGCTTGCCGCCGATCTGGCCGGTGGCATAGCCCGCGCCGCCCCCGGCGTGCCACTTCCGCTGGTTGAGCCACTCGAAGTCCGCCGCATCGACCAGCGCGGTGCGCCCGCGTCCGAGGCTGATATAGCGGACGCTCTCCGGCGTCGGCGCCTCCGCCGGGACCGCCACCGGTTCCCGCTTGCGGCAGAACTTGCGGCACTCCAGCACCACCCCGGTCCCCGACACGTGCGTCAGCTCCCCTTCATGCCCCGGGAAGTTGACACAGAACAGCCAGTCCCCCCGCCCGTTCCACACCTTCATGACGCACACGCACTTCCCGCACTCCGCGCGCCCCTCCACCGGCGGCGGCAAGGCCGCCGAGTCCTTAGTTTTGAGTCCTGAGTCCTTAGTTGGCACTTCAAGGACGGAACTGCCAACCGCAGGTGCATCTCGCCACATCTCGCTCATGGCCCAGAAACCTCAAATTCAACTTAGGACTCAAAACTAAACACTTAAGACTCGGCGACCCATTATGGGCCTCCATAATGGGACGCCGCTAGCCTTATGTTGCTAGAAATCGTGCATAATTACTACATCTGTAGAAACGTAAGTCCTTGTCCGGCCTGCACTAGAAAAAATCCGAGAATTCTCGGAATGTGCGCGCAGGGCGCTAGCCTTATGTTGCGAATTTCCTACGTAGTGCCGACAATTGTAGAGGTTCTCGCTGGAGGTGCGAATATGCGCACATTGATACATGGCGTATACGACTGTCATTCCGAGCGCAGCCGAGGAATCTGCCTGAGCATGAGGCATGACTCGATCTGCGGCCAGCCCCCTCGCACAGCTTGTCCTGAACGAAGTCGAAGGGCTCGGGGCGACAACGGTAGGATGGGCCCAGGCCCATGCTGATTCAGTGTGGCACCCTGGCCGCCGGGGGTGATGGGGAGTCCTTTCCGAATCGATCCTGCCCCCCAGTACACCGCGTGACACTCAGAAGACAAGCCTTACTGCGGATGTGGGCAACAGCCCGTCGAGATGTGCCCCCTATGGTTCCCCCCAGGGTCCCTCTACCTGAACTCATCCGTGTCGTCGAACGGCATGCCCGGACGACCACCCCCACTTTTGTGAGTATGCAGGTCGGCTGTAACTTTGCTGCCGCGAACCGTTGCATATCCTATCCACCCGCGGTAGTCAGGCCAAACCATATTCTCATAGCCTACCTTGCAGAAATACAACCTGGCGCCTTTCTCCACCTCGGCCTTGAGCCGATCCCAGGTCGGACCTCTGTACGTCCGCCCTGCCGGGAGACGACCCCGCGCAGCCTCATCAAGTTCCTCCCCCGCCTCTTCAACACTCAAGGGACCATTGATGATATCGAATCGCAGTTGGTAGTGCTTGATGATGACGGTGGCATCTGCTCGCCAGCTCGCACTCCCACGGGGCTTGAAATGACGCCCATTGACGATCTCCGGCCTGTTGTCTTCCGGCCCATACGGGCCGACAGCGAACTTCCCCTGCATGGGATCAATGGGATCAATGGGATCAATGGGATCATCGGCGACCGGCTGGCAAGAACACGCCCATACCATCAGAAAGCACACACACGCACGTTTCATATCGCACCTCCCAGAGGCCTGCTCGGATACTCTACCATAGCACGGGACTCACTTCTTCAATACTGTACCGCTAATCGTCGCGTTCCTCATAGCAGGCGTGCTCCTTCCGTCATGATCTGACGGGCGAAGCTGCTTTGCGTTTCGACGAACCGGCGGTGCATGGGCTTGGTGTGTACCAGCAGATCGATGGGGTAGCGTGTCCGCAGGTCGAGAATGCGGTCGGACACCCGGCGGACAATATCGCGTCTCTGCCGCCACGTGGCCGGCACGAAATCACCCTGCGTCACGACATACAGGTCCATGTCACTGTCTTCCGTCGGCCGTCCCCAGGCGTGGCTGCCGAAGAGAATCACCTTCTCCGGATTCAGCGGCCTCGGCGCCTCGCTGATCTGCCTCTTGAGTTCATCTGCGGTATGGGCCATGATCGCCGACATGATCGTCATTCTATCGCCCGCTCCGACGACGGTCAACGCGCGCCAGGAAAACAGCACTCAGCCCCTCTCCGTTTGCGCATCCTCTACAGCCCATGTGGCCCAGCCGCCTCCGCCTGGGTTGTAGGGGCGAATCATGATTCGCCCTCTACTGCCTGAAACCGCTGACTGTTATTTTGGGGGCAGACCCACCGTTCCGCCTGCACGGATTTGGTGAGCGAGAATGGCACCTGGTGCGTTCCATCCCCGGTCACTCCCGTCCCTCCCGCCGCCGCTCGTAGAGACGCAAAATCTTGCGTCTCTAGATACACCCCCAAGCTCGTTTCAATGCCCGCCCCTGAGGGTCCCCCCGCCGCACAGCAGGTCCGTCGCCATTTGACGCCCCAAGTGCCGCATTATTGCCACTGTCCATATGGGGTCTGTCCCCAGGACGCGTAGGACGCCTACGTCACAGTTTGCCATAGGCGTGAAGTACTCTCGCGGTGTCTTGTCCGTCCATAATCATGAAGTACCGGTTCCTGCGCAAGGCCCGCAGGCTGGCTATCTTGGACGCCACGTCACTAATCACGTAGTCACCAACAGGTCCGATGTATTGCACAACAAAAAGATCCGCTGGTGCCTCAAATAGTCGAACGATCTGATCACCGCGTTTTCCACAATCCGCAATGGTCAACTCCTTCCGACCAATCCCCGGCCCTTTGAGCAAGAAGGCGGCAGCCGTCCGTTTTCCTGACAGGCGCACATTTGTTGTGTACAGATCGTTAATCTCTCCGCCCCAGTCATTCCTGTGGAACGGCACGCTCAGTATGTCATCGAGAGCCAATTGAACGTCATTCTCGGACATACGAAGGAAGCCTCCCACGAGGAATCGCCTTACTGCCGCCGGGCGGATTCGACGGACCTTCGCGAAGTTATCGATATCATCGACATACACCCGCTCAGTACATCTGGCCGTAGGCCCAGAATCTACATTCGAAGCCTTCAATCGTGTTCTTTTCGGCTGTTCCCTGACCTGCAGAGCCCGGAGCTGTTCATTCTTAGCCCTCAGTTGTTCCTCAATAATCCTCTTACCCGCGCGGGCCGAGTCCAGCAAAACTTCGTCCAGCTTCTCGAGTTCATGTAGGACGTCTTCCGGCACTCGGCATGCGGCGTCATGCGGCGCATGCCCACCTTTGCACATTTTGATACGCTCTGCGATCTCCGCCTCTTCGATTGACCGGTTCCTGTGGAGACGTTTCAGACGCGTTATCTCTCGCTTGATTATAGCGATGGGTATTATGTCACACACAATCTTCCTTTCGTCATCCATCCATGGACCGGTGCCCATGGATGGAAAAACAGGGACAGCCATCCCTCTCTGCCCATCGTCGATTCCAAACCTCCAGACACGTCACGCTCAAACCACCAAAAATCATTGTAGAAAATGCGGTCTCCAAAGGCAAATTGAAAATGGGCCCAAGATGCCGTAGGGGCAGGCCCCTGTGCCTGCCCTGACGAGGAAGGGCCTGCCTGCCTCGAAGGGAAAGCATGACCACGGGACCCCGCCACTATTCATAAGCAGGATCGGGCGAATCATGATTCGCCCCTACGGTCCAGCCGCGGACAGATGGGGAATGGGGTACACCCCCGGGGGGCGGGGGTGCCACATACAACCAACAAGTCCGAGTCAGCGAGGCGGGGACGGGGTTTGGGAGAGGGCGGTTAGGGTGGTACGCAATTCCTGAACGTCGGTCACGGGGGCGTGGCGGGTGCGGTTGGCGCAGAGGTGGACGGCGGTGTGACCGTCGATGGGGGCAGCGGGATAGTCGGATGGCGGTGGCACCACCCTGGGGGTGATCCCAGGCGGGGCCGGCCGGGGGCTCAGTGCATACGGCAAGTCACCCCTGCAGGGACTCGGTGAGGATGCGGACGTGTTTCAGCTCTTCGGCAATGATGGCGTCGAGGGCGTCACTGTCGTGGGGGTCGGTCAGGAAGGACTTCAGGCCGGAGTAGAAGACGACGGAGTCCTTCTCCTTTTCGAGGGCCAGTCGCAGTACATCCTCCCGGGTTTCGCGGCCCGAGAGTTCGTCGGCGGGATCGGGCTGCATGCCGAAGACGGCCAGGCCGGCCATTTGCGTGGCTTTTGTCTTGTCACCGTGAGCGTGGGCGACGTCCGCGGGGCGGCGGGCGGCGTAGCGCTGCTTCAATTGTCCGAAAATCTCCAGGTGCTGAGTCTCCCATTGGGCGAGTTGGGCGAACAGCGATTGCGTGCGGTGATCGCCGCACAGGCCGGCGGCGTGGCGGTAGAACCGGGCCCCGTTGCGCTCGATTCTTTCCGCGATTTCGAGAGCGTCAAAAGCGGTCAACTCTATATCCATTGTGCGCTCCATATCATAGAATACGTTTGTTGTTATGGACGAGATCAAACGAAAACTGGCCCGGATCGACGCCGAAGTCCATCGCCGCAGCCTGTACGCGCAGGCGGTCGAAGCCGCCCCGCTTTTGTTCCCCGCCGCGGGTCTGATGGCCGGCATCATCGGCCAGGAGATCATATCGTCTCGACCGCAGGTTGTGCAACCACTAGTGTCCCTGTCCTTCTGGGGGACGGTCCTGGTCCTCTGCGCCGCGGGCGTCGGGATCGGCTACCGGAAGATGCCGGACCGGTGGCGAACGCCTGTGCTGGCGGGCGGCGTCGTACTGTGTTTCCTGTGCCTCGGCGCCCTCCGGCTGATCGCCTTCCGTACGGCGGGCCCCGATGACATCCGACACCGGGTCGGCGCGGAACAGGTGCTCGCCACCCTGCGCGGCCGGGTCGTGACGGAACCCCACATCGGCGAGCCCAACTGGTGTTTCGGCCGCCTCGTGTTCGACGATCCGCCCAGTCGGTTCTATATGAGCGTCCGGACGGTGAAGGTGGGACAAGACTGGGCCGCGGCGCGGGGCACCATTCACGTGCGCGTCGACGAGCCCACGCCCAACCTGAAGGCAGGAGACTATGTCACGGTAGAGTGCTGGCTGCACCGATTCCCACCGCCCTCGAATCCGGGGCAGTTCGATGTCGCCCGGCACTTGTCGCGTCTCAACGTTCACGTCGGTGCGGCGGTGGCCTCCCGCGACTCCATCACGGTGGATCGGCACGCACCGCCCGACTGGAGGGCGCGCCTGCGAAGTCGAATGTCACAACTGGCCTCCCAGGCCCTGCTGGGTGACGCCCGCATCGACGACCCGGATGCCGGGCTCGTTCAGGCCCTGCTGCTGGGCAGTCGGCAGACCATCGATCCCCAGACCTACGAGGCGTTCCGCCGCACCGGACTCCTTCACCTCGTGAGCCTGTCCGGCATGAATTTCGCCATGCTCATCCTGATGGTCTGGTGGGTCTGCCGTGGCTTGGGATTGTCCAAGCCGCAGCGAGCGGTGGTGGGCATTGCCGCGGCGTGTGTCTTCCTCATGGTGGTTCCGCCGCGGGCGCCGACGGTGCGGGCCGCCATCATCGTCTTCGCTTATTGTGCGTCCATTCTCGCCCGCCGGCGTGTGCGGCTGATCAACAGTCTGTGCCTGGCGGCGCTGATCCTGTTGCTCGTGCGACCTACCCAGCTCTTCGACGCGGGATGGCAGCTCTCCTTCGGCTGCATGGCTGGGATGCTCGCCCTGACCGATCCGATCCGTAACGCGGTACGCAGTCTCTTGCCGCGCTGGCTGAACGCGGAAGGCCAAACCAGACGGCGCGGGATGGCTCGCACACGCTGGGTCACCGATCGAGCGGTGCTGGCGCTCGCGGCGGGTCTGGCCGCCTGGATCGGCGGCGCCGGGATTCTGCTTTACCATTTCTACACGATCACGCCGCTGACGAGCCTGTGGACGGTCCTGACGTCTGTTCTCGTGTGGGCCCTCATGATGGTCGGGTTTCTGCAAATACTGCTGGCCTTCCTCCTGCCGACGATCAGCCTGTTCCTGGGCAACCTGGCCCAGGCGCTGGCCCACGTTTTCATCGTGGCGGTCCGGGCCATGGCCGGACCGGATAGCAATCTCGTGCTGGTGGGACACGTGGCATTGTGGATCGTGGTGCTCTACTATGGACTTGTGCTGTTCTGGCGGTTCGGCCTGCTGAAACGGAGCGGACTGAAACACTGGATTTGTGCGGCGGCTCTCCTGCTGCTGGTGGGCCATCTCGGCGTTCTCAAGTGGCAGCGGACGCAGCGCGACGATCTGCGCGTGACCTGCCTGGACGTCGGACACGGCCAGGCCATCCTCGTGCAACTGCCGGGCACGCGGAACGTGCTGTTCGACGCCGGCTCGATGTACAAAAGGGACATCGGGTCACGTATCGTCGTGCCCTTTCTCGACTACGCGGGGGTCACGCGGCTGGATGCCGTCGTCATCAGTCACGGCGATGTCGACCATATCAACGGCCTCCCCGAGATCGCCGCACACTGTCGCATCGGACACCTGTACGCCGCGGACTCCTTTCTGGCCGCGGCCCCGCGCGAGCCCGCCCCGCGACTGCTGGCGGACTGCCTGCGCCAGAAAGGGTACGAGATCGAGCCGCTGCCCCGGAGCATGGAGGACGGCGCCGCTACCATTCAGACCGTGTGGCCTCCGCCGGAGTCGGCCGCCCCACACAACTTGAGTGACAACAATCGATCCGTTGTCTCCCTGATTCAGTTCCACGGCACGGGAGTGCTTCTGTGTTCGGATATCGAAGCGCTCGCTCAACGCCGGCTCATGGCCCAGGGCCTGCCCGCGCGAGCCCAGGCGATCACCGCCCCCCATCACGGCTCCCTGACGACGGCGGAGCCGGGATTTCTTGCCCATATCGATTCTCGCTTCATCGTGTGCAGTTGTCGCCGGGGCGGTCACAAAACCGTGGCGAATCCCGCAATTCCGGAACGGTTGCACACGTCTGTTCATGGAGCCGTGTTCCTCAACGTCGACGAAGACGGCGGTATCAAGGCGTGGAGTTGGCTGAATCACGATGGCACAGGAGAATGAACCGATGTTTCGCACCTTGCGGCCCCGTATCACTCGCCCCCTGATTGCTCTTCTTATCGCTCTTTGCATCCCTCTTCTTGCGACAGCGACTCAGAACAATGAAGGTCAGGCTTCCCCCAAGCCCGACGGCAACGACATCGGTTTCTACCAGCCCCCGGCCAGCACCGAGCCCTACCCGCAAATCGAAGGGACGGACGTCCGGAATGTCATCTTCCTGATCGGCGACGGCATGGGGCTCGGCCAGGTGACTCTCGCCCGGGTCAAGGCTGTCGGGACCTCAGGCAAGCTGAATATCGAGCGTTTCCCCGTCTGCGGGCTGGTGCGCACCCATTCGGCCGACAACCTCGTCACGGACTCGGCCGCGGCGGCCACGGCGCTGGCGTGCGGCATCAAGACACGGAACAAGATGATCGGGATAGCGCCGGATGGGACCCGGTACGAGACCCTTCTCGAAGTCGCTCAGGCCAAAGGGATGGCGACGGGACTCGTGGTCACATCCAACATCACGCACGCCACACCGGCGGCGTTCGCCTCCCACGTCCGGGCGCGGAGTTCGGAAGATCTGATCGCCGAACAACTGCTCGCCGCCAAGATCAACGTGCTGCTGGGTGGAGGTCGCAAGTTCTTCCTGGCGTCAGCGGAGCCGAACGGCCCCCGCAAGGACAAACGCAATCTGATCGAGGAAGCGAGGCAGGCGGGCTACACCTATGTGGAGACCGCCGAGGAACTCCAGAATGTTCAGGCGTCTCACGTGCTCGGTCTCTTCGCGCCGGGGCACATGACGACGCTGACGCCCGAACCGCCGTTGGTGGTCATGGCGCGAAAGGCACTCGGACTTCTCACCGCCAGCCAGGGTGCGGCAGAGAATACACGGGGCTTCTTCCTGATGATCGAGGGGAGCCAGATCGACATGGCCGCTGCGAAAAACGACGCGGCCGGGTGCGTGCGGCAGATGCTGCTGTTCGATCAGGCGATCGCAATCGCGGTGGAGTTCGCGCTCAAAGACCGGCACACGCTCGTCCTGGTCACGGCCGATCACGAGACCGGCGGCCTGGCCATCCCTTCCGGCAATGTCAGCGGCCAGAACGCCAAGGCCGCCTGGGGAGGGAAAGGCCACACGGCCACACCCGTTCCGATCTACGCCCTCGGGCCGGGCGCGCAGACCTTCACGGGGATCCTGGACAATACCGAGGTGTCCGCCAGGGTCGCCCGCCTGCTCGGTCTGACGACATGGCCGCAGCCGATGAAGTGACATCCGCCTCCGCAAATAAAATGACGCCGCGCGGAGCGCTCGGCCCCGGGCGGCGTCACATGATTCCCTGATTCAGGTGATAAGAGAGCTGCGCGTTATCCGGCCTGCGGTTCAGGCAGTGCCTTTCGCCTGCTGACGCAGATGGACGACGATTTCCACGCGGCGGTTCTTCGCCTTGTTGGCACTCGTCGTATTCGGCGCCACGGGCTGAGCGGCCCCGCAGGCAACGCCGCGGATCTGCTCGTCCGGGATGCCGTGGTCGACCATGTAGCGGAGGACGGCCAGCGCCCGCTGGGCGGACAGATCCCAGTTGTCCTTCCACTGATCCTTGGTCTTATTGATCGGGTCCGTGTCCGTGTTGCCGATGACGTCGATGTCCTTGCCGGCGTATTTCTGCTTCACGACGGAGATGATGTGATCGAGTTCCTTGCTAGTGGCGCTTTTCAACGTCGCCTTGCCCGAATCGAACAGCAGGGCCTGCTCGACCGTCACCGTGATGGTCCCCGCCCGCGGATCGAACTTCACGTTCTCCCCTTCGAATCCGGTCGCCACGTCCGGGGCCTTCTTCGCATTCTCGATCTCCCGCTGGAGACGATTGATCTCTTCCTGGTCTTTCGAGATGCGGTCGGACAGGTCCTGGTTCGTCTTTTCCAGGTTCTCGTAACGTCCCTGGAGATTCTGGTGCTCGACATTCAGGTTGTCGAACTTCTTTTTATAGTCCGCGCAACCGGAGACTAGAAACAGACCGACAACACAGGCGAGCGGGATGATGACTTTCGTTCGTGCAACGCGCATTTCTTGATACCTCCATGTAGTATGCTGTATGTCACCCGGCCCTTCTCTCTTATCACGGGAGAAGATAGGCAATACGGGTTAGTATCCAATCGTGGCCGATCATAACGCAGAGTACGCCCACTGACAAGTGGGGACCATAGGGAATCTCGTGAGTTTTTTTGGAGAACATTTGGACGACCGCCCATCCCAGACCGGAGAACGGTGCGACGAAAACGGCCACGACAATGGCCATCCAAGGTCCGATCACCGCTCCGGCCGCGCCGAGCAGGTGCACATCGCCCAATCCCATCGCCTCCTTGCCAAATCCAAGCGTGCCGAGAATCCGGATCACCCAGATCGTGGCGCAGCCCACGAAGTAGCCAAACATGCTGCCGAAGAATCCCCCCGCCGCCGGGACCTGAAGCAGACTTTTCCACCAACTCGTGCCTCCGCTGCGTCCTATAGCGTAGTAGGCAATGATAGCGAGGATGATGATCGGGGCCAGGAAGACGATCTCTCGCAGGCTTTCAAGACGGTGATTGAAATGCGGATCGCCGGCGTCCGGCTTGCCGCCCTGCTCCTCGTGGGCACCGGTTTCCACCTGCTCATAGCTTCGCTTCAGCACGCCGGTCTTTAGCAGAATCAACGATATCGCCAACCCCAGCGCCGCGCCGAGAGCCAGAGATCCTGTGGCCGGAGTAGCCGTCGGCAGCAGCATGAAATCCTTGATGTCCTTTGGATCGATCACATAACCGGCCACGGTCGAACCGATCAGACCGACTGCCGTGACCAGCCAGCAAATCGACAGCGGAATGATCCAGAGTTCCAGATCGATCCCCGATCCGGCGATGAACGCGGCAATCAGAATCACGTGAAGAACATAGACGAGCCACCCGCCTGTGACCGTCGTGCTCGGATGGAAGCTCGCATGAAAATAGACCCAGTACAGGCCCAAGAAGACACAGCCCGTCAGCAGCTCCACCACGAAGTACCGCGCCGAGATCGGGCTCTTGCAGTACCGACACTTGGCGCGGAGCTCCAGCCAGGACAACAGCGGGATGTTGTCGTACCAGCGGATGAACTTGCCGCACTTGGGACAGGCCGAGCCCGGACTCACCAGGGACTTGCCGCGGGGCAGGCGATAGATCACGACGTTCAGAAAGCTGCCGATGCAGCATCCGAACGCAAAGACGAATGCCTCAATGATCCATTCCTGCGGCGTCACGAAAGCCTCCCTGGATTGACTGTGGACTACCGATAGCTGATTATTCGTCCGAAAACCTCTCGGAAGATCAGAAAATAATCAGTCCTCCACTGCCAATTACTCTTTCGCCGTTTTGCGATTCACGATGCCGGCCACCTTCGCGGGCAAGCCGAACAGGCGGATGAAGCCCTTGGCGTCCATCTGGTCGTACTCCGCGCCCATCTTGAAGCTGGCCAGATTCGCCTGATACAGACTGTTCGGACTGGTCATGCCGGCGATGGTGCAGCGGCCTTTGAAGAGCTTCACCGTCACGTCGCCCGTCACGTTCCGCTGGGTCACGTTGATGAAGGCATCGAGCGCTTCGCGCAGCGGCGTGAACCAGAGGCCGTAATAGACCAACTCGGCGTATTTCAGGGCCACCTGCTGCTTGTAGTGTGCGGTCTCCCGTTCCAGGGTCAGGCTTTCGAGGGCCGCGTGCGCGGTCATGAGGATCGTGCCGCCCGGGGTCTCATAGACACCGCGGGACTTCATGCCGACGAGGCGGTTCTCGACAAGGTCCACTTGGCCGACGGCGTGCTTGCCGCCCATCTGGTTGAGCGTCTCGATCATTTTGACGCCGCTGGTCAGCCGGCCGTCCAGCTTCACGGGGGTGCCCTCGTGGAAGCTGATGGTCACGTACTCGCCCTTGTCCGGCGCCTTCGAAACCGGGTTCGACATCACGAACAAGTCATCCTTCGGCTCGTTGGCCGGATCTTCGAGATCGGCGCCCTCGTGGCTGATGTGCCACAGGTTGCGGTCACGGGAATAGATCTTCTTCTTGCTCTGATCGATGGGAATATTGTGCGCGTTGGCGTAATCCACCGCCGCCTCGCGGCTGGTCAGCTTCCAGTTCGGGTCCTTCCACGGAGCGATGATCTGCAGTGACGGGTCGAGCGCCATGTACGTGATCTCGAACCGGACCTGGTCGTTGCCCTTGCCCGTGGCGCCGTGCGCGACACCGGCCGCCTTCTCGGCGTGGGCCACCTCGACCTGGTGCTTGGCGATCAGCGGCCGGGCGATACTGGTCCCGAGCAGATAGCCGTTCTCGTATACCGCCCCGGATTTCAGCATGGGCCACAGGTACTCTTCCACGAACTCATGGCGGAGGTCCTTCACCACGCACTTGACCGCGCCGCTGGCCATGGCCTTCTTCTTGATCCCCTCGAGCTCGTCGCCCTGGCCCAGCTCGGCCGCGAACGCGATGACCTCGTACCCGTATGTTTCTTTCAGCCACGGCAGAATGACGCTCGTGTCCAATCCGCCACTATATGCCAATACGACTCTCTGTTTCTTTGCCATTATGGTATCCTCAAAGGGCCTTCAAACCGGAAATTGCCAAAGGCCAGATTATATGCACGTGCGGCCGACAATTCAACGTCCTTCCCTTATGCTCAATTTTCTGCTTTCATATCGCCGATTCATAGAAGTAACCCTTTGGAAGGACTTTGAGTATGCGTATCATGTTGACGGCGTTCATGCTGGTTTGCAGCAACTTCTTTATGACCTTCGCCTGGTACGGCCACCTGAAGAACCTGGCGACCAAGCCGTGGATCATCGCGGCGATGGTGAGCTGGGGGATCGCGTTCTTCGAATATATGATCCAAGTCCCCGCCAACCGGATCGGGTACACGACCATGAATCTCGGGCAGCTCAAGATCCTCCAGGAAGTTATCACCCTGTTGGTTTTTGTCCCGTTTTCCTTCCTCTACATGAAGCAGCCGCTCCGGCTGGACTACCTCTGGGCCGGGTTGTGCATCCTCGGCGCCGTCTTCTTCGTCTTCCGCGGCGGCGTCGGCGGCAACTAGGCCACCTTGCCGCACTCGATGCAGTCTACCGAGACGGAGGCCAGGTGCTCGGTGACTTTGCCGGCGACCCAGACCGGGCCGCCGTAGGAGCAGATGCTCCGGTATTGCTGAATCCGGTCGGGGAAGAAACTGATCTCCGCCAGGCCGGTGGCGTCTTCGAGCGTGACGAAACCCATCACGCGTCCATCGTTGGTTTTGGCCCGTCTGGCCGTGGCGACAAAGCCGGCCACGCGAGCCTTCTTGCCGATCAAAGAGGCCAGCTCGGTCGCCGAGGCGTAGCCCGACGGCAGCAGCACGGCCGGGTGCAGGCTGAATGGGATCTCCGTGACTTCCATCTCCGCTCTCAGCCGGGCGATACGATCGTAGTCGGGCAAACGCCTGGCAAATCGATCTTCGTAGATATCGAATAGCATCAGTTGATCGTGTTGCGGCGGCACGAGCAATTGATTCAGCATCACCGGCCGCGTCGGCCCCAGGCCGTCACAGGCGCCGACATGGACGAGATTCTGCAGCTCGGGCCGGCGGAACACCACGCGCCGCCGCAGATCGTCGAGCGATTGGAACGGTCCGATCCGCCGCTGCGCGATCAGGCTTTCGGCCGTGCCAAGGCTGAGTCCCTTGATGATATTCAGCCCGGCTCGAACGGTCCGGCCCTGCATCGTCCACTCGATGTCACTCTCATTGACGTGCGGCGGCAGAATTCGAACGCCGTGCCGCTTCGCGTCCCACACGTACACCCGCAGCGGATACATCCCGTGATGGTTATTGAACAGCGAGCAATAGAACTCCTGGGGATGATGGGCCTTCAGATACGCCGTCTCCCAGGCGATGTTGGCGTAGACCGTCGCGTGGGCCTTGCAGTAGGAATACGCAGCGAAACGCAGAATCTCCTCCCAGATCGTCTCCGCGGTCCCGCGGTCGATGCCCGCCCGCTCGGCCTTGCCGTGGACAAATTCTTCATACTGTAGTTGCAGCTTTACCGCCGAGACTTTTTTCGAGACCTCGGACCGGAATCGGTCGGCGTCGGCAATCGTGTAGCCCGCCACCTCGACCGCGATCCGCATCACGTCCTCCTGGTAGAGCATCACGCCGTAGGTATCGCCCAGCAGAGTCTGGAGCTTGGGATGCAGATAGGAAAAGGACTTGCCATGGACGTGCCGGTCGATGAACGCCGCTTTCATCCCGCCGGAAGCCGGTCCCGGCCGGATCAGGGACAGAGCAATCGCCAGATCCTTCTTGCTCCGCACCTTCAACCCGCGCAACAGTTGCCTCATGCCGGGCGACTCGCTCTGAAAAACCCCCAGCGCATCCCCCGCACTGAGCATCGCCGCCGTCTTCCCATCCTGCGGATCAAATGTCGAATATGGTAGGGGCAACCCCCTGTGGTTGCCCTGGGGCAGGCACAGAGGCCTGCCCCTACAAATATCGGGGGATATGTCCACACCAGATCCGGGTGCCATGCCTACGCTCGCGTAGGTACACTTGGGGCCAGACGCGAGAAGCTGAATGGCGCCGTTGACAGTCGAGAGGGCGCGATTGCCCAGCAGGTCGATCTTCACCAAGCCCACCGCTTCGGCGGCGTTCTTGTCGTACTGGGTGATGACGACGCCCTTGTTGGCGCGTTCCAGCGGCGCGACACAACACACGGGTCCCGGCGTCACGACGATCCCGCCGCAATGCACGCCCAAGTGGCGGGGAATCCCCACCAATCGCTGCGTCAACGTGTAAACGGGCGAGGTTTTCTTGATCTTGCCGCTGCGGGCCAGGTGATTGATCTGAACAGGCTCCAGACCCAGGGCCCGGCCGACGTCCCGGACGGCGCTGCGAAGCCGATACCGGTTGACGTTGCAGATCATCGCCACATGCTCGGGGCCCCAGTTCTCGTAGCAGAACCGGATGACGTCGTCCCGCCTCCGCCAACACAGGTCGATGTCGACGTCGGGACAATCGATCCGGCCGGGGTTCATGAAACGCTCGAAGTAGAGGCGGTTTTCGATGGGACAGACTCGCGTGAAGCCCAGCACGTGCGAGACCAGCGACCCGGCGGCCGACCCCCGCACCTCCACCGGAATTTGGCTTCGTTTGGCGAAATTGACGATCTCGTGTACGACCAGGAAGTAGTCGTTGAAGCCGTTCTTGCCGATGGTCGCCAATTCGTACTCCAGGCGTTTGACGATTTCCCGGCTGACAGGATTGTACTTCTGGGCCAGTCCCAAATGGCACAGCCGGGCCAGTTCGCGGCCGCTGGTCGTCCCGGCGGGCAGCTTGACGCGCGGCAGAATCGGCTTTCCCGTCAGCAATTGAAAGTCGCAGCGTTCGACAAGCCGGTCGGTATTGCGGATCGCCTCGCGGCAATCCTTGAACCGGTCCTCCATCTGCGAAGGCGGAATCAGCGTAGCCGCAGTATAGTCATCCGGCGGACCGGCCCCTTCCGTACCGAGACTGCGAATTCGTGACAGGAGCTTGGTCAATTCGACATCCCCGGCCTCCAGCCAGTCGGCATGCGACCAGATGACAGGCGGCACCCCCGCCGCGACATCTTTAGGATCGCTGCACCCGGCAAACAAATACCCCGGCTCCAGGCAGCTTTTCAGTCGTTCCAGCAGCGGCGGCTGGCTGCAAATACAGATAACGCCCTGGCTGCCCGCCCGCAGTTGCTCGATCAAATCGAAATGCGGATCGAGATGCACCGCCGTCGTAATCCGGCAGAGATTCCCGTAGCCCACGACATTCTCCGCCAGCAGTACCGCTCGTTGCGTATCGGTGAGAATCTCGACTCCAATGATCGGCCGAACATCCACCGACCGGGCGGCTTGGCACAAATCCACCACCCCCGCCATCGAGTTGACGTCGGCCAGGGCGACCGCGCCGTAACCGTACTCGGCCGCCTTCTGAACCCAGCGCGACACCGGCACCGCCCCTCGCAAGAGGCTGTAGAAACTCCGACAGCTCAGCGCCGCGATGCGCATACTTTCTCCGCCCCAACTCATGACGTGGGAAGAACACTGCTTGTCAAATCCGAATATCAAAATCCGAAATTCGAAACAAATTCAAATGACCAAAATCACAATGTCTCAAACAAAACGCTAAGAGACATACTTCGAATTTGGGTCATTTGAGTTTCGTGCTTGTTTCGAATTTCGATATTCGAATTTCGGATTTGGCCGCAGGGTGTCGCCCCTGCGGTTATATGGCGATCCGTGCCAGGTTCGGGTACGTCTTCAAAAGTCCTGCCGGTACGCGTTGTTTTTGACCGGTGACGAGTGCTTTCAGTTCGAGAGCGTTGGCCAGCTCGGCCCCGCGGTAATGATTGTTGGCAATCACCGTCACGGCCTGGAAAGCCTTGGCCAATTCGTCGAGTCGCGATTTGATTCCCGCCAGCTCCGGCGGGCTATAGTAGTAGTTGTAGACTTCATCACGCCCCGCCTTGCTGAACCACTTTTCGACGTTGCGGCCGTGCATACGCAGATAACCCGTCGACCCGACCGTACAGCGTTGCAGATTGAATGATTGCGTCGAGGTCGGATAGTCGAGATTGGCCACGGTGACGCCGAGACCTCCGAGAAACCCCAGCGCGTCCGGCGCTTCCCAGGATTTATGCCTCAACTCCACGACCAGATGAAAAACGTCCTTGAATTGAGCGACGATGTTCGTCAAATGCCGCCGGGTATCGGGACTGTCCAGAAAATCGTAGCGAAACTGGGCCAGCAGGTCCCGGAGTCTGCCGGCTTCGAGCAACGGGGCAAAACCCTGATGAAACTGCCGGACCGTGGCGGGATCGATTCTGCCCTCGTGAGTGAAACTCTGATGTAATTTGGCGGTGAAGAAGAAATCTGCTCGGTTCGCAGTCCTGTCGGCCCAGGAGCGGGTCGTCTTCTCGAACGGCGGCCGATAGAACGTGCTGTTGATTTCGATACAGTCAACGAACCCGCTGACGTAAACCAGCTGGTCGATCTTCGGCTCGGTGTAGACGATTCCGTCCCAATCGGGGTACGACCAGCCGGCAATGCCAATGTAAATGGGACCAGCCATCGTTCATTCACCCACAGCCCAAAACCTGAAATCCGAATATCGAAGTTCGAAATCCGAAACAAGCACGAATACTCAAATGACCAAAACTCAAAACAGGCTTCTCACTTTGTTGCTTGGAACATTGTGATTTTGGTCATTTGAATTTATTTCGGATTTTGATATTCGAATTTCGTGCTTCTATTTGATATCCGTCCGGACGCAGCCGACGACCCGGCCGACGATGCGGACGTCTTTGTCGGATCGCTTGACGTAGCGGGTCTTGTACCCGGCCGCTTTATTGGCAGGCTTCAGGGCGATCCGGTCTTTCTGCACGGAGATTCGCTTGACCGTGGCTTCATCATTCAGCAAAACCACGCCGATCTGCCCATCTTTCACCGTCGAGGCCGCCTTCACGACGACGTAGTCGCCATCCATGATGCCTTCATCGACCATGCTGTCGCCGCGGACCCTGAGGACAAAGGCCCCTTCCGTCCGACCGAACAGCTTGCCGACATTCATGTAGCCTTCGACATTCTGCTCGGCCAGAATCGGCTCGCCCGCCGCCACCCGGCCCACGATCGGCAGACCATCCGTCTGCTCCACCTCGGCCAAGTACTCCTCGGACAAGCGCAGCCCCCGGTGCCCCCCGGCATCCACGAGATAGCCCTTTTTCCGCAGATAGCTCACCAGCTGATAGGCGGCGTTCTGGGCCAGGCCGAAATGATCCGCGATCTGGCGCTGGCTGGGCGGCTCACCTTCCTTCAAGCGGCCCACGATGAATTCCAAAATCTGCTGCTGTCTTCCCGTCAAAGATTCCATAATGAGCACCTCATAATAGATCTATCGTCAGATTATGGTTGTTACACCATAATGTCAACAAGAATTTCCCAGATTTTTTTCATTTTTGACACCCGCCCCCCCCAACGGGGGTTACCGCCTGACGGGAAGGTTCAGACCAGAGCCTCGGGAACGGAGGAGGACCGGCCGACACCGTGATACTCGATGCCCATCCGCCTGACGTAGGCCGGATCGTAGAGATTCCGGCCGTCGAACAACACCGCCTTCCGCAGCCGCCGGGCTATCAGCTCGAAGTCCGGATTGCGGAACTGCTGCCAATCCGTCAGAACGACCAGCCCATCCGCCCCCTCCAGCGTCTCGTACGTGTCGCGGCAATAGACTACCTTGTCGCCCAGCCTGGTCCGCGCCGTCGCCATCGCCTCCGGATCGAAGACGCGCACGTGCATTCCCGCCGCCAGGAATGCCTCGATACAATAGACGGCGGGCGATTCGCGGACATCGTCCGTGCGGGCCTTGAAGGCCAGGCCCCACGTCGCCAGAGTCGCCGGGCCGGCGGTGCCCCGATAATACTCGATGACCTGCTCGGCGAACCGCTGGTGCTGACGCTGATTGACCTGCCAGGCCGCCTCCATGAGCGACATGGGGCAGTTCTGCTCGATCCCGGTATGAATCAGGGCGCGAATGTCTTTCGGGAAGCAACTGCCGCCGAAGCCGATCCCGGCGAACAGAAACGCATTGCCGATGCGGGAGTCACTGCCGATGCCGGACCGCACCGCTTCGATGTCCGCCCCGACCCGGTCGCACAGCATACTCAATTCATTCATGAACGAGATACGGGTCGCCAGCATGCAGTTGGCGGCGTACTTGGTCAGTTCGGCGCTGGTCGGGTCCATGAAGATCATCCGATCCCGCCGCCGCATAAACGGCGAATACAATTGCCGGATGATTTCCATCACCTTGGGATCGGTCGTGCCGATGATCACCCGCTCCGGCTTGGTGAAATCATCCACCGCCGAGCCTTCTTTGAGGAACTCGGGGTTACTGTCGTAGTCGAACGGATGCTGGGTCTTCGCCGCCATCACGCCGCGGACTTTCTTATGGGTCCCCACCGGAACGGTGCTCTTGCAGATGACGATACGGTACCCGCTCATACATGCCGCGATGCCCTCGGCCACCTGCAGCACCGCCGAGATATCCGCGGAACCGTCCTCCGCGCTGGGCGTTCCCACAGCGACAAAGAGCAACAGCGATGTATCGACCGCCTCCTTCAGCGAGGTCGTGAACTTCAGCCGGCCGGAAGCTGTGGCGCGTTTGACGATCTCCGCCAGACCCGGCTCATAGATGGGGATGACTCCGGCCGTCAGATCCGCGATCCTCCCGGCGTCGCTGTCCACGCAGATCACATCCGTGCCCGAGTCCGCAAAACACGCCGCCGTCACCAGTCCCACGTACCCAACGCCTACGACTCCAACTTTCATCGAGAGTTCCCCTTTCCGCCCGCTGTCGACAGTCCTTTCCCTGGATCGACGAGAGTCCGTTTCACCAGGAAGAATCCACAGACTCCGACAATCCCGACCATGTTGGCCGTCCAGTCCCAGATGCTGCACGTGCGATTCACATAGGGCTGCGTCCACTCATCGACGGCACCGATGGCTCCCAGGCCCAGCACGATGAGCACGGCCATGCTCAACCATCTGCTGAGTTCCCACCGCCGGCGTCTCTTCCGTCCGGCCGTGTCGTCTCCCTCTTGGCTCTTGAGAGCGAGCATGTAGAGCACGGTGATTGTTCCGTAGGCTGCGACGTGCTCGACCTTATCGAATTTGTTGGCCTGCAAGACCTTGGGAATCGCATCCTGCGGGATATGCGTCAGCCCGAACACCCCCAGCGTCGCCGCCGCCGCACCGGCCAGCCATCCGGGATTGAAGGTTCCCTTCAGTTCCTCGATCCATCGTTGCCACAATCCTGCGCGTCCGTCCATGTGTTCCTTTGCGTTCAGTCCTTTATCGCCATGACCACGGTTCTGCGCTCTATCTTCGCGCAAACTGGTCAAAGATTCAAGTCTCCTGGTGCTTCGGACTTGTGCGCGGTGGGGTCAATTTCGCCTCTACGGCAGGTTTGGTTCGACGATTTCGAACGGCATGGCCTGGAGCGAACCGAGCGAAATGCGGCGTCTCGCGGCCGGTTTGGGCTGATCGGCGTTCAACGGCGTGCGTTCGCCGGAAACGCTGACGACCAGATTGCCCTTGGTGCCGGATTTGACTTTTTCGGCGTCGAACTGAAACGCGAGCTCGGCGTTCTGGGGGTTCATCGCAACGTCTTGCAGGACGATCCCATCCAGCGGATCGGTCAACTCAAATCGGACATTTTCAAAAAACCTGAGCGAAAGCACATCCACCCGGACTCTGGCGGTCCCGCCGGTCGGCACCTTCAGCGGCAGAGCCGTGAGGAGCCGGGGGGGCTGGCCGCCGCGACGGTCCATCACGAGAACCTTCAACTCCCGGGCAGGGACCAGGTGCCTGTAGGCGAAAGCCTGCATCATGTCATCCGCGGGCGTGGCCGCGTGAACAACCTGCCGTCCCCCGATCGTCGCGCGACCTTCCACAGATAAGTTGAGCGGTTCGGGCAGCGGATTCGGCGGTGCCGTCATAGTCACCTGGGTCTTGTCCTGGTTGGCCTGTATGGTGCCGCCCTTCAGGGTGAATCCCGCCGGAGCGTCTTTCAAAGCGAGTTTGATCTCCCCGGCAAAGCCATCTTTCCGCAATGCGTAGACGCTGAATGGCACGGTCTGTCCGGCCCGGATGCCAAGCCCGGAGGGCGCGACGCGCAGATCGAAGTCCGGCCGAGGCGCACTGATCCGCAGCCGGTAGGCGTATTCGGCGCCGCCCTGATGCTGGGCATCGCTCACCTGAACAAAGTAAGTCCCATCGGTGGGCAGGGTCGCCATAATGAACGAATCTGCATGGTGCGTGTCCAGGCCCGAACCCTTGTCCTCGTGATCGTCGTTGAACGCCAGTTGCCGGCCGTTGGGGTCCACCAACCTGAGCAGGGAATCCAGCGGCGAGTCGAGCCGGCGTGCCACGGTCTCGACCACGACGGCATCACCGGCGTGACCTGCGAAACGAAACACATCGACATCGTCGCTGCGGTCGATGCGCCCGTTGATGATGATGGGCAGATTGACGTCCTGCATTTCCTGAGGTAGAGACGCAAAATCTTGCGTCTCTACCATCTCGGGCAGCGTATCCACCGCGAAAGGTACGGAATTGATGAATTGCGGATGGTGGATGGCGGATGGTGAATTCGCATCCACTGTCAGTTTGTTCGTCGGCAGGTTCCAGCCAACCAGGTTCACATCCGTCTGCGTCCCGGCCCGGCCTCCGAGCGGGAAGATACCCGTCACGTACGGCAGTTCCCCGATGCTGAGGCGGTAAACGAAATCCTCGCGCCCGCGGTAGAGGGCGTCCTTGATCTCGACGAGGTAGTCGCCGTCATCGGGAATGCGGTAATGGAGGACCGGATCCGGGTGAAAGCGGTAGTCATCATCGTACGCCAGTTCCTTGCCCCTGACATCATAAAGCGTCACCACCGCCTGGAACCAGCCGGGCACCGCATCGGCCAGATACGGGACCAGCTGCCGGGCGCTGACGGTGACAACCAACGGCTGCCCCTTGCGGGCGTGGAACTGATACTGATCGATATCGCCAGGGGTGAACTGCTGCCCCGGCCGGCCTTGTTGCGGGCGATCCGTGGCGTTCGGGAGCATCTGGCCATTGACCGTAGCCGGAAGCGTGATGTTCATCTGGGTATCGGTGGCTCCGTCGTTCGGCTCACCCTCCGTGAACTCCGGCAGTTGGCCGACGCAGAAGACCAGCGGATTCGAGAGTCCCGCCACCGACGCGACGCGCAGTTGGCGCGTGCCGAGCGGCGCATCCGGTGCGATCGTGACTTCCAGCGTCAGGAACTCAGATAGCACGGGATTCATCATTCTCTTTCTGGACGCGGCGATCTGCGCGCGAATCCCGGTGATTTGCGCGCGCAGGGCCGCGATTTCCTTGAGGACGTCCGCCGCCTTCCCCTGCTTCTGCAACTCCGGCACCTGTGCATTCAACGTCGTGATCTGCTTCTGCAGTCCCTGTATCTTCTCGTTCAGAGCATTGATCTGTCGCTGCGGCAGAGGCCGGTCATATTCGAGGATCGTGACCTGAACACCGGCACCGGAAACATAGGTGTTGATCACGCTGGCGAGATACTGCCCCCCCACCCTGACCCTGAACGTCTCCCCCTGCCGTCCTCCAGCCGGATAGACGTAGCCTACGCGCGGAGCATTCTGGGCATACACTGCCGACGGAGAGGAGAGGATGACAATCAGGACTGCCACCAAGCCGAAATTCGAAATCCGAAATCCGAAATTCCAAACAAATCCCAATGATCGAACCACGAAATTCAAAACCGAACTGCGCTTGGCTTCCAGGGTTTTGATCATGGGAGCTTCGGATTTTGCGCGTGTTGCGGATTTCGAATTTCGTGCTTCGGATTTCCACGCCATGGTCCGGTCCTCTCTCACATGATCTCCTTGAGGCGTCCGCCGATCTTCACGCCTTCGTCGGCGGTGGGTGTCACGCGGACGTCCAGGCCCTGGGAATTGGGCAGCTTGCCGTCGGGATCGATGCCGAGCAGCTCGTACATGCTGCCGATCAGATCGCACGGGTAGACGGGCCGCTCCTTGACTTCTTCGCCCTTGGCGTCCGAGGCTCCCACGACGTGACCTCCCTTGAATCCCCCGCCGGCCACGACCGAGCAGAAGACCTTGCCATAGTGGCCCCGTCCGCCGTTCCAGGGAGCGCTCCAATCAACCTTCGGCGTGCGCCCGAATTCACCGCCCCACCAGACGATGGTGCTGTCCAGCAGTCCCCGCTCCGACAAATCGCGGAGCAGGGTCGACATGCCCTGATCGAGTTGCGGCAGCTTCTGACGCATGGCCTGGAAGTGCTGCTTGTGCGTGTCCCAGCCCTGCGAATTGATCGTGACATAGGGCACGCCGCGTTCGACGAGCCGCCGGGCCACCAGGCAGGACTGCCCAAAGGTGTTCCGGCCGTAACTGTCTCTCACCTCATTCTTCTCCTGCGACAGGTCGAACACCTTGCCCGCATCGCCCAGGATCAGCTCGTAGGCCTGTTCCTCGCCACCGGCCAAATCCTTCACGCCTGGGTCATCCTTCATGACACTGCCCAGGGCGTCGAGTTTGTGCAGCAACTCCCGGCGGTCGCGCTGCCTCTGATCGGTGATGCCCTGCGCGATCACTCCCTCGACGGCAAACCGTGCCTGAGCCGGGTCGCCGCCCGTGGCGAAGGGTTTGTACCGCACGCCCAGGAATCCCGCTTCGGAGAAACGTCCCTGGAGCTGGGTCAACACGACGTACGGCGGGATCAAGCCGGTATAGCCGGCGTTGTAGCCTTTGAACACCGACACGACGGCCCCGACGCACGGGAAGACCAGCCTGCCGCCGGGCGCCCGGCCGGTCTGCGTCATATAGGCCGCCGTCTCATGACCGTTGTTGCCGTGGGTCATGCTGCGGATGATCGAGTACTTGTCCGCCTGCTTGGCCAGTAGAGGAAGCAGTTCGCCAATCACGATTCCATCGGCGTTCGTCGCAATGGGCTTACTCAAGGGACCGCAGTAATCGTAGCCCGCCTCGGGCTTGGGGTCGAACGTGTCCAGGTGCGACGGCCCGCCCCACATCCAAATCTGGATGACGGCCTTGGCCCTGCCCCCCGGAGTGATACCCTTCGGCGCTGCGATCGACGCTCCCGCGGGCAACCTGCCGGCCAGGGCAAGCCCGGCGGCGCCGAGAAAGCTGCGACGCATCAACTCTCGTCTGGAGATCGCCTGGTTCATATTCTCAAGTCACTTTCCAAATGCGCGGCGTCAATGCCGATAAAGAAACTCGGCACTATTGATCAAAGCCCATGCCAGATCCACGGCCGCCACCCGGCGGTTGGCTCCCGCGGCGGGGAAATACGTTTGCACGGTCTTCAATTCCTCGTCCGTCGGGGGACGCGAGAGAATCGTCAGGTACAGCCCATCTATGATCTCCCGGGACCGCTGACGTTGAAACAACGTTTGCAGCCTGGGTCCCTGTTCGATTTTGCGCTGAATGTGGCTGGAGTTGAGCAGGTGCAGTCGCTGCGCGGCCGTCGAGCGGTTGTTGCGCTCCGATTCCAGCCCCGTGTCGCGCGGCGGCCGGCCGAACGTCTCCAGGAAGGAACTCGTGATGCTCGCATCGGCCAACGTGATCGACCGCTCGCCGTCCGGGATGAATGTGAACGGCTCGGGGATGGGACTGGAGTACTCCTCCGTCGTGCCGGTGACCTGACAGATGGCGTCGATCAGCACTTCGGCCTCCAGCCGGCGTAGCGGGTAGAAAGCGAAATGGACCGCGGCGTTCGGATCGCTGCTCCGCGGGATGCATGAAAGCTGGTAGGTGTTCGAGTTGAGAATGAGACGGTAAATGTGTTTCAGATCGTAATGAGCCCCGACCAGCTCCCGCTCCAGGAAGGCGAGCAGCTCCGGATTGCTCGGCGCATTGTCCGGGCGAATGTCGTCCGGCTCGTGAATAATGCCGCGTCCCAGGAGCCAGGACCAGATGCGATTGACGATGTTGCGGGCAAACCACGGATTCCTGGGTGACAGGAGCCAATCCGCAAAGACCTCACGCGGGTCCTGATCGGAGCGGATCTGTACCGTCGTTCCATCCGGAAACGTCGCCTGCAGGGGCCCGGCGGCGATTTCGTTCGGGTCGGGGAAGACGATTTCCTCTTTCCATTCCAGCGTCGATTTGTAGTCGATCCGGGAGAAGAAGACCGCCATGCCGGCCAACTGCTCCTTAGGCCATTGCTCCGCCCGCACTCCCATGAAGGTCAGTGCGACAGCCTGGGCAAGTGCCGGCGGCTCCTTGCTCTGCACGGCCCGATAGAAATTGACCTGGGGCACGCGGAAGTTGCTGCCGTTGGCCGTGAGCATCTGACGGACGAACCGGTCGTACGGCAGGTTCTCCTTGATGCTCGTGCGAATCCAACGGTGATAGGACTGCACGGCGTTGGGCCAGAGGTTGATGGGGAACTCCGACTTGACCCGCAGCAGGTCACTCCACTTCATCGCCCAGTAATCCGCAAATTCGCTCCGCTCCAACAGCCGGTCGATGAGGATGCTCCGCTTGTTCGGCTCCTGATCCGACAGAAAAGCTCTGGCCTCAGTCTCCGTGGGGAGCGTGCCAATGACATCGAGGAAGGCCCGGCGGACGAACACCGCATCCGAGCACAACGCCGCCGGCTCGATACCTGATGCCTTCAGCCGGGCTCTGACCAGTTCATCGATCTTCCCTCCCGCGGAAGCAAGGCCGGATTCGGGGCCCCGCTCAAATACGTTCGGGCCCGGCTGTGACGCTCCGGCCGCCATGAGGGGTGTTAGTAAAACAGCGACCGAAACCAGCAAAGCTTTCAACATCTTTTCGCCATTTCGAAATTGCGCGTGGCAACGGACCCACGAACCTGATAAACTATGCTACATAGTAGACGGCCCAGAGGACCGTTCGATTGCATAGTTACTATAACAAGGAGCAGAGGCGTTGGCGACAGTTCAGAATCAGGTCGAGCCCAATCTGTTCGTAACCACACTTCTGAGGGACTCGATCCGCGAGTATTTCATCACCGTTACCCCGCGTCATCAGGAATCCTCCGAATCCCTTTTTCAGAGAACGCGCGACGCCATACGCCAGACCGGAGGCGAGGTTGTCTCCCTGGAAGCCGTGGGGATGGGCCCCGCCGACCGTAAGCACGGGGAGCGAATGGCCAAGGCCATAGAGAAGGGTGGCGTGCCCATCGCGTGGATCGAGAGCACCGGGACCGATGGTCTGTGCGGCGTGAACGCATGGGTCGTCGCCGGGGCGACGGTCAACCGCCTGCGCCATGCCCGCCGGGTCGTGGGAAGCTGGTTTGAGGACTCCTGTGCCCGCTACTGCCGGCTGGCTGGACTGTTGCCGACGGACGCATCGGCTGCACCAGAAACACAGGCCTCCGAAATCCTCCGCCAGATGGACACCGTCCTGCAAAGCGGTCAAATGCAGTTCTCGAACGTCATCCGCACGTGGTTCTACAACGCCGACATCCTCGCCTGGTATCGCGAGTTCAACGTCGCACGCACGCGGTTCTTTGAAGAGAAACACGTCTTCGATGGTCTGCTTCCCGCCAGCACCGGGATCGACGGGCACAATGCCAAGGGTGCCGCGCTCACGGCCGGCGTCCTGGCCCTCGAAGCCAAATCGGGGGCAGCGACCGCCTCCGTCGTTCCTTCTCCCCTGCAATCTTCGGCCACCAAATACGGTAGTTCGTTCAGCCGTGCGGTGGAATTATCCCTGCCCGATCACCGACGCCTGTACATCTCCGGCACGGCCAGTATCGATCCGAGTGGCAAGACCATCTTCCTCGACGATACCAAGGGTCAGATCGATAAGACGCTGGAAGTCGTCGGGGCCATTCTCTCGTCCAGAGGCATGCGCTGGGAGGATATCTCCCGCTCCATCGTGTACATCAAGCGCGCCGCGGAGGCCCCGCTGTTCGACGCCTGCCGGGCCGCTCGGGGCATCCCCTCGTTCCCGGCCGTCAGGATGGAAAGCGATATCTGCCGTGATGATCTGCTGTTTGAAATCGAGGTGGACGCGCTCAAGGCGGTGTAACGCCGCGCGCATCGCGTTCCGGCTTTTGCAAATGTTGTGGAGCCAGTTTGTACAGCATTTGCTCTCAAGCATCTTGCGCCGACAACCCGACATAACGAGTGCGACGCGCACCCCGGTGGGCGGGAATGCGTGGCAGACCGCTACAGTGAAAGGAGGTCGTCCATGTCGCAGGAAATCAATCGCCGCCGGTTCATCAAAGGTTCGCTCGCCGCCTCCGCTGCCGGTGCCATGGCCTTCGGTGCTCCCCGCATCACCTCGGCGCAGACGTCCGACGCCAAGCCGCCAGCCTCAGGCAATACCCCCTCACAGACAGCGGGTTTCCCGACAGGTAAGATCACGGGAAAGTTCGGCTCGGTGCAACTGAGCCGCTTGGTGCTGGGCTGCAATCACATCACACACTACGTACACTGCCGCGATCTGCCGTATGTCAACGAGCTGGCCCTGCACTACAATACCGAAGCCAAAATCGTGGAGACGATGGCGGCAGCCGAGCAGCATGGCATCAACACCATCATGATGCACAACGATCCGCGCGGCATGCCGATCGTGAGGAAGTACATCAATCAGCATGGCGGACGCATCCAGCGCATCGTGGCGCCGGATCCCTATTCCGCCGAAATCGACTTCTACGCCGAACAGATTCGTCGGCTGGCGGACGACGGCGTCTCCGCGATGTATGTCCATGGCGTCCATGCGGAACGATTTCTGGCCGAAGGCAATGGTGACATGATCGCCCGTGTCGTCGACGCGATCCGCATCCACGGCCTGGTGCCGGCCGGCGTGGCCGCTCACGATCTGGCCGTGATCGACTACTGCGAGAAGAACAAGGTGGACGCCGATTTCTACGTCAAGACGTTCCACCACCACAACTACCCCACGGCCCCCAAAGCCGAGCAATTGCAGGGCGCCATCAGCGAAGTCCCGGGTTACTGGTGCAAGGATCCCCAGGCGACGACGGAACTGATGAAGGGAGTCACCAAGCCGTGGATCGCGTTCAAAGTCCTGGCCGCCGGAGCCATCCCGCCCCGCAGCGCCTTTCAGTACGCCTTCGAGAACGGCGCCGATCACATCCTGGCCGGCATGTTCGACTTCGAGATCGCCGACGACGCCCAGATCACCCGCGCGATCCTCGCCGGCCTGAAGCGCAGCCGACCTTGGTGCAGTTGACGGCTGTCGGTTGCCTCTTCGGATTTGACACCAAATCTTCTCTACCTTTCTGCGCGCAAAAGGAAACGGCCTCCGATGTAGGCTTTGACGCCGGAGGCCGTTGTTTATCGAGTCAGATCAGATCGGATGGAATCGATCTTACCAGAAGTACGCAGGATTACCGAACCGAGAAATGGCCTGGTCGCCGGCCCTGGTCTCAGGCTCGAACCTCCGCCACTCCGTGTGACCATCGAGGAAACCGATATTCTGGCCAACCGGTTCGTCCTTGCCGTTGACGTGACTGGTCCTGTCGTATATCTGATGCTGGGAGTAGAGACCGCCCGCCGTTATTTTGGTGAACTCGTATCCCCATTTCTTTGTCGACGCCGCCGTGCCCATGATGGAATCCATCACCAATTCCCGGTAGGCCGGCATCTTCTCGGTGACCTTCGCGCACCATATCTTCTTGACGGGGTCTTTCATGTACTTGGTGATTTGATCTTCTGTCCGCCCGTTAGCAGCCAGGATATAGCAGTATCCGGATACGATGTAGCCGCTTTCGCTGGTGAACTTCGAACCATCCCAGTTCGAGTTATTGAACATCCAGTAGTAGTCATTATACCTGAGCGTAGTGGGGTTGGACGGACAATAGAACATCTTGCGAGTCAAACCGGTCTTGAGCATGAAGTTAACCGTGCCGCAAGATATGTCCTGCAGCCAGCCAGCCGAGTAACCCTTGGGCAGCATGCCGTTATTCGTGTCGGCGTACATCGTCATCGCCAGCACGTGTTGACCGACACGGCTCTGGCACGATTGCCGGCGCGCCTGCTCCCGGACCTTTGCCAACGCCGGCATGAGAATGCCCATGAGGATCGCGATGATCGCGATTACGACGAGCAACTCGATCAGCGTAAATCCCCGCCGCCCCATACGGCTGATTCTCTTAACATTCGTTTTCCGGACGTTTCGCATCTTAGAATCTCCTTCGAAAACCGGGCGGCGCTACCCCCCCTTACAACCCGACCACGTTTGACGGCCACCTGCTTATGAAAACTTACACTCAATACGCTGAGTACGCAAACTCGTCGTCTACAAGAATCTTATCAGTTCAGCCCTTTCCAGCAAATGCTATCTTGCGTTTTTCTTTAACCATTTTGCGTCGCCTTCTCGTTGCAGCGGCAGCAAAGCGTTACACCCCAGCGGGTCACAGAAGACTGGCTGGCCTCAGCGCCACTAGCCCACCCGCTGCTGATAAGGATTCACCCGCATGGCGGAATGTTCCGTGGGATTCTTCAAACTTTTCTTCGTTTGTTGGCGCAACCGCCGGATCGCTTTGACGGGAGCGTGCCCGTCCACCTCTCCTCGTCTTGACTTGTGCGACGAGCATCTTATGATCTACCAACGATGAGCAAGAACAGTGACACGCCTGGCAAAGGGAACGGACATGCAGCCCGAGACCCATGAGCACAGATCCGCCAATTCGCCCCAACACTTGTCCCGCCGAGAGGTATTGAAGCGACTCGGTGCGGCCGGAGCCGCTGCCATTCTGGCCACGGACGTGATCGCGGGTGAGCCGGAGGGGGTTACCATCGCCGGCAAACCTGTAGAGATAGTCGTCTCGACGCTAAGCCCGTTGACGGTTCGCTTGACCGTGCTCCCGATCGAGAGCGGCCGCACCGTCACGGTTTCCGTGGACGGCGCCCTGGGCCGCGACGGCGCAGGACAGATACAGGAGCGGCGCCGCACGCGTGACACAGGGCTTGTACGTGCCCGCAATCTTGTCGTCCGGTTCACGGCGGCGCCGCCGACATTGCACATTGAAACGGACAGCGGCCGGCCCGTGCAGCGACTCGTGCTCAGCGCCGACGCGGGAGGGATGTCTTTCCTGCTGGGCCAAGGTCCCCTGCTGGGCCTCGGACAGGGCGGGCCCCAGTTCGATCGCAAAGGCACGGCCCACTCCATGCGCAGCGGCCAGGCCGGTTATCGGCTGGGCACGCACGGCGGCCGCGTGCCGATTCAATGGCTTGTCGGCACCGACGGCTGGGGCATGTTCATCCATCAGCCGCTGGGCACCTTCGATTTCACCGGCACAGAGGGCAAATTCGCTCCGTCCGGGGAGAGCCTGCCTCTGGACGTCTACGTTACGTCCTCATCGAGCCCGGCCGAAATTATGCGTGAGTACGCGAGGATTACAGGCCCGGCCGAAATGCCGGCCCTCTGGACGCTCGGCTACATGCAGTCACACCGGACCCTGGCGGGACCGGACGAGATCATGAGCGTCGCGCGTACGATGCGTCAGAAGAAACTCCCCTGCGACGCGCTGATCTACCTGGGCACGGAATTCTGCCCCTCCGGCTGGAACACGCGCAACGGCGAATTCACGTGGAAGAAAGAGACGTTCCCCGATCCCAAGGCCGCTATCGATGCGCTGCACGGCCAGCACTACAAGGTCGTCCTGCACACCGTCATCGAAGGGCGGCGTCTGACCGGCACGGTGAACGAGCCGTGCGATCCCAAGAACGCCGGTCCCAGCGGCCGCACGCCGGACAATCGCTGGCCGGCCGATCGCAGTGTCCCGTGCTATTGGCCCTACCATAAGCCGTTGGTCGATCTCGGGGTCGATGGCTGGTGGCCCGACCAGGGTGACGGCTACGACGCCCCGTCGCGTCTCAACCGCATCCGCATGTACTGGGAAGGCATGCAACTGTACCGGCCGAACGAGCGGCCGTACGCTCTGCATCGCAATGGCTATGCCGGCATGCAGCGCTATGCGGCGTTTCTCTGGTCGGGCGACGTTCACTCCCGCTGGGAAACGCTCCGCAATCACGTGTGGGTCGCGATTAACGCCGGTCTTTCCGGCATTCCCTACTGGGGCACGGATATCGGCGGCTTCATCCCGACCGCCGAGTACACCGGCGAGCTCCACGTGCGCTGGTTCCAGTTCGGGGCGTTCTGCCCGTGCTTCCGCGCGCATGGCCGCAACTGGCATCTGCGTCTGCCCTGGGGCTGGAACGGCGGCGACGGCGGCCCGCGCGAGGTCGAGTCGTTCAATCCCAACCCGAAGGAGTTGAACAACCCGCAGGTCGAACCGATCCTGAAGAAGTACCTGGAGCTGCGTTACCGCCTGCTGCCCTACCTCTACACCGCCGTGAAGGAATGTTATGACACGGGCCTGCCCCTCATGCGGGCGCTTTGGCTGCACTACCCCGACGACCCCGCCGCCGTCGCCCGTGGGGACCAGTATCTCTGGGGGCGTGACATTCTCGTCTCCCCCGTCACGGAAAAGGGGGCCACCGCTCGCAAGCTCTATCTGCCGCGTGGCAAGTGGTACGACTTCTGGCAGGTGGACACGCAGAATCTTGCGTCTCTACTGGAGGGCGGCCGCGAAATCGAGCGCAAAGTGGATCTGGAGACGATGCCGCTGCACGTCCGCGCGGGGGCGATTCTGCCGTTCGGGCCGATCAGGCAGTACGTGGACGAACCGGTCGACGCCCCGCTGAGCCTCGTCGTCTATCCCGGCGCCGACGGCCAGGGGAGCGTCTATGAGGACGACGGCAAGACCTTCGACTATCGCAAGGGCGCGTGGATGCGTATCGAGATGAGCTGGCGCGACGCGGAGCGCACGTTGCGCCTGCGGCTGGTCGACGGCTCGCGTATGCTGCTCCCTGGCCAACGAACGCTCGAAGTCCGCGTCGCCGGAGAGCAGAACAGGCGAACGGTGACATTCGCCGGAAGTCCGACAGAGATTCGTATGTGAGGTGATTCATGACGGCAGAGATGTCCCGCCGAAGCTTCCTGAAGACGGTCCCGGTCGTGGCATGGGCTGCAGCGCACGTAACTCAAGGAGCGCCGACGCAGCCCCCTGCCCCGCCGGGCCGGCTTAAGGTGGAACCTTTCGATTATCAGGGCGTGCGCCTCCGCGAGAGCCGCTGGCAGAAGCAGTATCAGGCGGCGCGAGACTTCTACTTCGGTGTCTCCGACGACGACATCCTGCACGGCTATCGCCGCGCCGCGGGACGGCCTGCGCCCGGTAAGCCGCTCGGGGGCTGGTGCGCCCGCAACAGCAATACCGTGTTCGGCCAATGGCTCAGCGGCATGTCACGCATGTCACGCGCGCTGAACGACGCTGAGATGCGCGACAAGGTTGTGCGTCTGTTCACCGAGTGGGCCAAGACCGTCAAGGACGACGGCAACTGCGGCATGATGCACTACCCGTTCGAGAAGCTCGTCGGCGGCCTCGTCGACATGCAGCTATACGCCGGGTATCCCGACACGATCGCGATGCTGGAGAAAGTGACCGATTGGGCGGGCAAGACCTTCAACCGCACCCGGGCCCCTGCCGCTCCGAAACCCTGGGAGGCGCACTCGGGCACACCTCTGGAATGGTACACCGTCGCGGAGAACCTCTATCGTGCCTATCCGCTCACAGGCAACTCGAAGTTCAAAGACTTCGCCGACGTGTGGCGGTATCCGGCGTACTGGAACAAGTTCGCCGACACCGCCGAGCCGACGGACGCGTGGGGCGTCCATGCTTACAGTCACGTCAATACGTTCAGCAGTGCGGCCGTGGCCTATGCTGTCACGGGGGATGCGCAATATCTCAAGATCATCCGGAACGCGTACGATTTCCTGCAGAACACCCAATGTTACGCCACCGGCGGCTACGGCCCCTCCGAGCGGATCATGCCCAACAACGGCAACCTCGGCAAAGCTTTGGAGTATCACCAGAACTCCTGCGAGACCCCCTGCTGCTCGTGGGCGGCGTTCAAGCTGTCACGCTACCTGACCCAGTTCACAGGCGAGGCCCGCTACGGCGACTGGGTCGAGCGGCTGCTCTACAACGGCATCGGCGGCATCCTGCCGATCAAAGACAACGGCCGGCATTTCTATTATGCCGATTACCGCGTCTCCGGCGGCGTCAAGGTCTACGCCCGCGACGTGTACACCTGCTGCTCCGGCACGTACTGCCAGGCCGTGTCCGATTATCCCAATCAGATCTACTATAAGGATGCGTCCAGCCTGTACGTCAGCCTTTATCTGCCGTCCGAGGTCACGTGGAAGCGGCCGGAGGGCGAGGTCAAGGTGACACAGGACACGCGCTATCCGGAAGCCGAGACCAGCACCCTGACGCTGGATCTCAAGCAGAGTGCGGCGTTCGCCCTGAAGCTCCGCGTGCCCGGCTGGTGCAACGACATGTCCCTCAAGATCAACGGCACACCGGCCAACGCCGAGTGCAAGCCGGGAACCTGGGCGGTCCTCCAGCGCACGTGGGCCCCGGGCGACAAAGTGGAAGTCACGATCCCGCTGCGTCTGCGGTTCCAGCCGGTCGATCGTTGGCATCCCCACCGCATCGCCATCGTGCGGGGACCGGTCGTGCTCGTGCAGGAAGGCAACGCGCATGAGCCGGTGTTCAAGCTGCCCGAAAGCGACGAGGATCTGAACAAGTGGTTCGTCCCCGCCAATCAGCCCGGCTGGTTCCGGATGCAGCCACCCGACGGCACGACCGTCCGGGCGCAGTTCCTGCCCTTCTACGCCGCGATCGAATCGCTGGCCTATCGCATGTACTTCGACAATGACAAGCTGCCCTTCGTTCTGTGGTGATCGCATTTGGAGAGACTTATGCGTATTGGATTCGTAACGAGTACGTTAGTCACAATGGTATTGGTAGGCGCTCTGCACGCGGCACCTCAACGCATGGGGCGTGGAGGAATGGGCGACAGTCGGGTGCTCAAAGCCCAGGTCACGCCGAACTGGTTCGCGCAGAACACGCGCTTCTGGTACCGCAACCTGCTGCGGGCCGGAGCCTCCGAATTTATCCTGGTGGACGCCGAGAAAGGCACACGGCAGCCAGCCTTTGATCACACGAAACTCGTGGCCGCGTTGAGCAGAGCCGCCGGTGCGGAGTATCAGGCGGATCGGTTGCCCTTCGACAGCATCGTGTTCAGCGACGATCTGAAGACCCTCACTTTCCAGGTAAGCCGCACGCCCTGGCAGTGCGACCTGACGACCTACGAGGTCTCCCGGGCCGGCGTGCCATCGACAGCATCGACCGAGACGCCGCCACCGGCACGGCCCCGGCAGTTCGAGGAGGTCACGCCCGAGACCGAGGCCGATGGCACGAATCTGGCCAAGGACCCGCCGCTCTTTTACGACAGCCCTTCTCCCGACGGGAAATGGACCGCTGCCATCAAGGACGGCAACATCGTGCTGCGCAGCGGCGACGGCAAAGAGGCGCCAGTGACACAGGACGGCACGCCAGCCAATCCGTACGGCATGTTGTACTGGGCACCGGATTCGCAGACGATTGTCGCGTCGCGAATCAAGCCGGCCGTGCCGAAATCCGTCTACATGATCCAATCGACCCCGCCGGAGGGCGGTCGGGCGAAACTCCGCGAACGAGCTTATCCCCTGCCCGGAGATTCGTATACCAGTTATGAGTTGTGGGTATTCGACGCGGACAGCCGCAAGGGTACCAAAGTGGAGGCGGAGCCGGTCGACTTCTATGGGCCGCCCAAGCCGCGTTGGAGTGCGGACGGCAAGTGGTTCCTCTTTCAGAAGACCGATCGGGGGCACCAAAGGTTTCGCGTCTTCAAGGTCGATGCCGGGACGGGCAAAACCCAGACCCTCCTCGACGACAAAATGGATACCTTCATCAACACGACGTATGGCTCTCTCATCTACTACACCGAGGGCAACAAGGAGATCCTCTACACCTCGGAGCGCGACGGCTGGAAGCATCTGTATCTCATCGACGCGGTGCAGGGCGGCATGAAGCAAATCACCAAGGGTCCGTGGGTCGTGCGGGATATCACGCGCGTGGACGAGGCCAAGCGACAGCTCTGGTTCCGCGGCTGCGGCCGGAATCCCGATCAGGACCCCTACCTGATTCACCATTACCGCGTGAACTTCGACGGCACGGGATTCGTCGCCCTGACCGAGGGCAACGGCAATCACACCGTCCGTTACTCGCCCGACGAGAAGTACCTGATCGACACGTATTCGCGCGTGGATATGGCCCCCGTGAACGAGCTGCGGCGGGTCGCGGATGGCAAGCTGGTCTGCAAGCTCGAGGAGGCGGACATCACGGACCTGAAGGCCGGCGGGTGGGAGCCGCCGGAAGTGTTCGTCGCCAAGGGACGTGACGACACGACCGACATCTGGGGCTTCATCGTCCGGCCGAAGAATCTCGATCCGAACAAGAAGTACCCAATCCTGGAGGACATTTACGCCGGTCCGCACGACTCGTTCGTTCCCAAGACGTTCAGCCCGATGAACCGCTACAGTTCGTTCACCGACCTGGGCTTCATCGTCGTCAAGATCGACGGCATGGGCACGGCCAACCGCTCCAAGGCATTCCACGATATCTGCTGGCACGACCTCAAGGACGCTGGCTTCCCCGACCGCATCAAGTGGATCAAGGCCGCCGCTCAGAAGTACCCCTACATGGACACCGCACGGGTTGGCGTCTACGGCACGTCTGCCGGAGGACAGAACGCCGCCGGGGCGGTGCTGTTCTTCTCGGACTTCTATAAGGCCGCCGTGGCCAACTGCGGCTGTCACGACAACCGCATGGACAAGGCCTCCTGGAACGAGCAATGGATGGGCTACCCCGTCGGCCCGTGGTACGCGGCGTCCTCCAACATTGAGAACGCGGCCAAGCTCCAGGGCAACTTGTTCCTGATCGTAGGCGAGCTGGATACGAATGTGCCGCCCGAGAACACGCTCCGCTTCGCCGACGCCCTCATCCGGGCCGGCAAGGACTTCGACCTGCTCGTCGTCCCCAATGGCGGCCACGGCGCCGGCAATGCCCGCGCCTACGTCCAGCGGCGGACGCAGGATTTCTTCGTCCGCCACCTGCTCGGCACGGAGCCGCCCAACCGCAACGCTTCCCTTCCGACAGGATTGCCGTAGACAGGAGTAACCTCCGCTGGCGTGAACTCCACCATTCCGGTATGATCGGCCGCTGTTTGTAGAAGCCGACCGCCGCATGTGGCTGCCGGCGTGCGTCTATAGGGGGTATTGGCATAAGGACATCTATGGGTTTCACTGGGGAAGAACCGATCGCAGGCACGCAGAGTCTGCGCAGAGAATCGGATGCGTCGCCGCTAGGTAAGCACCTGCCCGCCTTGCTGTTGCTGTTCGTCGGCAGCGGCGGCGCGGCCCTGATCTACGAAGTCGTCTGGCTGCAAATGCTCCAACTGGTGATCGGCTCCTCCGCCGTGTCGCTGGGTGTTCTGCTCGGGACTTACATGGGCGGCATGTGCCTAGGGAGTTTGTTGCTCCCCCGGGTGATCTCGCCCCAGCGTCATCCCCTGCGCGTGTACGCCCTGCTCGAACTGGGCATCGCCGCCTGCGCCCTGGGGCTGCTCTACGGCATGCCCTACATCGATCAGCTCTACCTCACGCACGTGGGGCATGGCTTTGCCAGCATTGCTTTTCGCGGACTGATGTGCGCCCTGTGCCTGTTGCTGCCCACGCTGCTGATGGGCGCCACGCTCCCGGCGATCGCACGCTGGGTCGAGGCCACTCCGCGCGGCGTCTCCTGGCTCGGCTTCTTCTATGGCGGCAACATCGCCGGGGCCGTGTTCGGGTGCCTGGTCGCGGGCTTCTATCTGCTGCGCGTCCACGACATGGCCGTCGCCACGTACGTAGCCGTGGCGCTTGATGTGATCGTAGCGGTTGTCGCCTTGTTGTTGGCAACGATCACCCAGCGAGGACCCGCGACAGATCTGGCGCCGTCCGCAAATCCGCCATCCGCAATCTACAGCCCGAAATCCACGATGGTGTACCTCGTCATCGGTTTGTCAGGTCTGACCGCCCTGGGCGCCGAGGTCACGTGGACACGCATCCTCTCGCTGCTTCTGGGTGGAACCGTCTACACGTTCTCCATCATCCTGGCCGTGTTCCTGGCGGGTCTGGGGATCGGCAGCAGCATCGGCTCAGTGATCGCCCGCGAGAGTCCGCGACCGCGCCTGGCACTGGGTATCTGCCAGCTCCTGCTGATGGGCGCCATCGCCTGGACGGCCTACATGGTGGGCCAGTCACTGCCCTATTGGCCGGTGAACCCGGCGTACTCCAAGAGTCCGTGGTTCGATTTCCAGCTCGATCTGGTGCGTGTGATCTGGGCCGTCCTGCCGGGAGCCATCCTCTGGGGCGCAAGTTTCCCCCTGGCACTGGCCGCCGCGGCTTCCCGGGATCGGGACCCCGGCCGGCTGGTCGGCGGGGTTTATGCCGCCAATACCGTCGGGGCCATCATCGGATCGCTCGCGTTCAGTATGATCCTGATTCCCCGCATCGGGACGCACGGCAGCCAACAGGTAATGATCGTGCTCGCGGCCGTCAGCACACTCTTGATCCTCTTCTCGATGCTTTGGGTGCCGGGGCCGAGGCCGGCGGGCGGCAGCCTCAAACGCATCCTGGCCATCATCTTGCTCGCCCTGGTGCCGGCCGTGGCCATTCTGCTCGCCTGGAGCGTGCCCGTGGTTCCCTGGGGATTGAACGCGTATGGGCGAAACGTGGCCTCGTGGGCCAGCAAGCTCGCTCCCGGGATCGTGGACGCAAACGATGTGCCCCGCTCCGGCGGCGAGCCCGACATCTATTGTGTCTACGCCGCGGAAGGGATGAACGTTTCGATCGCAGTGACCGAGACGACCGGCCGCGTTCGGAGTTTTCACGGCGCGGGCAAAGTCCAGGCCTCGAACGATCCGCAGGACATGCGCTTGCAGAGAATGCTGGGACATGTCACGGCGTTGGTCCACGAGAACCCCCAGTCCGTTCTCGTGGTGGCGTGCGGCGCGGGAGTGACCGCGGGATCGTTTGTCCCCTACGACAGCGTCAAACGCATCGTGATCTGCGATATCGAGCCGCTCGTCCCGAAGAATGTGGCGCCCCGCTTCGCCAAGGAGAACCACAACGTCGTGGGCGACGAGCGTACGACGGTGGTCTGCGATGACGGCCGGCACTTCATCCGCACGACGAAAGAGAAATTCGACATCATCACCTCCGACCCCATCGATCCGTGGGTCAAGGGCTGTGCCGCACTGAACACGGTCGAGTACTATGAAATGTGCAAGGCGCACCTCAATCCGGGCGGCATCATGGCTCTCTGGATGCCGCTGTACGAGAGCAATCCCGACACGGCCAAGAGCCTCATCTCGACGTTCTTTCAGGTCTTCCCCAGCGGCATTCTCTGGAGCAACGACATCAGTGGCGAAGGCTACGATGCCGTGCTCTTCGGTCAGGTTGGGGATACCGTCATCAATCTCGACGAGATGCAGAACCGTTTTGACGCGCGGGGCAACGGGCGAGTGGCCGAGTCGCTGAAGGACGCGGGCTTCAACTCCCCCATCGACCTGTTCGCGACCTACGCCGGTCAGGCCACCCGTTTGCACGAATGGACGAAGGACGCCCAGATCAACACGGACCGCAACCTGCGCCTGCAGTACCTGGCCGGGATGTGGCTCAACTCCTACCTGGGAACCGAGATCCTGAACGGAATCGTCAAGTACTACTCTTTCCCGGACGACCTTTTTGTCGGCTCCGACGAGAAGGTCCAGGCTTTGAAGGATATGTTGGATCGTTCCCGCGGCACCGCGCATAACTGATCGGGTCACTGAAAGACGGAACGGCTGCCCCGGCATCGCACGAGCATGTTCGTGCGATGCCACCGCAAGCGGTATTGACTATGTAAACTCAGGAAGATATTCTGTGGGATTGGTCTGGGGCCCGTGAGATGCAGGTGCACCGTGGCATTCTTCGCAAAAGACAGCCCGTGTACCAGCCGATACGTGATTGGCCCACAGCCCGGACAGGCCCAGCCTGACTATGCGTATATCAAAGCCGTTTGACACAGCTTGCATTGCAGTCGTTCTGTTGGACCGGAACGAACCGTGATGCAGGATCTCCACCGTGGAGACAGGCGGCGGGGAGTCTTTGACCGTGAATATCAGAAAGGACGGGAGCTATGGGAAGACGATTCGCAGCGGTTTTCACGCTGGGCCTCTTGATCGCAGGACTGGGCCTGATCCTGCCGGGCTGCAAGAGAACTGAGACCGCCCCGCCGATCAAGGTGGGAGCCATCTTCGCCGTCACCGGCCCGGCGGCCAACCTCGGCGGCCCCGAAGAAAAGACGGCCAAAATGTTCGTCGATAAGCTCAACGCCGCCGGCGGCATCAATGGTCAGAAGGTTGAATTGATTATCAAGGATTCCGCGGCCAGCCCGGAGAAGGCCATCTCGCTCGCGAAGCAACTGATCGAAGAGGACAAGGTTCTCGCCATCGTCGGCCCTTCGACCAGCGGTGAAAGCAACGCCATCAAGAACCTCTGCCAGGAGAATCAGACGATTCTGGTGTCCTGCGCCGCGGCGGAAAGCATCGTCAACCCGCTGGCCAGCTACGTCTTCAAGAGCCCGCAGAAGGACAGCCAGGCCGCCCAATGGATTTACGACACGATGAAGGGGCTCGGGATCAAGAAGATTGGCGTCATCACGAGCAATACGGGTTTCGGCGCGGGTGGAAAGGACCAATTAGAGAAACTGGCCCCGGCGAGCGGCATTGAGATCGCGATCAGCGAGGTCTATGAGAAGGAAGCCACCGATCTGACCGGCGTGTTGACCAAGGTCAAGAGCGCCAATGTGCAGGCGGTCGTCAACTGGTCCATCGAGCCGGCCCAGGGCATCGTGGCCAAGAACATGAAGCAGATTCAACTGAACGTCCCCTTGTTCCAGAGCCACGGCTATGGCAACGCCAAGTACATTCAGGGCAGTGGCGAGGCCGCCAATGGGACCCTCTTCCCGTGCGGTCGCCTGCTCGTGGCCGACACCCTGCCCGACAATCATCCGCAAAAGAAGCTCCTCGTGGAGTACAAGACCGATTACGAGAAGCTGTACAAGGAAGACGCCAGCACGTTCGGAGGTCACGCTTACGACGCCCTGCTGGTCCTGACCGAGGCGATCAAGAAAGCCGGCTCGGCCGACAAAAAAGCGGTCCGGGACGCACTCGAGAATCTCAAGGGCGTCGTCGGCACCGCCGGGACGTTCAATTTCTCCGCCCAGGACCACAATGGTCTGGACATGACCGCGTTCGAAATGCTCACGGTCAAGGATCAGAAGTTCGCTCTTTATGAGAAGAAATGACAGAGACCTGACTGAAGCACGATGAATTTCGCCCTGTTCGTTCAATACGCTCTTTCCGGGATCACCGTCGGCAGCGTGTACGCGATCGTCGCGATCGGGTTCAACATTATCTACTGCACGACGGGGATCGTGAACTTCGCCCAGGGCGAGTTCGTCATCGTCGGCGCCATGACGGCGATCAGCCTGTCACAGGTCGTGCCGCTGCCGGTGGCGATTCTCGGGGCGGTGCTCATCACGATGGTTCTCGGCGCCCTGGTGGAGCTGGTGTTCATCCGCCCGGTCCGCAACGCTTCGGTCCTCCGGCTGGTCATCGTCACGATCGGCCTGTCGATCCTGATGCGCGAGGGTATGCTGCACGTCTGGGACGAGAAGGTCCGGTCGCTGCCCAGCTTCACGGGGGCGTCCGACGCGACCGTCACCATCCTGGGCGCGGGCATCTCGCCACAGGTTCTCTGGGTACTCGGCGTCAGCGCCGCATCGGTGGCGGCGCTGACGCTCTTCTTCCGCTATACCACCACGGGGCAGGCCATGCGCGCCTGCGCCGACGACCGCATGGCGGCGCGCCTGTGCGGCATCAACGACCGCCGGATGGTGACCCTTTCGTTCGTGCTCAGCGCCGGTCTCGGCGCTCTGGCCGGTTGCGTCATCTCGCCCATTTCGCTGACGCAGTATGACATGGGGGCCCCCCTGGCCATCAAGGGTTTCACCGTCGCCATTCTCGGCGGCCTGGGCTCGCAGATGGGTGCGGTAGTCGCCGGCCTGTTTCTAGGCTTGCTGGAGAGCTTCGTCGTCAGTCAGATTCCGGCCGCCTACAAAGAAGTCGTGGCCATCGTAGTCTTGCTGCTGATCCTCGTCTTTCGTCCCAGCGGCCTGTTCGGGCGACGGGAGATCAGCAATCTGAGGACGGCCTGATGCGTTGGCGCATGTACCTGCCCGTTCTTGCGGCGGCCGGATTGGTCGTCGCTCTACACGTCGCATTGGCCGCGACGGGCAAGACCTATTACATGACTCAGCTCACGATGTCGGCCTACTATGCCCTGGTCGTGATCGGGCTCTGCCTGCTCATGGGCTATGCTGGCCAAACCCCCGAAGGCGACGAGCTGATCGATCCGGCCCATGTTGTTGACACCGACGGCAAACGCTACCTGTTCATGTCCAAGAACTATGTTTTCCCGCTTTCCGACGACGGCCTCAGCCTGACCGGACCAGCGTTCAATGTGTGCGACGACTGGCCGATCCCCGACGACTGGGAGATCGAAGGCATTTATACGGAAGGGCCGAAGCTGACTTACCGCAAGGGCTGGTTCTATCTCATGGTTGCCGAAGGCGGCACGATGGGCCCGCCCGTCAGCCACGGCGTCATCGCGTATCGG